>JAHZBZ010000009.1 GCA_019423125.1 Bacillota bacterium | reverse complement strand
TTTTTCTGCTTCGCTTTTTTATAACAGAAAAAGATGTCGATCAACGGCCAAATACCGAGCGTCAGCCACCCGAAGAGAAGTTTGCAGACGCCCAGCCTCACGTCGCCGATGACAAACCTGTCCACGCCCAGCCAGCCGAGAAAGACGGACAACAGCACCACGGAAAGCGTTCCGTGCAGCTTTGCCCCGAGCACCGCCTCTTCCTTTCCCTCGTCCGCCGCCGCAAGCGCGTTCCGCACGACGATGCACTTCTTCTCCGGGAGCTTGTCCAGGAGCACTTCCATCACCTCACGCGCTCTTGCCGCCTTCATTTTTCTCAGCCTCCGTATTTTATACAAAATGTATTAAATCGTACATTTTGTATCATTATATAAGCCTCAAGAAAAATAGTCAACCGTTTTGTGTTTTTTAGCGCGTATTTTTCACTCATTTTGTATAATACTGAAAAACGGGAGGGAAAGAGATGTTTCGGTTGAAGGCACTGCGGGAAGAGAACGGGCTCAAGCGGAGCGAGCTGGCGCGTCAGCTCGGCATCAACGCGGGGACGATCGCCAACTACGAAAACGAGATACGGCAGGCGCCGTACGAGTATCTGCTGTTGTTTGCGGAGTATTTCGACGTGAGCGTGGATTACCTGCTCGGAAGAGGGGAAAACGAAGAGACAAAGGTAAAGCTCAGCGGCGCGCTGAGCGAGAACGAGCGCATTCTGATCGACCGATACCGCCATTGCTTGCCGACGGGAAAGAGCCGCATCAGCGAATTTGCGCAGATGTGGGAGGAAAAACAATAGTCCGCGCGCAATTTTCCGCGACAAGGACGGCGCACGCAAAGGCGCGCGCCGAAAAAGGAAACGCGCCGCCGCGCAGGGTTTTTGCGCAGGCGGGCGTTCTTTTTTAAGCAAAGCACGCGGAATATAAGAAGTTCGCCCGCGCAAGGTTTTGCGCGGGCGGGCGTTCTTTTTAAAGATATGCGGGAAGCGCTCACGCGTCCGCGCGCTCCCCTTCCGAAAACTCTTTCGCGCGGGCGCGCCTGCGCGCGCCGAGAAAGAGGAACGCCGCGCCGAGAAGGGCGGCGAGCCCCTCCGCGAGCGGATAGGACAGCCAGACGCCTGCAACGCCCGCCGCCGCGGCGAGGGCGAATGCGGCGGGCAGAAGAAAGACCAGCCCGCGCGCGAGCGCGACGGCGTGCGAGGGAAGCGCGCGCTCGGTCGCCGAGAATGCGGCGCACACGATCACGTTGAACGCCGCAAAGGGCGCGCCGAGAAAATACAGCCGAAGTCCCTGCGCGGCGATCTCGCGCAGGGCGGGGTCGTGCTCCCTGTTGAACAGGTCGGCGATCGGCTCCGCGAAGAAGAACACCGCCACATACAGCGCGAGCGAGAAAAAGAGCGAGGTGCCGAGCGCGAGCAGAAAACAGGCGCGTTCGCCCGCCGCGTCCTCACGTCCGTGCGCGCGGCTGAGAAGGGGCTGCGTCCCCTGCCCCACGCCCGAGAACACAGCCACGACGACGAGCGAGAGGTTGGCGGTGACGCCGTATGCCGCGACGCCCGTGTTGCCGATCAGCCCGTAGAGCAGGGCGTTGAACGCAAAGATCACGACCGCGCTCGAAAACTGCTCGACAAACGCGGGAAAGCCGAGCAGAAAGGAATCGACGAACCTGTGCAGGCTGGGACGGGGCGGGAGCAGGCGGAACCCGCTCTTGCCGCGAAAACTGTACACCAGCGCGATGCCGACGCCGAGAAGGGGCGACATGCCCGTCGCGAATACCGCGCCGAACATGCCCATGCCGCAGGGGAAGAGAAAGACGTAGTCGAGGAGGATGTTCGCGAAGCTCCCGACGATCATCGCGCACATCGCGAGGCGGGGGGCGCCGTCGTTGCGCAGAAAACAGAGAAAGAAGTCGTTGAACAGGATGGCGGGCGAGAACAAAAGCAACACGCGCAGGTAGACCTCCGTCAGCGCGTGCGTCTGTTCGTCCGCGCCGAGAAGGGTTGCGAGCGGCGAGGCGAAAAAGGCGCCGAGCACGCAGAACAACACCGAAAAAAAGGCGAGCGGCAGAAGGGTGTGCGAGAACACCTCATGCGCGCCGCGCTCGTCGCCGCGGCTGCGGCAGACGGCGTAGCGCGTGCTCCCGCCCACGCCGAACAGAAGCCCGACGCCGTGGATGATGTTGTAGGCGGGGATGGCGAGGTTGAGCGCCGCGAGCCCCGTCCCGCCCAGCCGCGCCGAGACGAAAAAGGTGTCCGCGAGGATGTAGACGGAAACGGCGACCATCCCGAGGACGCTCGCCGACGCATATTTTGCAAATTCCCGCACTCTCTGCCTTCCGAGAGACAACTGCGCGTTCATGACTCCCCTCCCTTTCCGTCCTCCCCTTCGCCGCTTTCGCCGTCCTGCGGGAAAAGCTTTTCGAGCGCAACGCCCGCCGCGGGGCGCGTTTTATACAGGAAAAGCACGTAAAACGCCGCGACGGTGAGAGAGACGACGACGGTCAGCGCGATCTCCGCGGGCGTCCAGATGAGGGAAAAGGTGCCGTTGCCGCATTCCCAGACGACGTTGCCGCAGAAGTTGTAGACGGCGTGCACGAGCGCGCAGACAAGCACGCCCGCGCCGCAGAACACGCACACGGCGAGCATACAGCCGAGCAGGAAGGAATACCCGACCTGCAAAAACACACCGCCCGAAAAGCCGCCGAGAAGGTTGACGAGGTGCAGCGCGCCGAACAGCCCGCCCGAGACCAGGACGGCGGCGAACCTGCCGCGCACGTCCGTGCCCGTCATGCCCAAAATATAGGGAAAGAGGATGCCGCGGAAGGCGATCTCTTCAAACAGCCCGACGCCGACGCATTGCAGCGCGAACGCGGCGACGGCCTGAGGGGATGCGGTGAGGCGGGTGGTGCCCGCCGCGAGCGAGAGGATGGGCAGGTTGTTGACCGCGATGACGAGCGCGGGGAGAGAAGCGAGCAGCGCGATCGCGCCGCGGGGCAGGAACCTCTTGCGGATGTCCATGTGGTACATCAGAAAGAGGAGCACGCCGCACAGGAGGAGGCGCATCAGCCCGATGCCGAGGTATTCCGCCGTGTCGCCCCGTGCGCCGACCAGTTCGCCCAGCCAGCGGGTGGGCAGGAGCACCAGCCCCGCGATGAAGAGATAGGCGACGAGCACGGTGCCCGCCGTGCCGTCGCGCAGGAACAGAAGTCGCTTTTTCATGACACAAAAAGAGGCTGCCGCGTGGGGCGCGGCAGCGGGTTTCAGTCTTTGAGGACGTAGGCGACGCCGAACGCGCCTTCGCCGAGGTGGATGCTCAGCACCGGCCCGACCACGCGCTGGTGCAGGTACACCGCGGGGTAACGGGTGCGGAGCATCTGCGTGAACTCCTCCACGGGTGTGCCCTCGCCGCAGCGCCCGATGATGATGCGGCGGGCGTTTTCGGGGATGAGCGAACACATTTCCTCCAACCGTTCGCGCGTGCCGCGCGCATTGCCGCGGAAGAGGATCTTGCCCTTGAGCTCGAACACGGGGCGAAGGTTGAGCGAGGTCTTTGCCTTGGCGTTGTTCAGCCTGCCGCCCGCGATCAGCCGCTCCAGCGTCTCGACGGTGAAGACGATGCCGATCTTGCGCTTGATGCTCTCGACGTTGCGCACCACCTCTTCGAAGGACAGTCCGCACTTGACCATGTTGACCGCCTCGTCCACGAGCAGATGCATGCCCGGGCCGATGGTCGCCGAGTCGATGACGCGGATGTTCCCGCCCACCTGGTCGGCGGCAAAACACGCCGAGGAATAAGTCCCCGACAGCGCGGACGAGAGCACGATACAGACGATGTCGCAGCCCCGATCGCGCAGGGAACGGAATGCCGAGAGGAAATTGGAGAGGGCGGGCTGCGCCGTCTTGCAGGGCGAGGACTTGGCGAGCACCGCCATGTAGTCGCCGTTGCGGTCGCTCGCGTGTTCCTCGAAAAAGGCAGAGCCCATCTGATAATTGACGGGCACCACGCTGAGTATCCCGCGGCTGGCGATCTCCGCCGTCGAATAGCCTACCGACGAATCGGTCACGATGGCAATCATGATTTTCCTCCTATGCTATGTCAGAATTTGCGGAAGCGCGCGTAGCGTTTCTCGACGAGCGCGGCGGGATCCTCCCCCCTCTTCGAGGCGAAGAAGGCGGCGATGTCGCGGCCGAGCCCTGCAAAAAATTCTTCGGAAAAGCCCTTCTCCTCCACCACGCGCTCGACGGCGTGCAGGGAAATCAGGTCGTTTGCGGTGAGTTTGAGGCAGTCGCACGCCTGTTCCACCTTCGCCGCGTCCTTCCAGAGGATGGAGGCGCAGCCCTCGGGCGAAATGACCGAATAGGTGGAAGTCTCGGTGATCCAGACCTCGTCCGCGGCGCAAAGCCCCAGCGCGCCGCCGCTGCCGCCCTCGCCGATGATGACGGAGAGCGTGGGCGTGCGCAGGCGGATCATCTCCAAAATAGAGGTCGCGATCGCCTCGCTCTGGCCGCGCTCCTCCGCACCGATGCCGCAGTATGCGCCCGACGTGTCCACGAAACAGAGCACGGGACGGCGGAATTTCTCCGCCTGCTTCATCAGCCGCACCGCCTTGCGGTAGCCCTCGGGGTGCGCGCAGCCGAAGTTGTGCGCGATCTTGTCCTGCGTGTCGGCGCCCTTTTCGATGCCGATGACGGTGACGGGCATGCCGCCCACCCTTCCGACGCCGCCCACGATCGCGCGGTCGTCCGAATAGCGGCGGTCGCCGTGCAGTTCGACGAAGTCCTCCACGATCTCGCGTATGTAGCAGAGCGCGGTGGGCCTGCCCTTTTCGCGGCTCTTCTTTACGATCTCATATGCGGTCATGCGCTCACCTCCCCGCAGTGCAGCTTCAGAAGCCGCGCGAGCGTGTCGCGCATCTCCCTGCGCTCGACGATGAGGTCGACGAAGCCCTTTTCCTGCAAAAATTCCGCGCGCTGGAAGCCCTCGGGGAGCTTCTGGCGGATGGTCTGTTCGATGACGCGCGGGCCCGCAAACCCGATGAGCGCGCCCTTCTCCGCGACGATGATGTCCGCCTCGAAGGCGAAGGAGGCGGAGACGCCGCCCGTCGTCGGATCGGTCAGGACGGAGATGTACAAGAGCCCCGCCTCGCCGTGTTTCGCGACGGCGGCGCTCGTCTTTGCCATCTGCATCAGCGAGAGGATGCCCTCCTGCATGCGCGCGCCGCCCGAAAGCACGAAGCCCGCGACGGGCAGGCGGTTTTCGGTCGCGTATTCAAAGGTGCGCGTGATCTTCTCTCCGACGGTGTGGCCCATGCTGCCCATCATAAAGCGGTAGTCCATCGAAAAGACCGCCGTGCGCACGCCGCCTATCTCGCAGACGCCGCACACGACGCCGTCGTCCTCGCCCGTCCCTGCGCGGAGCGCGGCGAGTTTTTCGCCGTAGCCGGGGAAATCAAGCGGGTTTTCGCCACGCTCGCCGCGGAACAGCTCTTCAAAGGAATCCGCACACAGCGCGATGCGCTCGCGCGCGGTCAGTTTTTTATAGTGCCCGCACTTGGGGCAGACGCCGAAGTTCTCCTTCATCTCGTCCGAGAGGATGATCTTGCCGCACTTCTCGCATTTTTCCGCGAGTTTGTCGGGAATGGACGCCTCTTCGGGCGGAGGGGATGCGGGATCTTCCGCGCCCTCCAGCGCGTTCTTCGGCTTTTTAAAGAAAAACTTTTTAAATTCTTCGAATATCAAAGCTCTCTCCTTTGCGCGCGCTTGCCCGCGCACGCCGTTGGGTTGCCTGCGTTATTTCGCGTTATTTTGTGTACTCTTTGAGGAATTTGTCGAGGAAGTTTGTGCAATAGGTCCCGTCGCGGAATTCTGGCTGGGCGAGGATGTCGCTGGAAAGCTCGGCGTTGGTATGTACGCCGTCGATGACCAGCTCGCACAGCGCCGCCTGCATCTTGCGGATCGCCTCGCCGCGCTCGCGCGCGTAGACGATCAGCTTGCCGATCATGCTGTCGTAATAGGGCGGAATTGTGTAGTCCTGGTAGATCGCCGTGTCGAAGCGCACCCACGGCCCGCCGGGGATGTGCAGGAGGTTGATCTTGCCGCAGCTGGGGCGGAAGCCCATGCGCGCGTCCTCCGAGTTGATGCGGCACTCGATCGCACAGCCGCGCAGACGGATGTCCTCCTGTTTGTAGAGAAATTCGATGCCCGCCGCGATGCGGATCTGCCACTTGACGATGTCGATGCCCGACACGTATTCGGTGACGGGGTGCTCCACCTGCAGGCGGGTGTTCATCTCCATGAAATAGAAGTTGTCGTTGCGGTCGAGCAGGAACTCGATGGTGCCGAGGGAGACGTAGTTGACCGTCTTTGCCGCGAGCACCGCCGCCTCCATCATCTTCTCGCGCACCTGCGGTTTGAGGGTGACGCAGGGGCTCTCCTCGATCAGCTTCTGGTTCTTGCGCTGCATGGAGCAGTCGCGCTCGCCGAGGCAGACGACGTTGCCCTGGTTGTCGGCGACGATCTGCATCTCGACGTGTTTGACGTCGGTGAGGAATTTTTCGAGATAGACCTTGCCGTTGCCGAAGGCGCTCTGCGCCTCCGCGGACGCGGTGAGCACCGCGTTTTCAAAGTCCTCTTCCTTCTGCACGATGCGGATGCCCCTGCCGCCGCCGCCCGCGCTCGCCTTGACGATGACGGGATAGCCGATCTGCGCCGCGAACTTCTTTGCCTCCGCGACGTCGCAGATCTCGTCCAGGCCCGGCACGACGGGCACGCCCGCCGCCTTCATGGTGCGGCGCGCCTCGTCCTTGTCGCCCATCTTGGCGATGACCTGCCAGCTCGGGCCGATGAATTTGATATTGCACTTTTCGCACAGCTCCGCGAAGCGCGGGTTCTCGCTGAGGAGCCCGTACCCCGGGTGGATCGCCTGGCAGCCCGTCGCGATCGCGACGTCGATGATGGCGGTCATGTTGAGGTAGCTGTCTTTGAGGATCGCGGGGCCGATGCAGTAGCTCTCGTCCGCGAGGTTGACGTGCAACGACTGCGCGTCCGCCTCCGAATAGACGGCGACGGTATGGATACCCATCTCGTTGCAGGCGCGTATGATACGAACGGCGATCTCGCCGCGGTTTGCGATTAGAATTTTACTGAACATATTGACCTCTGTGGCGCTCTGGCGGACCTGCCGCCCCTCTGCTCCCGCGTGCCCGTTTCTTTCCCCCCTGCCGCCGCGGGAAAGGCCGCCCCGCCGCCGCTGCGGACGGAGCGCTCTCTTTCGATCTTTCTCTTTTCGGATCTTCTCTTTCTCAGAAGATCTTGAACAGGATCTGCCCGAACTCGACCAGCGAGCCGTTCTCCGCGCAGATCTCCACGATCTCGCCGTCCTGTTCGGCGACGACGTCGTTCATCAGCTTCATCGCCTCGATGATGCACAGCGTATCCCCCTTTCTGACCTTGCTGCCCACCTTGACGAAGGGTTCCGCGTCGGGCGACGGCGCGGTGTAGAAGATGCCGACCATCGGCGACTTGACGTCCCTGTATTTGTTGTAGTCCTTGATGTCCGCGACCTCTTCCATCGGCTGCGGCTTTTCCTGCGGGGCCTGCGCGGTCTGCGGCGCCGCGACGTACTGCACGGCGGGGACCGCCGCCTGCGCGGACGCGCTCTCCAGCTTGAGCGTGAAATTCTCGCCGTCGCCGCTCTCGGTGAGCTCCATCTTCATCAGCCCGCTCTCCTTGAACAGGGCGATGTATTCGCGCAACTTTTTCTTGTCCATTTTCTGTTGCTCCTTTTTCTACGATTCAAAGATTCAAACATTCAAAGACCCCGCGCCTGCGCGCCTTCCGCGGGCGCGGGAAGTCTCTTTTTTCAGATCTTTTTGAAGGCGAGGCAGCCGTTGTGTCCGCCGAAGCCGAGCGACGTGGAGAGCGCGAACCTGAGATCCGCCTCCTGCGCCGTGTTGGGCGTGACGTCGAGGTCGCATTCCTCGTCGGGCACGCGGTAGTTGATGGTGGGAGGGATGACCCCCTCGTACAGCGCGAGCACGGACGCGAGCGCCTCGATGCCGCCCGCCGCGCCGAGCATGTGGCCCGTCATCGACTTGGTGGAGGAGACGTGCAGCTTGTACGCGTCCTGCCCGAACGCGCGCTTGAGCGCGTTGGTCTCCGTCTTGTCGTTGAGCGGGGTGCCCGTGCCGTGCGCGTTGACGTAGACGTCCCTGCCGCCGACGATGCCGCCCTCTTTCGCGGCGATCTCGATCGCCTTTGCGGAGGCGATCGCCTCGGGGTTGGGTGCCGTCATGTGATAGGCGTCGTTGGTGCAGCCGTAGCCGACCACTTCGGCGTAGATCTTCGCGCCGCGCGCCTTCGCGTGCTCGTACTCCTCGAGCATGAGCACCGCGCCGCCCTCGCCCATCACGAACCCGCCGCGCTCCTTGTCAAAGGGAATGGACGCGCGGTCCTTGTCCGTGCTCTGCGAGAGCGCCTGGCAGTTGATGAATCCCGCAAAACACAGCGGGATGATCGCCGCCTCGCTGCCGCCCGCGAGCATCGCGTCCGCATAGCCGTGGCGGATGACGCGCACCGCCTCGCCGATGCTGTTGGTCGAGGTCGCGCACGCCGTGACGATGCCGATGTTCGGGCCCTGCGCGTTGTATTTGATCGCGACCGTGCCCGAGGCGATGTTGGAGATCATCATGGGCACGAAGAAGGGAGAGACCCTGCCGGCGCCCTTTTCGATGAGCTTGGTGTGCTCGGTGACGAGCGTCTGGATGCCGCCGATGCCCGACCCGATGTACACGCCGAAGCGCTCGGGCGCGATGCTCTCCGCGGTCATGCCGCTGTCTTCGTACGCCTGCGTCGCCGCCGCGACCGCGTACTGCGTGTAGACGTCCGTCTTGCGGACTTCGCCCTTGGGCATGTACAGCGTGGGATCGAACCCGCGCACCTCGCCCGCGAGCGAACACTTGAACTCGCTCGCGTCGAACTTGGTCACCGTGTCGATGCCGTTCACGCCCTTTTTCATGTTTTCCCAGGTCGTCTTTACGTCGTTGCCGAGGGGCGAGACCGCCCCGAGACCCGTGACCACTACTCTTCTGTCCATGTCGAACCTCCTGCCTGATCTTCCTTCCGTCACATGCACATGCCGCCGTCCACGCGGAGGACGACGCCCGTGATGTAGCGCGCCGCGTCCGAGACGAGGAAACGCACCGCCTGCGCGATGTCCTCCGTCTCGCCCAGCGAGCCGAGCGGGATGAGCTTGTGCATCGCCTGTTTCTGCTCCTCGGTCAGCGCGTCCGTCATCGCCGTCTTGATGAAGCCGGGCGCGACCGCGTTCGCCGTGACGCCGCGGGAGCCGAACTCCTTGGCGACCGTCTTGGTCAGGCCGATGATGCCCGCCTTGGACGCGGAATAGTTCGCCTGCCCGGCGTTGCCCATGAGCCCGACCACCGAGCTGATGGAGACGATGCGGCCGTAGCGCTTGCGCATCATGTAGGGCGTGACGTGGCGCACCATGTTGAAACAGCCTTTAAGGTTGATGTTGAGCACGCGGTCCCAGTCCGATTCGTCCATGCGCATGAGAAGTTTGTCCGCGGTGATGCCCGCGTTGTTGACGAGGATGTCGATCTTGCCGAAATCCTTGACCACGCGGTCGACGACTTCCTTCGTCGCGTTGAAATCGGAGACGTCGCATTTATAATAGCGCGCGGTGACGCCCGCCGCCGCGAGCGCGTCCATCGTCTCCTTTGCCGCGGCCTCGTCGCTGTAATCGACGACCGCGACGTCGGTGCCTTCGGCGGCGAGGGTGAGCGCGATCTTCGCGCCGATGCCCCTGCCCGCACCCGTGATCAGTGCGATCCTTTTTTCCATATCTGAAACTCCCTTTCGCGCCCGCGCGTGCGGGCGCGAGGGGCGGAGGCGCCGCCCGCAAGGGCGGCGCCTCCCCCGTCGTTTTTGAATTTTGTTGCGCGCCTGTACGCGCCTGTCTTCGCGCCGCTCAGCCGCGCGCGACGAGACCCGTCAGCACTTTGCCGGGTCCGACTTCGACAAATTCCCCGATGCCGCGCGCCTTCATCGCCGCGACCGTCGCCGTGAAGCGGACGGGGGAACACATCTGCTGCGCGAGCGTGCGCGCAAAATCGCCCTCGTACGGCTTCGCCGTGAGGTTTGCGTACACGTCCATGCGCGGCGCACCGAACGAGAGGGTGCGCAGAAATTCCTCGAAGCGCTCCGCCTCGGGGAGAAGTTCGGGACAGTGGAACATGCCCGAAACGCGCAGCTTCATCGCCCTGCCGCCCGCCGCCTTGACTTTGGCGGTGAACGCCTCCTCCGCGGAGGCCTTGCAGGCGACGACCGTCTGTTTGGAGCCGTTGTAGTTGGCGGGATGGGTGTCGGTGCCGTCGCACAGCGCCTCCACCGCGTCGCTCGAAAGCCCGATGACCGCGATCATGCAGCCTTTGACCCGCTCGGTGTACGCCTCCATCAACTCCGCGCGCTTGCAGATGGTGCGGAAGGCGTCCGCCTCGGACAACACCCCCGCAAAACAGAGCGCGGGAACTTCGCCCACGGAAAATCCGCAGACGCATTCGGGCGCGCCGAGCTCCTCTTCCTTCGCGTAGGCGTAGGCGAGGTCGGCGAGGAACATGGTCGGCTGGGTCAGCAGGGTGCGGTTGAGCTCCTCCTGCGTGCCGCAGAGCATCTTGTCCACGATGCCGGGGCGGATGCCCTCGGCGAGATCGAAGAGCGCCTTGACCTTGGGAAGGTCCCTGACGTCGCCCGCCATGCCGGGGACCTGCGCCCCCTGCCCGGCGAACAGAAAGGCTACACCTCCCATTTGACGCCCTCCATCAGTTTTTCCGCCTGCGACATGATCTCTTCGATCATCTCCGCGGCGGGCTGTTCGCGGTTGACCATGCCCGCGATCTGGCCGGCGAGGAAGCAGCCCTCCTCGACGTTGCCCTCCTTCGCCGCCTTGCGCAGAGAGCCGACGCCGAACTCCTCGAGCTTTTCGTCGGGGTAGTTGGAATCCGCCTCCAGCTTGGCATAGGCGTTGGTGTATGTGGTCTTGATGGCGCGGACGGGGTGGCCCAGCCGCCTGCCCGTGACCATCGTGGAGATGTCCTTCGCCGCGAGCACCTTCTTTTTATAGGCGTCGCTGACCGTGCACTCCTTGGCGACGAGGAAGCGGGTGCCCATCTGCACGCCGCACGCGCCCAGCGCGAATGCGGCGACGACGCCCCTGCCGTCCCCGATGCCGCCCGCCGCGACGACGGGCAGAGAGACCGCGTCCACGACCTGCGGCACGAGCGCCATGGTCGTGAGATCGCCGACGTGCCCGCCGCTCTCGCCGCCCTCGGCGATCACGGCGTCGACGCCCGCGCGCTCGACCATCTTCGCGAGCGCGGTGGAGGCGACCACGGGCAGCACGATGATGCCCGCCTCTTTCCACATCTTGATGAAGCGCGAGGGGTTGCCTGCGCCCGTGGTGACGACGGGGACGCGCTCTTCGGCGACCATCTTCGCCACCTCTTCGACGTGCGGGCTCATCAGCATGATGTTGACGCCGAAGGGTTTGTCCGTCATCGTACGGCACTTGCGGATCTCCTCGCGCACCCAGTCGGCGTTCGCGTTCATCGCCGAGATGATGCCGAGGCCGCCCGCATTGGAGACCGCGCTCGCGAGGGACGCGTCCGCGATCCATGCCATGCCGCCCTGGATGATCGGGTATTTTATTCCCAGGAGTTTTGTGAGTTTTGTCTGCATGTCGTCGCCTTCTTACTTGTTGGCGACCGCCTCGTCGATCTTCGCGATGAGTTCGCCGATGGTGGAGAGCTGCATGTTGTCGCCGAGGGAAATGTCATACGCCTCCTCGATCTGCATGACGATGTCCACTTTGTCGAGGGAGTCGAACTCCAGCTCGTCGAAGGTGGTCTCGGGCGTGATGTTGAGGTCTTCGCCCTTGCACTCGCTGAGGATTTCCTTCAATTTTTCCAACGTAGTCATGATTTTTGTTCTCCTTTTCAAATCGATTTTAATTTTTTTGGTCTTTTTTCCATTCTATGATGACAGCGCCGCTGGTCAGCCCTCCGCCGAAGGCGACCAGGAGCAGCTTGTCTCCCGTGTGAAAGGTGCCCTTGCGGGCGAATTGGTCCAGCAGGACCATCACCGACGTCGCGCTCATGTTGCCGCAGTCGGCGATGTTGAGGAGCACTTTGCTCTTCTCGATGCGGAACTTTTTGAGGCTCGCGTCGATGATGCGCACGTTCGCCTGGTGCGGAAGGTACCAGTCGATGTCCGCGGGGGAAAGCCCCGCCTGCGCGCACACCTCTTCGATGCGGTGCCCCATCGCGTTGACCGCGAATTTATACACCTCGCCGCCGTCCATGTGCATGGCGAGCGGCTCCTGTGCGATCTGATTGAAGGGGTTGTTCACCCCCTCGACGTTGGGCATATGGATGAAGAAGGACGGGTCGGAGGTGAGCACGCCCGCGAGCCTGCCCTCGCCCTCGCGCACCACCATCGCGCCCGCGCCGTCGCCGAACAGCACGCAGGTGGAACGGTCCTGCCAGTCCACCAGCTTGCTCATCGCCTCCGCGGACACGATCAGGACGTTTTTCGCCCTGCCCGTCGAGATGAACGCGTCCGCCGTCTCCATGCAGTAAAGCACGCCGACGCAGGCGGCGTTGAGGTCGAACGCGGGCGCGTGCGAGCCGATCGCCCCCGCCACCGTGCAGGCGAGCGAAGGGGTGAAGGTGTCCGCGCGCATGGTCGCGCACAGGATGAGGTCGATGTCGGCGCCGTCCAGCCCCGCGTCTTCCAGCGCGAGCTTGGCCGAGGCGATCGCGAGATCGTCCAGACGCTCGTCGGTGAGAACGTGCCTGCGGTGGATGCCCGTGCGGGTGTAGATCCACTCGTCCGAGGTGTCCATCATCTGCGCCAGGTCGTCGTTTGTTACGATTTTGCGCGGGAGGGCGCTGCCCGTGCCCGCAATATACATTGACATATTCGATCGCTCCCGCTCTTTTTTCCCGCGCTTTTTCGCGCGGCAAAGAGCAAAGTTCCTTGCTTTATTATAGTAAATTTGCCCCGTTAAGTCAAGCCATATTGCAAAAAAGCGGAAATTGCGGCATAAAACAAGGGCGCGCCCGCATACTGCGGGCGCGCAGAAAATGCCTTTTATGCTTTTTTGGGTACGATGGCAAAGGAGAACTCAGCGCTCGTGCAGAGTTTTCCGTTCGCTTCCAGCCTGCCTTTGGCAAAGCAGAAGATGCCCTTGCGCGCGGTCAGCGCGACGGTCATGACCGCCGTGTCGCCGGGCAGAAGCGGGTTTTTGAACTTGACGTTGTTCAGCCCCGTGTACATCGGGACCGCGTCCTTGGTGTCGGGAATGAGCGCGACCGCCGCCTGCGCGATCATCTCGCACTGGATGACGCCGGGCACGATCGGATTGCCGGGGAAGTGCCCCTGCAAAAAGAACTCGTCGCCCTTGACGGTGTATTTTCCGACCGATTCGCCAGCCTCGTTGATCTCGACCTCGTCGAGCAGGAGCATGGGCTCGCGGTGGGGCAGGATCTTTTTGATCTCCTCTCTGTTCATGAAACGCCTCCTCAGCTGAACACTTCGCCGTCCGTATCCCTGTCTTCGGGGAAGAGGACGCCGTTTACGACTGGCAGCACCAGCGGCGAGGTCATCGCCGTGCCCGTAAGCCCGGTCACCGTCGCGCGGAGGTAGGGATACAGCACCGCCGTCGCGTCCGCGACCGCCGCCTTTTTCTCCGCGTCCGTGCCCGCTTCCGTCTCGAACACGCCCGTCATGACGACGGCGATGTCAAAGGGCTTGGGCATCTCCTTTGTGCTCTCTATCTTTACGCTGAGCGAGACGAACATCACATTTTCGTTCTCGACCGCCCTGCGCACGCGGCGCGAAAAGGCGGGCTTGAGATCGAACTTGCCCCCTGCCTGCGGACGGATGCCGTTGAGGCGGAAGGACAGTTCGTCCACGCGGATCCCCTTCAATGTCTGATTGACTTTCTGCATGATCTCCTCTCCGATTGCATGTGTTTTCCCCGTGCGCACCGCGCGCACGCCGCTCCCGACTTTCGCGGGACTCTTCTTCAATTATAAACGATTTTCCCCTTTTTGTCAATCACCGCTCGAAAAAAACCGCGCAAAATTGCGCGGTCTTTCTCCGTCAAAGCAGTTTGTCCCCTCCGTCCGTGTGCACGAGCGTGAAGATGTCCGCCGTCTCGCCCGTCAGGGCGTCCACGTAGGCGTAGTACACCCTGCCGCCGTACTCGCCGCGGATCTCGTAGGCGAGCACCTCCTCCCCCTCGCAGGGGATGAGCGCGGTGCGGATGCCGTACAGCTCCATGCGGCTCTCGGCGTTGGCGCGGATGCGCTCCATCGGCACCGTCGGCACGGGAAGCTCCCGCTCGCGGTGGTTGACCAGCCAGGCGTGCGCGTCGAAGCCCGTCACCGTACCGCGCGCCTCACACACCTTGACCTTGATCATCTCGGGGTAGAGCAGAACGCCGTCCTGCTCGCGCACGAAGTTGATCACGCAGGCGCCGCCCGCTTCACCCGTCCAGACGGGCGTCATGTCCGCATAGCCGCAGCCCTCGAGGAATTTCTGCGCGATCTGCGCGCAGGCGTCCGCGTCGTAGTTTTCCTTGCCGCAGGGCGCGAACCCCGTCAGCAGGGCGAGCCTGCCGCCGCGCACGCTCAGCTGCGCGCTGTAGCCGTTGCCCGCCTCGTCCTCGAAGCGGAAGCAGGCGTATCCCTCGCCGCTCTGCGTGCAGCCGTCCGCGCGCAGACCCACGGGCGAAAGGGGCGAAAGCGCCTTTTCCGCCGCGCGGAAGAGCTCCGCGTCGCTCAGCGCGCGCTCCCCTTTCAGGTACTCGCTCTCGCGCTTTGCGCTGCCCTGCGCGAAAGGGCCGTCCTCGATGCTCTTGGGCACCTCGGTGACCGGCTCGTTGAGCTTGCCGAAGGGAACCGAAAAGCCCTCGGTCAGCTTGTCGAACCCGCCGTTCGCGCCCTCGACGAGCGCGGGGAGCGCCGCGCGCACCTTGCCCGTCGTCTCGCAGAGGTAGTCCACCACCTCGCGCTCCTCTTCGCTGAGCGAGACGCCCGACGCGAGCTTGTGCAGCAGCGTGCGGGCATAGTCGCCCGTGCGATTGACGTATGCGGTCAGCTGTTCTGCCGCGTGGCTGTCCACGGGGAACGCCTCCAGGCACTTCTCCGCGAGCACGCTGTCCACGAGCACGTCGGTGAGCACCTTCTGCATCTCGCGGTCGCTCTGCGTGAGGCGCGCCTTTGCGAGGCTTGCGTCCAGGTCCTCGACCAGCCCCGCGAACTCGTACACCGCGCCGCGCATCCCGTCTGCGAGCGATCTCTTCGCGTCGCGCAGGTCGAAATACCCCACGGTGACCACCGCGCCCAGCGCGAGCACCGCCACGGACAGCGACACCACCGCCGCGATCCAGCCGCCCACGCTCTTCTTTTCGCCGCCGCCCGCCTCGCGCGAGCGCTTTTCCTCTTCGAGCGCGCGCCGCGCGCTCTTCTCCTCCGCGCGCCGCTGCGCTTCGCGCACGCGGCGGCGGCTCTCCTCTTCTTCCTGTCGGATGTCGTCCTCTCTCATGTCTCCCTCCTCTCGCGCGTCAGATCGCGAATACGTGTCTGCCGATGGTCACGACTACCTCGCGGCTGAAGATCCATTCGCTGGTCGCAGTCGCGGGGTTGTAGTAATACAGGCATCCGCCTGTCGGGTCCCAGCCGTTGAGCGCGTCGCGCGCGGCGGAGATCGCCGTCTCGTCGGGCGTCAGGTTGATCTGCCCGTCGCTGACCGCCGTGAAGGCGTGGCGCTGGTAGATGACGCCCGCGATCGTGTTGGGGAACTGCGCGCTCTCCACGCGGTTGAGCACCACCGCGCCCACCGCGACCTGGCCGGTATAGCTCTCGCCGCGCGCCTCGCCGTAGATGCACCGCGCCAGAAGGTAGGTGTCCGACTCGGTGGACGAGGACGAGGACGAAGACGAGCTCCCCGCCTCCTCCGTCATGCCCAGCGCATTGAAGGTCGCAGGCCCCGCGACGCCGTCGACTTTAAGCCCGTTCTTGCTCTGGAAGAGGCGCACCGCCTGTTCCGTCTTGCTCCCGAAAATGCCGTCTGCCTGTCCGCTCAGGTATCCCCAGCGGATGAGCTTTGTCTGCATGCGGCGCACCGTTTCGCCGCTGCTTCCCTTGCGCAGCGTCGTCGCCGCCTGCGCGACGATGACCGCCGTGTCCCGCTCCGCCGTATGCATGGTGTAGAGCGCGGAACCTGCGAACGCCGCCGCGAGCACGAGCGCAAGAGCGCCCGCACGAAGTGTCTTTTTCATCTCTCCTCCTCTTTGCCGTTTGAATTTTTCCGCTTATCCGCCGAAGAAATCTCGGATGATCTCCGCGATGCGGGAGGCGTAGCGCACGTCGCCCGTGCCCTCGCCCGCAAAACACAGCGGCGGATAGACGACGCACCACCAGTTCGCGCCCGCGCCCGTGCCGAGAGAGACGATCAGTGCGTCGTACACCCCCGCTTCCAGCGTGACGCCGTCGTATATGCGGGTGGGGAACTCCTCGCGCTTGAGCTCCGCGCGCGAAGTGTAGGAAAAACCCTCCGCCGCGAGCACCGCGTCCGCCGCGCGCTCGATCGCGCCCAGCGACGCCTCCACCGCCGCCATCGCCTCTTCCTTGCTCTCGCAGGAGGCCGCGACGGGCAGCAGGCATTCCACCACCGCCTCTTTCACCGCGTACTTGACCGCCTGGTCGGCGGCGCCGTCCGAATTTGCGCGGACGTGCAGGCGCAGAAACTGCGACCCGCCGTCCGACGGCAGCGCGAGCGCCGCCGTCAAAATTATTATGAATAACAAACAAAAAACTATGCAGGCTTTTTTCATGCTTTCCTCCTCGCCCCCGAAGTATTGCCGCCGCTGAAAGAATTTATACCACGCTCTGCATTTTTACACAAAAACGCCCGAACGCGGGCGCACGTCCTCAAAAGACCGCCGCCGCGGGGCGCTCAAAGCGCCCCGCGGCGGCAAAAGGGCAAACAGAGTGCGCGCCCGCGCGGAATTTTCCGCGCGGGCGCGCACAGTTTTTTCGGCGTTCACATCGCCGCAGTCTTATAAAAATAGAAATAGGTCTCGTCCTCGCCGCAGGGGCGCATGCCCGCCGCGCGGAGCGTATAGGCGGAGACGGTGTTCTCGCGAAAGCACTTCGCCTCGATGCGCTCCAGCCCCAGCCGCACGAAGCCGTATTCCGCCAAACCGATCAGCGCCTCGCGCGCAAACCCCCTGCCCTGCCACGCGGGCAGGATGCGCATGCCGATCTCCGCCTCCGCGCGGTAGCCGAAGTTGTGCAGGACCACCTCGCCGACGAGTTTTCCCTCAAAGTACACGCCGAGCGGGATCTCCTCCTTCCGCGCAAAATCCTTGCGCACGTCCTCGAGGAACCACATGTCGTCGGGAGAATCCGTCTTCGCGTTGACCCGCCAGTCGTAGCCCCAATAGCGGTTGAGCGCGTCGTCGCGCGCGAGCAGAGCAAAGTCGTGCGCGTCCTCGTCCGCGATCGCGCGCAAAACGAGGCGGGGCGTCTGCCATTCGGGAAGGTGCGAGAGCGCGTCGATGGGGCGGTGCGCGACGACGTTGTATTTGTCCAGAAGCCGCACGGGCAGGTATTGCAGTTTTGACTTGCGAAGCCCTGCGTCCCCCGCGTCGTCCTCGCGGTTGATGTAGCGCACGCCGCCGCAGAAGGCGAGCGCAAACTGCTGCGCGACGGCGGGATAGGCGCCCTGCACCCCGCGCAGCGCCTTTTCGATGTGCACGATCATCGTGTCGCCGCACACCTCGCCCGCGGACAGCGCGACGATGCGCCCGCCCGCGCGCAGCACGCCGCAGACCATGCCCAGCTCGCCGAGGCGGGGCAGGATGTCGCGCACGCCGCGCATCTCCTCGTCGGCGAGCGAAGAGCCCTTCTCCGCCTGCTGCGCCTCGATCTCGTCCAGAAACGCCGCAACGTCGGCAAGGTCGGCCTCGGACAGCGGCGCAAAGCTCCAGTCGGGGTTGTTTTTTCGGAATTTGTTGACGTGGTTGCGCTGGCCGCTGTACCGCCCGCCCGCATAGGCGCGAAAGCTCTCCGCCTCGTACAGGTAATCCCGCCACCTGCGGATGTTGGAGACGTGCAGTTCGTCGCCGTAGCGCAAAAACAGCTCCGACGCCTTCTCGCGCGGCACGCAGGTGAAGTGCAGGCGGGTGCCCGTCTCGCGGCAATGCCGCTCGATCGCGTCCAGCGCGCGGCGCTCCGCTTCCGCGTCGCCCGTGCGCGAGAGCGGGTAGTAAAAGTAATGCTTGCCGACGTACTTGTCGCGCAGGAGCAGGCAATCCTCCTCGATCGCATAATGGGTGTCCATATAGCGCGCCCACATGAAAAAGACGCCCGCCGAATAGTTAGACATGCGCGCCGTCTGCGCGCGGAAAAAGGGCAAAAGCGCGGGCAGAGCCGCGCGGTCCAATCGCTCAAATCGCATAATTTCCTCTCGGTCTTTGATCCGTTTACAGGAGAGTATAACACAATGTGCGCTTTTTTACAAGGAAAAGCGCGCAAAATGTGTGTTTGCGCCTGTTTTTTATCTGTTTTATATCTGTTTTGTATCTGTTTTGTATCTGTTTTGCCCCGGAATCGCCCGAAAAAAGAACGCGCAAAACTTTCGCACATCCCTTGACCGAAGGCGCATTTCGTGGTATCATAGAAAAAAAGCGCGCTCTTCGGGCGGGCTTTTTGAAAGGGGGAACAAAATGCAATATGCGATCCTGATCGCGCCCTGTGCGGCGATCCTCGCGCTCGCGTTCGCGCTTGTCTTTGCAAGGCGGGTGCTGAAGATGCCCGAAAGCGAGGGGACGCGCGGCATTGCCGCCATTATCCGCAAGGGCGCGAACGCTTTTCTCAAGAGACAGTATCTCGTCGTGGCTGTCTTTTTCGGGTGCGTGTTCGCCGTGCTCGGCATCCTCGCGCTCGTCGGGTTCGTCGGGCCGTTCATGCCCTTCGCCTTCCTGACGGGCGGGCTGTTCTCGGGACTTTCGGGCTTCCTCGGCATGAAGATCGCGACCGCCGCCAACGCGCGCACCGCGACCGCCGCAAAAGACAGCCTCAACAAGGGCCTGCGCGCCGCTTTCTCTGCGGGCTCGGTCATGGGACTTGTCGTCGTCGGGCTGGGGCTTTGCGATCTCTCCATCTGGTATTTCGTGCTTAAAGGGTTTTACGGCGTGTTCGACACCGCGCTCACGCAGGCGGAGTTCATCGCGACGCACATGATCACCTTCGGCATGGGCGCCTCGAGCATGGCGCTGTTCGCGCGCGTGGGCGGGGGCATCTTCACCAAGGCCGCGGACGTCGGCGCCGATCTCGTCGGAAAGGTGGAGAAGAACATCCCCGAGGACGACCCGCGCAACCCCGCCGTCATCGCGGACAACGTCGGCGACAACGTCGGCGACGTCGCGGGAATGGGCGCGGACCTGTACGAATCTTATGTCGGTTCCCTGCTCTCGGCGATGGCGCTCGGCGTCGCCGCGGGGCTGGATTTTTACGGCGCGCTCATCCCGCTCGGCATTGCCGCGATCGGCGTGCTGTGCTCGGTGATCGGCACCTTCTTCGTGCGCACCAAGGAAGAGGCGTCGCAGAAAAACCTGCTGCGCGCGCTGCGCACGGGGACCTGGTTCGCCGCGGCGGCGACCGCCGCGCTCTCGGCGGTGTTCCTCGCCCTGGTCGCGCGCGAGTACATCCTCGTCATCGTGCCCGTACTCATCGGGCTCGCCGCGGGCGTTTTGATCGGGTTCTTCACCGAGTTTTTCACGAGCGCGTCCTACCGCCCGACCCAAAAGCTCGCGGAGGGGTCGCAGAGCGGCGCGGGGCCCGTCATCATCAACGGCACCGCGCTGGGGATGCTCTCCACGCTCGTGCCCGTCCTGCTCATCGCCGCGGCGGTGCTCGGGTCTTATTTCGTGATGGGCGGGGATGAAATGGGCATGTTCGGCATCGGGATCGCCGCCGTCGGGATGCTCTCCACACTCGGCATCACGCTGTCCACCGACGCCTACGGGCCCGTCGCAGACAACGCGGGCGGCATCGCGCAGATGGCGGGCATGGACGAAGAAGTCCGCCGCCGCACCGACGCGCTCGATTCGCTGGGCAACACCACCGCCGCGACGGGCAAGGGCTTTGCCATCGGCTCGGCGATGCTCACCGCGCTCGCACTGCTCTCTTCCTTTTATGTACAGGTCAACAACCTGGTCAAGGAGAACGGACTGGACTTCACCTTCTCGCTCGAGATCACCAATCCCGTCGTGCTGATCGGCGTGTTCATCGGCGCGATGCTGCCCTTCCTCTTCTCGGCGCTGACCATGTCCGCCGTCGGAAAGAGCGCGCAACGCGTCGTGCTCGAGGTGCGCAGGCAATTCGCGGAAAACGCGGGCATCCTGGACGGCACGGGCGAACCCGATTACCGCAGGTGCGTGGACATCTGCACCCGCTCGGCGCAGAAACAGATGATCCTGCCCGCCGTCATCGCGGTGCTCTCCCCCATCGCCGTCGGGTTCCTGCTCGGCGCGAACGGGGTGATGGGACTGCTGCTCGGCTCTTCGGTGACGGGATTTTTGCTCGCCGTGTTCATGTCCAACAGCGGCGGCGCGTGGGACAACGCGAAAAAATACGTCGAGGACGGACACTTCGGCGGAAAGGGAAGCGACGCGCACAAAGCCGCCGTCATCGGCGACACCGTCGGCGACCCGTTCAAAGACACATCGGGCCCGTCCATCAACATCCTGATCAAGCTGATCTCCGTCGTCGCGATCGTCTTCGCGCAGGTCATATTGACGATTGGGATACTTTAAGAGCTTCGCGCGAATCTCGCAAAAGAGATGCTGCGATTCGCTTGAGTTTCAGAGAAAACCCGCGGGCACGCCCGCTCTGCGGGCTGACCGCCTGTTTTCTCTCTGCGGCGATAAGTTCACAAATTTTCTTTTGAGCTGACAAAAGAAAATTTCGTGAGGAAGAGGGCCCTGCCCTCTGCGCGCGATAAAATAAGGGCACACCCTTGTCAGAATCGCGCGCATTCACCCGCTGAGGCGCATACGCGCAAATTGAGTGCAAAAACGAAAATTGCGATTTCCGTTTTTGCAGGTTTTTATTAAAAGAACGAAAAAGTCAAAATCACACTTTTGACTTTTTCCCCTTACGCCGCGGGCGCGGCGCACCGAAAGAGGTGAATGCGAAAATTATGATAATAAGGGAGCCCTTAAACATTTTCGCAGAGGGGAAAAACGCCGTCAGCCGCAGGCGCGCGGCGGTTGTCCCCTAAAAATCAAGCGTTTCGCAGTATCTCTTTTACGAGAAACGCGCGAAGTTTGTTTTCCGTGCGCAGAGCCGCCAAAATGCGGCGAACGCAGGGGTTTTCCTAAAAATCACGGAATTTTCTTTTGTCAGCTCAAAAGAAAATTCGTGAACTCTTTTTGGAGGTTTCTCATGCGCATTTGCGGTCTGCAAAAGACGACGTTGCTCGATTATCCCGGAAAAGTTGCCTGCACCCTCTTTCTCGGAGGGTGCAATTTCCGCTGCCCGTTTTGCCAGAATACCGAACTTTTAGACGGCAAGGGCGGCGAGGACATCTCCGAAAAGGAGCTCTTTTCCTTCCTCTCCCGCCGCCAAGGCATCCTGGACGGCGTGTGCGTGACGGGCGGCGAACCGCTGCTCTCAGACGTCCGCCCCCTGCTCTCGCGCATCAAAGAGCTGGGCTTTTCCGTCAAGCTGGACACAAACGGCAGCTTCCCCGCGCGGCTCAAAGCGCTCGTCGCGGACGGGCTCGTCGACTGCGTCGCCATGGACATAAAGACCGCCTTCTCCCGCTACAAAAAAGTCGCGGGCGCGGACGTCGACGTCGCAAAAATCGAGGAGAGCGCCGACTTCCTGCTCGGCGGCTCCCTGCCCTACGAATTCCGCACCACGGTCGCACAGGAACTGCACTCCGCCGAGGACATGCTCGAGATCGGGCGCAGACTGCGCGGCGCAAAGGCGTACTTTTTGCAGAACTTCCGCGACGGCGACACCGTCCTGCGCAGGGGACTGCACCCGCTCACCGACGAACAGCTGCGCACCTTCAAAAACCTGCTCCTGCCCTACATCCCCGCGACCCGCATCCGCGGCGAGAACTGAGCGCAAAAGACGGGATACGTATCCCCGCAAAAGCGCACGCGCGCAAATTTTTTCATGATATACGCAAGGGGGCGGCGCCGCATTTCTGCGGCGCCGCCCCCTCTTTTTTCTTTCAGACGCGCGCGCCTGCCGCATACGCGGCGGCGGGCAAAGACGTTTTCAGGATGTCGCCCGGGTGCTCGGCGCCCCTGCCGCGCACAACGCCCGCGAGGCGCACCCCCTCGAAACAGGATACCCAGCCCTCCACGCAGACCGCGGCGCCGTCCGACGCCTCGTCCGTGTCCTCCGCAGACGCCGTCAGAAGGTAGACGTCGCGAAAGCGCACCTCGCGCCCGAAAAGCGGATTGAGGCGGTCGAGAAAGGTCTTGAGCCGCCCGCTCACGCTGTAATAATACACGGGCGTCGCAAAAGCCAGCACGTCCGCCGCCGCGATCTGCTCCAACAGCGGCGCGACGCCGTCTTTCAGCGGACAGGGCGCGCCCTGCTGGCAGGCAAGACAGCCCGTGCAGAACAAGAGCTCCATCCCGCTCAGATCGATGCGCACGACCTCGTGCCCCGCCTCTTCCGCGCCGCGCGCGAACTGCTCCGCGAGGATGCCCGAATTGGCGTTTTTCCTCGAACTCGACGTGACGACGATCACTTTCTTTTTCATCTCTCTTTCTCCTCCGTGATTTTTCTGATCGTGCGCGCGGGCACCCCCGCGACCACGGTGTTTTCGGGCACGTCGCGCGTGACGACCGCCCCTGCCGCGACGACCGCGCCCGCGCCGATGCACACGCCGGGCAGGATGGTTGCGTGCGCGCCGATCCACGCGCGGTCGCCGATCCGTACGGGGCGCGGGAACATGTCCGCGCGGCGCGCGGGGTCGAGGTCGTGATTGAGCGTCGCGATCACCACCTGCTGCCCGATCAGCACCCCGTCGCCGATGACGATGCCGCCCTGGTCCTGAAAACAGCACCCCTCGTTGATGAACACCCCCTCGCCGACGCGGATGTTGATGCCGCAGTCGCTGTAAAAGGGCGGGAACAGCGTGAACGCGCGCGGGGGCTTCTGCCCCGTCATGCGGAAGAACAGCCGCGCGGTGCGCTTTGCGCTCCCGCCGCGGTTGAGCGCGCTCAGGATGCGCCGCGCCCGCGCGCTCAGCGCGTGCATGCGCTCGTGTGCCGCGCTCCCCCCTTCCACGCGCCCGCCGCGCGCCATCGCTCCCAAAAACTCCCGCTCGTCCATGCTGTCCTCCTTCGTGCCCGTCCGGGACACTTTGCGCTCCCATTGTAACACGCGCGCCTGTGTATGTCAAATACTTATATTTTATACCGCGCCATGCTTGACAGGTATAGCTCGGCGTGTTATACTCGAGGGGACAGGAGGGACGGAAATGGAATTTCGGGTGATGAACTATTTTCTGACGGTGGCGCGGGAGGAGAGCATCTCGCGCGCGGCGGAGGCGCTGCACGTTACGCAGCCGAACCTGTCGCGGCAGATGCAGAATCTCGAACAGGAGATCGGCAAGCCGCTGTTCGTGCGCGGCAACCGCCGCACGAGCCTGACCGCGGCGGGAGAACTGCTCAAAAAGCGCGCGGAGGAGATCTGCGAGCTGTACGCGCGCATGCAGGCGGAGCTGGTCGTGCCGGACGACCGCGTTGCGGGGGAGGTATGCATCGCGGGCGGCGAATCGCACGCGGTGCGCAGGATCTGCCGCGCGGCGACGCAGGTGCGGGAGGCGAACCCCGACGTCACCTTTCATTTTTACAGCGAGGACACGAACGCGGCGCTTGCGCGGCTGAAAAAGGGGCTCATCGACTTTGCGATCGTGATCGGCGACGGAGATCTGACCGACTGCGAGGCGATCACCCTGCCCGAGCGGGAAGTCTGGGGCGCGCTGGTGCGCGAGGACGACCCGCTCGCGCAAAAGCCCTTTGCCACGGCGGACGCGCTCGCCGAACGGGAGCTGCTCTGCTCGCGTCACGCGATGACGGACAGCGCGATCACCGCATGGATGGGCGATCGGCTCGCGCGGCTGCGCGTCGCGGCGACCTATAACCTGCTCTACAACGCCTCCCTGCTCGTGCGGGAGAACGCGGGCGTCGCGATCGGACTGGACGGGCTGGTGCATACGGGCGAAGGCAGCGGACTGCGCTTCGTGCCCCTCTCCCCCGCCGTCACCGCAAACGTGCGGCTCGCGCGGAAAAAAGACCGTCAGCTCTCCAAGGCGGCGCGGCTTTTTCTGCGCGCGCTGGAAGGCGGGCTGTCCCTGCCGCTGTGAAACAGTCTGCGCCCGCGAAACCATCTCCGTGAAACACGCTGCGCCCGCATTTTTCAAAAATGCGGGCGCTTTTCCGCCCTCTTTGCGTCCGTTTCCAAAAAATGGGTTCTGTCGTCGCAAATACAACATCTTGTGTTTTATGAAAAAAAATCGGCACAACATCTTGTCGCAAAGGGGTTGACAAGCGGGGAAAAGGGTGTTATAATGGAACCCTACCGACACGAAAAGGACTACAGCGATCGGGGAAAGGAGAGACTATGTATCAGGTCATCAAGAGAGACGGAAAGGTTGCGGAATTTGACATCGCGAAGATCTCTGTCGCGATCACGAAGGCGTTCGAGGCCATGAACAAGCAGTACCATCCGAGCATCATCGACATGCTCGCGCTCAAGGTCACGGCGGACTTCGAGCCCAAGATCAAGGAGGACAAGATCGCCGTCGAGGACATTCAGGACAGCGTGGAGAGCGTGCTCATCCAGGCGGGGTATTCGGACGTCGCGAAGGCGTACATCCTCTACCGCCGCCAGCGCGAGAAGATCCGCAACATGAAGTCGACCATCCTCGATTACAAGGAGCTGGTCAACAGCTACGTCAAGGCGACGGACTGGCGCGTCAAGGAGAACTCGACGGTCACCTATTCGGTGGGCGGGCTCATCCTCTCCAACAGCGGCGCGATCACCGCGAACTACTGGCTGTCCGAGATCTACGACGACGAGGTCGCGAAGGCGCACCGCAACGCCGAGATCCACATCCACGACCTGTCCATGCTGACGGGATACTGCGCGGGCTGGTCGCTCAAACAGCTCATCCAGGAAGGGCTGGGCGGCATCCCCGGCAAGATCACCTCGGCGCCCGCGAGCCATCTCGCGACGCTGTGCAACCAGATGGTCAACTTCCTCGGCATCATGCAGAACGAGTGGGCGGGCGCGCAGGCGTTCTCCTCCTTCGACACCTATCTCGCGCCCTTCGTCAAGAAGGACAACCTCGACTACGAGCAGGTGAAAAAGTGCATCGAGTCGTTCATCTACGGCGTGAACACCCCCAGCCGCTGGGGCACGCAGGCACCCTTCTCCAACATTACGCTGGACTGGGTCGTGCCCGCCGACCTTGCAGAACTGCCCGCGATCGTGGGCGGCAAGGAGCAGAACTTCAAGTACAAGGACTGCAAGAAGGAGATGGACATGGTCAACAAGGCGTTCATCGAGGTCATGATCGAGGGCGACGCCAACGGCCGCGGGTTCCAGTACCCCATCCCCACCTATTCCATCACCAAGAACTTTGACTGGTCGGACACCGAGAACAACCGCCTGCTGTTCGAGATGACCTCGAAGTACGGCACCCCCTATTTCTCCAACTACATCAACTCGGACATGGAGCCGAGCGACATCCGCAGCATGTGCTGCCGCCTGCGCCTTGACCTTCGCGAACTGCGCAAGAAGTCGGGCGGATACTTCGGCAGCGGCGAATCGACGGGCTCCGTCGGCGTCGTCACCATCAACATGCCGCGCATCGCATACCTGTCCAAGGACGAAGCGGAGTTCTTCCGCCGCCTGGACAAGCTGATGGACATCGCGGCGCGCTCGCTCAAGACAAAGCGCACCGTCATCACCAAACTGCTCGACGAGGGGCTGTACCCCTACACCAGGCGGTACCTGGGCACCTTCGCAAACCACTTCTCCACCATCGGCCTCGTCGGCATGAACGAGGCGGCGCTCAACGCCTGCTGGATCCGCAAGGACATGACGCACGCCGAGGCGCAGGAGTTCACCAAAAAGGTGCTCAACCACATGCGCGAGCGCCTCTCCGACTACCAGGAAGCGTACGGCGACCTGTACAACCTCGAGGCGACGCCCGCGGAATCCACCGCCTACCGCTTCGCGAAGCACGACAAGGCGCAGTTCCCCGACATCGTCACCGCGAACGAGAACGGCACTCCCTACTACACCAACAGCTCGCACCTGCCCGTCGGCTACACCGAGGACATCTTCGACGCGCTGGACATCCAGGACGAACTGCAGACCCTCTACACCTCGGGCACCGTGTTCCACGCCTTCCTCGGCGAGAAGCTGCCCGACTGGAAGGCGGCCGCCGCGCTGGTCAAGAAGATCGCGGACAACTACAAGCTGCCCTACTACACCCTTTCGCCCACCTATTCCATCTGCAAGGAGCACGGGTATCTCGCGGGCGAGCAGTTCACCTGCCCGCACTGCGGCGGAAAGACGGAGGTATACAGCCGCATCACGGGCTACTACCGCCCCGTGCAGAACTGGAACGACGGAAAGGCGCAGGAGTTCAAGGACCGCAAGGTGTACGACATCAGCCATTCCAAGCTGAAGACGCACAAGCAGGAACAGATCAAAGAGGAAGTCGCCTGCGCGGCACCCGCGCTGAGCGGACCCGTGCTGTTCACCCGCAACGGATGCCCCAACTGCAAGACCAGCAAGATGATGCTGGACAAGGCGGGCGTCAAGTACACGGTGATCAACGCGGAACAGGACGCGGCGACCACCCGCAAATACGGCGTGAAGAAGGCGCCTTCCCTGCTCGTCCCCGACGGCGACGGGTACAAGACGTACGACAACGCGAGCGAGATCCGCAAATACATCGAGAGCATCAACTGATATGTACGACATCATCGTGATAGGAGCGGGCGCGGCAGGCATGACCTCCGCGCTCTACGCTTTGCGAAACGGAAAAAAAGTGCTCGTCCTCGAGGGCGAGAGCCTGGGCGGACAGATCGCCACCTCGCCGCGGCTGGAAAATTACCCCTCCATCCGCGAGATCAGCGGCGAACAGTTCGCGGACAACCTCTTCGAACAGATCTCCGCGCTGGGCGCGGAGGTGGAGATCGAAAGGGCGGTGCGCGTGGAAAAGCGCGCCGAGGGCGACTTCCTCGTTCAGACGGAATACAACGAATATGAGGCGAAGAGCGTGATCATCGCCGCGGGCGTAAAGCACAAACACCTCAAGACCGCGCACGATTCCGAGAACCTCGTCGGCAGAGGCGTCTATTACTGCGCCGTGTGCGACGGCCCCTTCTACAAGGGAAAAGAGGTCGCCGTCGTCGGCGACGCGAACACCGCCCTGCAATACGCCCTGCTCCTCTCGGGCTACTGCAAAAAGGTGTACGTCTATACCCTCTTCGACAAGTTCTTCGGCGACGCGAGCCTCGTAAAGGCGCTGCGCGCGAAGGACAACATCGAGGTGCGCCCCAATACCAGCGTCGTCGACTTTCTCGGCGAGGAGGAGCTCTCCGCCATCGAATACAAGGACAAGGACGGAAATCTGTGCCGCCACGAACTCCCCGCCGTGTTCGTCGCCATCGGGCAGGAGCCGGACAACGCCGCCTTTGCCAACGTCGCCGACCTCGACGCCGCGGGCTACATCGTCGCGGACGAGTCGTGCAGGACAAAGACGAAGGGCGTGTTCGTCGCGGGGGATTGCCGCACGAAAGCGGTGCGGCAGGTCTCGACCGCCGTCGGAGACGGCGCCGTCGCCGCGACCAACGCCTCCCTCTACCTCGAAAGCCTTTAAAAAGCAGGACCGGCCGTCTGACGGGCGGAAAGGCAAAAAGTTCCCGCCCCGCGGCGTGCCGCGGGGCGGGCATTTTCTGCCGCGCCGCCGCTTGGCGGCGCGGCTTTTTTTGTCGGGATGCCCGCGCGTTTTCGCGGCGGGAGAAAGACGCCCTTTCTGAGATGCGGCGGGGCAAATTGCTCACCATACGGCGGCGCTCTTTTGCGATGCGGCGGGGCAAATTGCTCACCATACGGCGGCGCCCTTTCTGAGATGCGGGGAGGCAAATTACTCACCATACGGCGACGCCCTTTTGCGATGCGTCGGAGCGAAAAGCGGCGCGGGGCGATGCCCCGCGCCGTATCTTTATCTGTTTTCCGCTCAGCCGCGCGCCTCTTCCGCCTTGGGGCAAAACTGCACGCAAAATGCGGTGCCCTTGCCGAGTTCGCTCTCGACGGTGAGCTTCCAGCCCGCGCGCTTGCACAGCTTTTTGACGATGGCAAGCCCCAACCCGAAGCCGCCGCCCGTGCCGCCGTGCGATTTGTCGACGGTATAAAAGCGGTCGAAGATGCGCTCTTTATCCTCTTCGGAGAGGCCGACGCCCGTGTCGCGCACGGTCAGGCAGGGGGCCTCCCCGCCCGTGAGCGTGATGTCGAGCGAGCCGCCCTCCTTGTTGTAGCGGATGCCGTTGCTGATGAGGTTGTTGAGGATCTCGACCAGCCGCTCCCGCCGCGACATCACCTTGACGCCCTGCCCGATGTCCAGCCGCAGGGCGATGTCCTTTTTGCGGATCTTGGGCTCGAAGCCGCCGATCAGCTCGGCGATGAGTTCGGAGATGTCCACCTCGTAGTCGGGGAGCTCGTCGCTGTCGATGGCGGAGAAGTTGATGATGCTGCGGATGAGGTTGGCGAGGCGGTCGCTCTGGCGGATGATGGTCTGCGAGGCGGACTGCACCCGCTCGGGCGGAAGCGCGCCCGAGGCGATCAGCTCGGCAAAGCCGCGGATGTTGGTCAGCGGCGTGTTCATCTCGTGGGTGACGTTGGCGATGAAGTCGTTCTTGGAGCGCGCCGCCGCCACCGCCTCGGTGATGTCGGTGATCAGCAGAACGCGCGTGTTTTTCTGGAAGGTGAAGCGCAGGTTGTAATCCCTGCCGTCGATGCGGCGGGTGACGGAAGCCGCCTCCCCTGCCGCGAGGATGGCGGCGATCTCCGCGTCCTCGTTGAAACAGGCGACCGTCTCGTTCGGCTCGCAGTGCAGCAGGCGGGACGCCGTCTTGTTGAGCAGGATGACGTCGTCGGGCGAGCGGAAGATGACGATGCCGTGCTCCATGCTGTCGAGGATGAGCGCCTCCAGACGGCGGTCCTCCTTGACGCGCGCGACCTTTTCGCCGATCTCGGCGTTCATGTCGTTCATCATCTTGGCGATGGGCTGCAGTTCGGGGTATTTGCTCCGCACGGGCACCTTGCCCAGCGCGAAGGAGCGCGTCAGCTCCTCGACGGGGCGCAGGATCGCATTGGTCGCGATCCAGGCAAAGACGAGGCAGCACAGGATGTCCAGAAGCAGGAAGAGCATGAGGGAGGGAATGGCGTCCGCGATCAGGCCCGCGAGCGACGCCGCCGCGATGCCGATGCGAAGATAAGCCGCTCCCGTGCCGTCCGCGCCCGTTGCGGCGCCGTCCAGCCGGACGCAGAGATAAAACATGTTTTTATCCAGCGTCGCACTCCTGCGGGAGGACGTGCCCTCTCCGTCTTCGAAGGCGTCCGCGACTTCGGGACGGTCGGCGCGGCTCTGCCCGACGAGCGTGCCGCCCTCGCTGTCGGCGAGGATGATCCCCTGCCCGTCCAGCACGCTGACGCGCACCCCGCCCGCCTTTCGGGAAAATTCGGCGATTTCTTCGGAAAGAGGCGCGTTTTCGTCAAAAAAAGCCGCGTATGTCCGAAGGCGGCCGTATGCGTCCTGCTCGGTATTGTCGTAGTAGACACTGCTGAGAAGAATGGTGAAAAAAAGGATCCCCGCAACGGTGATGAGCAGGGAAAGGAAAAGAAACCGCTTGTGCATGGCGCTTATGCCCTATTCGCGGTACACGAACTTGTAGCCCACGCCGAACACCGTCTCGATGTAGTCGATGCCGAGCTTGCGCAGGCGCGCGATGTGGTTGTCGACGGTGCGCGTCTCGCCCTCGTCGTAACCCCACACGGCGTTGAGGATGTTCTCGCGGGTCAGGGCCTTGCCCTCCTTTTGCATGAGATATTTGAGAAGATTGAATTCCTTGTTGTTGAGTTCGAGGCGCACGCCGCGCAGGGTCGCCGTCATCGTCTCCTCGTTGAGCGTCAGGTCGCCGCGCGAGAGGGATGCGGAGCCGTTCATGCGGCGCAAAAGCGCGTTGACGCGCGCGGTGAGTTCGAGCACGCCGAACGGCTTGGCGACGTAGTCGTCCGCGCCGAGGTTGAGCCCGCGCACCTTGTCCGTCTCCTGCCCGAGCGCGGAGAGCATGAGCACCCCCGTCGAGGGGTATTTCTGTTTGAGCCACGCGAGCACGTCCAGCCCGTTGCCGTCGGGCAGCATGATGTCGAGCAGCGCCGCCGCGGGCGCGCGCCGCTGCGCGGCCGCCTCGAACTCCGCGACCGTGCCGTAACATTCGACCGCGATGCCGGACATCTCCAGCGCGCAGGTCACCAGTTCGCCGATGCTCTTGTCGTCTTCCAATACATACACGAGTTTGTCCACGGTGTACTCCTTCGGTGTCTTGTTTGCCTCTTCAGTATAGCACAGCCGCGGGGCGGAAGGCAAGCGCCCGAGGCAAAAAAAACGCCGCCCGCCCGTTCGGGGCGCAGGCGGCGAAGGTCCGTCTCAGTCAAAGGCGTGCGCGACGTAGGTCAGATGGTCTGCCGCACGCTCGAGATTTCCGACAAGATTGATGTAGATACTGCTCGAACTGGGCTTGCATTTGCCCTCGTTGAGCCTGCGGATGTGGTCGGCGATCATCGCCTTGCGCGCGGCGTCGATCTCGTCCTCCACGCGGTCCACCGCCTTGATCGCCGTGATGTCCTTGCGGTCAAACACGTCGAGCGTGTTCTTGTAAAGCTCGTCTATCTTCGCGTACATGTCCTCGAGCGAGCGGAGCACGCCCTGCGAGAACTCTATGCCGTCGCGCTTGCAGTTGCTCGTGTATTTCGTGAGATTGTCCGCCAGCTCGCTGATGCGGATGATGTCGCTCGTCGAGTGATGGATGGCGGAAATGATGCGCTCGTCGTTGAGCGAGAGGTCGGATGCCGAGATCTTGATCAGGTAGGAAACGATGCGCTTTTCCATGTCCGCGACGCGGGTATTGAGCTCGTCCACCTTTTCCTTTGCGCTCTCGTCGCCTGCGATGAACCCCGCAAACGCCGTGTGCAGCGATTCCATCGCGATGTCCGCCATGCGCGCCGCCGCCTTGTTCGCCTGGTTGACCGCGACGGAGGGCGTCGTGATGAAGCGGTCGTCGAGCAGGAGCATGTCCCCCGCAGGCGCGCCGCCCTTCTTGTCGCGGATGAGCTTGGTCGCGATCTTGACAAAGACATTTGCGAGCGGGAGGAACAGGCAGGTACACACCACGTTGAAGAAGGTGTGGAAGAGCGCGATCTGCAGGCCCGCCGCGCCGGGGAACCAGCTCGTGAGGGTGTCCTGCATGAAGCTCGGCCACAGCAGCAAAAAGACGGTGAAGATCACAGAGCCGAACACGTTGAACATCAGATGGATGAGGCTGGCGCGCTTCGCGTTGGTGTTCGCGCCGATGGATGAGAGGATGGCGGTGATGCAGGTGCCGATGTTGCTGCCGAGAACGAGAAAGAGCACGTCGTTGCCGCCGTTCCCGATGATGAGCCCCTGCGACACCATGACGATGATGAGCGAAGTGACCGCCGAGCTGGACTGCACGATCGCCGTGAACACCACGCCGATCAGAAGCAGAAGGAAGGGATTGCTCACCGTCTGCAAAAAGTCCTTGAACGCGGCGCTCTCGCGGTAGATGCTCATCGCGCCCGACATGTATTCCAGCCCCAGAAAGACAAGCCCGAGGCCCGCGAGCATCAGGCCGATCGTCTTGACCTTCTCGCGTTTGGAGAGCATGTTCATGAAGACGCCGATACAGGTGAATATCGTCACGAACTCGATGAGCGGGATCTCCGCCATCGAGGCGATGTACGCCGTGATCGTGGTGCCGATGTTCGCACCCATGATCACCGTCGTCGCCTGGAACAGCGACATCAGCCCCGCGTTGACAAAGCCGACGACCATGACCGTGGTCGCCGAGGAGCTCTGGATGATCGCCGTGACCGCCGTGCCGATGCCCACGCCCGCAAGACGGCTCTTGCTCGTCTTGTCGAACCAGCCGCGCAGGCGGTTGGTCGCCAGCTTTTCGATGTTGTCGGACAATACCTTGAACCCGAACAAAAAGGCGCCCAGCCCCGCGAGCAACGATACGACCGAGAGGACATAGTCCATCGCCCCGAGCGCACCGGCTGACGCGAGAAGTCCCGATAAGGGTGTCAGATCCATAAACACTCTCCTTGTGAGATCTTTTACCCTTTTAGTATAACCGTTTTTCGCGCGTCTTGTAAAGTAAAACTTGTATAATATACTTGTAAAAATTATAATAAATTTGTAATAAATTGCCTGATTCGACAAAATCAGACGCCTTTTTTGCCATATTTATAGACATATCATTGCGATATGTCTATTATTTATCCTTTTAATTCAATTTTTTGTGTTCGCCCGTGAGCATGAAGAGCACCCACTCGGCGATGTTGGAGGCGTGGTCGCCGATCTTTTCGAGGTACTTTGCGACCATCAGCATGTCCAGCGCCTGTTCGCCGTTGTCGTCCTCTTCGATGTCCTTGTGCACGATGCCCGTGAGCTTTTTGCGCACGGCGTCAAACAGGTCGTCGACGGCGTCGTCCGCGCGGCAGACCGCCTTTGCGAGCTCGCCGTCGCGCTCGACGAAGGAGCGCGCGGCGCCGCGCACCATCTCCTGCACCCGCTCCGCCATCGCGGGGATCTCCTCCACCGCGTCCGCGTAGGGCAGGCGGCTCATCTTGACGACGAGTTCGGAGATGTCCGCCGCCTGGTCGGCGATGCGCTCCATGTCCGTGATCATCTTCATCGCGCTGGTCACGAACAGAAGATCGCTCGCGACGGGCTGCTGTTTGAGGATGATCTTCAGGCAAAGACGCTCGATCTGCTGTTCCTTTTCGTCCACCAGCCGCTCGACGCCGCGCGTCTTTTTCGCGAGCTCGACGTCCTGTTCGCACAGCGCCGTGACCGCGTCCGCGATCGCCTCGCAGTTGAGCTCGCCCATGCGGGTGAGCAGTTCCTTCAGCTCTCTGAGCTGTTCTTCAAAGATCTTTCGCGTCATATCAACCGAACCTCCCCGTGATGTAGTCTTCCGTCCTCTTGTCGCGCGGGCGGTCGAAGATGTCGTCCGTCTTGCCGTATTCGACGAGATCGCCGAGCAGGAAAAATGCCGTCTTGTCCGAGATGCGCGCCGCCTGCTGCATGTTGTGCGTGACGATGACGATCGTATACTTATCCTTCAGCTCCTGCGCCAGATCCTCGATTTTGCTCGTCGAGATGGGGTCGAGCGCGCTCGTCGGCTCGTCCATGAGGATGACGTCCGGCTCGACGGCGAGCGTGCGCGCGATGCACAGGCGCTGCTGCTGGCCGCCCGAGAGCCCGAGCGCGGATTTTTTGAGGCGGTCTTTGAGTTCGTCCCAGATCGCCGCCTGACGGAGGGAGCGCTCGACGATCTCGTCCAGGTCCGCCTTTTTGCGCACGCCGTGCGTGCGCGGGCCGTAAGCGATGTTGTCGTACACGCTCATCGGGAAGGGATTGGGCTTCTGAAAGACCATTCCCACCCGCTTGCGCAGTTCGTTGATGTCGACCGCGCCGTACAGGTCGACGCCGTCGATGAGCACCTCGCCCGTGATCTTGCAGTCGGGGATGAGGTCGTTCATGCGGTTGAGCGTCTTCAAAAAGGTGGATTTGCCGCAGCCCGAAGGGCCGATGAACGCGGTGATCTCCTTTTCTTTGATGTCCATCGAGATATTTTTGAGCGCATGGAAGTTCCCGTACCAGAGGTTGAGATCGGTCACGTTGAACTTATCCGCGCGCGGTGCGTTGTCTTTTTCCACCTTTTAATACTCCTTTTTCAGTTTGTTTCCGATGAATTCCGCGAGACCGTTGATGAGGACGACGAGCACGATCAGAACGACGGCGACCGCCCATGCCTGCCCTGCGTATTTGTTCCCCTCCGTGATCAGCGAATACAGATATACGGTGAGGGTGCAGCCCTGCGACATCAGTCCCGCAGGATAGCGCACGTTGATCGCCGAGCCCGCAGTGTACACGAGCGCCATCGTCTCGCCGACCACGCGGCCCAGCCCCAGGATGATGCCCGAGATGATGCCCGGCATCGCCGCGGGCAGGATGATGACGAAGATGGTGCGAAGTTTCCCCGCGCCCAGCGCGAAGGAGCCTTCGCGGAAGGAATTCGGCACCGCGAGCAGCGCCTCTTCCGTCGTGCGCATGATGAGCGGGAGCATCATCATCGCCATCGTGATGATGCCCGCGAGCAGACAGTAACCCCAGCCGAGAAGGACGACGAAGAAGGTCATGCCAAAGATGCCGTAGACGATGGACGGGATGCCCGAAAGCGTCTCCGCCGCGACGCGCACCGCCTTGACGAACGGGTTGGTCGACTTGGCGTATTCCACCATGAAGATGGCGGCAAAGATGCCGATCACGCCCGCAATGAGCAGGGAGAGCGCCGCGATGACCAGCGTGTTGATCAGCGAGGGCATCATGGACAGGTTGTCGTACGTCCAGCGCCACGCGAAGATCTCCGGCTTCAGATAGGGAATGCCCTGGATGAAAACATAGACGATGATCCACGCAACGGCGAGCGCCGTGAGGCAGGAAGCGGCCAGGATGAGGAGAAGCGCGATCAGCGAAAAGGGCTTTCTGACATATCCTCTGAACTTGTCGCGCAGGCTCTGACGGTTGATGGGCACGACGGACCGGACGTCGATCTCCCCTTCTTTCAAAACAAGTGCTTTTGCCATATCATCTCTCCTTTTTGCGCAAGAACATGACGATGACCGTGATGATCAGGATGAATACGAACAGCACCGCCGCACAGGCAATGAGCGCCTCGCGTTGAAGGTCTTCCGCATAACCGAGCTGGTTTGCGATGAGCGAAGACAGCGTGCTGAACGGATCGAACAGGCTGGTCGGGAACTGGGATTTGTTGCCGCAGATGATGACCACCGCCGCCGTCTCGCCGAATGCGCGCCCGAGCGCGAGGATGATCGCGGTCAGAACGCCCGATCCCGCCGCGGGAAAGACGGTGCGGAAGATGGCGCGCTCCTTGGTCGCGCCGAGGGCGACGGCGCCTTCAAAATAGCTCTTGGGCACCGCGCGCAACGAGTTCTCGGTGATGCTGATGACGGTGGGCAGGATCATGACGCCGAGGACAAGGGCGGTGGTGAGAAGACACATGCCCGTTCCTTCGCCCGCAAGAGAGTAAACAAAGGGCACGATGACCTTGAGTCCGAAATAGCCGTAGACGATGGACGGGATGCCCGCCAGGATGTTGGTCATCGGCTTTAAGATCCTGTACAGCCACGCGGGGCAGTAGAACGCCATGAACACCGCCGTCAGAAGCCCGATCGGCACCCCGACGATGAGCGCGCCCGCCGTCGCATATGCGGTGCCGACGATCATCGTGCCGATGCCGTACAGCCCCGACGAAGGGATCCATTCGGTGCCGAAAAGAAATTCGACGAACCCGATCTCCGCGATCGTGGGGACCGCGAGGATGAAGAGGTAGATACAGACGGTGGCGACGACGATGATGAAGAGCGTCGCCGCGATGATGAAGAGACACTTCATCCCCGTCTCTTTGATTGCCTTTTTGCGGTCAGCGCGTGCGATCGCGACACACGCCCCTGCCGTTGCATTTTTCTCAATGTCCATTCTCTTGCCTCTCACAGACGGAAAGCGGGTCGTTCTTCCGACCCGCTCTGTCCGTTTTTCTTTTGGTTATGCGCTGAGCAGATCTTCGTATGCGATCGCCAGGTTTGCCATCAGGGGCTGAACGGAAGTGGAGCCGCCGACGTTGAGTTTGGTCGTCTCGGGCAGGGTCTCAGGCTTTGCGTACGCCTTCGCGTCCGCATAGATGCTGATGTAACCCTCCTTTTCTATCATTTCCTGTGCCTCTTTGCTCTGCAGAAACTTGAGGAAATCCGCAAGAAGATCGTTCTCTTTTTCGGTCGCCTCAAGATACATCACGTTGAAGGGACGGGAGATCGCGTAGCTGCCGTCCAGCACGTTTTCCGTCGTCGGCGCTACTCCGCCGATCTTGACGGCGCTGACGGTGTCGTCGAGCGAGCCGAGCGAAATGTATCCGATCGCGTTTTTATTGCCTGCAACGGTGGACAGCACGACGCTCGTGGAAGAGAGCTCCGCGTCCGCATCGAGGTCCGCATCTTTAAAACCGACCAGCTCCTGGAAAGCATCTCTCGTACCGGAACCGGGCTCACGGGCAACGACGGTGATGGACGCATCCGCGCCGCCGACTTCGCTCCAGTTTGAAGTCTCGCCCGTATAGATCGCCTTCAGCTCCTCCATCGTGAGGTCGTCGACCGCATTGTCGTTGTGAACGATGACCGCGATGCCGTCTTTGCACAGAGTATAAACAGACAGCCCTTCCTTCGCGCCGTCGACTTCTTTGGAAGCCATGCCGAGGTCAAGGGACCCGTCTTTTGCGCCGGAGATGCCGACGCCCGAGCCGCCTCCGCCGACTTCGATGGAATAACCACCCGCGCAGCCGACCGCTGCGATGCCGATGCCGCAAGCCATTGCGACACTCAGGATTGCCGTAAGGATCTTTTTCATTTTTTTTCTCCTTTCAAAAAATCTTTTTTTCCTTGGTTAGCACCCTTAGTATAGCGGCTTCTTGTATAAATCTTTCGGAAATTTTGTCACAAAATTGTAATAAAATACAAAGCGCGGCGCACCCCTATTTCTTTTCCTCCCCCCCTTCTTTATTTCTCCCTTTTTCTCCTCTTTTGCCGAAAATGAGCCGATTTTAGGGTCATCTTTATGATCTTTATAAAAAGGCGCGCGCCCGCGCAACAAAATTTGCGCGGGCGCGCGTCCGTATCGGAAGCAAAAAGCGGCGGGGCGTTTCAGGGCGCCCCGCCGAAAAATTTTTTATTTTAAGAGGTCCGCGCCTCCCCTTTTCTTTGCGCGCAGTTCGCGGCGGCAAAACCAATAGGAGAGCGCCGTGCCCGCGGCAAACAGCGCGATGCCGAGCGGAAGATCGGGCAGAAAGGGCGCGCCGTTTGCCCAGCTTTCATACACCGCGAGCATCTCGGGGTTGAAAAAGAGGGTAGCGACCGAGCCGAGCGCAAGCCCCGCGATGACGAAAAAGGCGGGCGTGCGCGCGCGGGAAAGCAGGGCGTTCATGCCCTTGGACAGGAACACGAGCCCGAGCAAAAACCCCGCGGCAAGGCACAGATACACGAGAAAGACGAGCGGCGTCTGCGCCCAGAAAGAGAGGGAGACGGAGTCGAGCAGCGGCTGAAAACAGCCGAGCGCGAGCAAAAGCGCGGTGGCGGACAGCCCCGGCACCAATTGTGTGAGCGCGACCGCCGCGCCGAGTGGCAGAAAGGCGAAACAGGCGTACCACGGCAGCGCGGAGAGATCGACGCTCCCGCCCGCCGCGAACACGGACACGCACGCCATCGCGGGCGGGAAGAGAAGCCCCGCGGCAAACAGCGCGGCGCGCGGCGGCGTGACGCAGGCGCCCGAAAGCTCGCCGCGCACGGCGGGCCATGCGCCCAGCATCAGCCCCGCGAAGAGCCCGACCAGCGCAAAGGGGCTGACGTCGAGCAGGGCGCGCACGCCGAAAAATCCGACGAGAAGCCCCGCCGCCGCGCCGATCGCCACGGGCAGCAGATAGCGCACGCACCTTCCGAACGCGGAAAACAGGTTCCCGAAGGCGCAAAGCAGCTTTTCGTACAGCCCGAACAGGATCGCGACGGCGGACCCGCTCACCCCCGGCACGATGATCGCGAGCCCGAGAAAGACCCCGAGCACGCCGCCGCGGCAAACCTCTTTTTTGTCCGCGTAGCGAAGCGAGGCGAGCGCCTCCCCTTCGTGCGTTTTCTCTTCGGGCGTTTCCCCTTCGGGCCTTTCCCCTTCGGGGCGCTCTGTTTCGGGTGCGGGCGTCTTTTCTTCCATCCTTTTTCCCCCTTACGCGCGCGAAGAAAACGCGCGGATCTTTGCGGCGAGGTCTGAAGCGGTCAGGCGGCACTGCTCCGCCTGTTCGTCGGCGGTGGCGTGCGCCACGACGCACTCGGGCGCCGCGACGGTCAGAAGGCGCACCGCCTCGCCGCGGCAGGCGTAAAACTCGGCGACTGCGGAGCCGAAGCCGCAGGCGGCGTATCCCTCTTCATAGGTCAGGATGTCACGCCCCGCGATCTCCTTCAAAAGGCCCTCGTCCAGCGGCTTGACGGAGCGGCAGTTGACGACCATCACGTCCTCGCCCGAGAGTTTTTTCGCCTCGAGCGCACGGGCGACGGAGCGCGCGCCCGACGCGAGCACGACGGCGCCCTTCCCCTCCGAGAGCACCTCCCAAAGGCGGTGCGCGGAGATCTTGCGGCGGGAGCCGAGGTTGGGGCTGTACCCGTTCGGGTAACGGATGAGCGCGGGCCCGCCCGGCGAGCGCGCATAGTCGAACACGTCCGCGAGCTCCTCGGCGTCCTTGGGCTGGAACACGCTGAGGTTGGGCACGGCGCGCAGGAGCACGTCGAGCAGTCCCTGGTGCGTCTTTCCGTCCGCGCCGACAAAGCCCGCCCTGTCCGCGCAGAAGATGACGGGAAGGTTTTGCAGGCAGACGTCGTGCACGATCTCGTCGAACGCGCGCTGCAAGAAGGTGGAATACACGCACACGACGGGCGAGAGCCCGCCCTTTGCCATGCCCGCCGCCATCGTCACCGCGTATTCCTCGCAGATGCCGACGTCATAGAGACGGTCGGGGTATTTTTCGGCGAACGCGGACAGCCCGACGCCGTCCGTCATCGCCGCAGTGACCGCGACGAGCGAAGGGTCCGACTCGGCGCGGGCGAGCAGAAGCCTGCCCAGCGCGGTGGAAAAGGTGTTCTCGGAGACGGCGAAGTTCTTGCCCACGCCGTGGTAGCGCGACGGGTCCGCCTCGGCGGGGGCGTATCCCCTGCCCTTCTGCGTGACGACGTGCAAAAACACGGGACGGTCCAGCTTTTTTACGTCGGCGAGGATGCCGCACAGCTCGTGCAGGTCGTGCCCGTCGACGGGGCCGATGTACTTGAACCCGCACCGCTCGAAGAAGTCGTTTTTGTTGAGCCAGCCCTTGATGCTGTATTTGATGCGGCGCAGCTGCCTGCCGAAGGCGCTGGTCGTCTTGAACGTGCGGTCGAGGAAGCGGTCGACGCGGCGGTAGCCCGCCTTTGCGGTCGCCTTGGAGAGGGCGCGGTAGAGCGCGGAGGTGTTCTTGCCGATGCTCATGCCGTTGTCGTTGAGCACGACGACGAATTTTTTGGGCTTGTTCTCGGAGGAGAACACCGCCTCGAGCGCCAGCCCGTTGCCGAGGGAGGCGTCGCCGATGACGGACACGACGTAAAAGTCCTCGCCGCGCGCGTCGCGCGCGTTGCACAGCCCGATGCCCGCCGCGACGGACGTGCCGCTGTGGCCCGCGAGGAAGCAGTCGTCTTCGCTCTCCTGCGGGTCGGGGAAGCCGCTCTCGCCCCCCTTGCGGCGCAGGCGGTCGAGGTCCCTGCCCGAGAGGAGCTTGTAGACGTAGCTCTGGTGCCCGACGTCGAAGACGATCTTGTCTTTCGGGAAATCGAAGGCGCGGCAGAGCGCGAGCGTGAGCTCGACGGCGCCGAGGTTGGAGGAGAGGTGTCCGCCGTTTTGGCGCACCGTTTCGACCAGCCTCTCGCGCAGTTTTTCCGCGACGGGCACGAGGTCCTTGATCTTTGTGTTTTTCAATTCTTCCGCTATCATATCGGCACCTGCCCTGTTTGTTTCTGTTTCCTATATATACGCACCAAACCGCGCGGAAAATCACCGTTTGTCCCACATCGCTCCCATTTTTCGAAAACGACGTTTTTATTTTATATTTTTTCCGCCTTTTTGTCAAGGCGTTTGCCGAATGCGGGCGGGGCGGTTGCTTTTTTGCGCCGCTTTTGCTATACTGTAAAAAAAGTAAAAAAAGTTTTCGGAGGTCAGCGATGGGTTATCGCGTATTTTTGAAAAAGGGCGAGGAGCGGCGCATCCTCGCGGGACACAGCTGGGTGTACGCGAACGAAGTCGCGCGCATCGAGGGAAAGGACAAGAACGGCGCGCTCGCCGAGGTGCTCGCCGCCGACGGGCGCTTTCTCGGGAAGGGGTACATCAACCACCTCTCCAAGATACTCGTGCGCATCTTCCTGCGCGGCGAGGGGGAGGACGACCTCGCCTTTTACAAGGAGCGCATCTCGCGCGCCGTCGCCCTGCGCGAGCGGTTGTTCGAGAGGAGCGACGCATACCGCGCCGTGTTCGCCGAGGCGGACGATCTGCCCGCGCTCATCGTGGACCGCTACGCCGACGTGTTCGTGCTGCAATGCCTCTCGCTGGGCGTGGACCAGCGGAAAGAGCGCATCGCGCAGGCGATCGCCGAGCTGTACGCGCCGCGCGCGATCTACATGCGCGGAGACGTCGCCGTGCGCAAAAAGGAGGGACTGCCCCTCGAAAATCAGCTCCTTTACGGTCAGCTGCCCGAAGAGGTGATCATCCGCGAGAACGGGCTGAAGATGAGCGTGGACGTCGTGCACGGGCAAAAGACGGGGTATTTTCTCGACCAAAAAGAAAACCGCTTTGCGCTGCGCCGCTACTGCCGCGGCGCGAAGGTGCTGGACGTGTTCTGCAACAGCGGCGGATTTTCGCTCAACGCGGCGACCTGCGCAAAGGAGGTGACGGCGCTGGACGTATCGCCGCTCGCGCTGGAAAACGTTGAGCGCAACGCCGCGCTCAACGGGATGACCAACGTGCGCACGATGTGCGCGGACGCGTTCGACGCGCTGCGCGCGCTCCGCGCCGCGGGCGAGAGCTACGACGTGGTCGTGCTCGACCCGCCCGCCTTCTGCAAGAGCGCCGACCAGGTCAAGGACGCCTACCGCGGATACAAGGACGTGAACGTCTCGGCGATGAAGCTGGTCAAACGGGGCGGGATCCTGTTCACCTGCTCCTGCTCGCACTACATGGGCATGCCGCTCTTTGAAAAGATGCTCGCGGAGAGCGCGCGGGACTGCGGGCGGCGCGCGAAGGTGCTCGAAGTGCGCGTGCAGGCGCCCGACCACCCCGCCCTGCTCGCCGCCGAGGAAACTTCCTATTTGAAGGCGTTCGCGCTCTGTCTCGATTGAAAAATTTTCCTCGCCGCGCGGCGCGCGGCGGGCATTTTTTGTCTTTTTGACCTTTTTTCGGGGAAAAATACCCTTTTTTTCGGCTATTTTTGCAAAAGGATTGCGAAGGGGCGCGGGGCATGGTATAATGAAAAGAGGAGGAAAACGATGATGATCGAACTCAAAAACGAAAAACTGACCGTGCTCGTCAACGAAAAGGGCGCGGAGCTCACCAGCGTGAAAAATACGGCGGGCAGAGAATACATATGGGGCGCGGACCCCAAATTCTGGGCGAAGCACTGCCCCGTGCTCTTCCCCGTGTGCGGACGCCTGCTCGACATGCAGTATACGCACGAGGGAAAGACCTATAAAATGGGAAACCACGGCTTCGGACAGCACAAGGTGTACAAGGCGCAGAAGCTGAGCGACACCGAGGCGCTCTTCACCCTGCACGAGGACGAAGAGACGCTCGCGATGTACCCCTTCCGCTTCCTGTTCAGCGTGCACTACAAGCTGGACGGCGACGCGCTCACCATCACCTACCGCGCCGAAAACCCCGACGAAAAGCCGCTGTACTTCAACTTCGGCTCGCACGAGGCGTATGCGACGGACGGGAATTTCGAGGACTGGTCGGTGGAGTTCGAGCGCACCGAGAACCTCGCGATCAAAGAGACGCCCGTGCTCGGGTACCTGAGCGACAACGTCATCCCCTTCCGCGAGAACGTCAAGGAGCTCCCCCTCTCGCACAAGCTGTTCGAGAACGACTCCCTGCTCTTCGACGGGCTGAAATCCCGCCGCGTAACGCTCAAACACAACGGAAGGCCCGTCGTCGAGGTGCGCTTTGCGGGATTCGACCATCTCCTGCTCTGGACAAAGGTGGGCGCGCCCTACCTGTGCATCGAGCCGTGGAACGGTCTGCCCGATTATGTGTACGCGAGCGGCGAGCTGTCCGCGAAAAAGGGCATCCTGCGCCTCAACAAGGGACGCTCCATCGCGATGCCGCACACCATCCGATTCCTGTGACCCGAAAAATAGTTTTTATGACAAACGCCCGCGCAAGAACTTGCGCGGGCGTCCGTGTCTGAAAAGCCGCCCGCGCGAAAATTCGCGCGGGCGGCAAAGACACAAGCGGCTCCGCTTTTGCGGAGCCGCCTTTTTTATCGGACGTTGCCGTCCTTTTTCTCTTTGCCTTTCGGGCGGCAGGAAGAGCAGGCGGAACAGCAGCCGCAGTCGCAGCCGCAGTCGCAGCCCCCTTCGCCGCGGCTCTTGCGCACGAAGTGCCGCACGAGCGTGAACAGGACGATGAACACCGCAAACGCGCCGATCAGGACGGAGACCGCAATGCCCGCGGCACCCGCGGCGCTCATCATGCAACCGCCTCCCATTTTCTTCTCCTCCTTTTTTTATTCTCTGTCCTTTGCGCCCGTCCTGCGGCGGAAGGGGCGGAACGCGATGACGCCGCGGTTGCGCAGGACAAAGAACACGACGACGAGCGCGATCAGCGCCGCGACGATGAACGCCGTCCACCACCAGCTGAGCACGACGTACACGAGCGAAGCGGTGATGTAGGAAGTGAGCACCCAGAACAGCACGGTGTAGCGGAATTTGCCCTCAGGCGTCTCGCCGCGCACCGTCGCCGCCGCCGCAAAGCAGGGGATGGTCAGCATGTTGAACACGGTGAAGGCGAGCAGGGCCTGCCAGGTGATGCCCGTCGACTGCATGAGCGCGACCACCGCGCCGATGCCGTCCTCGCCGTTGTCCCACGCGGGGATGACCGCGCCGATCGCGGGGGCGAGCACATAGAAAGTCGTGATGACGTTCTCCTTTGCGATGAGTCCCGTCACCGCCGCGACGACGAACACCCAGCCGAACGCGCCCAGCTGCGAGCCGAAGCCCATCGGCGTGCAGATCCACTGCACGAACGCGCCGATATCGTAGAGGATGCTCTGATCGATGTCCACCATGCGCCAGTTCCACGAAAAGCTCGAGAGGAACCAGATGACGATGGAAGAGGCGAGGATGATGGTGAACGCCTTTTTGATGTAATGTTTGAGTTTATCCCACAGGTGCGCGAGCAGGTTGTGCGGCTGCGGGGTGTGGTAGGCGGGAAGCTCCATGATGAAGGGAGCGACCTCGCCGCGCATGGAGGTCTGGCGCATGAACGCGACCATGACGATCGCCATGACCATGCCGAATACGTACAGCCCGAACACGAGAAGGTCGGCGTTGATGCCCGTGAACTGCGAGCCGATCGCGCCGCAGACGGCGGCGAGGATGGGCGCCTTTGCGCCGCAGGTGAAGAAGGGTATGACGCGGTTGGTCATGATCCGCTCCTTCTCGTCGGCGAGGGTGCGGGTGTTGATCGCCGCGGGCACCGAACAGCCGAAGCCCATGATCATCGGGATGAACGCCCTGCCCGAAAGCCCGAATTTGCGGAACGCGCGGTCGAGAATGAACGCGACGCGCGCCATGTAGCCCGAGTCTTCGAGGATGGAGATGAACAGGAAGAGCACGAGGATCTGCGGGATGAAGGACAGGATGCCCGAAAGGCCCGCCCAGATGCCGTCGTTGACCAGCCCCTGCGCCCATGCCTCCGCGCCGACGTTTTCCAGCCCGCTTGCGATGAGGCCGCCGATCTGATCGGTGACAAAGCCCATCAGGTTGAACACGATCATGCCCGGCGAGGAAACGCCCGCGGAGGAGTAGAACACCGCGACGAACGCGTCAAGCACTTCGTTTCCCGTCGCGACGTCCTGCATCACGCCGACGCCGCCGTTGAACCAGCTTGAAATGGTGTTTATGTACAGAAGGTCCTCGCCGAAGGTCAGGTGGAAGATGGCAAACAGCACGACGAGGAAGATGGGGATGCCCCAGATGCGGTGGGTGAGCACTTTGTCCGCCTTATCCGACTTGGTCAGCCCCTCTTCGCGGTGCGCCTTTTCGACGGCGCGGGCAAAGTGCGCGGAGATGTACTTATAGCGCGCGTCCGCGACCATCGCCTCGAAATCGCCCTGAAACACGTCGTCGGAGAACTGCTTTTTGAACTCCTCGACCATGCCCGTCTCGTTGGGGTGCATGCCCACTTCCAGCTCGTCGCCCTCGGTGAGCTTGATCGCATGGAAGAGCGGGTTTTCTACGTTCTGCGCGCGCAGGGCGATGCGTACGTCGTCGATGACATGCGCGATCTTGGACTGTTCGAGCACGCTTTTGCCCTTCCGCTTCTCGGCGGACGCCGCAAAGGCGCGCTGCATCAGCTCGCGGATGCCCTCCTCGCGCAGCGCCGAGATCTCCACGACGGGAAGCCCGATCTCCTTTTCCAGCCTCTTCGCGTCCAGCTTGTCGCCGCTCTTTTTGACCACGTCGATCATGTTCAGCGCGACGATCATCGGCACGTCGATCTCCATGAGCTGGGTGGTCAGGTACAGGTTGCGCTCGAGGTTGGTCGCGTCCACGACGTTGATCACGCAGTCCGGCTTTTCGTCGAGGATGTAGTTGCGCGAAATCACCTCTTCGGGGGTGTACGGCGAGAGCGAATAGATGCCGGGAAGGTCGACGATCGCGACGGGTTCGGCGAGCTTTTTATAGACGCCCTCCCGCTTGTCGACGGTGACGCCCGGCCAGTTGCCGACGTGCGCCGTGCTGCCCGTCAGCGTGTTGAACAGCGTCGTCTTGCCGCAGTTGGGATTGCCTGCAAGTGCAAATTTCAGCATTTACTTCACCTCCATGACGACGCACGCCGCCTCACTCTTGCGCAGGGTGAGCTCGTAGCCGCGCAGGTTGACCTCCACGGGGTCGCCCAAGGGCGCGAGCTTGCGCAGTTCGATGTCCGCGCCCGGCGTCACGCCCATGTCGAACAGCCGCCTGCGGATCCTGCCCTCCCCTTCGATGCGGAGGACCACCCCCCGCTCCTTGGGTTTGAATTCGTTGAGTCTTTTTTCCATGATTCTCCTTGTCGGCGCCCTTCGCGCCCTCTTTTTTTTCAGACGAGTATCTTCATCGCGAGCGAACGGTCCAGCGCGAGTTTTGCCTCCCGCACCAGGATGATCACGTTCCCGCCCACCGATGAGAGCACCTTGATCTTGGTGCCGATGGTGATGCCGAGGCTCTCGAAATGCCTCTTGTTCTTTTCGTCCGCCAGAACTTTGCGCACGGTGAGTTCCTCTCCCGTCGGCGCGATCGGCAACGGCATGCTTGTGCCTCCTTTTTGCTTTTTTCCGCACCCTTTTTCTTTCTTTCGGTGCGCGGCAATTTATTAACCTTAGTTAACGAATATAAATTTATCACTTTTGTCTTTTTTTGTCAAGCGAATGAGAGGACAAGGAAAAAAATTTTTTTGTGCGCTTTTTTCGGGTTTTTTTGTCTTTTATGCGAAAACAAGAAAAAATATGCGCGGGGGCGAAAACTTGCCCTCTGAGCCGAACCGAAAACGTTGCCGACCAAAAAATTCCGCGCAAAATTCGTTGCGCGGGAAAAAGCCTGCATGACAAAAAAATGCCCGCCCGCGCGAAGCATTCGCGCGGGCGGGCGCCTTATTGTCGTTTTTTTACAAAGAGAGATCGCGGACTTTCCGCTCTTTAAAAAATCATGCGGCGAAGAGATCTTCTCTTCGCCGCGCGTCTTTTTACTTCTTTTCGGGCTTGGGAGCGTCCTTTTTCGGCGCCTTTTCCGCGGGAGCTTCGGGCGCCTTTTTCGCGAGGGCGTCTTCCTCTTTTTGCGGCGCGACGAGCTTGGGCAGGGAGAGCCCCGCCATGTTGTACATCTCCTCGAGCGGCGGCAGGCTCTTCAAAAGCCCGCTCAGAAAGCCTGCGGTGGCGTTCTTGCCGTCCTTGTCCGAACCGCCGTCCCAGACGGTGACCTTGTCGATCTTGATGTTCTTGATCGCCTCGACCTGTTCGGCGACGAGCTGTTCGATCTTGTCGGCGACGATCAGGCGCACCGCATCCTCCGCGGCGCCGCCCGCCGCCTGCACGAGCGCCTGCATGCCTTCCGCCTGTTTGGACAGCTTTTCGCGCAAGCCGCGCGCTTCCGCTTCCATCTTCGCAAAGATCGCGTCCGCTTCGCCGCGCGCCTTTCTGCGGATCTGTTCCGCTTCGGCGTCCGCTTCGATCTCCTTGCGGCGCTTTTCGATCTCCGATTTGACGATGACATCCGCTTCCTGCGTCGCCTTTTCGCGCGAGGCACGGGAGACTTCCGCCTCTTTTTCGGCGATGTAGCTCTCTTCGAGCGCCTTTGCCGCCTGCACCTTCTCGGCGGTGACGGCGAGTTTGAGCGCTTCCGCCTCCTTTTCGCGCAGTTCCGCCTGCGCCTTCGCGATCTCCGCCTTTGCGAGATTTTCGCCCTTGATCGCCTCGCTGTCCGCCTGTGCAACGCGGATTCGTTCCTCCATCTTGGCGTTCGCCTCACCGATGGAACCGATCTTGTTCGCCTCGGCGACGGAGATCTTCGCGTCGTTGATCGCCTTCGCCGCCGCCTCTTTGCCGAGCGCGATGATGTAGCCGGACTCGTCCGAGATGTCGGTGACGTTGACGTTGATCAGGCGAAGGCCGATCTTCTTGAGCTCGCCCTCGACGTTGCGGGAGATCGCCTCGAGGAACTTGTCTCGGTCGGTGTTGATCTCCTCGATGTTCATGGTCGCGATGACAAGACGCAGCTGACCGAAGATGATGTCCTTGGCGAGTTCCTGGATCTCGTTCATCTTTAAGTTGTGCAGCCTCTCCGCGGCGTTTTCCATGACGGTCGGCTCCGTGGAGATGCCGACGGTGAAGATGGAAGGCACGTCGATGCGGATGTTCTGGCGGGAAAGGGCGCTCTTGAGATCCACCGCGATGGAGAGCGGGGTCAGATCGAGAAAGGTGAACGACTGAAAGAGAGGCACGATGAAGGACGCGCCGCCGTGGATGCACTTGGCGCTGCGCAGGTTCCCGTCCTTGTCCCTTCCGACTTTACCGTATTTGATCATGATCTTGTTGGGCGGGCACTTTTTATAGCGCGTCGCCACCATCAGGAAAAGCATTACGATCACGAGGACCGCGACGACAATGAGCACGACTGCCCAGGGTTGCATAGTTTTATTCTCTCCTTTTTTTTATTTCGCCCTGCGGGCGATGCGGGGAATCCCCCCTTATTCCTGTTTTTGTTCGGGTATTTCCGCTTTTTCCGCCTTTTCTGCGCTGTCTGCGCGGCGGACGACGAACAGATCCCCCATCGCGCCCACGACGACGACGGGCGTGTCGACGGGGATGCGCTCCTCTTCGTCGGTGACGGCGTCCGCTTCGGTGTAGCGGCCCTGCAGGACGAGGGTGATCTTGCCCCTGCCCCCGCGCGAAGCGGGAACGGAGACATAGACGGTCGCCTGCGTTCCGACGGCGCTGTTGTAGTTTACGGTGCCGTCCTCCTGCATCTTGAACATCATGCGGATGGCGAGCCAGACGACGATGTATGCCGCGAGGCCCGCGACGACGGAGACGGGCACGGAGATCGCGGCATGGACGCCCGAAGTGAGCATGAGCATGCCCGTCCAGCCGCCGATCGCAAAGAAGGCGGTCAGAGCCTTTGCCGAGAAGAGCGAGAGCCCCGTGTCGGTGTGCGAATCGAACACGCCGTCGCCGTCCGTGTCCGTGTCGAGATCGGCGCCGCCTTCGCCCGCGCCGAGGATCATGAGAACGATCTGGACGAGCAGAAAGACGCTGCCGATGCACGCGATGATAAAGTATGCCTTTTCAAGGCCTGTCAATTCGGTAAACCAGTTCATTTTTCTCCTTTTTTATCAGATCAGATAGATTTTTTTCCCGCGTCTGCGGGCATATTGAACGGTATAGAAGGTGCCGCCGCGCTGTCTTCGCAGGAAGGCGACGACCGCTTCGCTGCGGTCCACCATGTAGCGGTTGCGCTCGAACATGCACCCGTCGACGTACTTTTCATGCAGGACGACGCGCTCGTCTGCCGCCGCGAGCAGCGCTTCATACCGCCGCTTTTGCGCGGGCGGGTACCGCTTGCTCTGGTCGGCGCAGGGCACGCAGGCGATCAGCCGCACGGGAAACTTTTCTTTGAGTTCGAGCACCGCCTCCGCGCACAGCATGTCGAACCCGAGCGCCATGCCGCAGTAAAAGGTATCGAACCCCTCTTCGGCGAGAGAGGCGATCCTCTCTTTGAGCTTTTCCGCGTCTATCCCTTCAAAGGACGAGCGGTGGCCCGTGAACGCGCACCCCTTCACAGCGGACGCGTGCGCTCCCTCCCTTTTCCGCGGGGATAAAGGACGGGAGTGCGGGAGACCTTTCCGATCACGACGATGGTGCGCCCGCCCGCACCGTCGGGCAGGGAAAAACTCTCCGCGCTCTGCAGCTGACCGCCGAGCACTTGCATCGCGTTGCGCGCGCCTTCGATCTCCTCCTCTGCGTCGCCCCCCTTATAGGCGACCATGCGCCCGCCCACCTTGACGAGCGGCAGGCAGTATTCGCAGAGGGTGTTCAGCTTTGCGACGGCGCGGGCGCAGACGACGTCGAACATCGCGCGAAAGCCGATGTGCCGCGCCGCGTCCTCCGCGCGAAGGGTGAACACCTCAGCGGAAAGGCCGAGCTCCTTTACCGCCGCTTTGAGAAAGTCCGTCTTTTTCCCGACAGATTCGAAGAGGGTGAAACGGAGGTCCGGCCGCACGATCATGAGCGGGACGGAGGGAAACCCCGCGCCCGAGCCGACCTCGGCGCACTTTGCGCCCTGCGGAAACCAGCGCTCCCCCGCGAGCGAATCGTAAAAATGCTTGACGTCGCATTCGCCGCGTTCGGTGATGCGGGTCAGGTTGAATCTTCTGTTGTAATCGGTGAGCATCTCGTAGAAGGCGTCGAACTTTTTTCCAGTTTCGCCCGTGCGGATGCTTTCAAAATAATCCTGCATGCCTATATTTTATCATATCTTTGTGTAAAAATCCACAAAGAGTGAAAACTTTTTTATTTTTCTTGGGTGTGCATTTGTGTTTTTCTGTGGATAACTCCTGTGATTTTCTTTATAACTTTGCCGTTTTTCCCCTTTTCTTCGGCCGCGGCGGGAAAAGATAAACGGAAAACGGAAATATTTCTTCACATTTCCACTCTTTCTCAACAAAGCAGTCCACAAAAAAATTTCGAGTTCTCCACAGCCGACAGCGGGAAAAAAACTTGCTTTTTTTTAAGTCTTTTAATATAATGATAGAGACGTTTTCGAAAAAGAGCTTCTCTTTTGCGGAGTTGTCAACATTTCTACACAGCTTATTATTACTTATAACAAAATAATAAAAAAAATATCTTAGTGAATTATTCTCTCTTTCGTCCGCACAGGAATAAGGGGAGCGATCAAGGAGGAGCTATGAAAGTTATCTGCGAAGGGTTGGAACTGTCCGACGCGGTGCTCAAAGTCGTAAAGGCATGCAGCACGAAGACCACGAACCCCATCCTCGAATGCGTGAAGCTGTCCGCGAAAAACGACGGGCTGACTCTGCTCGCGACGGACGGCGAGATCGCCATCCGCAAGTGTATCCGCGCCGAGGTCATCGAAGAGGGAGACATCTGCGTTCCCGGAAAGTTCTTTGCCGACTTCGTCAAAAAGCTGGAAGGCTGGCAGATCACGCTCGCGACAGAGGGGGAAAAGGTGCAGATCGGCTACGGGGATTCGGAGAGCGCGCTGCAGCTGCTCAACGCCGAGGACTTCCCGCGCATCGAGACGGAGATCCGCGAGAGCCGCATAGAGCTTCTCTCCAAAGATCTCAAAGACCTGATCGCGCAGACCACCTTCTGCTGCGCGCAGGACGATTCCCGCCCCGTGCTCAAAGGGGTGCTCATCACCGCGCGCGAGGGCTGCGTCGCCTTTACCGCGCTGGACGGCTACCGCATGGCGGTCTGCCGCAAGAGCATTCTCGGCATGAGCGGCGAGGTGCGCATCATCTGCCCCGGAAGGACGCTCAACGAGATCGGCAGGATGCTCGGCGCCGACGACGAAAAGATCGAGCTGTATGTGCAGAAAAACCGACTTCTGGTCAGCATCGACGACACCGTGCTCACTTCCCGCCTGTACGAGGGCGAGTTCGTCAACGTGTCCAACATCGTGCCCCGCGAGTTCACGAGCGAGATGATCGCCGACCGCGCGGCGCTCGAAGAGAGCGTGGAGCGCGCCGCCGTGCTCGCCCGCACGGACAAAAACAGCATCGTGACCTTCGACATCCGCGAGGATCAGATGAACGTCTCCTCCAATACCGCCGTGGGGCGCGTGGACGAGAGCGTCAAGATCCTGCTCTCGGGCAAGGACGTGAACATCGCGCTCAACTGCAAATATGTGACCGAGTGCCTGGGCGCGGTCTCCGACGAAAAGATCCGCATCGGGTTCAACGGGGCGGTCTCCCCCTGCGTCGTGACCCCCGTGGACGGAGATTCTTTCCTCTATTTGATACTTCCCGTCCGCACAACGGCGTAAAAGGCGTAAAAACGGTTGACAGCCGCGCCGATTTTTATGTATAATGGAATGAGACAATGCTAAAATAGGAGATAAAAGCCAATATGAAAAGAACATACCAGCCGAAAAAAAGGCAGAGAAGCAAAGTGCACGGTTTCAGACAGAGGATGAAGACGCAGGGCGGCAGAAAGACGCTCAAGAGAAGAAGAGACAAGGGCAGAAAGAAGATCTCCGCATAAGGAGAGCGAACCTTGTACAGAAGGATCAAGAAAAACAGCGAATTTACCAGGATGTTCACGAGGGGAAAAAGGATTTTTTCCCCTGCTTTAATTGTGCTCTTTCTTCCGGGGGACAAGCTCTCCCTCGGCGTATGCGTGAGCAAAAAACACGGAAAGAGCGTGAAGCGCAACCGTATCAAGCGGCTTTTGCGCGAGGCGTTCCGCCACGTCGCGACAGATTCGCTCCGCGGGGCGTTTATACTCATCCCGAAACAGGCGGAAGAGTATTCGCTCGCGGCGTTTGAAAAGAGCCTGCGCGGCGCGCTGAAACGGGAGAAACTGTTGCGATGAACGCCCTTCGGCGGACCTGGAAAAGACTGAGAAAGACGGTGCTCAGACCGTATATAAAGATGTTTCTGATGCGCCTGATCCTATTTTACCAGCGGAATTTTTCCAAAAAGACCTGCCTCTACCGCCCTACCTGCTCGCAGTATATGCTCGAGTGCATCAACAACCTCGGCGTGATCGCGGGCATTCTGTGCGGGACGTGGCGGCTTTTGCGCTGCAACCCCTTTTCCAAGGGCGGATCCGATCCCGCGCCGGACAATCCCTTTCTCCTGCGCTGGCTGTACTGAGGGGACCATTTAAAAAATCAAGGGCGGCTGCGCCCGACAGGACTGAAAATGCTGAATTTAATTCTCGATACCACCATCGCGCTCGACCCCGGCACCTTCGGGGACAAGCTCGGCTGGATCGGCGTGGTCATCCGGGCGATCATCGGCGTCGCCGGGAACGTGGGGCTGGGCATCATCTTCTTTACGCTCATCCTCAAACTGATCACCCTGCCGCTGGACGCCTATTCCAAAGTGTCCATGCGCAAGAACAACTTAAAGCTCAAAAAGATGCGCCCGCAGCTGGAAAAGCTGCAGAAACAGTACCAGAACGACCAGGCGACCTACAACGCCAAGATGATGGAACTGTACAAGCAGAACGGCTATTCGCTGGTCGGCGCCTGCGTGCCAATGCTGGTCACGATCGTCATCTTCATGGTCGTGCTCGGCTCTTTTTCGAGCTATTCGCAGTACACCAACGAGGACGTCTACCGCAAGATGACCGCGGCGTATTATGACGCCGTGACCGTCTACATGAGCGACGACTTCTCGGAAGGCTCCCCTTCTTCCGTGACCTATACGCGCACGGACAACGAGGGAGGCGGATACGTCTATACCCGCGACGAGGAGTACGACGCGGCGGACGCGCTCGTGCGCGTCAACGTGCGCGCGGCGCTCGTGTCCGAGGCGAAGTACGACCCCGAAACGCAGGCGGCCGAGATCGCGGCGCTCGATTGGGAGAGTGCGGAAAAGGACGACCCCGTCTACACCGTAAAGACGCAGAGCGTGCTCGAAAGCACGGACGCGAAGATCGTCGCGAACGTGGAAGCGGCGCGCGCGGCGAACGAAGGGGCGGACGACGACAAGATCGCCTACGAGGCGGTGTGCACGCTCGGAAGAGACGCGGCACAGGAAAAATACGAGGAGGCGAAGTTCAGCTTCCTCTGGATCAGGAACATCTGGCTCTCGGACGTCTCCTATGTGCACCCCGTGCAGAAAGAATCGGGCGTGCCCCGGGACATCTACGACGAGATCACCTATAATCTCTCTTCGGAGAAGAGCGCGCCGAACGGGTACTTCGTGCTCATCATCATCTCGGTCGGCACCATGTTCCTCTCGCAGTTCATCATCTCGAAGAGCCAGAAAGACCAGGCAGAACTGCAGTCGGCGGACGGCAGAGGCAAGACCACGCAGAAGGTCATGCTCATCGTGATGCCGCTCATCTTCGGCGTGTTCTCCTTCATGTACAGCGCGGCGTTCAGTATCTACATGATCACCAGCAACGTTTTCGGCATCCTGAGCACCGTCGCCATCAACCTGATCATCGACAAGAAGTTCAGCAAACAGGAGGAGCAGGAGCTCCGCGATAAGTACGTCAAGAGGATCCCGTCCTACGAAAAAAAGAAGGACGGAGACAGAGGAGATAAAAAATGAAAGAGTATGAATTCACCGCAAAGACGGTGGAAGAGGCGATCGATGAGGGACTGCGGACGCTGGGGCTCACTCGCGAAGAGGCGAGCGTGACCGTTCTGGAAGAGGGGAAAAAAGGAGGCCTGTTCTCCAAAGGCATCAAGGCGCGCGTCCTCGTCGGAAAGAAAAAGACGGACGGCGAGCGCGCGATGGTCTTCCTCGAAGGGATGTTCGAACTTCTCGGCGTAGCCGCGACGACAGAACTTGACGAGACGGAGGAACACACCACCATCAAAGTCATCTCCCCCAACACCTACGCGGTGATCGGACACAGGGGCGAGGTCCTCGACGCACTTCAGGTGCTCGCGGGCGCCGTCGCCAACATCGGGAGAGAGGAATACAAGCGCGTGGTCGTCGACTGCGAGAACTACCGCGCAAAGCGCGAAGAGACGCTCAGGCGCCTCGCCGGCAAGCTCGCCGAAAAGGCGGTGCGCACGGGCAGAAAGGTGTCCATCGAGCCGATGTCCCCCTACGAGCGCCGCATCATCCACGCCGCGCTCGCCGATTCGACGGAGGTCAGGACGGTCAGCGAGGGCAAAGAGCCCAACCGCTACATCGTCGTCGTGCCCAACAACCTGCGCCCGGGCAGCGACCGTCCCCGCGGCGGGAAACCCCGCTTCGGCGACAAGAAGAGCTTCGGCCGCGACCGTGACCGCAAGTTCGACCGCGACCGCAAGCCGTACGAGAAGAAGAATTACGGCGAGGAAAAGGGAGAGCGCGACCGCCGCGGCTATGACCGCAGGGACCGCGACCGTTTCGAGCGCCCGCGCGCGACGGGACTCCCCCGCTCCAAGCGCCAGCCCTATTTCGGGACTTTCCTCGGCAATTCCAACGATCTGAAGAAGAACGAGGGAACGGAGCCCAAAGACGGCGAATAAAAACATCAGGACAGGAAGAGCCGCGCCGCTATGCCGCGGCTCTGTCTTTTTTTGAAGGAGGAAAAGAAGATGGACGAAAAGAGTGAAGGCATCGTCAAGGCGCGCTACCGCGCGCTCGCGCCCGCGGTGAAGGCGGCGCTCGAGCGGCGGGGCTATGAGGCGTACGTCTGCGAGGACGCGGCGCAGGCGGGAGAGCAGGTGCTCTCGCTCATCCCTCGGGGCAGTTCTGTCTCCTGGGGCGGCTCGCTGACGCTGGAGGCGCTCGGCATCGCGAAAAAACTGCGGGAGGCGGGCTATCCCCTTTTGGACCGCGACAGCGCAAAGACGAACGAGGAGCGGCAGGAAATCCAGCGCCGCGCGCTGACCTGCGGAACCTTTCTCTCGAGCGTGAACGCGCTTTCCGAGGACGGGACGATGTTCAACATCGACGGCACGGGCAACCGCATCGCGCCCATCGCCTACGGGCCCGAACAGGTGGTGCTCGTCGTCGGCATGAACAAGGTGTGCAGGGACGCGAAGGCGGCAAAAGAGCGCGCGCGCACCGTCGCCGCCCCCGCGAACGGGATGCGGCTCGCGACGGACACCCCCTGCGCGAAGACGGGCTCCTGCGCCGACTGCAATTCCCCCGCCTGCATCTGCTCGCAGATCGTAGAGATGCGCAGGAACCGCGTGCCGGGCAGGATAAAAGTCGTGCTCGTCTGCGAATCGCTGGGACTGTAAAAAAAAGCGCCGCGGCGCGCAAAGGGAGCTTCCCCTTGCGCGCCGCGTTTTTTTTGTCTCGGCGGGCGGAAGGCGCGGCTGGATTTTTTTCGGAAAGGAAGGCAAAATCCTTTACAAGCGGAGCGCGCGGGGATATAATGGGTGGGCTATGAACGAGAGAACGGAAAAAAGACAAAAGGAGACGGACATGACCGCCCGTCCCCTGCTGGGAAAGATCTTTTTGTTTTCGCTGCCCATCATGCTGACGGGCATTCTTCAACTTTTGTACAACGCTTCGGACATCATCGTCCTGGGGCATTTTGCGGGCGACAATTCGGCGGGCGCGGTCGGCTCGACGAGCGCGCTGATCAATCTGACCGTCAACCTCTTTCTCGGCCTGTCCGTGGGCGCATGCACCGCGGCGGCGCGCCGGATCGGCGCAAAGGACGAGGCGCGGCTGGACCGCGTCGTGCACACCGCGATCTGCCTCTCGCTGATCGGCGGCGTGATCGTGGGCGTGTTCGGCGTGCTCGCCTCGCGCTCCCTGCTCATCCTCATGCGCGTGCCGCAGGATTCCGTGCTCCCCCTCTCCGCGCTGTACCTTCGCATCTATTTTGCGGGGATGCCCTTCAACCTGCTGTATAACTTCGGCTCCTCGCTCTGCCGCGCGCGCGGCGATTCGCGCACGCCGCTGCTTTTCCTGCTCGCCGCGGGGGTGTCTAACCTCGGGCTGAACATCTTTTTCGTCGCCGTCTGCAAGATGGACGTCGCGGGCGTCGCGCTCGGCACCGTCATCGCGCAGATGATCTCCTCCACCCTCGTGCTCGCGCATCTGATGCGTACCAAGGGGCATTGCCGCGTCCGCCTGCGCGCACTGCGCATCCACCGCGACGCGCTCGGCGACATCCTGCGCATCGGACTGCCCGCGGGCGTGCAGGGGTGCATCTTCTCCTTTTCCAACGTCATCATCCAGTCGTCGATCAACTCCTTCGGCGAGGCGGCGATCACCGCAAACGCCGAAGCGGCGAACATCGAGGGGTTCGTCTATACCTCCATGAACGCCGTCTCGCAGGCGTGTCTGACCTTCACGGGGCAGAATTACGGCGCAAAAAAGGCGAAAAACATGGACGTCGTGCTCGCCGACAGCCTGCTCATCGTCGTCTGCATGGGGTTGGCGCTCGGGCTGGGCGTGTACTTTTCGGGCGGACTGCTCATGCGCATCTACACCAAGTCGGACGAGGTCGTGCGCCTCGGGGTCGACCGCATGGGCGTCATCTGCACCACCTATTTCCTGTGCGGCGTGATGGAGGTGCTCGTCGGCTCCCTGCGCGGCATGGGGCACTCCGTCCTGCCCATGGCGGTCTCGGTCGTCGGCGTGTGCGGACTGCGCATCGTGTACATCTTCACCGTGTTCGCCTATTACAATACCCCTTTCGTGCTCTATCTCTCCTATCCCGTCAGCTGGACGCTGACCATCCTCGCGCACGCCGTCAGCCTGTTCTTTGCGCGGAAAAAGGAACACCGACGCCTGTCCGAACTCTCCGTCCCCGCCCCGCAGGCGTGACGGCAAAGTCTCCGCTTTTTCCGCTTCGCTTTGAAAAATTCCGCCCCTTTTCGGAAGTTTCTGCCGAAAAAGAGGGAAAAAATGCCCCTTTGCGGGACTCTGCGCGGACTTTAAAAATGCGGAAGTCTTTTCAGATTTTTAAAATGCGAAGCCCTTGTCTGTTTTTGCGCGGGGTTTTGTGAGAAGGAAAGAGGGGGCGCCGCCGCAAATTTTTGCGGCGGCGCCCCCTCTTTCTGTGCGATTTTTTTTGTGTCGCCGCCTCCCTTTTGACATGCGAGGCGTTTTTTTGACGTTGCCCGCTTCTTCCTATGCGATTTTTTTGTGATGCCGCCCGCGCCCGCGGTTTCTCCGCGCGGGCGGCAAGCTCGGCTTTGTCGGAAAGATCCCTGCGCCGCCCATTCGCCCATTCGCCGAAAAATTTTTGTTTCGGCATTTTTTGCGCTTCGGGCGGCGCGTCGGTTGCGGTGCGCGCGGAGAAAACGGTTTTCGCGGCAAAAGCGCACGGCAACGCGCTCTCGCCGCGAAAATGGCCCCTTGGCGGCCCGAAAGCGTGCAAAGCGGGAAAGCGGACGCGCCCGCTCTTTCCGCCCGCAGGGGCGTAAAAGACGCCCTCTCTGCGACCCTGTCCGCGCCTTATTCTTCGCGCCCCTATTTGTGCGGGCGCTTTCCGCAGAAAAAGCCCCTTGGCGGCCCGAAAGCGTGCAAAACCGAAAGCGGACGCGCCCGCTCTTTCCGCCCGCAGGGGCAAAAAGAGGGCACTGTCCGCGATTTGTTACAGACCGCAAATATAGTCAATGCAAAAATCGAGCTCTTCTTTTGTCATTTCGTCAACTTTTCTTTCGGCATGAACAATGCTGTTCCGATATTTACGAAGTTTTTGAAGATAGGAGACAAATATTTCTGTGCGTCTTTCCACATAACCCCATCCGTCGTCTTCTTCGTAAGAACCGTATTGTGAGTAGTATTTTTCTAACATTTCCGAAAAATCTCCTTCATAATGAAATTTACTTTTAAAAACTGCTTCCAGTCTGACGCAAAGTTTTATTGCCACCGTTTCATAGTTTCCGAGAACAAGTTCTTTTCGAAAAAAGTCTTCGCTTAATTCATCGATGATCTTTTCTGCATTGTTGTTTTTTCTTAGATCATTGATTATTTGTTGTTTACACAGGCCGATGTATTCTGACAACTCATCACAAGTTCGAATCGTAATTGATTTTGAATTAGCTCTATTGAGGTGCAAGCCCTCGTGAGAATGAACAAGGCCTGAAAATTTTTCTTTTTTTCTCAGTTTGAAATGGTGTAAATTCGGATTGTCTTTTTCATATTTCTCAAAGAAGAGCTCGACTTTATTTTCTATGAACGGGGGCAATTTGTTTTGTTCTGAAATCCACTGTTCTATTTTTTCTCTGCTGACTTCTGAAACAGATTGTGCCAAAAGCGCATCATTTTGTTTTGCCGCGTATTCAGATATATATTGCCAATCGTCACCGATAACGCTTTGTCGAATTTTTTTGAGCAAAATATCCTTTTGTTCAAATTTGGAAACAGGATACATTTTCAACGCCTTTTCAATCACGGCAACATCCTTGAGTGCCAGAAGTTCGTCTATAAAGAGGATCCCGTTGTGAATAGACGATTGAACAATGATCTCCTGTTCTGAAACAGATTTGTCAAGTTTTAATTTGGCAACCCGAATTTCATCGTCGGAAATAAGCGAACATTTGAACCCGGAATAATAATTCATCACATTCTTATTGATGCGATTCATTCGATCGACCAGGTAAAAGTCATTTTTTTGAAGTGCGCTTTTTAAGGTCTTATCGAGGATTCTGACTAAACCGTGTCCCTCTTTGTTTCCTATAAATCCGATAAAAAAGTAGTTATAGACATAACTGTTTCTGTCCTTCAGATTGTCATAAGCATATTTGTTATTCTTTTCCGATAAAGACAACAGCCGTTCTAAAAGATCGGAACGCTCTGCCAGGTAGCAGGCGTCGATGAGATAGGGAAAGGCGTGATACCAAACGCATTTCCTTCCACGCTGAGTTCCCAATAAAAAGTCGATCGTCGGTCCATGTATTCTTTTGTCGGTGGCAATCATTGTAAAAAAATCATTTGGCAAAATGCAGGCATATTTATTCTTGTCTTCTCGTTTTCCAAAATGCTCCGATGCACCGACAGGCAAAAGTTCCATTATTTCTTCAGGAGAAGTAAATGAATAAAATACTTTTTTAGGTTTCAGAACAAAACTCACTTGTTTTAAAAGTTCGACATGATTAGACAAAAGGCAGAGCTTCAATGCGGTCAAGATATCAAAAGAGGAAAGAGCTTGTTTGTTTGTGCCGCAAAGCGCAACAAAGACATTAAGACTTTCATACTGCTTGATGTAATCGATCAGACATTTGTCGTTTTCATCTTTTTGCGCGTAATTTAGGCCTTTCAGCAAGGTAACGTCATCGTTTTTTGCGCACAGCTCGGCTTTAGACATAGTGATAACTATAGGTTCTGTATCTTTCCCCGTCATAAGATAATCAATCGAAACACCAAAAAGCTCTGCCAGCAAAGGGAACATGGATACTTCGGGATAGCCCGCTTCGCTTTCCCATTTGCTGACGGTTTTATCGCTTATATTCAGTTTTTCGGCAAGAACGAGCTGCGTCCATCCTTTCGCTTTGCGCAATTCGGAAATTGTTTTACCAATACTGTGTTTACTCATCGCCATGCTCCTCATATATTTGTAATAATATTATAACAAATTTACTCAAAAAAGTAAACCTACTTATTTTCTACACGCCCCGCAGAAAAAAATTTAGAAAAAATAAAACTCTACGATCAGTAGAGTTTTATTTTGTGAAGCACAGTTTGATAGAAAATTTTAACAAAAAAACCGCGCGGCTTTTCGCCGCGCGGCTGTGGGGACGGTCACTGATCGTCCGTCTTGTCTTTGTTCTTGTTCTTTTCCTCTTCCGCTTTGCGCTGGTAGTAGTTCTTGTAGCCCATTTTCTGGTTGTCGCCTTCGTCCCAGTTCTTGCCGCCCGTCGCGAGCACGCAGAAGAGGGCGACGAGCGCCGCGATGACGAGGATCATCGGCAGGATCCAGTTTTTGGGCAGTGCGAGCGCGGAGACCAGGCAGAGCACCGCGAGCACCAGAAAGATGCCGCCGAGGATGAGGTAGAGCTTTTTGAGGGTGACCGAGTTTTTCACGGTGAACCCGTACAGCAGAAATGCGATCGCGCCGACGCCCGTGAACAGAAGTCCCGCCCAGGCGAGCGAGAAGAACCCGAACGTATCGGGCAGGACGACGGAGAGAAGGTACAGCACCGCCGCGACCAGAAACGCGATGCCGACCAGAAGCCGCACGAAAAACTTTTTACTCATGGAAAATCCTCCCTAAGATTCAGCGGAGCAGGACGGTGCACGAGACGGCACAGACCTTTTCCCCCTCCGCGAGCACGAGCGTGTCGCCGTGGGCGTATTCGCGCACGACGTCGGCGACGCGCAGTTTGAACACCGTCGCGCTCTCGCTCGATGCGAGCACGGTGTAGCTCCCCGCGGGGAGCGCCGTGTCGCGTTTTGCCGTATACGTTGTGCCCTTTTCGAGCACAAAATCCCCTTTTCTGCGGGTGATGTTGGGCTTTCCGTCCTCGAACAGGGCGTCCTGCACCGAACAGCGCACGCCGTCGATCAGCTTGACTTTCCCCGCGGCCTGCGCGGAGTTCTTGTTCTTTTCCTTTGCGAAGAGCACGGCGAGCACGATGCAGGCGATGAGGAGCACGCCGCAGACGCACGCAAGGACGATCAAAATCGCGTCGCCCATGGTCTCACCTCAGCTTTTCGCCGCACTCGGGGCAGAACTTCGCGCCGGGCGTGACAGCCGCGCCGCACTTGGGGCAGGCCGCGCCCGAAGAGACGCGCGTGCCGCATTCGGGGCAGAACTTCGCGCCCGCAGAGAGCGCCGCGCCGCACTGCGTGCAGTGTTTTGTGCCCGCCGCAGGTGCGGAAGGCGCGGAAGGCGCGGAAGGAGCCATGCCCGCGTTCATGTCCGCGAACATGCGGCCCATCTGCATGCCCATTCCCATGCCCATGCCTGCGCCCATCGTGCCGCCCGCGGCGCCCGGGTTTTTGGCGGCTTCTTTGAGCGCGTCCGCCTGCGCGAGGCGGGTGTACACGTCCACGTTGCCGCGGAGCATGCCGAGGCGCGCGTTTTCGTCCATCGCCTTTTCCAGTTCGGGCGGGAGGGAGAAGCTCTCGATGTTGAAGCCCGCGAGCTCCAGCCCCATCGCCTCGAGGCGGGGTGCGAGCGACTTGCGCACGGCGGAGCTGAGCTCCATCAGGTTCGCCGCCATGTCGAGCACGGGGATGCCGCTCTCCCCCACCGCGTCCGCGAGCCCCATCACGAGGATGCTGCGCACGTAGTCGGTGATGTCGCGCGTGGAGTAGGAAGAGTGGGTGCCCGAGAGCTCCTGCAGGAACACGAACGCGTCCCTGACGCGGATGGAATAGGTGCCGAAACTGCGCACGCGCACGGCGCCGTAATCCTTGTCGCGGATCATGATCGGGCTGGAAGTGCCCCATTTCTGGTTGGGGAACTGCCGCGTGTTGACAAAATAGACGTCCGATTTGAAGGGGGTCTCAAACCCGTATTTCCAGGACATCAGCTTGGTGATGACGGGCAGGCTGTTCGTGTCCAGCTTGTAGAAGCCGGGCTCGAACACGTCGCCCATGCGGCCCTTGTCGCAGAACACGGCGACCTGCCCCGTGCGGACGGTCAGCGCCGAGCCGCGGTTGATGACGTTGCCCTTCATCGGGAATTTGTAGACGAGCTCCTCGTTGGAGTCATCTTCCCATTCGATAACTTTCAGTAATCCCATGTTTCGATCCTTAAAAAAGATTAGTCGGGGGACACTGTCCCTCGCTTTTATCATATCATAGAAGCGGAAAAATGTCAACAAGCGCACAAAAATTGTGAAGAACTTGCTTTTTTCGGATCGCGCACGCGCAAAAGGACGCGCAGGTGTTGACAGCGCGCGCGTTTTCGTCTATAATGCAGAAAAAGGGCTCGGGAGGATCGGCATGGATCGGATAGAAAAAGCGAAAAAGAGGATGTTTGTGCTCGCGCTCGTCCTCTCCGTCTGTCTTGCGGCGGGCATTCCCGCCATCCCCGTGGGGTTTGCCGTCGTCGGCGGAGGCGGGGGCATCGCGCTCGGCGTCATCGGGATCGCCTGCACCGTCGCGGGGTTTTACGGCTGCCCCGTCGCGTGGGTCGTGTTCGGGAACACCGTCTCCCTCTCGCGGCTGGTCGAGGCAGTCGAAGAGGAACACCTCTATTCCTATGCCGAGCTCGCCTCGCAGCTGTCCGTGAGCGAGAAGGAAGTGCGCGCGCGGCTGCAGACCTGTTTCCGCAAGCGGTATCTGACGGGCTATAAATACGGCGAGAACGCGCTCGAACTCAACGAAAACATCCCGCTCGAGGGCGGAACGCGCGCCGCCGTCTGCATCGGCTGCGGCGCAAAGGTGCTCGTGCCCCTTTCGGAACGTGCGCCCGTCTGCCCCTATTGCGGCAGTCCCCTGCCCAAAAACTGAAAAAACTGAAAAAACTGAAAAAAGACGCGCCCGCGCAAACTTGCGCGGGCGCGTTCGGCTTTTTGCCCGCTTCTTGTCTGCGGGCGGAGAAGAGAGGCGGCGCCCCGCATCCTTGCGGGGCGCCGCCTTTGCGTCTTTCAGCGGAAAAGACGTTCAAAAGAAGAACATTTTTTGTCGGTATAGGGAGCATAGCGCAGGGAGTTGTCCATCCTGCCCTTTTTGAGGATGCTCTTGACGTGCGAAAAGGCGTAAAACCCGCGCTCGCCGTGGTAGGCGCCCATGCCGCTCGTGCCGATGCCGCCGAAGCCCATGTGATGGGTGACGAGGTGCAGGACGGTGTCGTTGACGCACCCGCCGCCGAAGGAGATCTCGCCGAGGGCGCGCGCCTCGTTCTTTTTGCCGAAATAATAGAGCGCGAGCGGCGCGGGGTTGCGCGCGATCGCCTCTTTGACCTCGTCGAAGTTCAGAAAGGTCAGAACGGGCAGGACGGGCCCGAAGATCTCCTCTTTCATCACGGGGTCGTCGAAGGAGACGCCGTCTAAGAGGGTGGGCGCGATGCGGAGCGTCTTTTCCTCCCATTCGCCGCCGAACACCGTCTTTTCGGGGTCGATGAGCGCGCGCACGCGGTCGAAGTGCTTTTTGTTGACGATGTGCGGATAGCTCTCGTTTCTGAGCGCGTCGCCGAACATCCCGCGCGCCGTCTGTTCGATCGCCTCGACGAGCGCGTCTTTGATGTGCGCGTGCGCGAGGATGTAGTCGGGCGCGACGCACGTCTGCCCCGCGTTGAGGAATTTTCCGAAGCAGATGCGCTTTGCGGCGAGAGAGATGTCCGCGTCCGCGTCGACGATGCACGGGCTCTTGCCGCCCAGCTCGAGCACGACGGGCGTGAGCGTCTTTGCCGCCGCCTCCGCCACGATCCTGCCCGTCGGCACGCTGCCCGTGAAGAAGATGAAGTCGTATTTCTGTTTCAGGAGCTCTCTGTTTTCCTCTATGCCGCCGAGCACGGTGCCGATGCACTCCTCGCCGAGAGAGGCGAGCAGGGACGCGATCGCTTCCCCCGTCGAGGGGGCGTATTCGCTCGGCTTTACGAGCGCGCAGTTGCCCGCGGCGATGCAGTCGACGAGCGGGCAGAGCGTGAGCTGGAGCGGGTAGTTCCAGGGGCTCATGATCAGCGCCACGCCGTAGGGCGAGGGCAGGGTGAAACAGGTGGCGGGAAACTGCGAAAGAGAGGCGCGCACCCGCTTTTTCGCGGCGAGACGGGGAAGCCTGCGCAGGAAATAGGAGATCTCGGAAAGGACGGGCGCAAGCTCGCTCATGTACCCCTCGCAGCGGGATTTTCCGAGGTCTGCGTGCAGGGCGGCGAGAAGTTCTTCCTTGCGCTCGCGCAGGCGGGTGCGCAGGCGCCTGAGCACGCGCAGGCGCGCCTCGACGGGAAGCGTTCCCCCGCTCTCGAACACCGCGCGCAGGCGGGAAACCTCCCGCGCGCAGCGCTCTGTCTTTTCTGTATCCTTTTGCGGCGCGTCCTTGGGGGATGCGGAAGGTTTTGTCGTGTCTTTCATGGGCGTTCCTCCTTTATTTGCTTTCATTCTGCCGCAAAGGAAGAATGAGGATTTCGTGAACAGGTGCGCCTCGGGATGCCCTGCCGCGAAGCGGATGCGGTATCGCAGAGGCGAAAAGCGGCAGGGTGCTCAAGAGATGCCGCCGAAAGCGGGTCTGCGCCCTTCCCTTACAGTATAGCGCGGCGGACGGGTTTTGTAAAGAGAGTTTTTGTATGTTGCGGCGGCGTTCTGAGATCGGTCTTTGCCGAGGCGGACAAATTTTATGAAGAGTTGCCGCGCCTGTCCCTTTCTTTTGGGGGACATCGGGATAAATAAGCGCAAAGCGGGCGTTTTTTGGAATTTTGAGCGGATAAATTCAGACGGCGACGGCGCGGCGGGGCGCAAAGCCGGAGAGTGCGTCCGAGAGGACGTCCGCCATGCGGTAGACGAGGTTGAGGCGGGTGAGGTTGAGCAGGGAGTAGTTGAAGAGTGATTTTTCCGCGACGATGCCGAGGATGCCGACGTCGCCCACGCGGTCCAGCTTTTTCTGCGCGCCGAGGCCGGGGCGAAGCCCGCCCGAGACCACCTTGATCAGGCCGATGTCGCCCGCGTCGCCGACGGCGGCGTCCACCGCGATCACGGGGCTCTGCGGATGGGTGTCGCGCAGAAATTCCTTGAGATAGCGCACCTCTTTCGCGGTGACGGGGCGGCCGAGCGTGCCGTAGACGAACATCTCCGCGGACTTCTTGCGCGAGAGCATGGTGCCGCAGACGGGCCCGAGGCTGTCGCCGATCGCGAGGTCGCTGCCGATGCACAGCACGACGGGCATACGGTCGCACCCCACCGCCTTTTCGAGCGCGAGCGTGATCCCCGCACCCGCCATCTTGTTGAATACGTTGAAACAATATTCCATATTTTTCCTCTCCTTTTTTGCTGATTATTCCCGAAAAAGGGCGCTTTGATACCCGATCTTCCGATTTTTGCAAAGATCGTTTTTCAGTCCCTTTTGCGCCTCCCCTCTCCTTCTCCGCTTCTTCCGCTCCGCCCTGCCTGTGTGTTTGTTTTTTTGCCTCGCCTCGCTTTGCTTGAATGTCCGCTTTTTTTGCTTTGCCTCGTCTTTCCTGTGTGTCTGCCTTTCCCCTCCGCCCCGCTCTGCCTGTGTGTCCGCTTTTTCCCTCCGCCCCGCTCTGCCTGTGGGTGTGCTTTTTTGCCCGCGCCGCTCTGTTTGTGTGTCTGTTTTCTTGCTCCGCCCCGCCCTGCCTGTGTGTCTGCCTTTCCCCTCCGCTTCGTCCTGCCCTGCCTGTGTGTCTGCCTTTCCCCTCCGCTTCGCCCTGCCTGTGTGTCCGTTTTTTTGCCCCGCCCCGCACGTTTCGCCCCGCCCGCCGCTTGCGGCGGGCGGGGCGGGCTTTTTGCCTTGTCCGCGTCCAAAAGAAGGGAGTTGTGCACAAACTCTCAAAAAGAATGTGGATAACTGCTCTTTTTCGGTGTACAACCGCATGGTTGTGCACAAAATCAAAAAAGTTATCCACATAAAGAACGTTAAAACGCAAGATTTTTGTTGAAAAATGCTGAAATTTGCTATATAGAGAAAAAGTCAAAAAAAGTTATCCACAATTCCACACAAAAAAGCGTGCCGTAAGCGCAAGATGTTGTGCGCAAAAGGAGGTCAGAACACAAGAAGGGCGAAACAGGGAAGTCTTTGCGGAGAGTTTTCCACACGGTGGACAACTTTTGTGCACAACAACAATGCGATTTTTGTCGGAATAAGCAGAAATTCCGTTTTTTTCGCGAAAAAAAGAGAATATCTGACTGAAAATGTTGACAACTCGCGACAAAGAGGCGTTTTTCTGCAGGCGGAACGGCGCTTTTTGGCAAGTTTTCCACAGCGGTCGCCCTGAAAAAACAGCCTTTTTTTCGGGTAAAAAGAAAATTTTAGCCGGGATCTTGCCGCGCGCGGCGAAAAAGGAAAAGTTATCCACAATTTGTGCGAAAAGGGCGCGGCGCGCAGATCGGTGTGCGAAAGGCTATGCGAGCGGACGAGGAGAGGCGGTTCGGCAGGGAGCGGCGAGGCCGATCGGGCAGAGCGAAAAGAAAAGGCAGGGCGCGTCGGGAGGGAAAAGAGAGGGCCGCGGCACACGCGGGAGCGCTTTCGTCAAAAGGCGGGAAAAGAAGCGTGCGAAGGAAGAGCGGCGCGAAAAAACGCCGCAAAGCGGCGCAGCTGCGCCGCTCTGCGGCGATGAGAGGCGGTCAAAAAAGGGGGCGCAGACTACCTCTCACAAAAACGCGGGCGCACGCTCTTGCGTGCGCCCGCGGAAGTTCGAAACGGAGCGCGGTCAGTTTTTCGCTTTGGAAAGTAATTTGAGGATGAGCTGGATGATGCGCAGGATCGCGATGACAAACAGCATGACATATTCGATCATGTAGCTGCGGAACACCTTGCGGATGGTGACGTTCTCCTCTTCGGTGAGGATGGTGCCGAGCCATTCCTGAGCGCGGACGATCGCCTTTTTTTCGACGGGGATGTTCAAAAGGGTGACGACAAAGCCGAGCACGATGAAGATCAGGCCTATGACGATGGCGGCGATGGTGAACAGCAGAGACTGGGTGACGAAGACGTCGACGAGGAAGCCTGCGATGACGAGAGGGATGAACAGCGAGGGCGCGAACAGGCCGAGTCCCTGCAGGCGGCTGCGGACGATCATCGCCTTGTTTCCGTCGCGGTGCTGTTCGGCGAGCGCGACTTTCTGTGCCGCGATCGCGACGGAGGTCACGCTCGTCTTGTCGATGGTGCGCTTGCGAAGATAGACGGTGCGCTTGGAGATGCTGTAATGGTTTCCGAAGAGGAGCATGCGCAAAAAGGTGCATTTTTTGACCTGTACTTCGGGCATGCCGTTCTGATCGAGCAGCCTGCGCGCAAAATCCCCGCCTGTAAGGCCGAGCGAGTTCTGCGTGCGGTTGCCCTTGACGTAACCGATGATGATCGCGATCTGCGCGATGAGCGCGACGACGATCGCGATGCCGAGCAGGATACTGACGACGATCAATGCGAGATCGATGCCGTCGATTTTTGTTGCCAAAAGAACATTCATATTCTCTTTCCTCCCTTCAATTAACGATGAGTTTTATCAATAAAACGACGATCGCCGCGACGCAGACGATCCGCAGGAGCCAGGAGCAAACCTTGTAGAGCTTTCTCCTGCGGTTTGCCGCGTCGTCGCGGACGTAAAAGCCGTTTTCGATCTGTGCATAGCACCCCTCAAGGGGCGTTACCGCGGGGATCGGTTTTTCCGCAGAGCCGAGATAGTGTGTGAAACGCAATATGGGCGGCCGTGCACCCGCCGCGATGTGCGCGGTGCAGTCCAGGCGGTGGGAAAATCTGGCATAGCGGGGCGTGAACAGCCCGAACAGCCCGATCACCCAGAAAAAGAGCGCGTACAGCGGCCAGAGGCGGGAGGAGAGTTCGCTGCAACGGAAAAAGCGGAGGGTGAGCCATTCCCCTTCGCGCACGTCCGCCTCGACGTATTCCTTTGCCCCTTCCTTGTGCACGGGAAGCAGTTTTTCGCCGCAGAAGACGCATACGTCCGAGCGGTTGAGAAGATAAACGCGCATATTCCCCTCCCTTTACTGTGCGGAAAGCACGAAGAAGACCACCGCCGAGAGCAGTGCGATCGCAAAGCCGAAAGACGCGCGGAGGATGGCTCCTCTGCGGTCTGCCTGCACGGCGTTTTTTGCCGCGAGAAAGATGCTCAAGGCGGCGAAAACCGCGCACAGCACGAGCAAAACGGGCAGCGCGATGCGGTAAAACGCATCCACTTGTTCCGAGAGCGCGACGGCGTTGTCGACGCCTTCCGTGGAAAACAGGGCGCGGAAATCCTCGTTGAGCAGGAGTAAAAAAAGGCTGGCGATCGAGAGGATTGCCAGGCAGGTGATAAAGACAGCCGAACCGAAGGCGACTGCGCCCACCGCCAGTCGGAAGAGCAGCGGCACGAGGCAGAGCACGGCCGAAAGAACGGCGAGCCGCGAGAGCGTTGCGCACAGCCTTTGGCGGAATCGGAATTTCAAGGCTTCGTTTTCGATCATATTCTCTCTCCTTATGCAGGATTATACAATATAATTCTATGTTTGTCAATATTTGTCCGAAAATCGGCGTCCGAATGAGAGCAGAAATTCTTTCGGTGCGCAAAGAGGCCCGGCGCGATGCCGGACCTCTTTCGGATGATACGGGTCAAAAGATCTTCTGCAAAAAATTATAGAGGGCAAGATGCCGGTTTCCCATGGAGCGGTAGCGCATCGGGAAGACGTCCATAGAGGTGTTTACCCCGCGCACCAGCCGCGGCTCGACTTTGAGAAGCGCCTTGTAATCGGTCACCTGGCTGTGCAGGCCGAAATCAAACGCGCCGCTTGCAAGGTACCGGTAATCTATGGAAAAATCCTTGAATTTTTCCGATTGGATGGCGGCGCGGAATTCTTCCACGGGCGTGCGGCTCGCGCTGAACGTGCCGAAAGAAGAAAAATAGTCGAGGCTTCCGCAAAAGGCGGAATGAAGAGTCGTGACCGCACCGCGGGACAGGCCCGCAAACGCCCTGTGCGAGCGGCTCTCCGTAAAGGCGGCCGCATCGCAGCGCTCGGCATAGGTCGAGTATTTCCCCTCGACGGCGGGCATGAGATCGTTGCGAAGCTCTTCGTTGAAAGAATAGGTGAGCGGGTCCGGATCGTTTGCGCAATCCCCTTCCACATAAAAGGTGGGCATGACGATGAGCAGCGGACGGATGACGCCGTAAAAGATCAGGTTGTCGATCATCGTCTTGTTTTCGGGATTGTCGATCAGCCAATAACTTTCGTCGTCGCCCGTTCCGTGGAGGAGATAGAGGATGTCGTAGCGCTCGTTCTCGCTGTAACCGTAAGGGAGATAGACGTATGCGCTCTTTGTGACCTCTCTGCCGTCCGTTGCGTAGGCCTTTGTCTTGTACTCTGTCTTTTCGATGGGGCCCTGTTGCGCGCATTCGGCGCGGTCATAGATGGTCGGGACCGCCCACAGTTCGGGTAAGGCGTGCGTCCTGTTTTTTGCGGCGAGTGTTTCCGCTCCCCGGACCGCCCCGAAAACCGCCGCAAGCAAGCCTGCAAAGGCGAGAAAAAGAGCTCCGATGCGTCTGGGACGGACGCGGTGCAAACAGCCAAGGACCGTTCCCGTTATGCCGCCGATCGCGGAAACGCCCGCCTGAAGGGCAAAGGTGAAATTGTAGAGCGTAGTCTCCGCGTTGTTCGTGATCACAAAGAGCGCCGCCGCTGAGACCGTTACGGCAAAGAAAAGCGGAGGGAGCTTTCCGAAAAAGGCGGAAAGCGCGCAGAGAACAAAGAGCACGTTGACGATCAGCATGGTGACAAAGGAGACAGGTTCCCCCATCACGGCGTAGCGAATGATGTCCGTAAAAGAGAGGACCGGTGAAGCCGGATTGGACGCGATTGTCGACGGGCGTCTTATAGTTCTTGTATGCAGTCCAGAGCGTCGGATTGACGCTCATTTTTCCGTCTTTTTCAAAGGCGTCTTTCATTGTGATCGCGACGGCGCTGTTTACAGAACTGGAACCCGTCCCGCCGTAACCGACGTCCACGGAGGAGCGGCTGAAAAGGCTGACTTTTGCACCCTTTTCGAGCGGGAGCGCGCCGTTGTTTTCGAGCAGAACGGCCCCTTCCGCCTCAAGTTCTTCCGCGAGAGCCTGTTGGTGTGCGTACAGTTCGTCCAAAGACGAATAGTCGCTCTTGTAGCGGATGGAATCCGTCTCTTCTCCTTCGCCGATCTCTTGCGCGATCGTGTTGGTGATCCCGAGCCAGCCGTTGATGGTGGTGACGTATTCGGTCGTGATCGCCATTGCGATGCAAGAGAGCGTCAGAAGAAAAGCAAACACGACGGTCAGAACGCGCCGGAGTTGCTTTTTCCAAAGTTTGTGACCTTCATAAATTCCTCCTTTTTGTGGGGGCTTCCCCTGAATTGAGCCCATCATAGCACAAAAACGGAGACGGAAACGACGATGGCAAAAAAACGAAGTTTTCCGGCAAAAACTGTTGCGGCGTCATCTTTCGCGGGGCGCGGGGAAGAGAACGTCCGGCGTAAAAAGATTTCCGCTCCGCCCTACCGCGACGCTTCCGTTGTAGCGTTCCGCCGTGTAGCGGATGCTTTTCAGTCCGAAGCCGTGATTTTCTTTGTCGTATTTGGTCGTCAGGGGAAGATCCCCGCCGAAGGTAAGTTCCGCCGTGCAGTAGTTTTCGATGTGGACGGCGACCAGGTCGCCTTTTCGGAAGACTTTGAGGAAAATGCAGCGCTTTTCCTCTTCCACCGTCTGTTCGTGTTCGATCGCATTGCTCAGCGCATTCCCGAACAGGGAGGCAAGATCGCTCGCGTGCAGAAAAGAGAGTGCTTCGCCGTCGGCGATTCGTGCCCGCAAAACAAGCTTTGATTTGAAAAAAATCTGCCTCTGCGGACTTTTGTCTTTTGTGCCCGCAAAAAACAAGCTTTGATTTGAAAAAAATCTGCTTCGGCGTACTTTCGCCCCCTGAGCCTTGCAAAAAATACCTTGAGAAGATCTTTCTCTGTAAAACATTTGATCAGTCAATAAATTTTCAGCTGCCCTCTCATAAATACTTTTTTAGTCCGGTTGAATTTTGTAAGGCGGTATAAATTTTGAAAGAAACAGCTTTAAAAATCGGAGCTGTCTGCGATAAGCCTTTTAAACGAGATACATTACTGATTCTATTTAGTTTGGCACGGGCACTCGAGAAGAGGGCCGCTTCTCTCTACAAAAAAATAGTATAGCCCTTAACTCATTTTGTGCCTTGCGCATCCATTCGCATGGGGGCCAAAACTCTGATTTTCCTGACAAAAATTGTCTTGCTCTCAACTAATTTTGCCTTTGGTGCGCGCGCGGAGTGGCAAAAAATATGTTTTTTCCTTTAGGGCAGGGGCGATTTTTACTAGGTCGCTGTTCTGCACGGGCGCGCGAAGGGAGCAAAAACCCTCCTTCCGAAAAATTGTCTAGATTACAACCGATTTTGCGGTTGGCTTCCTTGTGAAGTGGCAAAAAATTAGTCTTTTCCTTATGACGGGAACGATTTTTACCGGAAATCTGTTCTAAACGGGCGCGCGCACGCACAAGGAGCGGAACATGTCCCCCTACCCGCGACGAAGCTAGTTTGTTTGGATAGAATAAATGAGCAAAATCAGCGACCATGCTCAGGATAGTTTGGTTTTACCGTTTCGCACATTGCGATCAATGCGCCTGCCCCGAAGCATTTTTTGTCAAGGCATCTCTCCGCCGTCAGATCATTTTTCGCTCAGCATTCATAGAATTTGCTTTAAAGAGGAACGCAATGAGGCGGTATGTCAGGATTTGCAAACATTTTTTAATTTGAATCTCTATAATATTAAGCACAAAATATTGCATATATAATTAAAACAATTCCTAAAAAAATAAGATATTGATATAAAAGAATCATAATGGTTCGGAAAGAAAAAATTTTACTCGAAGGGAAGGCATGGCCGAAGAAAATCTCTCTATCGTAACGAAGATTTTGTATAAAAACGGACTTTGGTAAGGTTTTTGCATAGCTGAATTTTGATGGCGCATAAAAAATTTATCTTCCATACCGTTAATATTAATTATTGCGCCACGTTGGTTTTGAGGCGCATAAACTTTATAATTAAGATAAAAATCAGGTAGGTATCTCTATATGCAAGTATCTTAAACGGGAAGAGCCTGCCACTGTAAAAAAATCATGATAAGGAATGTTGCTCTTTGATGTCAGAGTTATTATTATAAGGGGCAGACAAGGCGAAACGATCTGGTGGATGATACAAAAAATCGAGAGAGATAAGATATTCTTTTTAAGCATTTGAAGACTGTTCGATCTAGGTTTTGTGCTCCCGATTAAGGCTTGTTTTAACATTCTTTTTTGAAGAAGATAACCTAATCTGTATTTAAAAGAAATACGGTTTAAAACGTATTACAGAAGATCCTCTTCCGCCAAATAAATACAAGATTTTGAATCGTTTTCGACTATGAGAAGACCTTTGAAATGCTTTGTAAAAGCCTGTCCTTTCGCTAATACGATAGATTCGGGGTTTGTAAAAAACGTTAAATAGAAATGCCTTCTTACAATAAAAAAACATTCGCGAAAGCGGCGTCTTAAAGTTACCTTCAGAAAGAAACTATCCCGGGGCAAGATGTACCGGTTATTTAATTAAAAACTATGTTCTGATCTTGTCGTTTTCATCTGTCTGGGCAGATAATCCTTTAACGGCTTTGTTTAAACGCATCTTTGGTTTCCCTATCATTGGGCAAGATAAATAAGTCAGTCTATATAAAAAGAATCGCTTAAATCTTATTGCTTCTGCTTTTGGGACAAACATCGTGTAATGGTTAAAACTTAAAATCAAGTGAATGATCAAATCTTTTTCAAGTATCGGAAATAAGTCGGTCTATATAAAAAATTGTAAATCTTTCTTTTGAAACAATGAAAGCAATGAAAGCGCTTTTTAAAATTTATAGGCGCATACCTTTTTATGTTTTATCGACCAGACATACTTTTTTTCGCATTGGATCGAATTTCATTTTGTTATGGATTAATTTTTTTGCCCGTTGGCGCAATTTTGTTGAATGTGTTTTGTATTTCGTATTTGAAGCGAAGCGTTTTAAATGCCCTTAGGCTCAAAGACCGCTCGCATCTTCTTGTTTCCTTTTGAATTCATACAGGGCTTGTATGTTTTAGAACTTTGCTTTCTGATTTTTGCAGCATATAAAATATAATAGTCAAATCGGATTTGTTTGTGTCAAAGCCTGGATTGTCTGCTTTGGTTTTGTATGGAGGAAAATTCAGAAGTTTCATCTTAGCAAAAATGTCTTTCGGCTAATACATTTCAGAGCTATATAAAGGGCAGGTCAGCTTTTATCTCAAATCATATTCCTACTATCGATCCTACAGTTTTTTGGAGACTTGGATGAATCATTTTGGCGCTTTATTTTTTACCTTGTGCCCCTACCGCGTGCCTCTACCGAAAAATATATGCGCCAAATTATGATAAGAACGCAAAATATATAGACGCTATGAAATATTATAGCGCTGAGTATTTATATACAAAAAACAATAATAGCGCAATTATATATTGATAAATTTATATAGTCCTTTATATCAAAAAATCAACATTTATGTGTGTAACACAGTTATTTTCAATGTTTAACGTGAAACATAAACAAATAAAAATGCGCTGATAGTTTTATGCTAAATGACTTAAAAGCGCAAAAATATATTTTAATTTAAATATCTTTCCTCCATATCCTATAAGAAAATTTAATCAAAATAATTCAATAAAAAATTAATTCTTTAAAGCGCTTGATTAAGTATTTGCACCATAAACACAACGCGCGAGAATATTATTAAACGCAAACAAATAAAGCGCCTCTTTAATCTACTGCGCTTCAATTCTTTATTGCACTTTTAGAAGTAAAATAAAGCATAAAAATTATAATTTGTAAATAGCGTATATCAATTATGAATAGCGCTTAAGAATATGCAATGCGCCATAAATTATTTATACTTAGTCTGCTGATATAAGCTGCTTTTTCTTCTTGTTTGGGGCATCGGATCAAGCCAAATAAGCCCTTTTGCTTGAAAAATAAGCCGGTGCTATTGCTTTTATAATGATCCTAAATCGGAAAAAATAATAATACATCAATATGTTATATATTGCACAAAATAATATGTAAAAAATACCTAAAAAATAGATTTTAATGATAGGAAAAAAGCCGAAAAATATTGATTGCGCCTCCAAAAAAATAATGAGCGCTAAAAGCAAAAGTGTAAAATATTGATTTTAAAAAAGCCTCTCAGACGATTTGAGACAGAATAAAATTTTAAAATTTATTTTTTTCTCCCCAAAAAATTAATTTTTCAGCTCTAATTTTAGCATATTTTGATGTGTTTTTGTGATCGAATTCGTAAAGACCCGTTTTAAACTTTTTCGTTCTTTTTCGGTTTCATATGAAACTTGCGAAAATGTTCGCGCGGCAAAATAGTTGAACTGGCGCATCATATACGCAAACTCATGTATAATTATACATGAGAATATGCAATTTTAATGCATAAATATACAATGCAAAACAGGACAAAAATGTAGATTTATATACCTATGCGCCATTATAGCTAATCAAGTAAATAATACTGCGCTTTAAAACTTATTAACATTTTTACACAATAAATGTGGATAACTTTGAGATAATATTTTGTGCATTAAAGAATGCGTCATTTAAAATTTGCTTTAGATGCTAGATACAATCGTATATAATGCGTTCCTGTTATTTAAAAGTTTAAACTTAGAACTTTGCAAGATTTTGTATGATATTTTTCAAATATTTATTAATTTTGCGCCGAATAATTTTTCATGTTTCATATGAAACATTTATGATCTATCATAGGGCGCGCGCATTTTTGGAAAGCATAAATTGTTTCACGTGAAACATCGTTTTGAACGGACAGGTTTCATATGAAACATTTTACAAGGCAAAAATGGCCTAATTTTTAATGCGCTAATCGGTTTTTTTGTGAAAAACGGTGAAAATCGGATAAAAAATCATGCTTTTCAAAAAAATCTTTTAAAGATTCTTGTGTTTTTGCTTTCTTTATGATATGATAGATAATGAAAAGAACAAAACTATCGCCAAGTTTTTTTGGGCCTGCTTTTTTGTTTTGCGCTTTTTCGGATAGCATGTTTGATGCGGGGCAAAGGATGTTTTGATTTTTTTGATTAAAATAGCTTTCTGATGCCCAAAATGTAGTGAACCCTTTTTTAGGCTCCTTGTACGCGTTCTTTGCCGAATTCTGCTTTTGGCTTTTATGCGCGATGGCGTTCTTTGACCGAAGTATTTTTATCAAAGGGCATATAGACCCGTGATAGGGGAGTGGTTACAGGTCTTTTGAATGCGGGTGCGTGCGCAATGGACGGTGCATTACATTGAGCGTTTACTCTTTGCTTCTTTGTATAGACATGCTTGATTGTGACTGATGCGTTTTGATCTTTTCGTGGCGTGCGTAAATAGCAGAGAAGAACGGTTCTGCTGCCCTGCAAAACGATGCGGAATGCAATTTCTTTCGTTTCCCCCAATAAGATAGAGGCACATAATATTGACGCATGAATTGATTCGTTGAGTAAACTTTGCATAGGGTCATTGCTTTATGGATGGCGCTAAAGTAATTCTGTTGCGCCGCTTATTGCGTTTTTAAAATTGCTATAGGAGAAGCACGGCGAACGCTTTTGCTTCGATTGTTAAATGTTTCGGACAGAGCGCGAAAGCAAAACGCGCGAGGCGCAGATCTGGCGCAGGACGTTAGCTTTATAATTTTGAGCAATTTTATGATAAGCGCGCTCTGAAAGCTCGATATCGTTCCCGAATGAGAAGGACTATGTTTTCATAGGGAAGGGGTAGAGTATTGTTTTGGCTCAGGCGCAGAATGTGTTTCGCAACCGTCCTGATCGCAGATCCGATTTTGTATCAAGTATCAAACTTAAAATCCGTCTCTCATGAAAAAGCGGGAATGTCGAGTTGCCTGCGGCAGAGGGTTTGCTTTGAAAGAACGGCAGTATGTTCTCGCTCGGTGTTGTAAATTTTGAATTTCAAAACGTGCGGGAAATTGTTTTCCGTTCAGGTTAACGGTTTGAAAAATTTGAAATCAGAACCGATGGCGGATCTCATGACTGTAGGAGAGGTTCATTTTTTAATCGGCAACAGGACATGCGGCGGTAAGGGGCATGTAAAGGCCGGGCAAATGTCTTGCGAAGTGTTTCGCTGTATGCTTGTTCGGTTTTCGAAGTTGGTGTTGTTGTTCGAAACAAATTTTGTTTAGCGAGCAGTGTGCACGGTCTAATCTGATAAAATTTGATCATATAGACAGAAGTCGGCTGTCGCGGGTCTTTTGCTTATGCTTACAGGCGAAAGAATCCGGTGTCGGCGTTTTAAAAATACGGCTGTCTGTAAAATATAAAATCTGATCGATTGGAGTTTTACTTCGGAGCAAGCGAAGATCAGCCTTTAAAAGTGTTCGGCGTATTCTCCCTGATAAAAGTTTTCTCGGCTGGATTTCGCTCCATAAATTATGGCGGAGTTCTTTGTTGTTCGGAGCAGGGCGGGCTGAATGCTTTAAAAAGCCTCATGATTTTTGTTCATTCTGTCAGAAAAACATATAATCTTTGCGCTTGTTTTACGTGAAACAATGCGCAGGGGGTGCATAGAGCTATGCGTCTATGGAGCTTCGCGGATCTTTCGCTATAAGCAAGGAAGGATGGGCGGGGTTTCAAGTGACATTGTGTATTTGGCGAGGGGAGCCCGAGAGGGGAAGAAGCAATTCCTGAACATCCCATGGAGGGCAACAGATATGATCGTCAAAGAAGGTTTTTGTAAGGACATATGCGGTTGAAACTTTGTTGCCCGTCTCGAAATTTTTGAGCAAGAATGAATCGTTGTTCTTTCAGAGAGTTTTTTTCGGAATCATGAGCGGCGTGAAGTTTTCGGCGTGATGTGTTGAAAAGCTAAGAGGATGAGGCAGGAGCGTCTTGTCCGTTTTGGCACTTGATTGGATAAAATATAATAGGCGCATAGAAAAAGATCGTGCTTTAAACAGAGGCGCAAAAATTTTCTTTGATATATTTTGAGGTTTAAAGCAAATTGTTTTGTGTGTAGAAAAGAAATTGCTTTTCCTTATTATATATAAAAAGTGTACACTACACTGCAATATAAAAAGCTTGAACTTTCGCGGAGTGGCGAGTATAGCCTCGATGCGAGATAAAGATAACTGCAAGTCGCGCGACGAGCAGGAGGGAAAATAATTTCATTTGCAAACCGTCGGCTGAGGAAGTCGTCATGGCGAAGCGAGAGGAAGCTCAATCGAAAAGCCGACGTGAAAACGGGGGAACAGATAACTTTGCTGTATAGGAAGTGCGCAAACATTGCGCGCTCGGCGAAAAAAGTATAAAACGGCTCATGATCGACAGAAGTCACGGGACTGAATGGGAGTTTCTGTGAGCATAAGACAAAAAAGTCTACAACCGACGCCGATCAGTGAAAGACGAAAAAACGGGCGTGTTGAACGGAATACGATAACAGGGCGGAAATGCCGCGAGACAACGAGCTCCCCGAGTACGGTCACAAAGAGCGTCCGAGTCTGAAATAGGTGAACGAGGGTAAATCAAACAGCAAAAGGCGGTGCCGAAGGAACAAAAAAAAGGAAGAAATGTAAAACAATGCTCCGCTTTGCAAAAAGTCGATGCTTTGAAGTCAGGCGAAGGAAAGTAAAAACAAAGAGAAAAGAAGCATAAGGAAACGGAAAAAGCGTCAGGCCGCAGGAAACGGTGCGCGGGGAATGTCAAAAATGGAAAAGTAAAAGCAAGCCCGAAAGCGTTGTAAAGGTCTGCTAAGGACAGAAAAAGGCGTGTGCTCATGAAGGCACAGGAAAGAGAGACCCCGCGGCCAGGGCGACGGATTTCGCCGCGGAAAAGAAGAAGGATTTGGAAGAGAGCATAAGGGCAGAGAAGAAAATCGAGCAACAAAAAGTCGGGGCTTTGAAGTCAGGCGAAGGAAAGCAAAAACAAAGAGAAAAGAAGCATAAGGAAGCGAAAAAAGCGTCAGGCCGCAGGAGGCGGTGCGCGGGGAATGTCAAAAAGGGAAAAGTAAAAGGAAGCCCGAAATCGTTGCAAAGGTCTGCTAAGGACAGAAAAAGGTGTGTGCTCATGGAGGCACAGGAAAGAGAGAGCCCGCGGCTAGGGCAACGGATTTCGCCGCGGAAAAGAAGAAGGATTTGGAAGAGAGCATAAGGGCAGAGAAGAAAATCGAGCAACAAAAAGTCGGGGCTTTGAAGTCAGGCGAAGGAAAGCAAAAACAAAGAGAAAAGAAGCAAAAGGAAACAGTTATCGAAAGAGAGTTTTTAATCCGATAAAAGGGGTGTTTAAGTCCCGTCGAGAACAAAATGAAGACACAGTACCATAAAGTAGCGGAAAAGAGCGACGGAAAAAGTTTTACGCCGCAGGAGGCGGACCAAAGAGACTGAATCAAGATAGCATCTCAAAAACGCACGGCTTAGACCTTCAAAAGGCGGAGCGCGGGCAACGAGAAAAAATTTTGCTCCGCGAAAGTCCATGCAATGGGTAAAGGGACTGAGCGGCGAGAGCGGCTGAAAAACAGCAAAACAGAGAAGACAACGCGCCGCGAAGAGTGAGCGGCAAAGACAGCAAAACAGAGAAGGCAACGTGCCGCGAAGAGTGAGCGGCAAAGACAGCAAAACAGAGAAGGCAACGCGCCGCGAAGAGTGAGCGGCAAAAACAGCAAGACAGAGAAGGCAACGCGCCGCAAAGAGTGAGCGGCAAAGACAGCAAAACAGAGGAGACAAGGCGCCGCAAAGAGTGAGCGGCTCAAAAACAGCAAAACAGAGAAGGCAACGCGCCGCAAAGAGCGAGCGGCAAAGACAGCAAAACAGAGAAGGCAACGTCCGAAAGGGCGGCCGATATAGAGAAAAAATTTTTAAGGCAAATATTTAAGGAGATGCTGAATGAGTAAAAATTCAAAAATACTTCTGTGGGTCATGCTCGCAGTTGTGCTCGTGCTCATCCTCTCCATCGTATTGACGACGACGCTGATGCAGCCGGAGAAGATCGCCTTTTCCGAATACATCCAGCTGATCGAGGATGATAAGATCGACGAGATCAAAGTCAACAACTACGTCTACGACGGATACAAGGACGGCAAGCACATCTACCAGGCCGCGGGTCCGCGCAATGAAGCGGGCAACGCGCTGTATGAAGAGTTCTGGAATGTGATCATGGTGCGGAACGGTGACGCCGACCCCAACAACGACATCAAGGTATCCTATTCCGACCCCAATGCGGGCAGTTACATGAGCTATCTGATGCCGCTTGCGGGGATCATCCTCGTCTGCGTGGTGTTCTGGTTGCTCATCCGACAGACCCAGGGCGGAGGCGGCAAGGCGATGAGCTTTGCAAAGACCAAGGCCCGCGTGAACTCCAACATCAAGGTCCGTTTCTCGGACGTCGCGGGCGCGGAAGAGGAGAAGGCGGAGCTTGCGGAGGTCGTGGAATTCCTCAAAAACCCGCACAAGTTCTCCGATCTCGGCGCGCGCATCCCCAAGGGCATCCTGCTCGTGGGGCCTCCCGGAACGGGTAAGACCCTGTTCGCGAAGGCGGTCGCGGGCGAGGCGAACGTGCCGTTCTTCTCCATTTCCGGCTCCGACTTCGTCGAGATGTTTGTCGGCGTCGGCGCTTCCCGCGTGCGCGATCTGTTTGACGCCGCGAAGAAGAGCCAGCCCTGCATCATCTTCATCGACGAGATCGACGCAGTCGGCAGGCAGAGAGGCACCGGCCTCGGCGGCGGGCACGACGAGCGCGAGCAGACGCTCAACCAGCTGCTCGTCCAGATGGACGGCTTCGAGACCAACGAGGGCATCATCGTCATGGCGGCGACCAACCGTGCCGACATTCTCGACCCCGCGCTTTTGCGTCCCGGCCGTTTCGACCGCCAGGTCATGGTCAATCTTCCCGACGTGCGCGGCCGCGAGGCGATCCTCAAAGTGCACGCGCGCAACAAACCGCTCGAGCCGAACGTCAACTTCAAGATCCTCGCGCGCATGACCATCGGTTTTTCGGGCGCAGACCTCGAAAACCTGCTCAACGAGGCGGCGATCCTCGCCGCGCGCGCGAACAAAAAGATGATCGGCAACCACGAGCTGTACGAGGGCATCAACAAGGTCCTGCTCGGGCCGCAGAAGAAGAGCCACCTCGTCACCGAATCGGACAAACGCATCACCGCATACCACGAGAGCGGCCACGCGATCATCGCCAAGCTGTGCAAGAACTGCGACCCCGTGCAGGAGGTCTCCATCATCGCGCGCGGCATGGCGGCGGGCTACACGATGACCCGTCCCGACAACGACGACAACCACATGACCAAAGCCAAACTGACCGACCGTATCTGCGAGCTTCTGGGCGGCCGTGTCGCGGAAGAGCTCGTCATCAAGGACGTCTCCACGGGCGCGAGCAACGACTTGCAGCGCGTGACCGAGGCGGCGCGCAAGATGGTCACCGAGTGGGGCATGAGCGAGCGCGTGGGGCTTGTGACCTACCGTTCGGACAATCCCATCTTCCTCGGCAGGGACATGGAAACGCACAACAGCTACAGCGAGGAGACGGCGGGCATCATCGACGAAGAGGTGCACAGCATCATCGAGTCGGCGCATGCGCGCGCGACCAAACTCCTCGGCGAGAACCGCAAGGTGCTCGACAACATGGCGCGCGTCCTGATCGAGCGCGAGACCATCTACACCGACGAAGTGGATATGCTGCTCGCGGGCGCGACCGTGGAAGAGGTCTATAAATATATGGACGAAAAGCTCAAGGTTTCCGAGGAGAACCCGTTCAAGCGCGTGCTCAAGGACGACTCGCTGTTCGACGACGGCAAGGGCGGGAACAAGGGCGAATCGGCGGGCGAGAGCAAGCCTGACGACAAGTCCGAGGACAAACCCGAGGACAAACCCGAGGACAAACCCGAGGGCGGAGAGCGCTGGCACTGATGCCTGCGCCCGTGAAACAACGGCAATATTTTCCCCGCAGCGCCTGCGGCGCTGCGGGAGAAAAAATACAATAAGATAAAAGATGGTGAAAGAATGGGAAAAATCGTTTCATATTCCAATCAGAAGGGGGGCGTCGGCAAGACGACGACGTGCGTGAACATGGCGGCATTCCTCGCCTCGTTCGGCAAGAAGGTGCTGCTCGTGGACATCGATCCGCAGGGCAACGCGACGACGGGCCTGGGCTTTTCCAAGAGCTCGCTCAAAAAGTCCGTCTACAACGTCCTCATCGACGACGAAAAGGCAGAGGACAACATCCTCAAAACGGAGCTCGAAGGGCTGGACATCCTGCCCTCGAACATCGACCTCGCGGGCGCGGAAGTGGAGCTCGTCTACAAGAAGAGCCGCGAGAAGGTACTTAAAAAGGCGCTTTCTGAGCTTCGCGAGAAGTACGACTTCGTCATGATCGACTGCCCGCCCTCGCTCGGGCTTCTGACCATCAACGCGCTCGCCGCGTCCGATTCGGTCATCATCCCCATCCAGAGCGAGTACTACGCGCTCGAAGGTCTGAGCCAGCTCATGAACTCCATCTCGCTGGTCAAACAGCAGCTCAATCCCGCTCTCGACGTCGACGGCGTCGTCCTGACCATGTACGACAGCCGCTCGCTGATCTCCAAGCAGATCACCGAAGAGATCCGCAAATTTTTCACCAAGCGCGTGTTCGAGATCGTCGTTCCGCGCAACATCCGCCTGGTCGAGGCGACCTCCTACGGCAAGCCCATCATGCTCCACGACCCCAAATGCACGGGCGCGCGCGCGTACAAGGCACTGACGCAGGAATATCTCGACCGCGAGAGCAAGAAGAAGTAAGGAGGGGACGGCATGAAGACGAACAGAGGGCTCGGAAGAGGCCTTTCGGCGCTGTTTTCGGACACCGAAGAGGCATACGAGAACGCCGTAAAATTTGACGAGGAGACGCTTTCCGCGCCCCTTCCCGAGGACATCAAGGGCCTGACGGAGGTGGACATCGACCTCGTGCGCCCCAACCCCAACCAGCCGCGCAAGCACTTCGACGAGGAGGCGCTGCGAGAGCTCGCCGATTCCATCAAAAAACACGGGCTGATCATGCCCATCGTCGTCAACGGCATGGAGGGCGGCAAGTACATGATCATCGCGGGCGAGCGCCGCTACCGCGCCGCAAAGATGGCGGGCAAGACGCACATCCCCGTCGTCGTGCGCTCGTACACCGACCGCGAGATCAAGGAGATCTCGCTGATCGAGAATCTCCAGCGCGAAGACCTCAACCCCATCGAAGCGGCGAACGCGATGAAACAGCTGATGGACGAGTATCACCTCACGCAGGAAGAGCTCGCCGAGCGCATCGGAAAATCCCGCCCCGCGGTCACGAACACCCTGCGCCTTCTGTCCCTCTCGCCCGAGGTCATCGGCCTCGTGTCGTCCGGCAAGCTGTCCGCAGGCCACGCGCGCGCGCTCGTCACTCTGCCCGAAGACGCGCAGTATAAGCTCGCGAACGACGCGATCAAGGACGGGCTCTCCGTCCGCGACATCGAGCGCTCGGTGCGCGATTATTTCGCCTCTCCCGACGAGCTCGCCGACAAGAAGGACAAGAAAAAACAGCAGGTCTCCATCGAGCTCAAAGACCTCATCGAGCGCATGCGCCACACCTTCAAGACCAAGGTCTCCCTGATCGGCAACGACAAAAAGGGCCGCATCTACATCGACTATTACAACACGGACGATCTGGACCGCATCAGCGAGATCGTCGAGATGGTCGACAAGACAGAGCACCGCTGAAAAAGGTCGCCGCTTGCCCGGCACCAACGAAAATCGCCGCCGCGGCATTGCCGCGGCAGATCATCCGCGCCGAAAAAACGCATTTTTCGGCGCGGAGTTTTTTTACCGCGTTATTGCCGCGTTATCTCCTTTTGATTTGCTTTTTGTCCGTGCGTAAAAAGGCGGGGTTGCCGACGCTTGCCGAGCCTTTGATTGCTTGCCCCCCCTGCGCAAAGGGTTTTGGCAGGGGGGCGTTTTTCGTCCGCCTGAACATCATGCGGGGGCGTCCGCACGGGTGAAAGGTGCAGAAATTGACCTGTTGAACGTCCGTTCCGCCCCGCCGCGGGTGTGAAAAAATTTCAACGGTGCAAAAGTTGACCTGTTGGGGACGATTTGCCCTCCTTCAAAGGTGCAGAAACTGACCTGTTGAACGTCCGTTCCGCCCCGCCGCGGGTGTGAAAAAATTTCAACGGTGCAGAAGTTGAACTGTTGGGGATGATTTGCCCCGTTCAAGGGTGCAGAAACTGACCTGTTGGAGAGGTATGCTTTGTCCGCGTGGTTCATTCGGCGGGGCGGAAAAAACGGAAGCGGGGAGAGAAAATCAAACCGTGCGCGGGAACAAGGAAACAGGGGAAAATGGCAAAAAAGTGGAGGATCTGTGACGGCCGCGAGGACAAATGCGAGCGTTTTGCGCGCAAAATAAAATGCGGATGAAAGGTGCGGAAATTGACCTGTTGTGCATTGACAGCGCCGCGCATCTGTTGTAAAATGGGCTCAGGTTCGGAAGAGAGCTGCGCCGAACGGGCGCATGCCTCCCCCTCCGATTTCTCTTCCGTGCCTGTTTCCCCTTCCAACCTCCTTATAGAAAAGGGCCGCCCGCGCACTCGCGCGGGCGGTTCCTTTTGTATGTTTTTGTTCCCCCGAAAGAGGAGCGGGTGCGGCCTGCTTCGCCGTTTTCGGAAGGGAAAAACGCAATGCGGGCGTCACATTGCGCGCAAAAAAGCCAAAAACGGTGCAGATATTTTCAAAAAAAGCTCTGTTTTTTCCGAATGCGCGGATTTTTGCCGAAAAAATGGTAATTTTTCGAAAAAAAAGAGGAAAATAAAAAATATATACGAAAAAAGATTGCAATCCTGCGCAGTCTATGGTATGATAACGCGCAAGAAGGGGATTTTTTCCTGTTTTCTGTCCGAAAAACAGAGACAAGGTTGAGAGAGTTATGCAAAAGATTTACCCCGTTGACCCGCACTTCGGCGCATACGGCGGCGCGGCTTCTTCGTCGGAAGAAGGCCTGCGCGGCATGGTTGAGCCGTCGGTGTTCGAGGCGGAGGGCAGATTCTACTCTTTATCCACGGGCAACGACGAACGGAACTGCTATGACATCCGCATTTCGACAGATCTGATACACTGGTCCCGCGCGGGCACGGCGCCCGTCGAGGGCCTTTCTGCGCTCAAGTGCGCGCTTGCCGCGCTGTGCGGCGCATCGCAAGAGGAATTTTTTCTCCGCTCGCCCTTCGTCCGTGCGGACGAGCGCGGCGGTTTTTGCCTTTACGGCAGCCTCTGTGCCGCCGACGGCAGGCGAGCGGCGCTCTTTCTCGCGCGTTCCGAGAGGGCGGAGGGGCCTTATGTCTTCGTCGGCGAGCTTGTGCTGACGGACGGCAGGGGGAGCAAGACCCCTGCGGCGCTGGACGCATCCGTCTTTTCGGACGGCGGGCGGCTGTATCTCGTGTACGGCCGCGGCGCGGGCGGTGTCCGTCTTCTCGAATTGGATGCGGACAGCGGGCTTCGCGCGGACGGCCGCACGCGCACGGCGTTTGACGGCGGCGAATGCGCGCGCGAGGACGACTATTACGGCATCCGCCTTTTGCGCGTCTCCGACGCTTCGGCACCCGCGGTCATCGTCGCGGACGTACCCGTCTACCCGCGCGGTTTTGCCTTCGGCCGCGACGGAGGCAAGCCCGTCCGCGTCCGAGAGTGCCATCTCGTCGCCACGGTCGGAAATTCCCTGCGCGTCTGGACTGCGCCCGCCGCGCGCAAGCTCCGCCCTGCAGGGGGCGGGGGCGGCGTGAAACTGTGCGGGGCATGCGCCCGGACGGACGAGGACAGCGTCCAAGGCTTTTCGTCTTTTTCGCGCGGGCGGGTGCTGCACACGTCGGACGGCCGCGACCTTCTCCTGTGCAACGCCTCTCCGTGTTCGGAAGAGGAGGGCGGGGCAGACGGGGCAGAAAGAACGGACCTCTTTCCCGCATTGCTCGCGTTCAATGCGGACGGTGCACCCGTGGTCAGCCTGAATCGCTATGCCGGAGAGCGAATGCGCCCTGTCGGGAGCGAGGAGCTTGCGGGCACGGCGTTCGATTTCGTGCGCCTTTCTCGCGGAGAGGGCTGCGCGCACGCGCGGGAGGGGCTTCTCCTGGAGGAGGACGGAACGGTCACCGTTGAAAAAAGGCGCTGCGGCAGATGGAAGTGCTTCGGCGAGAATTACGTCGACATCGAGCTGGAAGGGGAGTTTTACCGCGGCGTCGCCATGCCCGCCGAGGCGTGCGGCGTCACCGTCTCCGCGCTCAGCGGGCAGGGGCTCCCGCTCTTTCTCCGCCGTGCACATCCCGCGCGCGACAATAATATAAATATAAAATAAAGTGGTGCGGCTCCGCAGATTTTTTCTGCGGAGCCGCTTTCGCGTTGCCCTTCAATGGCCGTGCGGAGGGGTGAAAAGTCGATTTTGAAATGACGCCGTCAAAGCAGGCGCGGGAAAGACCTGAAAAGGGCGGCCGCGCATTCTGCGCGGCCGCCCTCCGTTCGTTTTCGTGTCAGTCGTTGTCTTTGCCGTTATCGTCTTCGGCGCCGTCTGCCGCGGGTTTGTCCTGTGCGGCTTTTTTCTTTTCTTCTTGTTCTTCCTGAAGATATTTGAAAAACATGCTCAGCACGAACAGGAGCAGTGCGCCCGCCGCGCACCCGATAAATGCCGTCAGGCCGAAATAGATCCCGACGAAGATGCAAACGAGCACCAGTGCCGCCGCGAGCACGGCGCAGATCATGCGAAGATACTTGTACATGGGTTTCCCTCTTTGCTGAATTTTCTTCACTCATTATACCACAAAAAGAATTGCCGTGCAACTTTGTGGGGCATGGCTTTACCGCAAAACGCCACAAAGCCCCTACGCAAAAACCGTCGCGCGGCCGGGCGAAGAAAGTCCCGGCCGAAAATTGTGCCGTTTTAAAACGGAGAAATACAAGATGTAGTGGGACAAAAATATGGCAGAAAAAATGGAAAAAAAGGCGAAAAAGTGAGAAAAAACATTTGACTTTTAAAGTACGGTGTGCTATTATAGTCAAGCTATCGCGGGCGAGGGCCTCCGAAAGCACATCCCTTCGGGAAGAGCGAAAAAACTTCAAAAAAGTTTTAAAAATCGCTTGACAATCTCAAAGAGATGTGATATTATAGGTAGGCTGTCGCGGAAAGAGAGCGATCCGACGTGACACAGAAAGATATGCAAAAGAGAGCGAAAAAAACTTTAAAAAAGTTTTGAAAAACGCTTGACAAGCAAATCAGGATGTGTTATAATGGACAAGCTCTTCACGAGAGAGCGCCGAACGAAGTTCGGTTCAACGCAGATTAAAAATTGAATAGAAGGAAATGAATTAAACAATTTCTTGTAAATTGTTTGAAAGTTTCTGTCAATTAACTTTAAGTACAAAGTACTCAAAGAACAGTCAGCAAAAAAACGTTAGAGCAGTTGCTCGCAAGAGCAGCTTTAAGCAATTAAACTTAAGAGTTTGATTCTGGCTCAGGATGAACGCTGGCGGCGTGCTTAACACATGCAAGTCGAACGGACATGAGGGGCTTGCCCCTTATGTTAGTGGCGGACGGGTGAGTAACACGTGAGCAACCTGCCCATATCTGGGGAATAACACAGTGAAAATTGTGCTAATACCGCATAAGACCACAGAGAGGCATCTCTCAGTGGTAAAAGATTTATCGGATATGGATGGGCTCGCGTCCCATTAGATAGTTGGCGGGGTAACGGCCCACCAAGTCGACGATGGGTAGCCGACCTGAGAGGGTGATCGGCCACATTGGAACTGAGAAACGGTCCAGACTCCTACGGGAGGCAGCAGTGGGGAATATTGGGCAATGGAGGCAACTCTGACCCAGCAACGCCGCGTGAGTGAAGAAGGTTTTCGGATTGTAAAACTCTTTAAGCGGGGACGAAGAAAGTGACTGTACCCGCAGAATAAGCATCGGCTAACTACGTGCCAGCAGCCGCGGTAATACGTAGGATGCAA
>JAHZBZ010000008.1 GCA_019423125.1 Bacillota bacterium | reverse complement strand
GACGAAACCAATAATCCGACCATGAATAACTGTAGCGCAAATGCAAAGACCGCAGCTCACCTTCGGGCGCGGACATATCGCATTTAAAACTGCCGTATCTCTTTTTTGCATGGAGGTATTCGATGCCCGTCTCACGGGTAAGATTGAGAAAGCCGTTGTCTATGAGAAAGTCCCCGTCGAGCGTGACAGAATATTCGTCGCCCCGCTTCCACACTCCCTTGACCGCTTCGTTGCGCCTCTCGAAGATAAAGGCCTCAAAGTCTTCCCATACGCCGCCATATTCCGAAAAAATATCCGCGCCGCATTCAAACGTCTCAATGAAAGCATCCTCGGATGCGGGATCGCCGTACACGCGAACGCCGACGTCGTCGAAGGCAAAGACACAGCCGTTGTCGTACGAGACATACAGCCAAAGTCCTTGTCTTACGGGATCATACTTGATCACCCTCTCCCCCGAATATTTCTCGCCCGCCGAAACGCCGTAGCTGTTTATTTTGATCGTAATGCTTTGCGACGCGGATGGGACGGACATGTCCTCAACGACCTCTCTCCGCCACACCGCACGCAATCCGAACACGACCGCGACCGCAATGCCTGCAAGCAAAACCGCTGACAACAGGACAACGGCGATGATGATGCCCTTCTTTTTTTTCGTGCCGTTCATCTCTTCTCGCTCCTTTTCTGTTCGCCCGCCGAACCTGAACACGGCTCTCCCGCGAAACTTTTACTATCGGCGCAGTTCCACTGCCGAACAGAAAATCTTCTGTCCGCGCGGCGGAGGGATGCGCTCTTTGCTCTATTGTACATCATACCGCATCAGCTGTCTGCCATCTTTGCTTTACAAACCGCTTTACATTTTTCTAAAATCAAATGTTTCCTGCGCCATTTCCCTTTATATTGGTATACACCTTCTCGCAGGATCACGGATCAGCCGAATTTATTCTCATTGCTGTTGACATTGCCTTGAGGATATACTATAATGAACATAGGACTGAGATCTGTCCGCGTGGACGCAGTCGGTACGGCTTGCGATAAAAGGAGAAAAACATGGATTCCTTAGGCGAAAAAATCAGGCAGCTGCGAAAGCAAAAGGATCTCTCCCAGGAGGAATTTGCCTTTCGCCTGAACGTGTCGAGACAGACCGTTTCCCGCTGGGAAAACGACGAGATGGTACCCAATGCCGACAACCTGCGCTCTATCTGTGAAGTGCTGGATGCGGACGCGGGATATCTGCTGTTCAACGAGCCCGCAGACCCCGCTCCGAAAAATGCGGACGGCTCCGTCGCAGCGAAGACGGAAACACCTCCCTTCGAAACAAAGAGCGGCCTGTGGATCGTCGGGATCGCAGTCACGTCGGCAATACTTTTTTTCTACATCATCGCCGCAACAATGATCCTGACATCCTTCTTATTTGCGGGTTCCGGCTCGGTAACGATCTTCCAATTTGCCGCGTACAGGCCGTGGTTTTACGTCCTGCTCGGCACCGTCTTTTTGGTCGATCTGACCGCGTTCATCCTTCTCTTAAAATACAGAAAAAAGCTTCTTCGCCCGACAAAATGAATGGGGACGCCCCTCTCATATTCGGCGCAAGAGTTTAAATCGCGACAAAACAAAAGCCGACCCGTGCGGGACCATTCAGCGCGGGTCGGTATTTTGTTTGCTTAAAGAGACCTGTCGGGGCTCTTTTTGTAAGACATAAGGCGAAAGACGGACGGGCGAAGGGAAAGATCGGAACCGTCCAGGCGCACAGCCTTGCCGATGTGCGTCACGGGAGCGATGTCGTACGACCACTGCACGCCGCCGCGCGGAAAGAGATCGCGCTCGCGTTCGAAACGCTCGCACTCGGATTTGCCGAGATAGAATACGATGTCAAAATGATCGAGAAGAATCCCGAGGGCGCAGAGCGTCTTTGTGCCTCTCTTGAGCCTGCAATAGAGCGAGGCATCGCGATCGCCCCTGCTCCATTCCGCACTGTAATCATATGCGCGGGCGACCTCTTGCAGGAAATCATGAAAGACGATGTAAAGCTCCTCGCCGAGATACTCCTTGGCAAGCGAAAAGCACTCTTCTTCCGTTTCGGGGAGAAAGTTTCCTCGCGGCAGGAGCAGGACGCGGACCTGTCTTTGTTCTTCTTCCGAGAGTTTTCCCTTGTCGCGCAGGGCAATAAATTTCTTCTGCGCCTCCGTGTATCTTTCCATATTTTCCTCAGTTCAGCGCTTTTGCCGCGCGGAGCATCTCCTCTCTGGGTGCGGCGGGCTCACCGCCCTTGACAAAGAGCGCGACATATTCGACGTTCTTCTTCTCGCGGAGGGGCGCATTCGTGATGCGGCGCATTCCAAGCCCGAGTTGGCAGGCAAAATCGTAGATCTTGCCGACCGCGTCAAGGCGTGTCTTTTCCTCTTTGACGATGCCGTGTTTGTCCAGCCCTCGCCCCTCGCATTCAAACTGCGGCTTGATGAGGGCGAACACCTTTCCGCCCTCCGAAAGGAGCTCTGCCGCCGCGGGAAGAACGTGCATCAGGGAGATAAAACTCACGTCGATGACGACGCCGTCAGGCGGTTCGGGAAGATCGCCTCTCTTGAGATAGCGCACATTTGTCCTGTCCATGACGACGACGCGCGCATCGGCTGCAAGCTCGGACGCGAGCTGACTCTCGCCCACATCAATGGCATAGACACGCGCCGCACCCGCCTGCAACAGGCAATCGGTAAAACCGCCCGTGCTGGCGCCGAAATCCGCATAGACGCCGACGACGCTCTCCGAAAAATCGTCGAGCGCCTTTCTGAGTTTATATCCGCCTTCGGAGACAAACTGCACCTGTCTGGGCCGGATGCGGATGTCGTCCCCTTCTTTCACATCGTCGGAAGCCTTCGCCTTTTTCCCGTTCACAAGGACATTGCCCTCTGCGAGCGCGCGTGCCGCCTTGGTGCGAGAAGAAAAATAGCGCTCGGCGAGATATTTATCCAGCCGCATCACGATTCCCTCGAAAGGACGTACGCGGTCAGTTCCTGTAAAAATTCGCTCTCATAGGGAAGCTCGTTGAGGAGCTTGCAACAAATCTGCGCATAATGCTCTGCGCGCTCGCGCGCCCTTTCCTCGCCGAGAAGCCGAACGGCGGAGAGCTTGTTCTCTTCCTTGTCCTTGCCGACCGTCTTGCCGAGCTTTTCAAAATCACCCGTGACGTCCAGCAGATCGTCCGTGATCTGAAACAGAAAGCCGAAGTTTTTCCCGAATTCGGTCAGAATGGCGATGATGTTTTCGTCCGCGCCGTACACATAGGCGGGAATGCTGACGGCGGACATGATCATCTTTGCGGTCTTGTTGAGAATGATAAATTCCGCTTCCGCTCTGCTCGCCTCTTTCCCCTGGTAAAACAGATCGGCGGACTGCCCCGCGACCATGCCCGAAGCGCCCGCATTCGCGCACAGGACACAGGCGGCATTGAGATAGGTGCGTCCCTTCTTGCTCTCTTCAAAGCAAACAGAATACGCCTCGTTGAGGAGCGCGTCTCCCGCGAGGATCGCCTGCCCTTCGCCGAATTTTTTGTGATTGGAGGGCTGTCCGCGGCGGAAGTCGTCGTCGTCCATTGCAGGGAGATCGTCGTGGATCAGCGAATAGGTATGGATCATCTCGAGCGCGACCGCAAAACCAGAGACGTCCTGCAATCGCCCGCCCAACATCTTTGCGACCGCAAACATGAGCACGGGACGCAGGCGCTTTCCGCCCGCCGCAAGGGAATAACGTATACTCTCGCCCAGCACCGCAGGTTTGATCTGCCAGTCTTTGCAATACTCGCCGAGCGCTTCATCGAATTGAACGCGATACGCGTCAAGTGTTTCTTTAAATTCTTCTCTCAAATTAACTCCTCTGTGCAGCGATCAACGTGTTGTAGAGCAACATCGTGATCGTCATGGGTCCGACACCGCCCGGCACGGGCGTGATATACGAAGCCTTGTCCTTGACAGCGTCAAAATCGACGTCGCCGCAGAGCTTTCCGTTTTCGTCCCTGTCCATTCCGACATCGATGACGACGGCTCCCTCTTTGACCATGTCCGCCGTGACGAATTTCGCGCGGCCGATCGCGACGACGAGGATGTCCGCCGCCGCGCAGACGGCTTTCAGATCGCGCGTCTTGCTGTGACACACAGTGACAGTCGCATCCGCATTGAGCAAAAGCATCGCCATCGGCTTTCCGACGATGTTCGAACGGCCGAGAACGACCGCGCTCTTGCCCTTGGGGTCGATCCCGTAATGCTCGAGCATCTTCATCACGCCGAACGGCGTGCAGGCGACGATCGTCTCGCGGTTCATTGCGAGGTTGCCGACGTTCTCCGCGCAAAAACCGTCCACGTCCTTTGCGGGAGGGATGCGTCGAAGCGCCTTCCGCTCGTCAAGATGTTTGGGGAGCGGAAGCTGGACGAGGATGCCGTGCACCTTCTCATCCGCGACGAGCGCGTCGATCAACTCTTCAAGCTGAGCCTGGTCCGTCTCTGCGGGGAGGTGATAGGAAAAGGACTTGATGCCCACCTCTTCGCACGCCTTGATCTTGTTCCGCACATAGACCTGCGAGGCAGGGTCTTCACCCACAAGGACGACGGCAAGCCCGATCTGCCTGCCGCGCTCCGATTCAAACTGCTCAACTTTTTCGCGGATCTCGCCGCGAATGTTTGCTGCAAGTTTTTTCCCGTCGATCAATACGCTCATTCCTCTTTTCCTCCGCTGATAAATGCCGCGAGAACGCCGTTGACGTATCCCGCGCTCTTTTCCGTTGAATACTTCTTTGCGAGCCCCACCGCCTCGTCGATCGCAACGACGTCCGGCACATCTTCCGCGTAGCGGATCTCCGCCATCGCCATGAGCAGAAGGCTCTTGTCTGCGGGGAACATGCGCTTGTCTGAAAAGCCGATGGAACAGCGGTTGAGTTCTTCGGTGAGTTCTTCACGATGCTCTCCGACGAGCGAAAGGAGCTTGTCCGCATAGGCGCGCTCCTCTTCATCCAGTCCGAACGCCTTATAGACACCGCGGCGGAAGGACTCGTCTTCCTCCGGATGGAACATGGAAGCAAAAATGATCTTGAATGCGCACTCTCTGGCCTTGTTTCTCATAAATCCGTTCCTGTAAAAAATTTAAATTTTCCCCTCGCAAAAAACGAGGGGAAAGATGTTTTCTCCATTCAGTTTTGTTCGAATGCGTGCTCCTGCGGGAAATCGACGCCGACAACAAACACATCGACCTTTGCGACCTTGTATTTGGTCATCGCTTCGACGTTGTGCTTGACTGTCTGCTGGATCTTGAAGGCGACATCCGGGACCGTATAGCCGTAATCGACCTTTACCGAGATATCGGCATAGATGCCCTCTTTTTCAAAATACAGCTTGAGCCCGCGCTTGCCCGCGATCATCTCGACGCCCTCCACTTCGGAGACAGCAAGATTGACAATGCCGCTTACGATGCCTGCGTTGTAAGATACTTTTCCCTTCTGTCCGTCTGAGGGGACTTTCTTGAAAATAGCCATCCTCTTTCTCCAAAAAGTTTTCTCATTGGTATTATAGCACATTTTTTCCGATTTGAACAGTATTTTTTTTAACTTTCCGAATTTATCGGCATAATATTTACGTTCGCAGGGTCACAGCCCGCCTCTTCGGTCAGGATGTTGTAGATGGAGAGAAAGTCATTGTAAGCGAGCTCGCCCGCATTGACAAAGACATTGACGTTGTCCGAGTCCATCCCGATGCTCACGACTGCATCCTGATAGCCGACCGATTTGATGTACGTTTCCAGGAGAAGTTCGCGCTCCATGATCCCGACGATCTCGAGTTTGAGAGCCATTGCCTCTTCATACGCCTCGCTGCCTACTTCCGCCTGCTCGATGATGGAATCGAGTTGCAGGATCTCCTCGTTGCGCGCCGTTGTGCGCTCGTTGCGGTAAGTCGCAAAATAGTTTGCGGTGGTGACGCCGTTGTCTGCATTGCTCGAGATCGTGCCGGCCAGCACAAAGTTAAAAACGGCGGTCACGGCGAGAAGCAAGACGAGCCCCGACATGATGACGATCTTTTTGGTTTTCGACATATCCTTTTACTCCTTCTTGATTTACTGATCTACTTTCCGCTGCCTTGGTACACCTTTATTATGCTTTGGTCGATATCTAAAACGGATGCCACCGCTTCGAGAAGGTTGAAACGGACACTGAGGTCCGCTGCACCCTCCGCGACGACGAGCACGCCCGTTATTTCCGGTTTTTTCTCTTCAAGCACGACGACGTCGCCGCCGACAAGCACAGGTTCGCTGACAATCGTCCCGTCCGCCGAAACGCTCTCCTGCATCGCGATGACGCGTTCGCCGTCCGATCGGACATGGACAAACACGTCCACCTCTCCCGCCCCTTCGATGGACGAGAGCACGCTTTCCAGACGCGCCGAGAGAAGGGAAGCATAGTCCTGCGCGTCCTCCTCCCCTTCCTTTTGGAAAGACATCACGAAGATAAGCAAAACGACGAGCGCGAGCGCCGCAATCGCGACGATCTCAAAGAGCTTTCCCGATCTCAGCTTTTCGCCAAGCCCCGTTGCCTTCGTCTCATTCATAGAAGACCTCCGCACCCGGAAAAAACTGATCGGAGAGTTCACCCAGACGCTCTATAATAAATATATGCCCGTCCTCTCCGTTCATTCCGGTTTTTATGATTTTTATGGTCACCTTCGACACAACATATTCCCATTCGACCACTTCAGCCGTGAGCGTGACGTCCACCTCCGCATCCAGTTTTTCGAGCGCGAGCGCTTCGAAATCCTGTTCCTCTTCCCGCGCACGCTCTTCGCACATGTATTCGAGGAATGCCCTGTCAGGCTCTACCTTTCCGTTTAAAGTGAAGCTGAAACTCTCCGCAAGCGAAAAGAGCGGCAGAAGAAGTACGAGCAGGCAGAAAAGCCGAAGAATGCCCGTGACGAACTTGCCCGTCCTTCCTTCAGGCAGGAGTATCGTGATCAATGCGGATAAGATCGCGGCGCCGCATACGCCGAGAATATAGCCCTGCATCAGAAGAGCGTGTTGGAAGAACAGATCAGTAACAGCATTGTCATGAAATACATAAAACTCACCGCAAGAAGCCCTGCCGTAAAGAAATTGACGGTCTTGGAGAGCGACCCGAGAAAATCGGAGATTCCCGTATCCCCCACCGGTTCCGTGACGGCGGCACTCAACTTTAAAAAGAGATTGTAAGCAACAAGCTGAAAGAGCGGAGAGGCGACGACGAGCACGAGAAGCAGGATGCCGCAAGACCCGACCGCATTCTTTATGAGTACGCTTCCTGCGATGACGAGATCGAAGCCGCTTCCCAAAAAGCCGCCGATAATGGGCACGGAATTGCTGATGGCATATTTTGCCGCCTTGAAAGAGAGCCCGTCATACGTTGCAGAGGTGATGCCCTGTACCGTGAGAAAGACGGTAAACGCCGCAAGAGAGATGCCGAGGACCCACTTTATGATCCCCGAAAAGAGCGCACAGAAGTTTTTAAGGCGTATCTCCTTGCTCAGATGCCCTACCATGTTCAGAACACAGATGAGCGTCGCAAGCGGAAAGACGACGGAAGTCACGACCGATACGATGATCTCGCTCAGACAGAGCACGGCGGGCTGATATACAGCGACCGACACGGTGCCGCCACTCGTCGCGATCAGCGTGAGGAGCACGGGAAAGATCGCCTGCATCTGCGTCTGCATGGACAGCACACCGTCCGAACAGGCGCCGATGACCTGCGTGAGCGTCGAGAGAAGAACGACGAGGATGGAAGAATAGCCGACAAAATGGATGAGTTTTGCGGTGCCCTTTTCGGAAAAGGCGCTTTTGAACTGATTCAAAAGCCCGCAAAGTATCGCGATCGCACAGATGACGCAAAAGGAAGGGAGCAAAGCCGACACGTTCTCGAACACCAATCCCGCGATCGCCGAAAAGACGTTGTCATAATCGAGCGCAAAGTCTCCGTTTATGACGGAAAGCACCTTTTCGAAAAAGCTTGCCCCGAATGCGTCGCGCTGTTCCTGCGTCAATGAGGCGAGGTATTCCTCGAGCTCTTCAAGATCGAGCTCGCCGAGTATCTCCTCTATATTCGTGTTCAAATCGTCAGACTCCTCCTCCGCCGCACTCACGGTCGTAAAAGAGAAGCCTGCAAACGTGAACGCGAGGACAAGAAGAATGAGAAACACCTTCTTTTTCATACGAGCTCCAAAAAACCGCCGATCAGCTCGACGAGGCTGCGAAGAATGGGGACGGACATCGTGAAGATGACCACCTTCCCCGCAAAGACGAGCTTGTCCGCAAGACTCTTGCTTCCGAAATCTTCCAAGATCCCCGCGGCAAACTCGACGAGATACCCGATCGCGACGATCTTCAAAAGCAGCTTGACCAACGCGCTGTCGATGCCCGTCTTTTCGCCGATCTCTGCAAAGAATCCGAAAGAAGCCGAGAGGATGTCCAGCGAGAAGATCAGCATGATCACGACGCCCGCAACCGTGACCGCAAGAGAAAGTTCGGGGCGCGTGTTTTTGAGCAAGAGCGCACAGACACACGTTACCAGCCCGACGCCGATGATCTTTATCAGTTCGCTCATCGTCAGAACAGGTCAAAGATATTGCGGACGGACTCGAACAGATCGGCCACCATGTCGATGACGACGGCAAGGACGATGACAAGCCCCGCAAGGCTGACAATGGTCGCAATGTCGTCCCGATCGGATTTTTTCAATACCTGGCAGACGATCGTCACGACGATGCCGACCGCGGCGATCTTGAAGATGATGTCGATGTCCATGCCCGCCTCCTCAGACGATCAGAATGACTAGAATGAGCCCCGCAAGAAACCCGAGTTTTAAAAAAAGAGAAAAGTAACTCGAGTACTGTTCTTCGCACTTCTTCTTTTTGTCCTCAAGTTCCTGTCGGACGGAGAGAAGGTACGCCTTCTGCGACGCGGCGTCGCTCCGACCGATCATGCGGAAATAGTCGCCCAAAAACTTGTTCTCGTCCTGATTCAGGTAAGAGAACACATCCGTCCCCTCCGCAAAATCACTCTTCTTCTTTTTTTCCAGCATTCTCGCAAAATCCCCGTCGAACCGATATTTTTCCAGAAAGGAAGGAAGCGGGATGCGCGTGTAACTCACCTCGTTTGCGAGGCGCGTATTGAAGAGCAAAAAGTTATAGTAAAAATCCTTGCGCATCCTGTACTTGCGCGTGAAGAGAAATGCACACGCCGTGCAAAGCACGAGGATCGCCGCACAGAGCAAAAATTTCAGCATGCGCACAGCTCCCTGTCGTAGATCCCTTCGATCTCCCCGATCTTCCCCGCCGCGAGAACGACATAATAGTCGAACAGCTTTTCCTGTATCGCCTGTCCCAGGAACGGAATTTGCGAAGCGCTCGCAATGTCCCGTGCATGTGCGGACGCGACGACGTACACCCCCGCGCGAATACAACGCGCCACTTCCGCAAGCTCTTCCCCCGCCAGCTCGTCCGTGACGATCAGATCGGGCCGCATCGCGCGCACCGCACAGGCGAGCGCCTCGCGCTTGTAGGAATAGCGGATTATGTCCGAATAGGCGCCGACATCCAGCGAAAAGTCGCGGTATGCCGCCGAGATCTCGTTCCGCTCGTCGTCGATGAGGATGTTGATCGGCCCCGTTTCGCTGATCTGCCGCGCAAGATCACGAAGTATCGTCGTCTTGCCGCACCCGGGCGCCGAGAGGATGAGCACGCTGGAAAGACCGCCCGAAAAACACACCTTATAGACGGGAAGACTGCATCCGCGCACCTCGTGCGGGACGCGCACATTCAGCGACGTGACCTCTTTGACAGTGAAGCTGTCCCCCCCTTCGTAGACAAAGATGCCTGAAAGGCCTATGCGCTCGCCGCCCGAACCCGTTAAAAATCCCTGCCGCAGCTGTTCCGTCACCGAATAAACGGAAAACTCGCTCGCACGGTAGATGATCTCTTCGATGTCGGCATAGCAGGCGCGCAACGCTCCGCTCGCCGAGCCCGCGATCCCGAACGGCCCGAGAAGACAGTATTTTCCGCCGTAGTTTACAAGCGTGGGCTTATTCGCTCGGATACGGACCTCGTAGAGAAGATTGCCGTTCAGATTTCGGATCGCGTCTTTGAACTTGTCAGTCAAAAAATCAAGCACGGCTCGTCCCTCCCGAAAAGCTATACTTATTTATATTTCCCGCCCCTTCGCCGTATGACAAAAAATGTACGGCTTGCCGTACGCATTTCCGCCCAAAAAAAGCCCTCCGGCGAACCGAAGGGAAAATACTATTCTGCGGACAGGAAAAGACCGCAGGGCTTTTGCCCTGCGGTCCAAAAATGTTTTATTATTTTGCGTATTCGACACCGCGGAATTCGCGGATGACGTTGACTTTGATCTGACCGGGATATTCGAGTTCCTGCTCGATCTTCTTTGCGATGTCCTTTGCAAGGAAGAGCGTCTGCGCATCGTCGATCTGTTCGGGTTTGACGATGACGCGCACCTCTCTGCCCGCCTGAATGGCATAGCTCTTTTCGACACCCTTGAAAGAAGAGGCGATCTGCTCGAGCTGTTCGAGGCGTTTGATGTAATTCGTGCTCGTCTCTCTGCGTGCGCCCGGCCTTGCACCCGAGATCGCATCCGCGGCCTGCACGAGAACAGCCTCTATCGTCTTGGGCTCGACGTCGCCGTGGTGCGCCATGATCGCATTGACGACGTTGTTGCTCTCCTTGTACTTCTTGGCGATGTCTGCACCGATCTGGATGTGGGTGCCTTCCTGTTCGTGGTCGACCGCCTTGCCGATGTCGTGCAGAAGTCCCGCGCGCTTGGCCAGGTTGACGTCCAGACCGAGCTCTGCCGCCATGATGCCCGCAAGCTGTGCGACCTCAACGGAGTGTTTGTAAACGTTTTGGCCGTAGCTCGTGCGGTATTTGAGGCGACCGAGAAGTTTGATGAGTTCGGGATGCAATCCGAAGATGCCGACCTCGAACATCGCGGCTTCGCCGTTCTCTTTGATCTGTTGATCGAGCTCTTTTTTGACCTTTTCGACGGTCTCCTCGATACGTGCGGGATGGATCCTGCCGTCGCTGATGAGCTTTTCAAGCGCAATTCGCGCGACTTCTCTGCGGACGGGATCGAACCCGGAAAGAATGACGACTTCGGGAGTGTCGTCGATGATCAGCTCGATGCCCGTCGCATTTTCCAGCGCGCGGATGTTTCTGCCTTCGCGGCCGATGATGCGCGCCTTCATGTCGTCATTGGGCAGCGGAACAACGGAAACGGTGATCTCGCTCGCGTGATCGCTCGCACAGCGCTGAACGGCAAGGCTGATGATCCTCTTTGCGCTGGTCTCCGCCTCGTCCTTCGCCTGCTGTTCGATGTTACGGACCTGCACGGCGACGTCGCGCCTGGTCTCGTCGAGAATGTTCTCGGTGAGGATGCGCTTTGCCTCCTCGCGGGTGAGCTGAGCGACTTTTTCTAGTTCCTGGATCATCAGATCGTGCTGATGATTGACTTTTTCCTGCATCTTCTTGATCTCGCCTTCCTGGCGGACAAGATTTTTTTGCTGCTGTTCGAGAGCGTCCGCGCGTTTTGAGATCGCGTCCTCTTTTTTGTCGAGGTTGTCCTCTTTCTGCATCAGGCGCTGTTCAGCCTTCTGCAGTTCGATCTTTTTCTCTTTGGTCTCTCTTTCAAATTCGTTGCGTAATTTTAAGTCCTGTTCCTTCGCCTCTAAAATAGCTTCTTTTTTTAATGCTTTGCTCTCGCTTTCCGCTTCTTCAAGCATTATTTTGATTCTCTGATTGACTTCACCGAATTTCTTGTCGATCCCCTTCTTATGAAGAAGATATCCGACAAAAAAACCGATGGCGGCAAAAACTACAATAGCGCCGACAAGCACGCCCACGAATACGCCGACGGACACGCTTGCGAGAAACAGGGAGCTCATCGGATCAAACATCTAAAGCCTCCTGCAAAAAATACTTTTCTCGGCGAAAAGAGCTTGCATCGGCGCCACAGCGCCAAACTCCGCCCATTTTTACACCTCTTTTATTATACATGATTCAGCTGAAAAAGTCAATGCTCTAAAAAAAATAACTGTTCATCTTTTGTATAAAATGCATAAAAAAAGTCCCGCCCGAAGAGAGCGGGAAATTTTTTTATAAAAAGCACTTTTTTATCAGAGTTTTTCCGCTTCGTCCAGCCAAAGTGCGGCGCAGGCGTCGGACGGCATCCGCCAATCTCCCCGCGGCGAAAGCGCGACGGAGCCGATCTTGACGCCGTCAGGCAGGCAGGAACGCTTGAACTGCTGAGAGAAGAAACGGCGGTAAAAGTTTTTCAGCCATTTTTTCAGTGTCTCGTCGTCATATGCGCCTGCGAACGCGTTCTGCGCGAGATAGTACACCTTTTCGGGAGAAAATCCCCAACGAATCGCATAATACAGGTAGAAATCATGCAGTTCGTAAGGCCCTACAAGCTCTTCCGTCTTCTGGGCGATCTTGCCGTCCTCAGGCGGCAGAAGTTCGGGACTGATCTCCGTGTCCAGAATGCTGTTCAGGATGGAACAGACTTTTCCGCCGAGGCGCGACGCTTCGTAGCGGATCAGGTATTTCACGAGCGTCTTGGGAACGGAGGCGTTGACGCCGTACATGGACATATGATCGCCGTTGTAAGTCGCCCATCCGAGCGCAAGCTCGCTCAGATCGCCCGTCCCGACGACAAGTCCGTTGTTGTCGTTCGCAAGGTCCATCAGGACAAGCGTACGCATGCGTGCCTGTGCGTTTTCATAGGCTGCGTTGTGCACCGACTCGTCGTGCCCTATGTCCTTGAAATGGCGGCGCACGGCGGGCGCGATGCCGACGGTGCGCGCATTCACCCCGAGCTCTTTCATGAGCGCGAGAGAGTTTTTGAGCGTCTTGTCCGTGGTGCCGAAACAGGGCATCGTCACGGCGAGGATGCCGCTGCGCGGCTTGCCGAGCGCATCAAAAGCGCGCACGGTGACCAGAAGCGCCAGCGCGCTGTCCAGCCCGCCCGAGACGCCGATGACCGCGGAAGCCGCATTTGTGTGCGCGAGGCGCTTTTTCAGTCCAGCCGTCTGCATGGAAAGTATGAGCTCTGCCCGCTCGTTCTGCGCCGCGTCGCCCTCGGGGACGAACGGATGCCGCGCGATCGGACGCGTCAGACGGCTCTTCTTGCCGCGGCCCGAAAAGCGCACGGAGAGATAGCCCGCGGCGTCGCGCGCGTCGTAAAAGGTATTGATGCGGCGGCGCTCGTAAGAAAGCTTGCGAACGTCGATCTCGGAGATCGTCAGCCCGTTCTCAAAGAGAGTACTCTCGGCGAGCATCGCCCCGTTTTCGCAGATCATGTTGTGGCCGGAAAAGACCATGTCCGTCGTGGACTCGCCGTCCCCCGCATCCGCATAGACATAGCCGCTGACCGTCTTGGCAGACTGCGCACGGACAAGGAGCCTGCGGTATTCCGCCTTGCCCGCCGTCTCGTCCGACGCAGAGAGATTTACGACGATGTTTGCGCCTGCAACGGCATGCTCGACGGAAGGCGGTGCAGGGACCCACAGGTCCTCGCAGAGCTCCGCAGCAACGGTAAAGTCCTCTTCGTCTTTGGAACAGAACAGGATCTTGTTGCCGAAAGGCACTTCCTTTCCGTCAAAGCGCACAGACGTGTTTTCCGCGCAGTACGGCTGGAAATTCCGCTTTTCGTAGAACTCCGCATAGTTGGGAAGATGCCGTTTGGGCACAAATGCGAGCACTTCTCCGCGCGAGAGCGCGGCGGCACAGTTGTAGAGAACGCCGTTCATGCGGAAAGGCACGCCGACAAAGAGCAACATGTCCGTCTCCGCGGTACCGCGGGCGATCTCACGGAGAGCGTCCAGCGCCCCGTCCAAGAGCACGTCCTGTCCGAACAGGTCTCCGCAGGTGTAGCCGCAGATGCAGAGTTCGGGGAACACGACGAGCTGCGCGCCCTTTGCGTATGCGTCCAGCGCAAGTTTGAGGATGTTCTCCGCATTATAATGCACGTCCGCCACGCGTATGACGGGCGTGGCGGCGGCAACTTTCACAAAACCGTATTTCATCGGTCTCCCTCTGTTTTATTCCTCTTCTCCCTCTTCGGGTTCTTCTTTGTCGGGTTTGTAGGCGGCGCGGATCTTCGCCTCGATCGCGGACGCCTTGTCGGGATTGTTTTTCAGCCACTCGCGCATGCGCTCCCTGCCCTGCGCGACTTTGTCTCCCTCATAGGAAAACCATGCGCCGCTCTTGCCGATCACGTCGCAGGCACAGCCGAGGTCGATGATGCAGCCTTCCTGCGAAATGCCCTCGCCGTAAAGGATGTCGAACTCCGCCGTCTTGAACGGAGGTGCGAGCTTGTTTTTGACGATCTTTGCCTTCGTGCGGTTGCCCATGATTCCCTCGCTGTCCTTCAGGGCGTCTGCTTTGCGCACGTCGATGCGGACGCTCGCATAGAATTTGAGCGCCTTGCCGCCGGGAGTGGTCTCGGGATTGCCGAACATCACGCCGACCTTCTCTCGGAGCTGGTTGATGAAGATGACGCAGGCGTGCGATTTGTTGATGATGCCCGTCAGCTTTCTGAGCGCCTGCGACATCAGTCGCGCCTGCAATCCGACGTGCGGATCGCCCATATCCCCTTCGATCTCCGCCTTGGGCGTGAGCGCGGCGACGGAGTCGATGACGATCAGATCGACCGCACCGCTGCGGACGAGCGAATCTGTGATGTCGAGCGCCTGTTCGCCCGTGTCGGGCTGAGAAACGTAAAGATTGTCGAGGTCGACACCGAGCTTCTTCGCGTAGACGGGGTCAAGCGCGTGCTCCGCGTCCACAAAGGCGGCGATGCCTCCCTGTTTCTGGATCTGCGCGATGACGTGCAAAGCGACCGTCGTCTTGCCCGAGGACTCGGGACCGTAGATCTCGATGATGCGCCCGCGCGGCATCCCGCCGATCCCGAGCGCGATGTCGAGCGAAAGGCACCCCGTCGGGATGACTTCGATGTCCGTGTTGCCCGCGGCGTCGCCCAATTTCATGATCGCGCCCTTGCCGTAGTGCTTTTCGATCTGCGCGAGAACCTGGTCAAGCGCCCTCTGTTTTTCGTTGTCCATTCAAAACCTCTCGATTTGTATTTTTTTCAATTCCCGCTGCTGAATGAGCGTGTCTTTTATATTTTGCAATACCTGCCCGCGGCGGGCCATCTTCATTTGATGTGTTTGTACAGGAGAAAGAGCGCCTGACGGATCGCGCGACGGGTGATCTCCTCGCGCGTGCCGCGGAAGAGATATTTGTAGACGTAGACGGATTCCATCGTGCCGACCGCCATGTAGTTGAGCCCGACGGGTTTGTCGGTGCCGTCCGAAGAAGGCCCCGCGATCCCCGTCGTGGAGAGAGAGACAGTGCAATTGCCTGTCGCAAGGAGCCCCACCGCCATTTGATATGCGGTCTCGTCGGAGACGGCGCCCTGCTGTGCGAGCGTATCACGCCCGACGCCGAGCCGCGCCTGTTTTGCCTCGTTGGAGTAGGCGACGATCCCCTCGAAAAGGACGTCGCTCGCGCCCGGGACGGAGACGATCGCCGAGGCGACGCCGCCACCTGTAAAGGACTCTGCGACGCTCAGACGAAGGCCGCGAAGCTTGAGCATCTCGCAGACGCGCTTTTCCAGCGGCGTATCGTCCAATGCGTAAAGGTAATTGTTGAGTCCTTCCGCCACGATGCGGGATACATCGTCCGCGACCATCTTCGGGGAGTTGCTGTCGTATAGGATCTCGAGGCGAAGGTCCCCGTCTTTCACAGAGGAATGCACCTTGAGTTTGCCGCCGCTTGCGCTCTCGACGCGAGACAACACGTCGGCAAGTCTGTCGGCCGGAACGCCGACCGCACGGAAAACCGCCCTGTCATGTCTGACAGAGTACTTCGCATCCAGGTGCGGAACGACTTCTCCGCGAACAAGGCCTTCTCCCGCTTCGCCGAACGGAAGGAAAAAGAAAGTCTTTCCGTCGCAGTCGAGAACGGTCGAAGAACTCCGCGAAAGCTTTAAAATCTCGCAAGATTCGCCGCGGCGCGCGTCAAGCTTTTGCGCCGCGCATAAAATGAGAACGTTGTCAAAAAAATTCTTGCACTCGATGAGCGTCTGCGCAAATTCGTGCGGCTCGCCCTCGGGCAACAGAAAGACTTTATCCGCCGAATAGCCGCCGTCCGCAAAGGCAGACAGCGCCCTTTCAAACTCGTTTCCGTTGAAGTTGTCCATCCTGCCGCGTAGGACGATCGCTGCGTTTTTCATTCTTCCGACTCTTTGAACACCTGTCTGTTTCTGACGATATAGGAGATGCCCGACCAGATGGTGAGCACCGTTGCGATGCCGAGGCTGACGATGCCTATTCCGTTCAGGATCTCGCTCGCGCGGGCGACCCCGAAAAAGTCCGCGCCGAAAAGGAGCATTGCGATCGCAATATCCTGGAACACGGTCTTGAGTTTTCCGATCTTATCGGCGGCGAGAACCAGCCCGGTGGACGCCGCGACCATGCGGAACCCGCTGACGATGAGCTCGCGCGCGAGAATTACCGCGACGCAGACGCCCGCAACGACGAGCACCCACTCCCCTTTCCAGAGAACAGTGAGCGTCTCGCTGCGCACGAGAAGAAGGATAAAAGCCGTGGAGACGAGCACCTTGTCCGCGATCGGGTCGAGAAATTTGCCGAGGTTGGTCACGAGATGATATTTGCGCGCGATGTACCCGTCAATAAAATCGGTACACGCCGCAACGACGAACACGACGCCCGCAATGAAATAATTGTACGGGATGACGTCGAGAAAGAAGATCACCGCAAAGACGGGGATCAGAAATATGCGCGAAAGAGTGATCTTGTTGGGGAGATTCATTCGTAGTCCTCCGTATGTCCGTACAAATCATATGCGTCCGCCTCGTCCGCAAGGACGGTGTAGCGCTCGCCCTGCGTCGCCTGCGGCGCATAAAAATAGACTTTTCCGTCGATCTCGGGCGCACTCCAATACGCTCTTCCGACAAAGCGTCCCGAAGCATAGTCGATGCTGTCGCAGACGACTTCGACGGGCTTTCCCACTTTATCGGCGAGGAAACGCTCGGAGATCTCTGCCTGCACGGCGTAGAGTTTTTTCACCCTGCGCTGTTTGACGCGTGCGGGGATCTGACCTTTCAGCCGCGCGGCAGCTGTCTCGGGCTCCTTGGAATAGGCAAAAAACCCGCAATTCGTGAGCGAAGCTTCGCGCAAAAATCCTGCAAGCGCCTCCGTCTCTTCTTCCGTTTCGGTCGGAAAACCCGCGATAAAAGTAGAACGGATGGCAATGCCCGGCACACGCTCGCGCAGTTTGCGGATGAGCGCAAGATACTCGGCACGCGAGCCCTTGCGGTTCATCAGCTTGAGGATGCGGTCTTCGCTGTGCTGGAGCGGAATGTCGACGTATTTTATGAGCTTATCGTTGTACGCGAGCTCGTCGATGAGCGCATCGTCCAGAACGTCGGGATAGCAATACAACAGGCGGATCCCGCCGATGTTGTCCAACGCGGAGAGTCTTCGGATGAGCTCGACAAGTTTTTTCTCGCCGTACAGATCGATGCCGTAGCGGGTGACGTCCTGCGCGACGAGGATGAGTTCAGAGAGTTCCCCGAGGTGTGACGCTTCCGCGACGAGCGCCTCGATCGGGTAAGAGCGGTATTTGCCGCGGATCTTCGGGATAAGGCAATAGGTGCAGAAATTGTTACAGCCGTCCGCAATCTTCAGATAGGCATAATGGAGGGGCGTCGTGAGAACGCGATGCTCTTCCACTTCATGCCCCCCACCGACCGCGTTGACGCGGCCCTCGGCGTAAGAGCGTTCGATGGCTTCCAGCAGGACGTCGGCATCCGAACAGCCGAGAAACACATCCCCTTCCGTGAGCGAGGGAAAGAGCTCGCCGATAAATTTTTCGGGAAGGCAGCCGCTGACAACGATCTTTTCGAGGTTTTTCCCGCGGTAGGAATCGCACTCGAGCACGGTGTCGATCGCCTCTTCCCGCGCCGAAGCGAGAAACGCGCAGGTGTTCACGATGAGGATGTTCGCCTCTGCTATGTCGTCGGTGACCCGATATCCTTTCTCGCGGATGATGCCGAGCAGCCGCTCAGCATCCACGCGGTTTTTGTCACAGCCGAGGGAGATGAGCCCGAATACCTTATTTTCAAGCATTGTTATTCACCGTAGTCTCCGTATTTGCTCTCGAACTCCTCGGGCGTAAGCAGGACTTTGCGCGCTTTGGCGCCTTCGAACGCGGAGATATAGCCCATGTTCTCCATCCATTCGATGATCTTGCCCGCCTTCGGATATCCGACCGAACAACGGCGCTGGATCATGGAGATGGAAGCCTGTCCGATCTGCACGACATAGCGGAGCGCATCGATGTAAACCGCCTCGACGCCGTCGTCGCCGCCGTCTCCGTCCACACCGCCGCCGCTCTTGGCGTTGTTGATGTAGTCGTAGACGCTGTCGTCAAAGTACGCCTCATTGTGTTCCTTGACAAACTGCACGACCTGCTGAACTTCTGCGGATTCAACGAGCGCGCCTTGCACACGGCGCGGGAAGGTCATCGTATCCGTCTTATAGAGCATATCGCCGTAGCCGAGTAATTTTTCCGCGCCCGACTCGTCGAGAATGGTGCGGGAGTCCACTTCCTGCGTAACTTTGAAGGCAACGCGCGTGGGGAGGTTGGACTTGATGACGCCCGTGATGACGTTGACGGAAGGGCGCTGGGTCGCAAGCACAAGATGGATGCCCGCCGCACGCGATTTCTGCGTGAGGCGCTGGATGCGGTCCTCGATGTCCTTTTTGGCGACAGACATAAGATCCGCGAGCTCGTCGATGATCATGACGACCTTCGGGAGTTTCTCCTCGTCGGGAAGAAGATGAGCGTTGTACTCGTCGATCTCGCGCACGAGCGTGCCTTTTTTTGTCTTCTCCTTGAAGAGAGAGTAGCGGCGTTCCATTTCGGTGATCGCCCAATTGAGGACGTTCACGACCTTTGCAGGCTCGAAGATGATCTCGTTGATCATCAGATGCGGCAGTTTTTCGTAAATATTGAACTCCACCTGTTTGGGGTCGACGAGGATGATCCGAAGATCCTCGGGGCTGTATTTATACAGCAGGCTGATGATGAGCGCATTGAGGCACACACTCTTTCCCGAGCCTGTGGAACCCGCGACGAGAAGGTGCTTCATCTTCATGATATCGCCGCAGATCGCCCTGCCCTCGATGTCCTTCCCGAGACCGAACATCAGCGCGCCGGGCTTTGCGCCTGTAAAAGACGGCGACTGAAGCAGGTCTTTGAGCCCGACTTTCATCTTCTGCTTGTTCGGGACCTCGATGCTGATGGACCCGTTTTCGTAGTTGGTCTGAATATTGACGCCGTCGCGTGCATGCAGGCGCATGGCGAGCTCTTTGTCACAGGACAGCACGCGGCTGGTTGGAATATTTCCGGGGATGTCGATGTCATAGCGCGTGACTGAAGGGCCCTGCGTGACCTTGACGACTTCCGAAGGGATCTTGAGGTTGGAAAGAGTTTCGACGATGACGACTTTATTGTGTTCGACCTCTTCCTCCATATCGCCGACCGCATTGGGGTAGTCGTTGAGGAGATTGAGCGGAGGAGCGACATAGCGCTGGTAGACATGCTTTTTGCGCGGCGCCTCTTCCGCAGGGGCCTCGGGAACGGGACGGGTTGCACTGCGATCCAGTCTTTCTCCCCTGTCGCGGCGGGAGATACTCTCCACCGCATCGGGAATGACGGAAGATGCGGGAGCCTCGTCCTCCTCGTCAAAAATATTGACGGCAGAATCAAAATCCTCGGAAATGGGCTGAAGGCCCGAGGGTTCCTCGTCCGCAACGGGTTCGGAAGCCTGTGTTTCTCGCATCGGAGGTTGTTCGCGCGCCTCGCGCACGGGCGGGACCTCGCGCGCCGCCTCACGGGCGTCGGGAGCAAACGAACGCGTGCTCTCAAAGGAAGACTCTGTACGCGTCTCACGCACAGGCGGAAGCTCACGCGCTTCACGAGCAGGAGAAACGGGCTCCTGCGGCGCCGTGCGTTCGGGTTCGGAGCGCACGGGGACCTGTTCCGTGTAAGAAGGCCTTGCAGGCTCCGCTTCGACGCGCGGCGTCTCGCTCCTTGCGGGAGCAGACGGCGCGGAGCGCTCCAAGCCGCCGAAGCCGACCATGCGAGCCGTATCGCCTATGTCGATGGATGCCGCACGGCGCGGCTCGGTGCGCGGCTTTTCGCGGCGCTCGGAGCGAGAGGAGAAAGAAGTACTCTGTTCTTCCCTGCCGAAATTGGGAGCGGCCTGTTCCGTCCTGCCGAAGCCGGGCGTCGGCCTCTGCGAAGAGAGCGTCCCCTCTTCTTCCGGACGGAAGGGAACGTCGTTGCGATAATAATCGGGTTCGACGGAAGGGGCTGCGGGCGCGGGCGTCGCCGCCTGCGTCGGCTGTTCTGTGCGGACGGGCTGCGAATAGTCTGCCGAACTTGCGTCCGTCACGATCTTTTTGGGCTTGTTCGAATAGGAGATGTTGTTTTCCGCGTCATCCGCATACATCTCGGAGTAAGTCGCGGGCTGTGCACTCTCCTGCACGGAAGGCGCGGGGCGAGCGGGTTCCTGCGGAGCGGGCGTGCGCGGCACCGTGCGCTCGTGCCCTGCCGTAAAGGAAGAGGGCGCATCGGTGCGGAATGCCTCGTTGTATTGCTCCTTCGAAATGGCATGGCGAGGCCTGTTGAAATAGGAATTCTCGTTGAAAATTCCGTTACGGGTATAACTGCTTCCGCTCGGCGCAGAAGAGGCCGAAGACGAATACGACGAAGACGACGAACGTGCGGGCGACGATGCCGAACCCGACACGCGATTGAACCACGCATATCCGTCTTCTTGGGGATTATTATTTATGAGCGGCGTGTTTACGGGCGCGGGGCGATCCGGATACAGGATCTGTCGGATGGCGTTGTAGTCTTCCAAAGATGCGTTCTGCACGGGTTGCTGCCTGCCCTGCCGTTCCCTGCGCGCCTCATTGCGAAGCTCGCGCTTGCTCTTCAACGCAAATTCGTCGTTGATGGAATAGAGACGCTTGGAATTGTCCACGGCAGAATAGCTGTTCTGCACGGGCGCTTCCGCGTATGTCTGCGGGGCGGCAGGCTGTTGCGGCTGCGCCGGAGACGCATACGGCGAAACCGTCTCGCCATAGCCGAGATTATAAAGATCGGACGTATTGCGCGAAGCCTCTTCGATGGCACGGTCGGCATGCTCGTCCCTCTTGGCGGTGAAAGGCCTGCGGCCGCGAACAGACACATACACCAGATAGCCGAAGCCGATGGTCATGAGCGAAAACAGGATATAACCGCCGACAGAAGTGGTCAGTTTGCAGACAGGATATACGATGAGACCTGCGATCGCCCCGCCTCCCGTCGTCTGAAAATAGGACTTTTCGCCCGCATCGAAGCAGGCGCCAAGATATTCGCCGTAAGAAGTATATTCGATGCCCCCCACCGCCGAAGTGATGGTATGCACGAGAAGGACGAGACTGACAAAACAGAGCGCGCAAAAACCAGCCGTCTTTGCAGAGACGGCAAGCCTCTTTCCGACGATCATTACGACGCCGAGATAGACGAGCGCCGCGAGAACGACCGCGGAGCAATATCCGAACAATCCGAGCAAAAAGGAACTGACCGCAAACCCGACTGTGCCGAAAATGACGTCGCGCGTGATGAGAATGACGAGCGCGACCGCGGCGAACAGGACCAGAACGATCCCCACCGTCTCTTTTGACAGAATACTCTCTTTTTTCTTTTCCGTGCCTCTTCCAAGGTTATTCAAAACAGATCTCCCCTACCGCGCGGCGCGCCGCGGGCATTTCTTCTTCATTCAGTCATTGTTTTTATTATACCATTTTTCACTCCGTTTTTCAATTAAAATACCAAACTTTTTGCGCCCGAAGGAAAAATTCTACGCGCGCGCATATAAAAAGCCCTTCCGAACGGATCGGAAGGGCTTTGCATGTTGATGAAATTTGTTACATATCGACCTTTTCGTCGCTCCAGGAATACATCTTGCGGAGCTCTTTGCCGACTTCTTCGAGCTGATGAGAAGCCTCGAGCGCTCTCTTCGCGTTGAAGTGCGCACGGCCGTTGTTGTTCTCGGCGATCCACTTGCTGGCAAAAGTGCCGTCCTGGATCTCTTCGAGGATCTTCTTCATCTCCTTCTTGGTCTCATCGGTGATGATCCTCTTGCCCGTCTCATAATCGCCGAACTCGGCGGTGTCGGAGATGGAATAGCGCATCAGAGAGAAGCCGCCCCTGTAGATGAGGTCGACGATGAGTTTCATCTCGTGAATGCACTCGAAGTATGCGTTTCTGGGATCATAGCCCGCCTCGACCAGCGTCTCGAAGCCCGCCTTCATCAGTGCGGTCACGCCGCCGCAAAGGACAGCCTGCTCACCGAAGAGGTCGGTCTCCGTCTCGATGCGGAAGGTCGTCTCAAGAACGCCCGCACGCGCGCCGCCGATGCCAGCCGCATATGCGAGAGCAACGTCAAGCGCCTTGCCCGTAGCGTCCTGATGAATGGCGACCAGGCAGGGCGTGCCCTTGCCAGCAACATACTCACTGCGGACGGTGTGACCGGGAGCCTTCGGCGCGATCATAAACACGTCGACGTTCGCAGGAGGAACGATCTGTTTGAAATGGATGTTGAAGCCGTGCGCGAAAGCAAGCGCCTTGCCCTCGGTGAGGTTGGGAAGAATGCTTTCTTTGTAGATCTTCGCCTGCTTCTCGTCCGGCGTGAGGATCATGATGATGTCGGCAGCCTTCGCCGCTTCCGACGCGGTCATGACTTTGAGCCCTGCGGCTTCCGCCTTCGCCCAGGACTTGCTGCCCTCGTAAAGACCGACGATCACCTTGACGCCGCTCTCTTTGAGGTTGAGCGCGTGCGCATGGCCCTGGCTGCCGTAACCGATAATCGCAACCGTCTTGCCTTTGAGCACTTTGATGTCACAATCGGACTGATAATATATCTTTGCCATTTTGTTCTTCCTCCAAAATTTGATCTCGTTATTGAATTCCTCTCTATTATATTCCAAGGCGCGCTTTCCGTCAAGCAAATGAACTATTTTATTTATTAATTTTACCGATATGTATGATCGGATTCCCGAATGGACACAAGCACAAAAAAATAAAATTCTTCTTCAAATAAATTGATTTTCGGCAAAAAAAAATATATAATTGTGGAGAAATTTCTGAAAGGACAAAGAACATGAGATCCATTCACACCGAAAGGCTTATTCTTCTCGGAAAAGTACTCGAAAACCCCGCCATTGCCGCCTATGCGGACGCCGTGCGCGGCGACGATCCCGCAGGCTATGCGCACGCCTATTCCCTTCTCCTTCGGGACGGGATGCAAAACTCGCTGTCCGCGTGCATCGAAAACGCCGTGCTGAGGGACGAAAACCTGTTTTCCGTCCGCAGCTTTTCCGACAGCGCGGATCCGGACGTCACCGCGGCATTTCTCTATGACCTGAACACCCTGCAACGGCTTGCAGAGAGCGCCGACGACCTGCCGCCCGCGATCCGCGAGGCGATCGACGAAGGGTTGCCCAAGATCGGCTGCGGAAAGAGCGACGCGCTGTTCGGAGAGATCTGGGCGACGGAAAAGACCGCCGCAAACCTCGCAGCGTTTTACAAAAAGAACGGTTACGGCATCTTTATCGGAAACAAGGCATTCACCTTTGAACGAGGCGCGCTCGTACCTGTTCGCAACACCTCGAACATCTCTCTGGCCGACCTGAAAGATTACGAGCAGGAAAAGCGTGCCGTCGAGGACAACGTGATCAGTTTCCTCGAAGGTCTGCCCTATTCCAACATGCTCCTGTACGGGGACAAAGGAACGGGAAAGTCCTCCACCATCCACGCCGTTCTCAACAAATACGCCGACCGCGGCCTGCGCGCCGTCGAGATCCCGAAGAGCCAGATCGGAGAGATCAACGAACTCAAAGAACTTCTCGCCTCCCTTCCCTTCCGTTTTCTCATCTTCATCGACGATCTCTCGCTCGAGGAGCGGGATGAAAAGGTCACCTGTCTCAAAGCAAGCCTCGAAGGGAGTATGAACGAGAAGAGCGCCAATGTGATGATCGCCGCGACTTCCAACCGCAGGCACATCCTCAAAGAGAATTTCTCCGACCGCGAGAACAGCGTACATGCGCGCGACACGATGGAAGAACAGCTTTCCCTCTCCGACCGATTCGGGCTCACCGTCTGTTTTTCCTCCACGGGCAAGGCGGAATATCTCTCCATCGTGCGACAACTCGCCGCAGACGTACAGATCCCCCTTTCCGACGAAGAACTCTGCTCCCTCGCGGAACGCTGGGCAATCGTCAAGGGCGGACGTTCGCCGCGCCGCGCAAAGCAGTTCATCGACTATGTCTTTGCCTGCTGTGCCAAAAAAATCGAGATCGACATCTGAATGTACGACAAACGGAGCGGGCGCCGCGGCGCCCGCTCCGTTTATTTTGCGTTCTTGAGAGCTTGTTTTGCGGCATAATATATATCGCCCGCACCGAGAAACAGGACCGTATCCCCTGCCGAAAGCGAACAGTTCAGATAGATCTCCAGCTCGCGCACACTCTCGATATAGAGAGAGTCAGGCAAATGTTCGGAAAGCGTCAACGCACTTCCCGCCGCATCGAAATATTCCCTTGCGGGATAAGTCTTGTACAGCACGAGCCTCTCAATACCCGAGAGCACGCGAACAAAATCATCGAAGAGAAGGCGGGTCCTCGAATAGGTATGCGGCTGAAATACGACAAAAAGCCGCCCTTCGCAGACCTGTCGGGCGACGGCAAGCGTCGCCTCGATCTCGCGCGGGTGATGCGCATAGTCCGCGATGCATCGGGCGCCGCATAGCGTGCCGATGTTTTCAAACCTTCGGCGTATGCCGGTAAAGCGTTCAAGTCCTTCCGCAGCCATTCGGAGCGGATACCCGTAGTACCTTGCGACAGCCGCGGCCGCAAGCGCGTTCAGGACGTTGTGCCTGCCGTAAACGTTCAGCCGCACTCGCTCGGAATATTCCCCGCCCGAACAGAGACGGAAGGAAAAGAGCCCGTGCGAGGCACGCAGATCGCTTGCCGAGACAAAACACCCCTTTTCAAAGCCGTACGTCATCGCCTTCCCGATCGAAGAGACGAGGCGGTCGCCCGAACGAATGATGCACGCCTTTGCACCGCGCGCAAAGGTGCGGTACGCCTCGCAGAGCCCGCTCTCGCCGCCATAACATTCAAGATGATCGGCGTCCGTATTCAGGATGAGCGCAAGATCGGGATGCAGGCGGAGAAAATTCCCCTTGTACTCACACGCCTCCGTGACAAAATATCGCTCGCCGTACAGCCGAAAATTCCCGTACTCATAATCCTCGCCTCCGATATGTGCGGAACAGCTGCCCGCACACACGTCGAGCACGTGCGCACACATTGCGGTTGTGGTCGTCTTTCCGTGACAGCCCGCAACGCCGATCACGTTTTCAAACTGCGACGCGATCTGCGAAAGAAGGTCCGCACGGTCAATGACGGGGATCCCCCTTGTGCGCGCCGCGACGATCTGCACGTCTCCGTCGGATACGGCGGAAGAACGCACAACGATGTCCGCATCGCGCAAATAAGCAGGATCGGCGCCGATCGAGACGGGGATCCCGCGCTTTTCGAGCATGGCTGTCTGCGCATTGGGATACAGATCGCTGCCCCAGACCTCACACCCCCATTCTTTGAGGCAGATTGCAAGACCGCTCATGCTGATCCCGCCTGCGCCGACGAAAAAAAACTTTTTCATTTTCTGCCGAAAAATTTGCGTCATGCGATATTTATATGCGTATTCCGTCATTTTTTGACGAATAAAATGAATAAATTTTAATTTTTTTATACTTTTTTTTAAAACTCTCTTGAAAAATCAAAAAGTATATAGTAAAATGAAAATACGAATGTACGTTACTGCATAAGGAGGTTAAAGAAAAAGTGAAAATTTCAGACGTGCGAATCAGATTCGTTAAAAAGGACGACAGTAAGCTTAAAGCGGTTGCTTCCATCACCATCGACGATTGCTTCGTCGTGCATGATATCAAGGTGATCGAGGGAACGGACAAGCCCTTCATCGCCATGCCCAGCCGCAAGACCAACGACGGAGAATTCAAAGATATTGCCCATCCCCTCAATACTGAGACCCGCGAGAATTTAAGAGACGCAATACTTGCCGCTTATTATGAAGAGCTGGCAAAGACTGAAATCAACTGACCTTCACTGCTGCATTGTATATATTTCAGGCTTCCTTTTGTTTTCTCCGAAAACAGTATCCATAGAATCCGCGCATTCGTAACAAACTCTTTTTCATAAAGGGTGAAGGGGGAGAATCGGCCTTTTAGCCTTCTTCCCCTTCCTTCTTTTCGAAAAATCAGACGGCTTGGCCGTCTTTTTTCTTCTTTTGACCCAAAAGGACTTTTAATATCTGACGGCAAAGACGCCGTTTTCTTTTCTTTGCCATACAATTTTTTGTGCTCTTCGTACAGAAAACAACGATTCGGCGCCGCAATCCCGACCCGAGAAATTCCGTATCCATGCAAAAGCGGGCCTGTCCGCAAAGAACAGGCCCGCTTTTATACGCAGTCTATTTGAAAATGTCGATTATTTTTTCTTAAAGAGCCTCTGCACAAAAGTGGGAAGCTGACGGTCCGTGCTCTCCTGACGGGGAGGCTGCTGCGGGTACTGCTGAGGAGCCTGCTGATACTGCTGCTGGGGCTGCGCATAAACGGGCTCGGGCTGCGGCGCATACTGCGGCTGCTGGGGAGCCTGCTGATACTGCTGCTGAGGAGCCTGCTGCTGATTGGGAACATACTGAGGCTGACGCACATACTGCGGCTGCTGTGTCTGCTGGAAAGGCTGTTTATACACGGGCGGCTGCTGTCCGCGCATCGTGTTGTTCAGCGGCGTGCGCAGGTAAGACGGCGACGAAGGCTGCGCCTGCTGCGGCTGTGCCTGCGCGGCGGCCTCGTTGCGCTCGGGCAGACCGCGGTTCACGAAGAAGTTGCGGCTCGCGACGTTGCGCTCGTCCTGCGAATTGTACATGTTTTCGGGATGAGGGAATCCCGTCGCAATGACGGTGACTTCCACTTCGTCGTTGATGTTGCTGTCGATGCAGGCACCGAATATGATGTTCGCGGAATAATCCACGACGCTCTGCACAAGCGTTGCGGCAGTCTGCACCTCGTCCATGGTCAGATCGTTGCCGCCGACGATGTTGAGAATGACGCCCTTCGCGCCTTCGATGGTCGTCTCGAGAAGCGGGCAATTGACCGCAAGGCGGACCGCTTCGACGATCCTGTTCTCGCCTTTGGCAACGCCGACGCCCATGTGCGCGAGGCCCTGGTCTTTGAGGATGGTGCGGACGTCCGCAAAGTCAAGGTTGATGAGAGCGGGATTGACGATGAGGTCTGCAATGCCGCGAATACCCTGTTTGAGGATCTCATCCGCGACGCGGAGCGCCTCGACCATCGGCGTGTTCTTGGGAACGACGCAGGTGATCTTGTCGTTGGGGATGATGATCAGCGTATCGACGTATTTTTTGAGATTTTCAAGCCCCTTGACCGTGTTGTCCATGCGCTTTTTGCCTTCGAAATTGAAGGGCTCGGTGACGATGGCGATGGTCAGGATCTTGAGGTCGCGTGCGATCTTCGCGATGACAGGTGCGGCGCCCGTACCGGTACCGCCGCCCATGCCCGCCGTGATGAAGAGCAGGTCGGTGTCCTTGACCGCCTCGGTGAGAGCTTCTTTGCTCTCCTCGGCAGCCGCCCTGCCCACTTCGGGATCAGCACCCGCGCCGAGCCCCTTGGTAAGAGCGGTCCCGATCTGGATCTTGTTTTCCGCCTTGGACAGCAAGAGGATCTGCTTGTCCGTATTGACGGCGACATAGCTCGCGCTCTGGATGCCCGCCTCGATCATACGGTTGACCGCGTTGTTGCCCGCGCCGCCGACGCCGATGACTTTTATCCTTGCAACACCGGACAAACTGTCCAAACTGTTAAACATCTGTTTTACCCTCCGATTCCGTTAAATAATTTGTAGAAAAAGCTGTTTTCACGCTTTGTTTGAAGCGCCATGTCCAGAAGGCTCAAAAGCGAGCTCTGGGACGCTTTGTTGTAGTACGGCAAGTTGGGAGCAATGATCTCCACGACCCGGTTAAGCCGATTGGACAGGTGCTCTCGCGCGCCGCGTATGCCGGTGATTCCCCCGCCCGTGAGCAAAATAGGTTTATAATCTATGCTTCCGTCGTCGCAGAGCTCAAGGTCTCCGCTGATGACTTCGCAGATCAGGTCAAGCCCCTCTTTGACTTTCTCCTTCAGAAAGCGCATCGGCAGCGTGTAGACCTGAGACTTGTCCACATATTCGATCAGCGAATCGTCCTCCTCTCTGCCGGAGAGGTTGACCTTTCCGATCATCGCTTCCGCCGCTTCGAACGGAATTCCGTCCATCTGCGACTCGTCCGTATAGAGCTGCGCCGTGACGTGGCCGCCGCCGAACGAGCAGGCATTCTCATAAACGATGCCGTTTCCGCAAACGAGACTGAAAGTCATCGAGATACTGTCGATGTCCAGAAGGATCGCGTATTCGTCGCGCTCCTCAGAAGGGATAAGATACATCGCCTCCGCCAGCGACGTGGGAAGAAAATGTATCTTGCGGATACCGTATTCCGCAAGCATGTTGCGGAATATCTCGAGAAAACGGTCGTCCGCAAAGAAATAGCTGAGATAGCCCTCGATAGAGTCGGAGATCATACCGACAGGATCGATGGTGCGGCGCATATCCGATGTGACGTAACACACCGCCGCACGGCGGATCTGCGTATACCCGGGAACCGGTTCGGTCATTCCCCTTTCAAACAGGACGGTCAGATCGTAAGAGGTGACCCGCCTCTTGTTCTGAAAGCTCATCAGATGCCGCGTGGTGACCACCCGCACGAACTCACCCGGAACGCCGATATAGAGTTCACGAATTCGGTCGCCGCAGCTGTGTTCCACCGCTTCGAGCGCCTTGAAAACAGTCTTCTGAAGAGCGCGGAGATCAAAAAAAGAAGCGTCGGCAAAACCGTCGTATTTCTCGGTGTGCACACCTTTGAAAACGAAGGTATTGTTGACCCCCCTTTCGCCGATCAGGGCGGTCACGGCGGACGAACGGACGTCCAGCACGGCTACGCTTTTTCGGTTCATTTTTCCTCTCCGTAAAACTCTTTCCTGTACAGTCTGTTATACAATCACTATTATAAAATAAATTTATTTCTTTGTCAATAAAAATATATCCCCGAAAGAAAACTTTCGGGGAATTTTATGCTGTTAAATTTTGATTTTTCAAGACTGCGAGGACGCAACCCATTCAGGCGGCTTTTTATCCAGATAGGAGACAGAGATCTTTCCCGAATCCTGTTTGTCGACACGGATATAACCGCGCATGCGCTGCGCCGTGTCGCACTCGTTCAGATAAAAATCAGCCGCCGCCTGCGCTTTTGCGGCCGCGTCTTCCGTACAGTCCGAAATGAGGATCTGTACGCCCTCGACGGTGGTGAGCGTAAGATTGTTGATGATGTTGCGTTCGCCGAAATACTCGATCTTTCTGATATTGCTGCGGAGGGTGCCGAAAGCCTCGTTCAAAACGCCGCACACTTCCAGATACGCCTCATATGCCTGTTGTTGCGATTCGGAGACGCCGAACAGGTCGCCCTCTTTATAGTCGCCGAATTCAAACCCGACGACCTCGATGTTGCTTCCGCCGAGATTGCTCTCGTTCGCATCCTTGACTTTGAGCACGACGCCCTCTTCGCTGACAACGTAATATTTCCCGTTCGACGAATAGGCATACGTCTCGAACTTTTCGCGGACGGTCACAGTGATCTTGTTCGGGAAGTGCTTTTCGACCGAAGTCACTTCAAGGTAACCGTCCCCCTTCTCCGCCACGACTTCGATCACATCGGAAGCGTTGAAAAAGAGAAAGTTTTTCTTGAGATATTTTGTCTCGAGGTCTTTCTGGATATCCGTTGCCGCGGCGCTCATCTGCGGGCTCCCCGTCGTGAACGTGACGGAGATCTGCGTGATGGAACAGACGCAGTTGAAGGTGATCAGAAAGACGATGAGAAAGATGACGACCGCATACGCGATCACGAATTTTTTGCTTCGCATCGCAATTCCTCTCGTGTAAATTTGAATGGCGTTTTCAGATGCGGACGCGGCGAATGCGCGCGCCCAATCCGCGCAGTTTATACTCGAACGCAAAATACCCGCGATCGATATGACTGAGGTCGGTGACCGTGCTCAGCCCCTCTGCGGCGACCGCCGCAAGCGTGAGAGCCGCGCCGCCGCGCAGATCTCCCGCACAGACGTCCGCACCGCGCAGTTTTTTTACGCCCCTTATAAAGGCGCTCCTGCCACGGACGGTGATGTCCGCCCCCATGCGGATGAGTTCGGGAACGTGCTTGAAACGGGTCTCGAAGAGATTTTCCACCACGACCGTGGATCCCTCGCAAATACAGGCGAGCGCCGTCATGGGCGCCTGCAGGTCGGTCGGAAATCCCGGATAAGGCGTGGTCTCGATGAGTTTCGCGGCGAAACGCTCCCTGCATTCTATATCTATTTTATCATCAATTGCCCTGATTTTGCAACTGATTTCGCAAAGTTTATGTAAAAGGGCGTCAAGATTATCCGCGCGCGCGTTTTTAAGCGACACGCTCCCGCCGCACATCGCACAGGCGATGAGAAAAGTCCCCGCCTCGATGCGGTCGGGAATGGGCGTGTATTCGACGCCGCGAAGCTTTTTGACCCCTTCTATGACGATCGTCGCGCTCCCCGCGCCGCGCACCTTTCCTCCCATGCGGTTGATGAAATTCTGCAAGTCGACGATCTCGGGCTCTTTTGCGGCATTGCGTATGACCGTCTTCCCCTCCGCCTTGACGGAAGCGAGCATGATGTTCTCGGTGGCACCCACGCTCGGACAGTCGAGCACAATCTCCGCCCCGACCGTGCGCCCGCAGGTACAGTCAATGTATCCCCCGCCCTCCTCGATGTGCACGCCCAGCCGACGAAGCCCCTTCAGATGCAGGTCGATGGGCCGAAGGCCGATGTCGCAGCCGCCCGGATAGGCGATGCGCGCGCGGCCGAAGCGGGAGAGAACGGAACCGAGCATGAACACGGAAGAGCGAAGTTCCTTCGCCAACGCCGCAGGGATCTCGTGATTTGCCGCATTCGCGCTCTCGATGGAAAGGTCGCCCCCGTCAAAATGCACCTTGCACCCCAATTCGCTGAGAATGCCCGCCATGTTCAGCACGTCCGCAATGCGCGGACAATTATGTATGACCACCCGTTCGTCGGTGAGAACGGAGGCCGCAAGCAGGGGCAGCACGGCGTTTTTTGCGGATTGGATCTCCACTTCGCCGTACAGCGGTCTGCCCCCTTCGATGACGTATTTTTCCATAAAACACTCCTTGCGCACGGACAAGCGGCGAAAGCGCGGGCGCACCACGCCCACGCTCTCCGGCCGTCCGCCGGTTTTTTCTTTCTTCCGCCCCCGCAGAGGATGTTCCCCTGCAATCATCATACGATCGGAAGCGGAAAAATGTGCGCGGAGCGTCAGCGGCGGAGTGAAAGTCCTTTGCCGCCGCGGGAGATGTTGAACAGGACACCCATCGCCGCCATCGTAAACACAAGAGAGGTATTCCCCGCACTTATGAGCGGGAGCGGAAGTCCCGTCGGCGGGATGGAGCCGCTCACGACCAGTGCATTGACGACGACCTGCACCGCATAGACCGCCGTGATGCCCGATGCAAGGAGAAAGCCGAAGCGGTCGCGGCTCTTTGCCGCCGTGCGCACGCCGAAGCAGATGAGCGTTCCGATCGCCGCAAAGAGAAGCAAGAGACCGACAAATCCGAGCTCTTCGCCGATCACGGCGAGAATGAAATCGGACTCGGCAAACGGCAGATATCTGTATTTTTGCACCGAATTGAAGAGCCCCCTCCCCAGCCAGCCGCCGCCCGCAAGCGCATACAGCGACTGAATGAGTTGATACCCCTCCCCTTGCGGAGACGCCCACGGATCGAGAAAGGCATAAAGCCTCTGCAAGCGGTACGGCTCCAGCACGATGAGCACGGGCACCGCCGCAACGACGGGCACGAGGATGAGAAGCAGATGTCGGATCATGACGCCCGACAAAAAAAGCATGGCGAGCATTACCATTCCCGTGCACATGGTGACCGACATGTTCGGCTCGATGATGATGAGCGCACAGACGGCGCATCCCGCACCGAGAACGGGCAAAAGTCCTTTGAACGTGCGCATGCGCGCGAGGTCTTCGCTCGCATAGGCCGCCGCAAAGAGGACAAAGCCGTATTTTGCGATCTCGGACGGCTGGATCGTGATCGGGCCGACCGCGATCCAGCGCGTTGCGCCGTAATTCTCCACACCGAGCCCGGGAACAAAGACGAGCGCAAGCAGGACGAGCGAGAGGATGAGCGCCGGCCATTTCAGCTTCTTGAGCTTGCGATAGGGAAAGAACGCCGCCGCTGACATCGCGGCGGCGCCGAGGATAAGCCCGATCAGCTGCTTTTTCATGAAATAGAAGGCATCGCCGTACTGTGTTTCCGCGGTATAACAGCTCGCGGAATACACCATGACCACCCCGAAGGCGGACAACAGCAGGACGAGCGCGGGGATCCCGACGTTTCCGACGCGCACTACGCCGCGCGTATTTTCATTGACAGAGGCGATCGGGCGCAAGCGTCTCCACCTCCAGTCCTTTTACGATCTCTTCGAACTTCTCGCCGCGCGCTTCGTAATCGGTAAAGGCGTCAAAGCTGCTGCACGCGGGACTGAGAAGGACGCATTGCCCCGCCTTCGCCGAAAGCGCGGCGATGCGGACCGCGAGGCCGAAATCCGCGCAGAGCGTGATGCGCGATTCGTTGCATCGCACCGCACTGTTGAGCAGGCGGAAGCGGTTTTCGCCGTACAGCACGCAGAGGACGACGCGGCTGTCGCGGATGCGCTCGAAGAGCGGGTCGTAGCTTTCCCCCTTGTCCTTGCCGCCCAAAAGGAGCACCGTGTCCTCGCGCATGCAATCGATGGCGCGCAGGGTCGCGTCGACGTTGGTCGCCTTGGAGTCGTTGACAAAGGTCACTCCGCCGAGTTCCGCGATCTTTTCCAGGCGATGCCGCACACCGCGCATCGAGGAAAGCGTCTTTGCGATCACGGCGCCGTCCACCCCCATCAGCCGCGCCGCACAGATGGCGGCAAGCGCGTTTTTGAGGTTGTGCTCCCCTTTGAGCGAGAGCGCGTCGGCGTCCATGATCTTTTCGTTTTCATAGTACAGCCCGCCCTCGAAGAGGCAGGCGCCCGCGACCCGCTCCCGCACCGAAAACCAGCGCACGGGACAGCGCGCCTCTTCCGCAAACGCGCGGACGCGCTCGTCATCGTAGTTGAGCACCGCGTACTCGCTCTCGCGCATGTTCCGAAGCAGTTTGGATTTGAGGAATATGTAATTCTCCATGCTGTAATGCCGCTCGAGGTGATCTTCGGCGATATTTGTGACGACGGCGACGTGCGGGCAGATGCTCGTGAGCGTCTCCAGCTGAAAACTCGAGACCTCCATCACCGCGACGTCCTCCCATCCGAGCTTTTCTACACAGGAAGTGAGCGGGATGCCGATGTTCCCGCACGCGACGCTGTGCATGCCTGCCGCCCGCAGGATCTCGTCGATCATGGTCACCGTGGTCGTCTTCCCGTTCGTGCCCGTCACCGCGACGAGCGGAGAGCGGAGATTCAGACATCCCAGTTCCGCTTCACCGATGATGCGCTTGCCTTTTTTTCGGAAAAAGACAGGCAGTTCATGATCGATGGGAATGCCCGGACTCAGAACGAGCACGTCGCACTCCTCCGCCGCGGAGGCGACGGCTTCCGCGGGCAGGATGCGCGCACCCTTTGTCGCCAGCTCCTCCATCCGCTTTTTGACCGCATCGCCCGGCACGTCGTCATAAATGCAGACAGACGCGCCGCGCGCCAGCAAAAAGTCGCAGCTCGCCGCGCCGCTGCGCGACATCCCTGCGACGAGAAATTTCTGTGTCTTATAATTCATACCATCCTCCTCGGCTCACTGTACGAAGAGCAGGCAGACGAGCCCCGCTGCCGCCGTCGCAAAGGAATAGGCGCAGACGATCTTGCTCTCCGCAAATCCCTTTTTCTGAAAATGATGGTGCAGCGGCGCCATGAGAAAGAGGCGCTTTTTCGTGCGTTTGAAGTGCAGGACCTGCAGGATGACCGAGACGCCCGAGCAGACGAACATGATCCCGACCACGGCGATGTAAAGAAGGTTTCCGCTGAACGCGGAGACGGACGCGACGAACCCGCCCAGCCCGAGCGAACCCGTGTCGCCCATGAAAACGGACGCGCGATAGGTGTTGAAAAGAAGATACCCCGCGAGCGCCCCGCAGAGCAAAAGGCACAATCCCGACAGCGAAGCATCCCCATTCCCCGAAAGGAAGAAGATGAGCGCGGCGAGAGCCGCGAAGTACCAGAACGACACCGAAGCGGCAAGGCCGTCCAGTCCGTCCGTCAGGTTGACGCAGTTCGCAGAGGCGATGAACGCAAACGCGACGAGCGGGATCATCCACGCCCCGACGTCAAAAGAGAGGTGCGTGAACGGTATATGCAGGACGGTCAGATCGTTGCGGAAACAGTATACTCCCGCGACGAGCGCGATGCAGACCTGAAACACGATCTTCTGATAGGCGCGCAGGCCGAGATTGCGACGAAGGCGAAGTTTCAGGAAGTCGTCCAGAAGCCCCACCGCCGCGCAGGCGAGCGCAAGCGTGACCGCGACCGCCGCGCGCCTGTCCGAAAAAAGCCCGAAGGCAAAGGCGCAGACGAGCACGGCGAGCATGAACGAAATGCCGCCCATCGTCGGCGTGCCGCCTTTGTATTTGTGTTCCTCGACGTAGCCGAGAATGTACTGCCTCGCGTTGTATCTGCGGAGCAGAGGGATGAGCAGAGCGCACAGCACGGCGGAGAGCGCCGCGGACGCAAGAAGCATTCCGATCTCAGTTTTCATTTTCTCCGTTCTTCTCCGTCCTGCGCGCCGCAAGCATGGAGCGGACGGCGGCGACATCGTTGTAGATGTGGCGGACTCCCATGATCTCCTGGTATTTCTCCCCGCCTTTGCCCGCAATGAGCAGGACGTCCCCTTTTTGCAGAAGGTCGAGCGCATATTCTATGGCGCTTTCCCTGTCCACGACGATGACGTAGCTGTCCGACACCGTCCGAAAGCCCTTTTCGATCTGCACGACGATGTCGAACGGATCTTCATAGCGCGGGTTGTCGGAGGTCAGCACCGAAAAGTCGGCGAGGCGCGCGGCGACCGTCCCCATGACGGGGCGCTTGTATTCGTCGCGGTTCCCGCCGCATCCGAATACGACGATCAGCCTTCCCGCACAATGCCTGCGCAGGGCGGTGAGAGATTTTTCCAGTCCGTCGGGAGTATGTGCAAAATCCACAAAGATATCCGCTCCGTTTTCCCGCGCGACGTGTTCCAGCCTTCCGCTCACGCCGCCCAGCCCCGCCAGCCCCGCCGCAATGGAGGGCAACCCCACGCCGAGCAGGCGCGCGCATTCCGCCGCCGCCATCGAGTTGTAGACATTGTGCAGGCCCGTCATGCCGAGGCGTATCTCGTACAATTCGTCAAAGAGGTTGAGCACATAGCTGCACCCCTCCAGCGTCTCGCGGATGTCCACCGCAAAGACGTCGGCGGGGTTTTCCAGCGCATAGCTGAACGGGTGCGCGCACTGCCGCCCGATCTTGCGCCCCTCCTCGTCGTCGTAGTTCAGCACGGCGAACTTGCACCGCCCCGGCTCAAACAGCTTTTCCTTCGCCGCGGCGTATCGGTCCATGTCGCCGAAAAAGTCGAGATGATCCTGCGTGAAGTTGGTGAAGATACCCGCCTCGAAGACGATGTCCTCCACCTTGCCGAAATACAATGCGTGCGCGGAGACTTCCATCACGACGTATTCGACGCCCCGCTCGACCATGTCCGCGAGCACCTTGTACAAAAAGACGGGGTCGGGCGTCGTAAGGACGGGCGCGATCTCGCGGTTGGAATAAAAGATGCCGAGCGTGCCGACGTTGCCGCAAGATTTCCCCGCCGCGCCGAGAATGGCGGCGAGCATGTGCGCCGTCGTCGTCTTGCCGTTGGTGCCCGTTACGCCGACGATCTTAAGTTTGCGTTCGGGATGCCCGTAAAAGGCGGCGGAGAGCAAAGCGGACGCGCGCCGCCCGTCCTGCACGATCATCTGCGGGACGTCGAGCGGAAGCTCCCGCTCGACCGCGAGCGCCGCCGCACCCGCGGCGACCGCCTCTTCCGCATAGTCATGCCCGTCGTGCGATGTTCCCGAAAAACACACGAAGAGATCCCCCTTCATGACGTGTTTGCTGTCCGTGCTGATGCCCGTGATCTCCCGCTCGGAGAAATTCGCGCAGGACGTGCACTGCACCTGTTCCATCAATTTACCGAGTAACAAAATTCAGCTCCTTTTTATTCATACGGCTCGATGCCTTTAATGTCTATGATCCCCTGGAAGATCTCGCGCGCGGCAGGCGCGGCGACGACACTTCCGTAATAGGCGCCCTGCGGCTCGTCGACGATCACGAGCGCAAGATATTCGGGATCGTTCGCGGGGAAAAATCCCAGAAAAGAAGAGACATACTTCCCCTGCGCGATGCTTCCGTTCTCAAATTTCTGCGCCGTGCCCGTCTTTCCGCCGACGCGGTATCCTTCGATGTATGCCTTGTTTCCGCTCCCGTCCCGCACGACTCCTTCGAGAAGAGAGGCGAGAATGGACGAAGCCTCTTCGCCGATCACCCTGTTTTTCAGCGTGACGGGAATACTTTCGGAAACGGAGCCGTCGGAGGAGCGTATCTCTGAGACGAAGCGCGGCGTGTAATAGTACCCGCCATTGACCGCCGCCGCGGCGGCGCAGGCGAGCTGGAGCGCGGTGACGGCGATCGTCTGCCCGAACCCGATGCGCGCGAGGTCGCAATCTCGCACCGCGCTCTCGGGAATGAGCATCCCCTGCGCCTCGCCCGAAAAATCTATTCCCGTCACCGACCCGAAACCGAATGCCTCGAGATAGTCGTAAAAGACGGAAGTCCCGAGAGAAAGCGCGATGTCCACAAAGCAGGGATTGCAACTGTTGTTGAGCGCTTCGGCAAGCGTCTGATTGGAGTGTTTTCCGTTGGCATGGTCGCTCCAGCAACGGATGGTCGTCCCGTCCACCGCACGCGTGCGGCTGCTGTTGAAGATATGCTGCAGAGAAAAGGCGTCGTCGTTCCCCTTCAGATATTCCTCGATGTTTGCCGCCGCAGTCACGATCTTGAAGGTGGAACCTGGCTCGTAGATGTCCGAAACGAGGTTGTTTCGCGAGAGCGCATTGAGCGTCTCCGCGTCGTCGCGCGGCACGTTGTTCAGATCGTAGCACGGCCACTCCGCCATTGCGAGGACGTCAAAGGTGTCGGGATCGAGCACGATGCACTGCGCATTGACGGGCGAATATTGCTCGCAGACTTTCATTAGCGCGTTTTCCGCGATCGTCTGGATCTCATAATCGATGGTAAGCTGAAGATCGAGTCCGTCCGTCGCGGGACGGTAGACGGGCGCATCGCCCGTCTCCTTTCCGACCAGGTCGGTCATCGTCGCGATCTCGCCGTCCATGCCCGCGAGAAATTTGTCGTAATATTTTTCCAGGCCGGTCAAACCGCTGTTGTCCACGGATGTGAAACCGAGCACCCTGCCGAGCAATTCGCCGTGCGGATAAATGCGGGTGTTGTCGCGCGCATAATAGACGCCCGTCAGCCCGCTCCCTTCGAGCTTCTGAACGATCTCTTTGTCCACTTTTCGCACGATCGTGCGCTCGGAGACTTTGGAGACGGTCAAAAGATCATACAGATCCTGCTCGTCCAGCGAAAACAGGTCGGCGAGAACGCGCGCCGCTTCCGCCTTGTCCTCGATCGCGTTGGGTCGGGTATACACCGAGTAAGTGGTCGCATTCCCCGCGAGGAGAACTCCGTTTCGGTCGAAGATGTTGCCGCGGGCGGCGACGACGGGGATCTCGCGCGTCCATTGCCCCAGCGCCCGCTCGACGAGTTCGCCGCCGCGGACGATCTGAAGATAGAAAAATCTTCCGAAAATCGCCAAAAAAAGAAAGGTCACCGCCACAGCAATGGCGAACAACCTCTTTCGTAAAACGGTCGCGGAAGCTTCGCCCTCCCGCACGGCTCTCTTTTTTCCGATCCTGCCCCTCCCCGATAAAACAAAACCGGCCGCGCCCGCAACCCCTTGCGCGGGGTCGCCTGCGAGACCGGATGTCCTTCGTTGGATGTCTTTTTTTGTGTCTTTATGTCATGCGGCTTCGGGGATCTCGAAACCGTTTTCCAGCGCCCAGTCGATGACCGTCTCATCGGCGCGCGCGCTTTCAAGCTCTTCGGTGACCGCTTCGTAACGGGTCATCGCGCTGTTGAGCGCCGCTTCGCGATCGATCACTTCGCTGTCAAGCGTCCTGAGGACGCTCGTGTTGACGATGATGAGGGCGAGCACGACCACGACCACGACCGCATACACGGCCATGAGAAGTTTTGCCTTCGCAGTCATGGCATAACCCTTCTTCTCTTCGGTCACCGTCTTCTGTTCCTCGCGGTACAGATCGGTGCGATACTGGATGGTGGTCGCCGTGGGTGCGAGGTCCGCGTCCTCTTCATAGACGGGCGCCTCGTACACAGACTGCTCATAAGCGGGAGCTTCCTGTACCGGGTCGAGCACGGGCGCCTGCGCCATGCGTCCCGCATTGAGAGAGGAATCGGCACGGAAGATGTCCGCCGTCACGCGCTCGTGACCGTAAACGGGAGCGGCTGCGGGCGCTTCCTGTACGGGAGCTGCCTGCACGGCCTGTGCGGCCTGTGCGGCCTGTGCGGCCTGTGCGCGTTCGGGATACAGCGTTGCGCGGGCATACTCCTCCGCCGTCGCATACATCTCCGTCGCGGGCGCGGCTTCCGCCACGGGCGCGCCGAAAAAGTCCTCCGCCGCTTTGTAGCTGGGATCGATGAGCTTCTGATAATTCTCGGAAATACGGGAATTGAAGTTCATCGCCTTCTGGGCTTCGGTATATTCGGGGGCCTGCGTGCCTCCGCTCAGTTTTCCGTAGGCCTTGAGCGAACTTGTCGTCGCTGCTCTTCTCTCAAGAAGTCCGGTAGCCATTTGAGTTCTCCTTATCTATATTCTCAGACTCTTTCCGCTATGCGCAGCTTTGCGCATTTGGAACGGGAATTTTCCCTCTGTTCCACCTCCGTCGCCGTCAGAGGTTTGTGAGTGATGATCTCCAATTCTTTTTTCTTTCCGCACACGCACACCGGAAGGCTCTTGTCACAGATGCAATCGGTCGCAAGTTCGCGGAACACGTTTTTCACGATCCTGTCTTCCAGCGAATGAAAAGTCAGGATGCAGATCCTTCCGCCTTTATTCAGTCTTCTCACAAGTCCCCTGACCGCCTCTTCCAGCCCGTCAAGTTCTGCGTTGACTTCGATGCGTATCGCCTGGAAAGTCCGCCTCGCGCACGGCCCGTAGCCGTAACGGAATTTTGCGGGGATGCTCTCCTCCACGATCTTCGCAAGTTCGCCCGTACGTTCGATGCGGCCGCCCGATCTCGCCTTTACGATGTTCGCGGCGATCTTTTTCGCAAAACGCTCTTCGCCGTATTCGGCGATGATCCTGCAAAGTTCCGCCTCCGAATATCCGTTGACGACGTCCGCCGCGCTGAGCGGCGCCCCTTCGTCCATCCGCATGTCCAGCGGAGCGTCCTGCATATAGCTGAATCCGCGCGTGACTTCGTCCAATTGAAAACTGGAAACGCCGAAGTCCAGAAGTACGCCGTCCAGCCCGTCCACCCCTTCGCTCTCCAAAACGGAAGCGAAGTCCTTGTAATTGCTTTTATGGATCCGATAACGTCCTTCAAATTCCGAAAGCCGCTTGTCCGCCGCCGCGATCGCAAAGTCGTCGAGGTCGGTCGCGATCAGCCTTCCATCCGGGCTTGTCCGTCTGAGTATCTCGTAGGAATGTCCGCCACCGCCCGCCGTTCCGTCGAAGTAGATGCATCCGCTCCGAAGTCTGAGGCCCTGCATGCACTCCTCGAGCATGACCGGCTTGTGCGAGAACTCGATCACTGTCTCTCCTTCCGCAGTGCGTTGAGCTTTGCAAAGACGTTGCTGATGTTCATGTCCGCATTCCTCTTTGCAAATTTCTCCGCCGCTTCGATGCGCAGGTACGACGCCGCACCCGTGATGACGATGTCTTTGTCGATCTTCGCGTATTCCTTGAGTTCTGCGGGGATGACCACCCTGCCCTGCGGGTCTTCGGTCACGTCGTATACCATCCCGGTAAACGACGAGATCGCGTCCTGCATCTCCACGTCGAAGAAGGAAGCCTCGCCGAACCCGTCCAGGATCTTGCGGTATTCGGGAAGCGGCATCACATAGATGCTCTCGCTCGGCCCGAAAACCAGCTTATACCCCTCGCCGAGTTCCGTCTTGAATTTTGCGGGAATGCGTATTCTGTTTTTGTCGTCCAACCGATTGTTGAACCGGCCGTTGAAAGAATACACTTCCCCCGCCCCCTTGTGTTTATTGTAGGTCTATTATATCACCACCTCTGACCACTGTCAACCACTTTAGACAAAAAAAAGCCACTTGGACGAAAATTTTTTTCGATTTTTTGAGCTGTTTTTGAAAAATACAAACATTTGTTTGTTTTAAATCAAGCATTTATAAGCAGAAAAATTGATTTTTGCGCCATTTCCGAGAAAAATCGGGGTTTTTTTGCCGAAATTTTGTGAATTTTGTGAACATATGTTCAGTGTACTTGCAATGTGGTCAGCCGTCCCACTGTTTCCGTCGAAAACGGGGATCCCGAAGAAGGCACGGATGCGGTCGCGAAGGAAGATATAATGCGTACAGCCGAGCACGACAGCGTCGTATTTTCCATGCGGGAGATGCTCTTCGAGGGGGATGCGCGACAGATCGGAAAAGTTCTCTTCCACCGCGGCGGCGAGTCGGGCGGGAACGAACACATCGAAGGAGGCGAGCGAGGAATTTTTTTCGAGCAATCCGCGGAAGCGGGCGCTCTCCGCAGTGCGGCGGGTGGCGAGCACGAGCACGCGCCCGCCGCGGCAGAAAAGAGCGGCAGGACGCAGTGCGGGTTCGACGCCGAACACGGGGAAGGAGAGGCAGCCGCGCAGCCACGTAGCGCAAAGCGCCGTCACCGTATTGCAGGCGAGGACGAGCGCTCGGACGGGAAGACGGCGCGCCTCGGTCAGGGCGGCGGCGACGAGGGCACAGATCTCCCCTTCGCCCTTTTCGCCGTAAGGCGCGTTCGCATTGTCGCCTATATAGGCGAAGCGCTCCTGCGGAAAGCGCGCGGCACATTCGCGAAGCAGGGTCAACCCGCCCACGCCGCTGTCAAAAAATAAGACATAACCCTCTTTCATTCGCCCGTTTCCCCCGCGTTTTTCGGTTACTATATGAAATTTTGCGGAAATAAATTACAGTTTTGCTCAAAAAACAGTTTACAAGAGAATTTTTTTGTGATAGAATAGCTGAGATATCAAATTGAACAACCATTGAAAGGAGAAGCAAAGTGCCTAACATCAAATCTGCAAAGAAGCGCGTCGTCGTTTCCGAAAAGAAAAATACTCAGAACAAAATGATCCGTTCCGCCGTCAAGACGGCCGTCAAAAAGTTCAATGCAGTTTTGGCCGCGGGCGACGTGGCGGCTGCCGAAAAACTCTTGCCCGAGACCGTTTCCATTATCGATTCTGCGGCCTCCAAGGGGATCCTCCACAAGAACAACGCGGCGAACAAGAAGTCTGCCCTTGCAAAGAGTCTCAACGCGCTCAAGGCAAACCCTCAGCCCGCCGTCGAAGAGGCGAAATAAGGCCGCACGGAAAAACAAAATTCACGAAAGGCGCAGACCCTGTTTGCGCCTTTCTCTTTTGCCTTGCGCGGGGTGTCGGACAGAGCACCCCGCGCAAGGCGTTTTTCCCCTTCTGCCGCGCGGCGCTTCGCGCGCGCATATGCGCGGACAGAATAAAAAGACGGCAGAAAAGACGTTTGCGGTAAAGACCGCCCTTTTGTGAAATTTATTTGAAAAAATTTTGTCGAAATTGTTTGCGTTTTGGGCAAAATCGCTTATAATAAATTTATCCGATACTCTCCTGCCGCAGGCGCGGAGGACGGGCGAAAATAACGGACGGCGGAAAAGTAAAATGGCGGAACAAAAGAAGGAAGAAAAGATCATCGAGATCGTGAACGTCTCCAAGGTGTTTGACGAGACGGTCGCGGTCGAGAACATCAGCTTTTATGTGCGCAAGGGAGAATTCATCACCTTCCTCGGGCCGAGCGGATGCGGAAAGACGACTACCCTGCGCATGATCGCGGGATTTGACATCCCCACTTCGGGGAAGATCCTGCTCAACGGCAAAGACATCACCATGCTGCCGCCCAACCGCAGGCCCGTCAACACCGTGTTCCAGCGGTATGCGCTCTTCCCGCACTACAACATCTACGACAACATCGCCTTCGGGCTCAAGCTCAAAAAGATCCCCGTCACCTATCGCAACGACAAGGGCGAGACCTACACCAAACTGCAAAAGCTCACGCGCAGGGAGATCGACGAAAAAGTGCGCGCGGCACTCGCCGTCGTCGACCTCGAAGGTTTTGAAAAGCGCAGCGTGTCCACTCTTTCGGGCGGACAGCAGCAGCGCGTCGCCATCGCCCGCGCGATCGTCAACGAGCCGGAGATCCTCCTGCTCGACGAACCGCTCGGCGCGCTTGACCTCAAAATGCGCAAGGAGATGCAGATCGAACTCAAAGAGATGCACAGAAAGCTCGGCATCACCTTCATCTACGTCACCCACGACCAGGAAGAGGCGCTGACGATGAGCGACACCATTGTCGTCATGAAGGACGGACAGATCCAGCAGATCGGCACCCCTACCGACATCTACAACGAGCCCGCAAACGCATTCGTCGCCGACTTTATCGGCGAGAGCAACATCTACAACGGCACGATGATCGACAAGAACATCGTCCGTTTCTGCAACCACAACTTCGACTGCGTGGACGACTTTGAAAAGAACGAAAAAGTGGACGTCGTCGTGCGGCCCGAAGACGTAAAGATGACGACGGAAGACAAGGGAATGCTCGTCGGACGGGTGGTCAGCGTCGTGTTCAAAGGCGTGCATTACGAGATCACCGCAATGGTCGGGCGCTCGGAGATCGTCATCCGCTCGACCAAGAGCCGCAATGTGGGCGACGTTATCGGGCTGAAGATAAACCCCGACGACATCCACATCATGAAAAAATCCTTCACCGTCAACAAATACGACGGGTACATCACGAAGAAGAACACCGTCGTGTTCGGCGACGGTGAATTTGAATGCGACGTGACAAAGCTCTACCCCGGCTCGCACCTCGACGAAGAGGGATACCTCATCACCGCGGACGGCGAAAAGCTGGATCTCACGGACACCGACGTCAGCGTCGAGGTGGACTTCAACGCCATCGAGATCAGCGACAACGCCGACGAAGGCGGTGCGTGCGGGCATATCGTCTCGCATATCTACAAAGGTGACCACTATCAGTACATCGTCCGCACGGAAGAGAGCGAGGAGGACTATGTGCTCGACACCGAGGACCTCTGGAACGAGAACGACTTCGTCTCCGTCAAGATCCGCCCGGAGAACATCCGTCTCTCCCTCAAACAGGAGGCGAAATAGACGATGGAAGGCATCCGTTTTTCGCGCAAGCAGCTCTGCATCCCCTACGCGCTTTTCCTCGCACTGTTCGTCATCGTTCCCATGCTGCTCATCCTGTTCTACGCCTTCACCGAGGCGACGGAGAGCGGCGGCATCTCCTTCAGCTTTGCGAATTTTATCAATTTCTTTACCAGCACCGCGAAGCTGTCCACCCTTCTGATGAGCTTCACGATCGCGATCATCTCGACGGCGGCATGTCTCGTCATCGCCTATCCCGTCGCGTACATCCTCGCACGGAGCAAGTTCAAGAAGAAAAACGTGCTTCTGATGCTGTTCATCCTGCCCATGTGGATCAACTTCGTGCTCCGCATCACCGCTCTGCGCGAACTGCTTGACCTGATCGGGCTTCTGGGCACGCAGAACTATCTGAACACGATCATCGGCATGGTCTATGATTTTCTGCCTTTCATGATCCTGCCTCTCTATACTACCCTCGAAAAGCTGGACAACAGCTATCTCGAGGCGGCGGCGGATCTGGGCGGGAATCCCTTCACCGTCTTTACAAAGGTGACCTTTCCCCTCTCCCTGCCTGGCGTGATCAGCGGCATCACGATGGTGTTCATGCCGTCCATGACCAACTATGTCGTCAGCGACACGCTGAGCAACTTCAACATCACCATCCTCGGCAAACTCATCGACGAATATTTCACGACCTATGACAACTGGCATATGGGCTCGATGATCTCCATCATCCTGCTTGCCATCATCTTCCTGTCCATGCTGCTCACAGGCAGGTTCAAAGAGGACAAAGAGGACGCACGGGGGGCAAATTTATGGTAAAGAAAATCGCATCCGTCGCAGTCTGCGTCGCAGTTCTCGTGTTCATCTATGCACCCATCCTCCTGCTCGTCGTATACAGCTTCACCGACGCAAAAATAATCGGGCAATGGAAAGGTTTTTCTTTCGGGCTGTACGCGCAGCTTTTCCGCGACGCCGAGATCATGCGGATCCTGCTCAACACCGTCTGGCTCGCGCTCGCCGCAGCCGTCCTCTCCACCGCGCTCGGCACCGCGGGCGCCATCGGCATTTTTTACAGCCGCAGGCGTGTCTCCAAACCGCTGCAGGCGGTCTCGCAGATCCCCGTCATTAACGCGGAGATCGTGACCGCGATCTCGCTCGCCCTGCTCTTTTCCATGGTTCTGCTCTATCGGACGTATTTCTCCCTGCTCGTCGGACACATGGTACTGTGCACGCCCTTTGTCGTGCTGTCCGTCCTGCCAAAGCTCAAACAGATGGACCCCAACACTTACGAAGCGGCACTCGACCTGGGCGCAAGCCCGACCTATGCGCTCTTCCGCATCGTCATCCCGCAGATCTTCTCGGGCATTCTCTCAGGCTTCATGCTGTCTGTCACGCTCTCGCTGGACGATTACATCGTCACGGCGTTCACAAAACCCAAAACCTTTGACACCATCAGCACATACGTCTACAACGCGGTCAAAAACGGGACGAACAGCTCAACGCCCGCACTGCGCGCTCTCTCCGCGCTCATCTTCGTCGTCATGATCGTCGTACTGCTCGCGATCAATCTGCGCGCGAGAAAGCCCGCAAAGGAGAAAAAATGATGAAAAGAAAAACGATCGCCCTGCTCCTTGCGGCATGTCTGCTCCTTCCCTGCCTGCTCCTCGCGGGTTGCGCGGCGGGAGAAGAAAAACAGGTCCTGCGCGTCTATAACTGGGAAGACTACATCAGCGATACCGACGAGGACGGCTATGTCGACCTCATCGCCAAATTCGAGGAGGAAAACCCCGGCGTCACCGTCGAATACTCCACCTTCGGCACAAACGAAAACATGTACAACGAGCTCAAGATCAACGCCGCGGGGTACGACCTCGTCTGTCCCTCCGATTACATGATCATGAAAATGATCGCGGAGGATATGGTCGAAGAGTTTTCGGAGGATTTTTTGCAAAACAGCAGTTACGCAAAATATGCCTCCCCCTATATCCGCGAGCTGTTCGAGAAAAACGGATGGGAAAAATATGCCGTCGCCTATATGTGGGGCACGATGGGCTATGTTTACAACCCCGCCGCAGGAAAAGACATCACCGAAGACCTCTCTTCCTGGGCAGGCATCTGGGACGACGCCTATAAAGGGAAGTCCACCATCAAGGACAGCGTGCGCGATTCCTATTTTCTCGGCGTCGCCTATGTCTGCCGCGAAGAGCTCTCCGCCCTGGCAAAGCAGTACGCGGCGGGCACGCTCGGACGCGAGGAATACAACGAGGCAGTCACACAGATCATGAACCGCACGGACGAAGAGACCATCGACGCCGTAAAAGATGCGCTCATCGATCTGAAAGACAACCTCTACGGCTTCGAGGTGGACAGCGGAAAACAGGACATCGTCACGGGAAAGATCTCCATCAACTTTGCCTGGAGCGGAGACGCGATCACCTCGATGAACGAAGCGGAGGAACCCATCTACGACGAAGAGACGGGCGAAGTGATCAACGAAGGCGTCAGTCTTAAATATATCGTGCCGGACGAATGCACAAATATCTGGTTTGACGGATGGGTCATGCCGAAGGGCGCAAACCGCGAGCTCGCGGAGAAATTCTTAGATTTTCTCTCCCGACCCGAAAATGCGGCGGCGAACATGAACTATATCGGTTATACGAGCGCCGTTGCGGGAGACGAGGTCTTCGAACAGATGGTCGACTGGTATGACGAGTCCGCCGACCCCGAAAACCGCGGTACCGACGAAAACGGAGAAGCACTTCTGCCCTATTACCTCAACTATTTCTTCGGAGGAACGGGCGAATACGATGACTACGTCATTTACATTTCGGAAGAGAGCGAAAACAGACAACTCAGCGCTCAATATCCCACCGAGGAAGTACTAGCGCGCAGTGCCGTAATGCAATACTTCGATAACGAAGTAAATGCAAAAGTCAATGAGATGTGGGAAGAAGTCAAGGGACTGCCGATCCCGCTCTGGGCATACATCGTCATCGCCTGTATCGCCGCGGGAGGCGTCGTCATCGGGCTTTCTTACCTGTATAAAGGCAAGCGCTCGGAGTCCAAGCCGAAAAAGGGCTATCACGCCGTAAAACGCGGCTGAGGAGCCGAAAAAGCCATTCAACGATCTGCCGCACGGCATACAAGCACGGCAGACAGGCGCCGCAAAAGGCGGCGCACAGACAAAATCATTTTTTCGGCGCGTTTGCGCAGGGAGGTATCATGAAAGAACTTTTTATCATAGGAAAGGGACCTGCGGGCATTTCCGCGGCGCTTTATGCGATTCGCGGCGGCGCGCCCGTGACGATCGTCGCAAAGGATGGCGGCGCGCTGGAAAAGGCGGACCGCATCGAAAACTACTACGGATTCCCCGAAGGGATCTCCGCAAAAAAATTGATAGAAGACGGCGTTGCACAGGCAAAAAGACTGGGCGTGAAATTTGCGGACGAAGAGGTCTGCGGCATCGAGTTTGCCGCGGACGGATATGAGATCAAGGCGACAAAAAATTCCTATACGGCAGGTGCAGTCATTCTCGCCTGCGGGACCTCGCGAAACGTCCCGCCCATCGAAAACATCAAGAAATTCGAAGGCGCGGGCGTGAGCTACTGCGCGATCTGCGACGGGTTTTTCTTCCGCGGGAAAAAAGTCGCGGTGATAGGAAGCGGCGTCTACGCGCTCAGCGAGTACGAGGTTCTCAAAAACATTTTGCAGGACGTTTCGATCTTTACGAACGGTGAAGAGCCTGCCTTTTCCACCCCTGCCTGCGACAGGAGAAAGATCGCATCTTTCGAAGGAAAGGACCGCTTCGAAGAGATCGTCTTTGCGGACGGCTCGCGCGAAAAATTTGACGGCGTGTTCATCGCCTGCGGAAGCGCGGGAGCCTTCGAACTCGCAAAAAAAATCGGGCTGGAATACTCGGACAACAAGATCGTCACCGATGAAAAGCGCGCGACCAACGCACCCGGGATCTTTGCGGCGGGCGACTGTACAAAGGGCCTGCAACAGATCGCAAAGGCAGTCTGCGACGGAATGATCGCGGGAACGGAAGCGCTCAAATATCTCAAATCTCTCGGATGACCCCCCGCCGTTTCGGCAAAGGCACGGGAACACAAAAAGGCCGCGGAACGCATCGCGATGCGTTCCGCGGCCTTTTTCAAAGTACATCGGCGGCACTTCCGCGACCGCCGTGCCGCCGATATTTTATTCAAACAGAACACGCGTCTGCGCAAAACTTCTTGCGCAGACGCGTGTTTTTCAGATCTCAAAGGAAAGCCCGTCGTGCGCCGCAATAAAGCCTCGCGCAGCCGCCTCAGACTCCGCCCGTTCGCGAAAAGGGGCATTATTATGCGAAAAATGTGTGACATAGTACTTCGTATTTGTGCCGCAAATGCCGATTTTGACCATTTTTTCACGAACAATCTCGTTTTCTCTGAACCCCATGTGTCGAAGGGAATTCGGCCCGGGATTATCCAAAAAAGTACAATCGAGGCTGACGGCATCCGCGCGGATGCCGTTTTCGGCAAGATAGGAATAGCATTCTTCGCGCAAAAGCCCCGTGTCGTTCAGGACGAGAAAAGTCTTCCCCTCCTTTCGGATCGCATACAAGAGCGCCTGCTCGTGCGGCGTGTGCGAAGCGGGAAGGGTGAACACTTCATATCCGCAGACGGAGAGTTCTTCAAAGGGATAGACGATGCGGAAGTTGATGCCGTCCGCCACCTCCCCTTTGATCTCGCGGCGTGTGCCCTCTTCGTAGACGGCGCGCACCTCGGCATTCCCGACGATGTCGAGCGAGGCGCAAGTCATGTCAAACGCAAACTTATAGCCGCGGTTGACAAATTCCTGCGCATAGAAATGATCGGTATGCGAATGCGTCACGAGTACGGCACGCACGGCGGACAGATCCACACCGAAGCGAAGAGCGTGCAGATAGCTCTCGGGCGGAAAATCGACGAGAAGGTCATTTTCGATCAGGATCTGCGATCTTGTGCGCAGCTCGCGCGCGAGATCGGAGCGCGCCTGCCTGCAGTGCGCACAGTTGCAAAACACGGCGGGGAAACCCTCCGCCGCTGACGTTCCGAGATAGGTGATCTTCATTTTTTTGCCTCAACATTCGTAGATTATGGTCACGGGACCGTCGTTGTACTGTTCGATCTTCATGTCCGCGCCGAATACACCCGTGCGGACGACAAGGCCGTAATCGCTGAGAAGTTTTGCGACATATTCGTAGAGCGGTTTCGCCTGCTCCGGCCGCGCCGCCGCGGTAAAGCTCGGACGGTTGCCGCGCGAACAGTCGCCGCAGAGGGTGAACTGCGAGATCAGGAGCACCTCGCCGCCCGCCTCGCGCACCGAAAGATTCATCTTTCCCGTCGCATCCTCGAAGATGCGAAGCTGCGCGATCTTTTTCGCCATCGCTTCTGCGTTCTTCTCCTCGTCCCCCACAGCGACGCCGAGATATACTGCAAGCCCCGACGGGATCACACTGATAAGCTCGCCGTCCACCGAAAGGGACGTCCTCTTTACGCGTTGGATGACCGCACGCATATACTCCCTCCTTGCGAAAAAGGCGAGCCGCAGGATGCGGCTCGCACTCGGTTCGAAATTAAATTACTTGACGCGCTCCATGTACTCGCCCGTGCGGGTATCGACGCGGATGACCTCGCCTTCGTTGACGAACATGGGGACCTGGATCTTTGCGCCCGTCTCGAGCGTAGCCATCTTTGTCGCGTTGGTCGCGGTGTTGCCGCGCACGCCGGGCTCAGCCTCGACGATCTTGAGCTCGACAAAGTTCTCGCATTCGACGGAGAAAGCGCTGCCCTTGTAGAAACGCACGGTGACCGTGTCGTTTTCCTTGATGTATTTGAGCGCGTCCTCGACCTGATCGTGGTTGAGCGGCGTCAGGTTGAACTCCTCGTCCATGAACCAATACAACTCGCCGTCCGAATAGGAATAGGTCATCTTCTTCGTCTCGATGTGCGCATTTTCCAATTTTTCGGAAGGGTTGAACGTCTGCTCGAGCACCGCGCCCGTGACGACGTTTTTCAGCCTGGTACGGACGAACGCCGCACCCTTGCCGGGTTTGACGTGCTGGAACTCGACGACGACGTACACGTTGCCGTTGTATTCGATCGTAACGCCCTTTCTGACATCTCCTGCTAAAACCATATATTCAATCTCCTTAAATAATTCTTTTTTCGCGGATACCCGCTCTGATCTTGCCGACGGCTCAGAGCACCGTCAGTTTTTTGTCCGTCTTCATAAAGCTCTTCACGCCGCCGTCCAGCAACACGCTGTCCTCGATGCGGATGCCGAATTTCCCCTCAAAATATACGCCCGGCTCGATGGAAAAGACCATGCCGTCCTCGAGAAGATCCGCGCCGTTCGGCCCGAGCGTCGGAAACTCGTGAATGTTGATGCCGATGCCGTGCCCGAGAGAATGGGTGAAAAACTTGTCCAAACCGTATCCGCGCAGATGATCGCGCGCGATCGCGTCCGCCGCTTTTCCCGTCATGCCCGCTTCGATCTTCTCCGCACAGAGAAGGTGCGCTTCGAGCACTTTTTCATAGACGCGGGCAAAATCCTCCTGCCCTTCGCCTTTTCCGAAGAGAAAGGTACGCGTCATATCCGAGCAATACCCGCCGTAACGACAGCCGAAGTCCGCGAGGACGGGCATGCCACAGCGAAGGACGGTGGCATCAGGCGCGTGATGCGGGATAGCGGTGTTTTTTCCGAAAGCTATGATCGTCTCAAAGGAGCGATCGGAAGCCCCGCATTTTCTCATCAGATATTCCAAAAGCCCTGCCGCCTCGTTTTCGGTCATCCCCTCGCGGATCTGACCGAGCCAAAGCTCGAAGGCATGTTCGGCGATCGAACAGGCACGCGCGATGCAGTCTTTTTCGGGATCGGATTTGACGGACATCGCCGCCGTGAACGCGGAAAGGCTGTCTTCCAACCTGAACCTGCGCTTTTTGAGCGCCTGCGCCCGCGGAAGGGTCAACCGACCGAGCGGGACGGCAAGCCGTTTGATCTTTTTGCTCTTTATATAATCGAGTACGCTCGCTTCGCTTTTCGCTATCTCGACGGCGATGAACTCGTCTTTCAACGCTTTTTTGGCGCCTTCCGCATAGCGCGGGTCAGTGAAAAAAATGCTCTCCTGCGCATCGGTATAGACAAAGCCGAAGGAACTCGAAAAACCCGTGAGATAGGCGCGAAGATCCTCGCTCGACGTGAGCATTGCGTCTGCCTTGATCGCACGGAACAATTTTTTCGTATTGTCCATGTAAATATTTTACCAAATTCGCGGCAAGAAGTCAATTTATCCCGATAGGATTTTTCCCATTATTTCAGCAAAACGCGCTCGTACATTCTCTTCATCGCGAGCGCATCTTCCGCCTGCGTTCCCGCTGATTCGCTGACGATGTACGGCTCCAATCCGAGCTGTACCAGCGCCTCCGCGAGCGGCTCAAACTCGGGTCCGTAAACGGAATCTTCAAAGGTCAGATGGCGGATCTCGCCCTTTGCAGAGTACTGTATCTTGGAGAAATGGACGTGAAAATGCTTCACACGCTCAAACCCAAGCTCGTCGATCATATATTGCAGGCGGGCAAGATAATCCTCGCGCGTGCGAAGAGAGCCCTGTTCACGCGCGTTGAGATGCCCGAAATCGACGGCAGGGACAAACACAGGGTCGATCTTGCAGAACCGCACGACCTCTTCGAGCGTGCCGATCTGCGCGATCTTGCCCATCGTCTCGGGGCAGAACATCACATCCTGCAAACCCTCGCGGTAGATGAGTTCGCAGAGCGCTTTCAGCCGCTCTTCGGTCAGCGCGACCGCCTCCGCCCTGTCCATCTTCCCCTGCGTGGCGCTGTGAAAGACGCAGCGTCTCCCGCCCATCGCGCGGAGAGCGCGCGCACTGTCGAGAACGTATCCGTACGACTTTTCCGCGCTCTCCTCGGCAGGATTTGCAAAGTTGATGTAATACGGCGCGTGAACGCTGATTTCGACGCCCTGCGCGGAAAAAGCCGCACCGATGGAATGCGCCTTCGCCTCGCTCATGCGCACCCCGCGGCCGAAAGAATATTCAAAGCAATCCAGCCCGAGATCGCGCACAAATTTTGCCGACTGCTCGGTATGCGCAAGCCCCTGCGCATAAAACGATTCGCTGTTGCCGCTTGGTCCGAATTTGATCATCTTATTTTCTCCAGATCTCTTTGCAGCTGTGCGGAGAGCTCCGCTTCGCCTGCAAATTTTTTTATGTCGCGGATGTAAAAATCGAAATAAACAGTGATCTCCTTTCCGTAAAGATCCCCGCTGTACCCGTCCGCATACACTTCGAGCACGACACGCTCGTCCGAAAACGTAGGCCTGCCGCCGTAGTTCGCGATGCCGCGGTAAAACGCGCCGCCGATCTCCGCGGTGACCGCATAGACCCCTCTTTTCAAGGGATATTTGTCGGGATTCGGGTGCAGATTCGCAGTGGGAAAACCGATCTTTCTGCCGACGTGGCGCCCCTCCGTGCTCACGCGCCCGCAGATGAAATACCGCCCGCCGAGAAGCGCGGCAAGCGCCGCACAATCCCCCTCGTCCATGTATTGCTTTGCACGCGTCGCCGCTGCTTTTTCACCGCCAAACTCAATAAGTTTCTCAACAATTACTTTAATATTGTTGGACGACCCGAACGCACGGAGCGCCGAAACGCCGCAGAGCGCGTCCTTGCCGAAGGTAAAATCGGAGCCGCAAACAAAAGCACTCACGCGGAGCGCGGAGCATACATGAGCGAGAAACTCTTCGCCGCCCGTCGCGCGGAATGCCTCGTCGAAGTGAGCGGCATAGACGAAATCGACGCCGAGCGAAGAAAAGAGGCGGCAACGCTCGGAAAAATCGTAGATCTGCCCGCCTTTTTTTGAGTCGTAAAAGGTCATGATGCCGACGCTCAGTCCGGCGCTCTCCGCAAGCGAGCGAGCGCGCGCAATAAGCGCCCTGTGCCCGACGTGGACGCCGTCGAAATAGCCGAGCAAAAGGACACATTCTCTTTCGAATGTTCCGCCGTTATAGTCAACGATGCGCATGGTTCCCCTCCTCAGATCAGCTTGACTTTTGCGCGAACGCCGCCCTGTTCCGCGCGCGCAATGCCGTAAAACGCGCCGTCAAGGAAGAGTTTGTAATCCCCGTCGGAAAGCGCGCAAGGAACCGTCTGCCCGAATCCGACGCGGCGCGCCGCGTCGCCCGTGAGCGAAAGAGCGGGCATCTCGAAAACTTGCTCGGGCGGAATAAGATGCGCGCGCCAATCCGAAACGCGAAGCTCGTCAAGAGATACGCTCTGCGAAAGGGTAAAATACCCGCTCTTTTCGCGCACGAGCGAGGTCATGATGCCGACCGTGCCGCATTCCGCGGCGATGTCGCGGGCGAGAGAACGGATGTACGTCCCGCCCCCGCAGAAGATGCGAAAAAAGAACTCCCCTGCCGCGCCTTCTTTGACAAATTCGATGCCGTCGATGCGCACGCGCTTTGGCGGAAGCGCGATCTCTTTCCCCTGCCGCGCCAGGCGATAGGCGCGGACTCCGTTCACGCTTTTTGCGCTGAACGCGGGCGGAACCTGGTCGATCTCCCCGACAAACCGAGCGCACGCCGTGCGCAGTTCTTCCTCTGAAGGCACACGGCCGCCCGTGCGGAGCACGTTCCCCTCGATGTCGAGGGTGTCCGTCTCCGTGCCGAAGCGAAAGCAGGCGAGGTAGACTTTCTGCTTGTCGAGAAGGTAATTGAAGAGCCGCGAGGCGTTTCCGACCGCAACGGGAAGCACGCCGCTCGCAAGAGGATCCAGCGTGCCCATGTGCCCGCAGGCGGCGCCCGTGAGGCGCTTGATCACCGAAACGACGGCGGCGCTGGACATGCCGGATGGTTTATTTACGTTGAGAAAGCCGCTCGTCAAGCGCGTGTCCTCCCTGCCTTTGGCTTTGTTTCGATAAAAAGAAAGGGACGCAGAGCGCCCCGCGCAGGCGCTTAAAGCGCCATGTGCTGTTTGATGGTAAAGCGCAGCTTGTCGATGACCTCTTCGAGACAACCCGAGATCATACAGCCGCTCGCGAGCGTATGCCCGCCGCCGCCGTACACAGCCGCGACCGCGTTGACGTCCGTCGCGCCCTTGGAGCGCAGGGAAATCTTGAAGCGCTCGTCCGCGACCTCCAGAAGGCAGACGGCAACGTCCACTCCGTCGACGGTCAGGGGGAAGTCGATGAAGCCTTCCGTGACGTCCGACTTTGCGCCGCACGCATCGAGCTGGGCGCGCGTTACGGAGATGAAGGCAATCTTCCCCTCTTCAAAATATCGGATGGCGGACATCGTCCTGCCGAAGAGCAGAGCGCGCGCCGCCGACTGGCGCTTGAACATGTAGTACTGGATCTCGTTGACGTCTGCACCGAACGAGACGAGACGCGCCGCCGCGAGAAAGGTGCTCTCCGTGACGTTTTTATGGGCGAAGTTGCCCGTATCCGAACTCAGGCCGAGCATCAGATAATTCGCCGCAAGCGGCGAGAGCGGAAAGTCAAAAAATGCGCTCAGTTCGGTGACGATCTCACAGGTCGCAGCGCGTTCCTCGACGAAGTTATGATCCGCAAAGCGGGTGTTGGAGATGTGGTGATCGATGTTGAACTTCGGTTTTTTTGCCGTGCGGAAGGTCTCGCCGAGCGTACCCATCCTGTGCTCTTCGCTGCAGTCCACCGCGATGTATGCCTCCGCCGCGCTGTCGACGTTGCGGGAGATCGAGCTCATTCCCTCGAGAAAATGGAATTTCTCGGGGATCTCGCTCTCGCAGACGACGCTGCAACGCGCGCCGTTTTGCCGAAGCAGCCAGGAAAGCCCCATCGCAGAGCCGAGCGTGTCGCCGTCGGGCCGCATATGACAGAATATGACCGCACTGCGGAGTTTTTTCAGTTGTTCCGCTATCTCTTTCAGTGTCAAAACATCCCTCCGATGCCGTTCAGTCCGCCTTGCCGTCTTCTCCATCCTCTTCCCGATGTATTGTCTTGATCAGACGATCGATCTTGTCGCCGTATTCCATGGTATCGTCCCACAGAAAATGAAGCTCGGGGACGGTGCGCATCTGCATGGTGTGCGCGAGCTCGAAGCGGATATATCCAGCGTGTTCTTTGATGCACGCAAAGGTCGCCTCGCTCTCCTCTTTGTTCTTGCCGAGAACGCTGATGTAGATCTTGGCATTTTTAAGATCGGGCGAGACGTCCGCCTTCGTCACGCTGACGAGGCCGCGGACGCCGTCCGTCTTGTATTTGAGTTTTTTGGAAATGATCTCGTAGACCGCCTTTCTGTATTCAGAGGAAAGGCGTTCGCCGCGAAGTGATTTCATGCGCACCTCCTGCCCGTCAAGCGGGGATCTCCTCGGTGATGTAGCACTCGATCACGTCGCCGATCTTAATGCCGTCGAAGCCCTCGATGCTGACGCCGCATTCGAAGCCGCCCGAGACCTCCTTGACGTCGTCCTTGAAGCGCTTGAGCTGGCGGACCGCACCTTCGACGATCATGACGTCGTCGCGATAGATGCGGAGCTTGCCGTTGCGCACGATCTTGCCCTCGGTGACATAGCAACCCGCGACCATTCCGACGCCCGTAATCTTGAAGGTCTGCAGGACGTCGCATTTGCCCGTCATGACATCGCGGTACTTGGGCGCGAGCATGCCCTTGAGAGCCGCCTGGATGTCGTCCAGAAGCTCGTAAATGATGCGGTAGGTGCGCACGTCAACGCCGCTGCTCTCCGCGAGCGCCTTCGCCTTCGTGTCGGGACGGACGTTGAAGCCGACGATGATCGCATTGGAAGAGTCGGCGAGCATGACATCCGATTCGTTGATCGCGCCCGCGCCGCTGTGCAACACGTTGACGCGTACTTCGTCGTTAGAAAGTTTGAGAAGCGACTGTTTGACCGCTTCGACAGAGCCCTGCACGTCGCCCTTGACGATGATGTTGAGCCCTTTGATCTTGCCCTCCGCGATCTTGCCGAAAACGTCGTCAAGCGTGACGCGCGTCTGCGACTTGATCATGGACTCGCTCTCCTTGCGCTTGCGCTCGTCGAGGACCTGTTTGAGAAGTTTATCCTGCTCGACCGCAATGATGGAGTCTCCCGCGTTGGGGACCTCCTCGAGACCGAGAATGGAAACCGCCGTCGAGGGGCCCGCAGACTTGACCGTTCTGCCCTTGTCGTCGATCATGGCACGGATGCGGCCGATGGTCGTACCCGAAATGACATTGTCACCCGTGCGGAGCGTTCCGTTCTGAACGAGGACGGACGCAACGGGACCTTTGCCCTTGTCCAACTTTGCCTCGATGATCGCGCCGCGCGCCATCTGGTTGGGATTCGCCTTGAGTTCGCACATCTCGGCGACCATGAGGATATTGTTGAGAAGATCCTCGATGCCCATGCCCGTCTTTGCAGAGACGGGAACGATGATCGCGTCGCCGCCCCAATCCTCGGGAAGGACGCCGTTGTTGGTGAGCCCCTGTTTGACGCGGTCGATGTTCGCCTCGGGCTTATCCATCTTGTTGACCGCAACGATCATGGGGACGTTTGCCGCTTTCGCATGGTTGATCGCTTCCACCGTCTGCGGCATGATGCCGTCGTCCGCCGCGACGACAAGAATGACGATGTCCGTGACGGATGCGCCGCGCGCACGCATCGCCGTGAACGCCTCGTGACCGGGCGTATCGAGGAAGGTGATGCTCTTGCCGCCCACCGAGACAGAATAAGCGCCGATGTGCTGGGTGATGCCGCCCGCCTCGCCCGCGGTCACGTTCGTGCTGCGGATCTTGTCGAGGAGGGAGGTCTTGCCGTGGTCGACGTGACCCATGACGGTGACCACTGGAGGACGGGAAACTGCACCCTCGCTGTTCTGATTCTCGTCCTTATAAATCTCGTCGAGCGCCTCTTCCGCCGTCTTCTCGGGCTTGTATTCAAGCTCGATGCCAAGGTCGTTCGCGATGTATGCCGCGGTATCGTAGTCGATGGAGTCGTTGATGGTCTTTGCAATGCCCTCTTTGAAAAGGCGTTTGGTGATCTCAACCGCCGTAATGCCGAGCTTTTCGCTGAGCACTTTAAGCGGAATGTTTTCGCTTGTCACGACGGCGTGTTCGATCTTGATCGTCTGCACCGTCTGCTGTTTCTGCTTTTTGACGCGGAGTTTCCTGTAACCGCTCTTGTCTTCGTCAAAATCGGAGACGGAGACCTGCTGTTTGACGAGCGCGCGCTTGCTGACCGTGCGCTTCTGCTCCACATACTGTTTTTCGTATGTCGTCTTTTTCTTTGCCGCGCCGCCGAAGTTCTTTGCGGGAGACGCAGGAACCACGGGCGCAGACGCGGCATTGAATCTGCCGCCTGCGGCGGGACGGGGTCCCGCAGGACGCGCACCCGTCTGCGGACGGGTACCGTATGCCGGCCTTGTTCCGCCTGCCTGCGGGCGGGCGCCCGCTGCGGGACGCACCCCCTGCGCCGAAGCCGCACCATAGGCGGGGCGCTCGGGACGGTCGTTGCGGTCATTGCGTTCGGTGCGCTCGGTGCGCGTCGGACGGGGTTTTTCGGTGTTTACGAATGTAGGACGGTTACGGCGGTCCGCATACTGCGTGCGGATGACCTTCTCCTCAATGCCGCGCGTCTTTTTGGTCTCCCATGCAAGCCCCGAAGACGTATTCCCCTCTTTTGCCGCCGCGGCGGGTGCGGCGGGTGCGGCAGGCGTTGCAGGCGTTGCGGGTGTTGCGGGCGCCGCAGGTGCAGAAGGCGCTTCGGTCGCCGAAGGCGCGCTCTCGCGCACGGGCGCTTTTTCTTCGGAGACAGGCTGTTTTGTCTCCTCGCGAACAGGTTTTTCCTCCGCGGGCGCAGGGGCTTCCGCTTTTTCCGCGACAGGCTCCTTTTTCGCCGGCTCGGAAGCGGATTCGGGGACCGCCGCCTTGGGTGCCGGTTCTGCGGGCGCAGCCTTGGACTGTTCGGGAGTTTCGCCGTTTGCGGATGCGGCGGACTCTTCCGCGCGCGCCGCCTCTTCCTGCGCGCGCCTTGCCGCCGCGCTCTCGAGGTCGGAGAGCTTGCGGAGGATGTCCCCGACTTTTTTCTCCGTGCTCTGCACGTCCTTGAGCAGAGAGCCGATGCCCTCCGTGCCCAAAAGCGAGCCGATGTTTTCGATATTCGCGTAATTTTTCTTTGCTTCCGCCATCTTGTTAAACGATGCCTCCCGAATAAATTTTGAAATTTTCATCTTCTGCCCGCAAGATCGCTCTTGCGAGGTTATGATCTCTCACTGCCGCCAATTTGCAATTTACCTTGCCCGTGATCTCCTCCAGCGTCCTGCCGCAGGACACGAGCATCTCACAGCCGAACCTGTTTTTCAGCTTGAGCGCGCTCTTTTGCGCGTTCTCCGTCGCCGTGTGACAGAGCAAGAGAAGGAACACGTCCTTTTTCTGCAGTTCCACCGCGTTGAAGCCGCAGGTCAGTTTTCCGGCCTTGATGCAAAATCCGATGTAGCTCTCCGCTTTACTTCTTTGCAAAGAATTCCTCCTCGATCCTGTCGTAGACCGCGGCGGGAATGTCCGCAGAAAAGGTCTTATTGAGCAGACGGCCCTTTTTCAGCTTTTTGATGCAGTCGGGACAGTCGCAGATATAGGCGCCCCGCCCCGCGGCCTTGCCCGTAAAGTCGATGAACACGTCCCCTTCCTTGGGGCGGACGACGCGGAGCATCTCCTTTTTCGGTTTCATCTCATGACAGGCGATGCACATCCGCATCGGGATCTTCTTTTCCTTCAAAGAGCATCACTCCTCTTTTATTCTTCCGTCTCTTCCGATGCGACGGACTCCTCCGCCTCGTCTTCGATGCGGCGCAGTTCTTCCATCTTTGCTGCGGCGCTTTCGCTCTTGACGTCGATCTTCCAGCCGGTCAGGCGCGCCGCAAGGCGTGCGTTCTGTCCGTCTCTGCCGATGGCAAGCGACAGCTTGTCGTCGGGCACGACGGCGATCGCGGACTTCTCGTCCACCTGCGTGACCGAAATGACCTTCGCGGGAGAGAGCGCCTTGGCGATAAATTCGAGCGGATTCTCGCTCCAGGGAATGATGTCCACCTTTTCTCCGCCCAGCTCGGCGACCACCGCATTGACACGGGAGCCCTTGTTGCCGACGCACGCGCCGACCGCATCCACCTGCGGATCTTCGCTCGCGATCGCCATCTTCGTGCGCTGCCCCGCTTCGCGCGAGATCGCCTTCACGACGACGGTGCCCGCCTTGATCTCGGGGACCTCGTTTTCAAACAGGCGCTTGACAAGCCCTGCAGACGTACGCGAGACGAGCACCTGCGCGCCCCTGCCGCTGTTCTTGATGTTTTTGACGTAAACTTTGAGGCGGTCGTTGACTTCGTATCTCTCGCCGGGGACCTGGTCCTGCGGAAGCATCACGCCCTCGATCTGACCCTTGCCCAGCTCGACGTAGACATTCTTCGCGTCGACCTTGCGCACGACGCAGCTCATCAGCTCGTCTTTTTTGTCGGAGAACTCGCTCAGCGTGTTGTCGCGTTCGGTCTCGTGCAGTTTCTGCAGGATGACCTGCTTTGCAGTCTGCGCCGCGATGCGGCCGAAGTCCTTGGGCACGAACTCTTCGTAGACGAGATCCCCGACCTTGTAGCTCTTTTTCAGAAGCTGCGCTTCCGCCAGGGAGATCTCCTTCTCGGGATCGACGACCTCTTCCACCGCCGTCTTGACGGTGTAGTATTTGATGCTGTTCTTCTCGGCGTTGATGCGGATGTCCACTTCGCTTGCGCCGCCCTCGTACTGCTTCTTGTAGGCGGAGATGAGCGCGTTGCGGAGCGCCTCGATGAAGATCTCGCTGCTGATCCCCTTCTCTGCCTCCAGATCTGCCAAAGCATCAAAGAACTCTTTGCTAACCATTGTTCTCTCCTCAAAAATTTCTATCTGTTTCTCGTGCGGCGCTCAATCGAAGTCGATCGCCTGCGACATCCTCGCAATCTGCGAGAGATTGAGTTTGATGATCTCGCCGTCTTTGTCCAACGTGACGTTTTTCCCGTCCGCATTGTATCCGACAAGCACGGCCTCAAAAAATTTTTCGCCCTTGTGCGGCGCATACAGCCGCACCTCGACTTTCTTGCCGAGGTTGCGCTCGTAATCCCTGTCGCGGCGGAACGGACGGTCCAGCCCCGGGCTGCTCACGTTGAGCGTATAAGGCTGACCGAACGTGGGATCCAATTCGTCAAGCACGGGGTCGATCGCGTTATGGAAGCGCTCGCAGGTGTCGAGGTCGATCCCTCCTTCTTTCTCCGTATCCAGATACACCGTGAGCGAGGGATTTTTACCTTGCTTGAACACGATCTCAAAGATCTCCACTTCCATCGCCTGCGCGACGGGCAAAAGCACCTGTTCGATCTCCTGCGTCGTCTTTACTTTCATCGTCTGCCTCCGAGCGTTGAAAACCGCACATAAAAAGATTTGAGAGCGGGCAACCACTCTCAATTCCAAGCTAACAGTATTCAGTGTCTATATTATACCATATATCTATACTTTTGGCAAGCATTTTTTTGCTTTTATGAGCTCGATAAAGATTTTTGCCGTCGTGAGCGCATCGTCCCACGCGCGGTGATGATTGAAAACGATCCCGTAATGATCGGCGACGGTGTTGAGCTTGTAGTTGGACAGAAACAACAGGCTCTGCGCGAGAGAACAGGTATCGAACGCCTTGTATTCGAAGGCGTACTCCTCCTGCGAAGCATAGTACTGCACGAACTTGTAGTCAAACTGCACGTTGTGCCCGACGAGAAGACAGCCTTCGCAGAATTTCAGAAAATCGGGGATCACCTCTCCGATCTTCGGCGCGCCCTTGAGCATCTCGTCCGTGATGCCGGTCAGCTTCACGATCTCCTCGTCCAACTTGCGCTCGGGGTCGACGAGGGTGGAGAATTTTTCGCGGATCTCGCCCCCGATGATCTTGACCGCGCCGATCTCCGTGATCGCGTCCATCTTGCCGCCCGTCGGCGTATTGACGAGCCCCGTCGTTTCGAGGTCAAACACGACAAAGGTGTTTTTCGTGAGATCGTCGGGCAGAGAACTCTGTTCAAAGAGATTCATCTGATTATAATCGGTGAGCTTTTCGGGGAAAACCTTGGAATAGCGCACGGGAATCGCCTTGCCCGCGCGCTTTTCGGGCACGAAACCCTCAGGGATCTTGCCGCGGTTGATCGCGCGCGCTGTGAAGCTGAGGCGGTCGTTGAACATCTCGTTGACGCCCGTACAGACGATGCTGTCCCCCTCCTTGAGGGCACGGATCTTCTCCTCTGTCCTCTTTTTGGGAAAATAGGAGAGCGTGAGTTTTCCCGTCGTGTCCGAAATGGTAAAGCGGAGATAGGGTTTGCCCTTCTTGCTCTCCCGCTCCTGGATATAGGTGATCTCGCCGCAGACGGTCAGAGATTCGGCGGTAAAATCACAGTCGGCAAGATACGTCGCGATCTTCGGAACGTTCGGTTCGTCGATCGGCTCAAAATCGGTAACCGCAAAGGTGCGCGCAGGGCGGTAGTCGAAGCGCTCTTCGACCTCCTCTTCCCCCTCTTCCGCATCTCCGCCCTTTTCCTTGTCCGCGAGCGAACCGTGGAACTTGTTGCAGAAATTATGCGAGAGCATCTTCTCTACGCCCGGAAGAAGCTGTTCGTTCTTTTCAAAGAAGCCGCGCTCCGCCGCATCGACGCCGAAGGTGAACTCCACCGTCTCCCCGACGGAGACGTCGATGTCCTCCGCACGGATGCAAGCCGCCGCCGCGCGATGACTGCGGTCGAGATATTCGAGTATCTTATGGCGGACGATCTGTTCGTCCGCGACCAGTTTGCGGATGCGCAGACGAGGCTCCAGCGCGTCAGGAACCGCTTCGCGCACGGCCTCCTGTGCCGCACGCTCGTCCTCCTGCGTGTACGGAAGATCGGTCACCAGGTCAAAAAGACAGGTGCGGGCATGCGTGTCCACGCTGATCTTATGCAACACCGCGCGGCGCAGTCCCTCGTTGGAGCGCACGCGCGAAAGAAATTCCGTCTGTGTCATTTTTTCTCCTCTTCCCTTTCGGCGATCAACGCCTCCGCCTCGCGCAGGAACTCTTCCGCCGCGACGTCTGCCGCGACCGTACGCACAGGCTCTCCGCGGCGAAAGATGACACACTTGTCTTCCCCGCCCGCGATGCCCAGATCGCAGTCGCGCGCCTCGCCGGGACCGTTGACCACGCAACCCATCACGGCGAGCTTACAGGCGACGCGCGCCGAAAAGGTGCGCCGCTCCACTTCCTGCGCGAGCGCCATGCTGTTCCATGCGCACCTGCCGCAGGTCGGGCAGGAGACGACTTCCACAAATTCTCGCTCGATGCCGCACGCGCGCAGAATGCGCTTTGCCGCATAAACCTCCTGAACGGGGTCGTCGGTCAGCGAGACGCGGACAGTATCTCCGATCCCGTCCAGAAGAAGGGTGCCAATGCCCACGCTGCTCTTGACAATGCCGCTCTCGCGCGTACCCGCCTCTGTGACGCCGACGTGCAACGGCAAATCGGTGCGCGAAGCGAGCAGACGGTACGCCTGCACCGTGAGCGGGACAGAAGACGCCTTGACCGAGATCACAATGTCCTCCACCCCGTATTTTTCGAGGAGCGCGACGTTTTGCAGGGCACTGCCGACCAGCGCCTCCGCGCTCCTGCCGTATTTGTCTAAAAAGTCCTTTTCGATGCTCCCCGTGTTTGCGCCGACGCGGACGGGGATCTTATGCATGCGAACGCAGTCGGCAACGGTGCGGACCTTGTCCGCACCCCCGATGTTCCCGGGGTTGATGCGGATCTTGTGCGCGCCGCTCTCCACGGCGAGCACGGCGAGTTTCGCTGAGAAATGGATGTCCGCCACGACGGGCAAAGGCGATGCATCGACAATGCCGCGGATGGCGCGCGCGTCCTTTTCGTCGCGCACTGCGACGCGGACGATGTCGCACCCCGCCGCTGCGAGCGATGCGATCTGTGCAAGGGTCGCACGCACGTCGCAGGTGGGCGTCGTCGTCATGGACTGGATGCTCACGCGCGCCCCGCCGCCGATCGCGACGCCGCCGACGTTGACTTGTCTGCTCATGTTTCCACCTCCCGCACCGCGAAAAAGAAGCCCTTACTCGGGCTTCCGTTCGCTGTTTTCTTTTCTGCTCTTCTCCTCTTTCATCAGCGCTTCGAGCTCGCTCATGAAAGACGAGATGTCGGTAAACTGCCGATAGACGGAGGCGTAGCGCACATAGGCGACCTCGTCGATCTGCTTGAGCCCCTCCATCACCATCTCTCCGATCTGCTTGGATGAGATCTCGGGCTCCAGCGAATTGTACACGCGGCGGCGGATGTCCTCGACCAGTCTGTCTATCTTCGTTGCCGATACGGGACGCTTTTCACATGCCTTGATGATGCCGTTTTTGACCTTGTTGATGTCGAAAGCCTGGCGATTCCCGCCGTTTTTCACGACGAGAACGGGCGTGGTCTCCACCGTCTCATAGGTCGTGAACCTCCTGCCGCAGGAGATGCACTCACGACGGCGGCGGATCGCCCTGCCCTCGTCCGTCGATCTGCTGTCGATGACTTTGCTGTCCTCGCAACCGCAAAACATACATTTCATAGCGTCTCCTCCGTCGCACAATCCCTTGTATATTGTATCAATTTTACCACAAAATGCGCGCTTTTGTAAAGTGTTTCTCAAAAAAAGTTTGTCATTCGGCGGTTCAAAACCAGATTTTCACAGGGTGGGCGCGCCGCGGATGCCCTGTGCGGGCGTGCGGCGGGCATACAGCGCCACCGACGCCCAGGTCGAGAGGAGCGCGCTTCCGAACGCAAGGACCAGGATGAGCAGCGCGGGCACGATGCCGAAGGCGAGCATCTCTATCTGAGACAGGGCGAGAAGATCTGCCAAGGCGCCGTTGAACACCTCGCAGAGCACCGCCGTTCCGATCAGACAGAGCACGCCGCAGGAGAGCGCTACAAAGAGCGCCTCGACGAGAAAGATGCGGAACACGTCGAAAACTCTCGCCCCGAGTGCGCGCAGCACGCCGATCTCACGGCGCTTCGCCGCGATGGACGCGGAGAGAAAATTGAAGAGCAGGAGCACCGAAAAGACGCCGAACCCGATCCCGCAGCCGAGAAAGATGTCCGAAAAGACGGAGATCGCCTCCGAAAAGGAGTGCACTTCCTCGAAGAGCAGGTTCTCTGCGGCAAAGCCCGTCCCCTCTTCCCCTTTCGACCAGACCATGCTGACAATGTCGCGTGCGCCCTCTTCGCTTCCGTCAAAGGGAAGAAGCACGCGGGTGACGGGCGCATCCGCCGCAGGCGTATATTCCGAGCGATAGGAATAGGTCACAGAGAGGTCTTGCTCGCCGCGGTAAAGCTGCGGCAAAAGCTCGTCCGAGACATACATCCCGTAGACACGCCTGGCGCCGAAGATGACGCCCGCAACGTTCGCGGAATAGCTTTCCCCGTCCATTCTTATGAGGACGGAGGGCATTTCGATGCCGCATTGCTCCATCATCTGCCCGAGGCGGACGAGAATGCCGCAGAGCGTTTCCGCATCCGCCGTGCCGTTGAGAAGGGCAAGCACCAACGCGGTGAAGTCCCCCGAGGAGACGGCATCTCCGCCCCTTTCAAAATACTCGCGAAACAGCGGATCGATGAGCAGGGCAAATTCATACACGCCCACCGCGACAGACTGTGCGGGAAGGCTCTGCACCCGTTCGCCGCGTACGTCGAAGACGTCGAGCATGCCGGCCCCCGTGCGGTCGCGAAGGTCGGACAAAAGCGTCCTCTCCCCAAAGCCGACCTCCGTGCCTTCGTCGACGTCGAGAAGGACCGTGTATTTGAAAACGTCGTCGTTTTTCAGAAAATGATCGGCATAGTCCTTCCCTCTTGCCTCGGCATAGTGCAAGAGCGCGCTGCCGTACGCAAGCCCCGCCTCGGAGACTGCGGCGACGGCATACAGACCGTCATCTCTTACCCTCTGCCAACGGAAGGACTCCTCTGTCCCGCTCCCGAGTTTGCCCGCGAGCGCATCCGCGCGCACCGCTTCATATCGCGCGGGCAGAGTTTCCCCGCGAAAGACGCCCGTGACGACAAACGTTTGGCGATAAGTACTTCCGTTCACCGCAAAAGTGATCTCTTTTCCGATCACGTCCTCGTACTGTGCGAGCACGGGAGGCTCTTGCAGGGAGTTCTCGCGAAACTCCCCGTATTGCATACATGAAAAGACAAAGTCGGTGAGAGCGATCTCATTTTCCCCGACGGGCGCCCTGCCCGCAAGCCAATCCATGGACTCGTCCGCAAGCACGAATCCGCTCAGGGTCTTGGAATAGAATTGCCCGACGGAGCCCTCCAAAGAGAGCGGGGGCGAAAAAGAGAGCTCTCCCTTTGCCATCGCGATCGCGCCCGGAAAACGCTCGGAAATGTCGAGAAATTCCGCGAGCGTATAGCCCGTCTGCACCTGTTCGGAGGAGCTTGACACCTCCTTTCCGTCTTTGTATTGCACGCGCTCGCGCTCATAGACCTTGCTGCCCGCAATGTATCCGTGATCGGAACAGGCGGCAAGCGACGAGATCGCGGCGTTTTTCTCGCTGTACAGCGCCATTGTGGAAAAGAGACCGAAGCACAGAAACGCGACGAGGGACAAGAGGACGGTAAAGGCGAGGCGCACGGGTTTTGCGCGCAGGCTCCGCATTCCGATGCGGAAGGCATAGCGCGCGGGAAGATGCGCAGGAGACAGCGGGCGCTCCGACGGAGCTTCCCCTTCCTCTGCGCGCACGCCGCGCTCGGAGAGGATCTTTCCGTCCTTCATCTCGATGATCCCGTCCGCATAGCGTTCGGCAAAATCGGCATCGTGAGACACGACGACGACCAGCTTCTCCGCCGAAAGCTCTTTTAAAAAAGCCATGACCTGTTCGCCCGACTCCGAATCGAGCGCGCCCGTCGGCTCGTCGGCGAGCAGAACGCGCGGGGCCTTTACGAGTGCGCGCGCGATCGCGACGCGCTGTTTCTGCCCGCCCGAGAGCGCGTTTGCACGGCGGGAGGCAAAGCCTTCCATCCCCACTTTTTTCAGTGCGGCATCGATCTCGGCGCCGCTGTTCTTTGTACCTTGCAATTCGCACGCGAGGGAGACGTTTTCCCGCACCGTGAATTCGTCCAACAGGTTGTACTCCTGAAAGACGAAGCCGACATACCCGTTGCGATATCCGTCCAGCTCCTTATCCGAAAAGGAAGCAAGGCTCTTTCCGCTCACGAGCATCTCGCCCGCATCGGGACGGTCAAGCCCGCCGAGGATGTTCAAAAGGGTGGATTTTCCGCAGCCGCTCTTTCCGACGACGAATATCATCCCCCGCGCGGGAAAGCGAACGGAAACACCGTCCAGCGCCCGCGTCTCAACCCCGTTTTTTTCGCGATAGACTTTTGTCACTTCCTTCAATTCAAGCATTGTTGTCCTCCGAAACAAAATCTGACGAACGGTTCCCCGTCCAACTTGATTGTAGCACTCTTTGGCGCACTTTTGCGCGGAAAAATCCCCTTTCATCTTCGGAATCGCTCTGTATTTTTCCGATTCTGTAAGCAGTTTATAATAAAACAGCTTCGCCGTCAATACACACTTTGATCGCAGCGGTTTACATTCGGTTTACAGGCAAGGCATACGCAGACAAAAGCAAGCAAAAGAGGGCGGCGCAGATGCGCCGCCCTCCGAAAAGACGAGGATCACTTGAAATATTTTACACCGCTCTCGAACAGCTTCATGTCGAAGTTGCCCGTGCAGTTCTTGTACAGGTTTTCGCCCGTGCGCTCGGTGTGGCCCATCTTTCCGTACACCCTGCCGTCGGGCGAGGTGATGCCCTCGATGCCCCAGGCACTGCCGTTGGGGTTGTACGGGTATTCCATCGTCGGCTTGCCCGAAAGGTCGCAATACTGCGTCGCGATCTGACCGTTCTCAGCCATCTTCAGAAGCTCGGAAGAGGGCGCGACGATCCTGCCTTCGCCGTGCGAGACGGGGACGGTGAACACGTCGCCGACGTTGCACGCCGCAAGCCAGGGCGATTTGTTGGACGCGACTCGGATGTCCACCAGCGTGGAGACGTGGCGGGAAATGTTGTTGTAGGTCAGCGTCGGGCTGGAAGAGGTCAGCGGGCGGACCTCGCCGTACGGGACAAGCCCGAGCTTGATGAGAGCCTGGAAGCCGTTGCAGATGCCGAGCACAAGCCCGTCGCGCGCGTTGAGCAATTTCATGATCTGCTCGGCGATCAGCGGGTTGCGGAAGGTCGTCGCGATGAACTTGCCGCTGCCGTCCGGTTCGTCGCCGCCCGAGAATCCGCCGGGGAACGCGACGATGTTCGCGCGGGAGATCGCCTTCGCGATCGCGCGGACGGTCTCTTCGATGTCCGCCGCACTGCGGTTTTTGACGACCAGAACGTCCGCCTTCGCGCCCGCAAGTTCAAATTTGCGCGCGGTGTCGAGCTCGCAGTTCGTGCCGGGGAATACGGGAATGAACACGCGCGGCTTTGCAACTTTCGTGGAGATGTTCTCGTAGCGCTTGCCCTTGCAGTCGAAGTCGACGTCCTTTGCCCTGCCCTCGGCGCCCGCCGTGTTCGGGAACACCCCTTCGAGCGTGCCGCAGAAGGCGTCCTGCGCCTCTTTGAGGGAGACCTTTTCCTTGTCGTAGACGAAGCCGCCCTCCTGCGTCTGCCCGACGCAGATCTTTGTGTAAGGGAATTTATCGGGATCTTCGAGGGAGACGAGGATCTCGCCGTAATGCTCGGAGAGAAGGCAATCGCCGTCCCCTTCGAACTTGAAGCCGAGCCCGTTGCCCAGGCAGGACTTTGCGATCGCCGCCGCGATGCCGCCGTTCTCCACCACCGTCGCAAAACGGATGTTGCCGCTGAGGATGTTGGCGCGGATCGCGCGGTACATGTCGGCGAGCTCTTTGAAGTCGGGGATCTTGTTGAAATCCTTGTGCATGGGGATCCAGTAGACCTTGGTCCCCGTCTCGGTGAACACGTTGGTGATCAGCTCGCTCGCCTTGACGGGCGCAAGCGCAAAGGAGATGAGCGTCGGGGGCACGTCGATGTGCTCGAAGGTGCCGCTCATGCTGTCCTTGCCGCCGATCGCGCCGAGACCGAGCCCGATCTGCGCATACAGCGCGCCGAGCAGAGCGGACAGCGGCACGCCCCAGCGCTTGGGATCGCGGCCGAGCCGCATGAAAAATTCCTGGAAGGTCAAACGGATCTCGTCGAAGTCGGCGCCCGAGGCGATCAGCTTCGCGACAGAAGTCACGATGCTGTAGATCGCGCCAGTGAACGGGCTGCTGCTCATGAGGTCGGCGCAATAGCCGTAAGCGGAGACGGTCGCGACGTCCGTCTCGCCGCCGCAGATCTTCGCCGCCATCGAGATGGCGGGCGTGAGCTGCGTCTTGCCGCCGAAGGGCATGTACACGCTGCGCGCGCCGATGGTCGAGTCGAACATCTCGGACAGACCCTTCTTGGAGCAGACGTTGAGGCGGGAAAGCGCCTCGATAAGCCCCTCGCGGAAGTCCTTGTGCCCGATCTCAAAATATTTCGTGACGTTGTCGCAGACAGTCGCGGAGATCACCTGCTTGACGCCGTTGGTGTCGAGGAAGTCGCGGGAGATGTCGACGATCGCCCTGCCCTTGAACAGCATCTTCATGCGACGGTCGTCCGTGACGACCGCAACGGGAGTCGCCGAGAGGTTCTCTTCCGCGGCAAGGCGGATGAATTCGTCCCTGTCCTCCGCCGCGACGACGACTGCCATGCGCTCCTGCGATTCGGAGATCGCAAGCTCGGTGCCCGAAAGCCCCTCGTATTTGAGCGGGACCTTGTCGAGGTCGATCACGAGTCCGTCGGACAGTTCGCCGATCGCGACCGAGACGCCGCCCGCGCCGAAGTCGTTACATTTTTTGATCTTGCGCGTGACCGCCTTGTTGAGGAAGAGACGCTGGAGCTTGCGCTCGGTCAGAGGGTTGCCCTTCTGCACTTCCGCGCCGCACGTCTCCACCGAATGCGCGTCATGCGCCTTGGAAGAACCCGTCGCGCCGCCGCAGCCGTCCCTGCCCGTCTCGCCGCCGAGGAGGATGATCACGTCCCCCGCCTTGGGTTTTTCGCGGTAGACCATGTCCCTGCGCGCGCCGCCGACGACAAAGCCCGTCTCCAGGCGCTTCGCCTTGTAGCCGCTGTGGTACACTTCGTCGACGATGCCCGTCGCAAGGCCGATCTGGTTGCCGTAGGAAGAGAAGCCCGCCGCCGCCGTGCGCGTGATGACGCGCTGGGGAAGTTTGCCGGGGAGGGTGTCCTCGATCTTCTCGCGCGGATCGGCCGCGCCCGTCACGCGCATCGCCTGATAGACGTACGTCCTGCCCGAAAGCGGATCGCGGATGGCGCCGCCGAGGCAGGTCGCCGCGCCGCCGAACGGCTCGATCTCCGTCGGGTGGTTGTGCGTCTCGTTCTTGAACATGACGAGGTATTTCTCTTTTTTGCCGTCGATCACCGCGTCGATGCAGATGGAGCAGGCGTTGATCTCGTCGGAGACGTCGAGATTGTCGAGACGTCCTTCTTTTTTGAGCTTTTTGACCGCGATGGTCGCGAGGTCCATCAGGCAGGGATACTTGTCCGCACGGCCCTTGTTGAACTCGTCGAACAGCGACAGATACAGATCGTATGCCTTGCGGATGTGCGGGTTGTCCGACTGAATGTCCACTTTCTCGATCTGCGTCGCAAAGGTGGTGTGGCGGCAGTGATCGGACCAATAGGTGTCGATGACCTTGATCTCCGTCTCCGTCGGGTTTCTGCCCTCTTTTTTAAAGTAGTCGCGCACGAAGACGAGGTCTTCCACGCTCATTGCAAAGCCGTTTTTCTTGTGATATTCCGCGATCTGGGAGACGGTCATGTCGATAAACCCGTCCACGGCGGCGACGTCGTGCGTCTCCATCTTCGCGCGGGCGAGCGTGACGGGCTTTTCCAGCGAGACCTCCGTGCTCTCCACGGGGTTGATCAGGTGTTTTTTGATGCGGTCGAGCTCGGCCTCCGTCACACCCTTGACCGCAAAGACGCGCGCGCACTTGATGAGCGGGCGGTTCTTCTGCGTCAGAAGCTGGATGCACTGCGCCGCGCTGTCCGCGCGCTGGTCGTACTGCCCGTCCAGAAAGGCGATGGCAAAGACTTTGTAATCGGCATCGACGGGGAGCTCCTCCCTCCACACGTTGTCCACGGGAGGCTCCGAAAAGACGTTGACGATCGCGCCCTCGAGTTCCTGCTCGCTGATGCCCTCCGCGTCGTAACGGATGACCTCGCGCAGGTCCTCGACCGCGATGCCGAGCTGAGCGTCGAGGTCGGCGCGGATCTTCTTTGCCTGTAAATTTTCCTTCTTTTCAACAAAAACTCTGTAGATCATTTCTCGTTAACCCTTCGCGTTGTATTTGATTCCGATGTCCTTGCGGAATTGTTTGCCGTCAAAGCGGATATTTTCCGCGCTCCTGTACGCCTTTTCGCGCGCCTCTGCCACCGTTGCGCCCTTTGCGCAGACATTGAGCACGCGGCCGCCGTTCGTGACGAGCACGCCGTCCTTGCGCGCGGTGCCCGCGTGATAGACGAAGGTGTCCTCCGCAAGCTCTCCGATCTCGATGGGCTTGCCCTTTTCGTATTTCTGCGGGTATCCGCCGCTCGCGAGAACGACGCAGACGCACGCGCCCTCTTCCCACTCGATGTTGATCTCGCCGAGGCGCTCGTCGGTGACCGCCTGGAAGATCTCAAAGAGATCGGTCTTGAGCATGGGCAAAACGACCTGCGTCTCGGGATCACCGAAGCGCGCGTTGTACTCGACGACCTTCATGCCGTCCGGAGTGCGCATCAGCCCGCAATACAGCACGCCTTTGAAAGGCCTGCCCTCCGCGTTCATCGCGCGGACGGTCGGAAGGAGGATTTTGTTCATCACCTCGTCCGCGATCTCTTTCGTGTAGAACGGGCAGGGCGTGAAGGTGCCCATGCCGCCCGTGTTGAGTCCCTTGTCGCCGTCCAGCGCGCGCTTGTGGTCACAACTGGGGATCATGGGGACGATGGTCTTCCCGTCGGTGAAGGTGAGCACGGAGACCTCTTCGCCGGGCGTGAATTCCTTGCCGGTCAGAAACTCCTCGACGACCACCTTGTTGCCCGCGGCGCCGAACGCCTTGTCCAGCATGATCTGCCGAAGCCCCGCCTTTGCCTGCGCGAGGTCCTCGCAGATGAGCACGCCCTTGCCGAGCGCAAGCCCGTCCGCCTTGAGCACGACGGGGAATTTCCCCTTCTCGACGTAAGCGAGCGCCGCATCATAATCGTCGAAGGTCTCGTACGCGGCGGTGGGGATGTTGTACTTCTTCATCAGCGCCTTTGCGAACGCCTTGCTCGCCTCGATCTGCGCCGCGCGGCGGGAAGGCCCGAACACGCGGTGCCCGCGGCTCTCCAGCTCGTCGGCAAGGCCGAGCGCGAGCGGATCGTCGGGCGCGATGACGGTATAGCCGATATCTTTGTGCGCGTCCACCCAGTCCCCGACCGCCTTGACGTCGAGATAATCCACGTCCACGCACTCCGCGAGCTCCGCGATGCCCGCGTTGCCCTTCATGCAGTAGATCTTTCCGACCGACGGGCTCTTTGCGAGCGCCGCGACGATCGCGTGCTCCCTTCCGCCGTTTCCGATAACCAAAACGTTCATTCGATTTTCCTTTTCGTGTACAAATTTTGTGAACTGAATCTCTCTCAAGCAAAACTATATTCTTAAATAATGCACTCGAAAAAGGCAAAACCACGCTTTTGCCTTTTTCACTCGATTTGCCGCAAGGCTCACAGAAGGGGTGAAAACGCCGCGCATATAAATGGCGTGCTCTTAAAAAGCGCGGCGTTGAGGGGAAAACCGCTCGGGTTTCCCCTCCAATCTCGGAAATTTGTTTTGTCAGCTCAAAACAAATTTCGAGAACTCCTCAGTGGTGGAACAGGCGCATGCCCGTGAACGCCATCACCATGCCGTATTTGTCGCACGCCTCGATGACGAGGTCGTCGCGGACGGAGCCGCCCGGCTGCGCGACATAGGACACGCCGCTCTTCTTCGCGCGCTCGATGTTGTCCGAGAACGGGAAGAACGCGTCGCTGCCCAGAGAGACGCCCGTGATCGTGGAGAGGTACTCCTTCTGCTCCTCTTTCGTGAACGGAGCGGGGCGCTCTGCGAAGTATTTTTTCCAGACATCGTCGCCGAGCACGTCTTCGCACTCGTCCGAGAGATATATGTCGATGATGTTGTTTTTATCGGGCCTGCCCACGCCCTCCGCAAAGCGGAGGCCGAGCACCTTGTCGTGCTGGCGCAGATGCCACAGGTCTGCCTTCGTGCCCGCGAGGCGGGTGCAATGGATGCGCGACTGCTGGCCCGCGCCCACGCCGATCGCCTGCCCGTCCGCCGCAAAACAGACGGAGTTGGACTGCGTGTATTTGAGGGTGATCAGCGAGATGATGAGATCGGTGATCGCGGAAGCAGGGAGCTCCTTGTTCTTCGTGACGACGTTTTTGAGCAGGTCCGCGTCGATGCGGAACTCGTTTCTGCCCTGCTCGAAGGTCACGCCGAACACCTGCTTGCGCTCGATCGGATCGGGAACATAGTCCTTGTCGATCTTCACGATATTATAGCCGCCCTTGCGTTTGCCCTTGAGGATCTCGAGCGCCTTGGGCGAATAACCAGGCGCGATGATGCCGTCGGAGACCTCGCGGGAAATGATCTTTGCCGTCACTTCGTCGCACTCGTCGGAGAGCGCGATCCAGTCGCCGAAAGAGGACATGCGATCGGTGCCGCGCGCACGCGCATAGGCACAGGCGAGCGGAGAATCGTCCAGCCCCTCGATGTCGTCGACAAAGCAGGACTTTTTGAGGCGTTCAGACAGCTTTTTGCCGATCGCCGCGCTGGTCGGGCTGACGTGCTTGAAGGAGGTCGCCGCGACCTCGCCCGTGTTCGCTTTGATCTCGCGGACGAGCTGCCAGCTGTTGAAAGCGTCCAAAAAATTGATGTAGCCGGGCTTGCCGTTGAGGATCTCGATGGGAAGGTCAGAGCCGTCCGACATGAAGATGCGCGAAGGCTTCTGGTTGGGGTTGCATCCGTATTTCAACTGAAATTCTTTCATCGTGTCTCTCCTTTTCTCACTTGTTCTTGTTGATGAGCACTTTCTCGTATTTGCCCGTCGAAAGATCTATGTAACGAACGTAAAGCGAGATCTTGTTGTTCTCGTCCAGCCCCTCCCAGATCTGCTTTGCAAAGGCTTCTATGTCGTCGGGGATCGCGACGCGCTCGGGCTCGCCCGTGAACGTCGGAATGGGATCGCCGTCGCAGTTGTAGGTGTGGATGAAGTGCCCCAGCCCCGCAAGCGCGGCATAGGAGAAGGTGTAGCGGTTGCACGCGGTACCCGCGGCGTCCGCGCTCTTGAGGATGCTCAGCTTATAATCGAAATCCCCGTCCGCAAAGTTGAGGATGCCGCTGATGCGCGGCGTGAAGTTGGGCGCGTCGGGTTCAAAACAGCGCGTTTCCAGCGCCGCCTCGAAGCTCTTGCCCGCGAGGAGATAGTCGCGCACGGTGTCCGTCTGGTCGCCGTTGGTGACAACGACGCTGTTTCCGACGACGCGCACGGGCGAATAGATGATGAGCGAAGGATCTTTGACCTTGCTCGCGTCAAAGGGATAGATGGTGATCTCGTCCCCTTCCTCGCGGAAGACGCGGTTGCGGCTGTTCTCGCTGCGGCCCATGATGAAATAGGCGAAAACCGCCTTTTTGCCGTCGGCGCTCTTGCCGATGACGATGCCTCTGCCGACGTAACTGTTGCCCTCGATGCGCTCGCCGATCGCGGGAACGGAATAGATGTTCATAGGTAAATACCCCCACCGATGATAAATTTCAGCGCAGAATGATGACCTTTCTGCCCTCTTTTCTGATCTTGCCCGTCGTGAGAAGGCGCACCGCTTCGGGAAGAGCTTTATGCTCCTCTTCGAGGATGCGCGCCTGCAATGTCTCGGGCGTGTCGCCCTCCTCCACCGCGACCGCGCGCTGCAGGATGATCGCGCCGCTGTCGTAGTGCTCGTCCACAAAGTGAACGGTCAGCCCCGAAATGCGGACGCCGTATTCGATCGCCGCGCGGTGCACGTTCAGGCCGTAAAAGCCCTTGCCGCAAAAACTCGGGATGAGAGAGGGATGGATGTTGATGATCCTGTCGGGAAACGCGCGGACGAAGTTCTCGGAGATCATGGACAGATACCCCGCGAGCACGACGTAGTCGACGCCGCGCGCGCGCAGCTCGCCGATGATGTCCTCGTACATCTCTTCGACGCCCGGATAATCCTTTTTGGAGCGGACGATGAAATCGATGCCGTGTCTCTTCGCGCGGTCGATCGCGCCGATCCCCTCTCTGGACGCGACCAGAAGGGCGATCTCGCAGAACGGCTCGCGCTCGTTCGCATCGATGACGGACTGAAAATCGCTGCCCGACCCGCTCGCGAAAACCGCTATCTTTTTCACTTGAGTTCGACCCCTTTGCCCTTGACCGTCTTGCCGATCACATACGCTTTTTCGCCCGATGCGGTGAGCGAAGCGAGCGCCAAGTCGACGTCTTTCTCGTCCACGCAGACGACCATGCCGATCCCCATGTTGAAGGTGTTGTAGATCTGCGCGTCGCTCGTCTCGGATTTTTCGCGCATGATGGAGAAGATCTCGGGGAGCGGATAGGAATCCTTGACGATCTCACAGCCGATGCCCTCGGGGAAGATGCGGGGAATGTTCTCGATGAAGCCGCCGCCCGTGATGTGCGCAATGCCCTTGACCTTCACCTTTGCGATGAGGTCGAGGATGCTGCGGACGTAGATCTTCGTCGGCGTGAGCAGGACGTTGAGGACTTTGTCCTTCAGCCTGTCGTCATAGCGGTCGAGATCGTGCGAATGCAGGTTGTCGCCGAACAGCCTGCGCACGAGCGAATAACCGTTGGAATGGATGCCGCTCGATGCGAGGCCGATGAGCACGTCCCCCGCCTTGATCTGCTTGCCGTTGATCACGTTCTTGCGGTCCACGATGCCGACCGCAAAGCCCGCGATGTCGTATTCTCCGTCCGCATAGAAGCCGGGCATCTCCGCGGTCTCGCCGCCGATGAGCGCACAGCCTGCCTGACGGCAGCCCTCCGCAACGCCCGAGACGACGGTCGCGACCACTTCGGGAGAGAGCTTGCCCGTCGCAAAATAATCGAGGAAAAACAGCGGCTTCGCACCCTGGCAGACGATGTCGTTGACGCACATCGCGACCGCGTCGATGCCGATCGTGTCGTGCTTGTTCGCGAGGAACGCATATTTGAGCTTGGTGCCGACGCCGTCCGTGCCCGCGACGAGGACGGGCTCCTCCATCTTCTCTCCCGCAATGGAATAAAACCCGCCGAAAGAGCCGATATCGCCCAGCACGTTCTCGTTGAAGGTGGTCTTGACGTGCTTTTTCATCAGTTCTACCGCTTTGTAGCCCCTCTCGACGTCAACGCCGCTGTCCTTGTAGGAAATCGCCATTTCTATTTCTCCTTAAAATCGTCATTCAAATTTATGTTTGTCCGCACGGTAATCGTCCATGGGATAGGGATACTGCGCGTCGAAACAGCCCGTGCAGAAGCCGAGCTTCGCGCCGCGGCAGGTCTCTTTGAGCTGGTCGACAGTCAGATAGGCCAGCGAGTCGGCGCCGATGTACGCGCAGATCTCTTCGACGGAACGGTTCGCGCCGATCAGCTGCGAGCTGGTCTGCATGTCGATGCCCAGCGGGCACGGATGCAGGACGACGGGCGAACAGATCATCATGTGCACTTCCTTCGCGCCCGCGTCGCGGAGCATCCGCACGATCTTGCGGCTTGTCGTGCCGCGCACGATGGAATCGTCGATGATGATCAGCCGCTTGCCGCAGATGTTGGAACGAAGCGCGTTCATCTTGACGCTGACCGAATTTTCGCGCATGCTCTGGTCGGGCTGGATGAAGGTCCTGCCGACGTAGCGGTTCTTCGCGAGCGCCTCGACGTACGGAATGCCCGACACCTCGGAATAGCCCCTCGCCGCGACGACTGCGGAATCGGGCACGCCGCTGACGATGTCCGCGTCGATCGGATGGGTGCGCGCGAGGATCTTTCCCGCCTCTTTGCGCGCCTCATAGACGCTGCAGCCGTCGATGACGCTGTCGGGACGGGCAAAGTAAACATATTCAAAGATACATGAAGCCGTCTTCGCTTTCTTTTCGAGGAAATGCGAAGTGATGCCGTCCGCGCTTATCACGACGACTTCGCCCGTGCGCACGTCGCGCAGGACGTTTCCGCCGACTGCGTCGATCGCGCACGTCTCGCTCGCGACGAGGATGTCGTCGATGCTCTTTCCGAGCACGAGCGGACGGATGCCGTACGGGTCGCGCACCGCGATCAGCTTGTCAGTCGTCATGACGACGAGCGCAAACGAGCCTTCAAAGCGGGCACACGCGCGCAGGACGCCTTTGACGATGTCGCCGTCGCTGTATTTGTTGATGAGCAGCGCCATCACTTCGGAATCGATGCTCGTCTGGAACACCGCGTTGTCGCGGATGAGTTCCTCGCGGAGCTGCCGCGTGTTGGTTAGATTCCCGTTATGCGCGAGCGCCATCTTTCCGCACTTGCCCGTAAAGACGATAGGCTGTGCGTTTACAAGAAGGCTGGCGCCCGTCGTGGAATAACGAACATGACCGATCGCGATGTCACCCTCGGGAAGCATGTCCAGATTGCCGTTGGCAAACACTTCGGGGACAAGCCCCATGCCCTTGAAGTACTGTATCTTGTTGGCGTAGGCAACGGCGATGCCGCTGCTTTCCTGCCCCCTGTGTTGCAAAGCGTAAAGCCCGTAGTATGCGGTGTGCGCGACGTCGCGAGTCTCGGTGCTGTACACGCCGAAGACGCCGCACTCTTCGTGCATCCCGTCAAAGGGCAATTTTCCGTCTCTGCGGTACATGGGCGCCTCCGATTATTTGCCGGTCAGGCGCGCAAAGACCTCTTTGTAAGCGTCTTCGACGCCGCCCAGATCGCGTCTGAACCTGTCTTTGTCCAGCTTTTCGCCCGTCGTCATGTCCCAGAAACGGCAGGTGTCGGGAGAGATCTCGTCCGCGAGAAGGATCTGCCCTTTATAGCGGCCGAACTCGAGTTTGAAGTCGATCAGGTCGATGTTGAGGGACTTGAAGAACTCCTTCATGACCTCGTTGACCTTGAACGCCATGTTCTTGATGGTCTCGATCTCTTCGGGCGTCGCGAGCTGCATCGCGAGCGCATGATAATCGTTGATCAGAGGATCGCCCAGATCGTCGTTCTTGTAGCTGAATTCGATGACGGTCACGGGGAGTTTGGTGCCTTCGGGCACGCCGTAGCGCTTGGAGAAGCTGCCCGCCGCCGTGTTGCGGATGATGACCTCGAGCGGGACGATCTGCACCTTTTTGACTGCCGTCTCGCGGTCGGAGAGCTCCTCGACGAGATGGGTGGGAATGCCGTGCTGTTCCATGATGCGGAACATCATGTTGCTCATCTTGTTGTTGATGACGCCCTTGCCCGCAATGGTGCCTTTTTTGAGACCGTTGAACGCGGTCGCATCGTCCTTGTAATCGACGATGACGACGTCGGGATCTTCCGTTGCGAAAACCTTTTTCGCCTTGCCTTCGTACAGCTGACCGAGTTTTTTCATATATCTATGCCTCCAAAATTTTTCGATTTATGAACGGTGCGCGCTTCAGAGAGTCTCCAGCTCGCCCTGCAATGCGGCGTCGTCCGCCGCGATCTTCTCCGCCATATGGCGTTTGAATTCCTTGAGTTTTGCGCCGATCTCGGGATAGCGGATCGCGAGGATCTGCAGCGCGAGAAGCCCTGCGTTTTCGCCGCCGTTGACCCCTACCGTCGCCACGGGAATGCCCGAAGGCATCTGCACGATGGAGAGAAGGCTGTCCAGCCCGCCCATCATGTCCGTCTTGACGGGAAGCCCGATTACGGGAAGTGTGGTGCATGCCGCGACGACCCCGCCCAGGTGCGCCGCCTTGCCCGCCGCGCAGATGATGGTCTCGAAGCCTTCTTTTTCCGCGTCGGACGCAAACTTGTGCGCCGCCTCCGGCGTGCGGTGTGCTGAAAGGACGCGGACGTGCGTCTCCACGCCGAATTCCCTGAGGACCTTGATCGCCGGCTTTACGACCGGCAGGTCGGATTTACTGCCCATTAAGATCGCGACTTTTGCCATTTTTCTGTCTTACCTCCGATTGAGTCGATCTAACCGTTTTGCACAAAAAAACAACAGAGCAGGCGACGGGCGAATCTCCTTCGTCCGTCAGCCCGCTCTGCGGTCTGCGTATAAAAAGCCCTTGCCGTCCGAATGGTGCACTGCGCCGCGGAATTTTTCCCGCACCGCGGGATCCGAAAACCAGGTTTTCCGCATTTTTTCCACCATGGACCTTTTCCTCTTTCGACAGACGCCCGCAGGCGCCGAAAAATTTGCCGAAAAACGGCTCTTTTGCCGATTTCGCATTCAGTATATCATAAATTTACGTTTTTCAAAACTGTTTGCACGCGCTTTTTCAAAAATTTTCGCGACGAAAATTTTGCCGCGGCGCCGTCCAAACGCTTGACAGGCGTTCTTTCCCTATTATAAATGCGCTCAGCGGTAACGCGCAAGATTTTCCATCAGGAATTTGGCGACGGAATCCTCCTCCGAATAGCCGATCTCGCCCGTCGCGATCTGTTTGAGACGCTCGTCCGCGTTGCGCACCGCATAACTCTCCGAAGCCGCGCAAAACATCTCCGCATCGTTGGGAGCATCCCCGAACACGACCATCTTATCCGCGCCCAACTCGCGCGCGAGCCGCTCCGCCGCCGCCCCCTTCGAGGTGCCGCGCGGCATGATCTCGCACCAATAGTCGGTGTGATAGGTCTCCTGCTCGTAGATGGTCTTGAGATCTTCCCGCTGCAGGATCGCAGCGTTGAGCGGATCGGTGACGGATTTCTCCGCGATGCAGGTGTAATAGAAGATCTCATCCTCGCAAAGCTCGTCGGGAGATTCAATGGGATTGAGGCGGGAGTCCCCCGTCCTGCGCGAAAGATAGCGGCGGATACCCTCCGTCTCCTTCCCGCGGATCCAGGAAACGCGCTCTTTGCCCTCCTTGCTGAACGAATAGACGAGCGGGAACAACCCCGCGCCGTCGATCAGCCCGCGCAAAAAGGCGCGCTGTTCATGGTTGAAATGGTTGTTGTAGAGCATCCTGCGGCTCCACGGCTCCATCACGACCGCGCCGTTGTACAGGATGACGGGAAGGTTCTGCCGAAGCCCCCAGCACGCCTTTGCCGCCGAGTTGAGCGAGCGCGCGGTCGCATAGGTGAACAACATCCCCTCTTCGTCGATCAATTTATTAAGGTTTTCCAGACTGAAAGCGGAGATCGTCTCCTTTGAGGTCAGAAGCGTTCCGTCCAGATCGGATATAAACAGCGTCTTCAATTTGATGAGCTCCTCGCTTCGTTATAAAGATTTCACCGCATCCAAAGTATACCACATAATCGGAAAATAAGCAAGCGCTCGCACACTTTTGCTCAACAAGCAAAAAAAGAGCGGCGGCACCGCTCTTTTACTCTATTCGCACGCCCCTTCGTTTATTCTTCCGAGAGCAGGGCGCGCAGGATCTTTTCCTTGAAGGGCGACGCGGCGCCGAACGCGCGCGGCACGGCGCTCTCCTCCGAAAAATCGGCGGCGATGCGGCCGTTTCGCAAGACGATCGCACGGTGCGCGAGCATATATGCCTCCTCCGCGTCGTGCGTGACGAACACCGCCGTGCGGCGCTCTTCCCGCCAGAGCTGACAGAACACGTCCATGAGACGGATCTTTAGCGCGGTATCGAGAGAGGAGAAAGGTTCGTCCATCAGCAACAGCCCCGAAGGACGCAAAAAGGCACGCGCGATCGAGACGCGTTGCGCCTGCCCGCCCGAAAGTTCGACGGGATAGGCGCGCGCCTTGTCCGAAAGCCCCACACGCGCAAGCATGGAAACGACCCGCTCCCTGTCCTTGCAGACGAGACGAAGGTTCCCCTCCACCGTGAGGTTGGGCACCAGGCGCGGCGTCTGAAAGATGTAAGAGCAGTCCGTGCGCGGCTCCACGCTCCCGCCGTGGCGCACCGTGCCCGCGAGGATGTTCAAAAGGGTGGTCTTTCCGCAGCCGCTTCCGCCGAGAAGGCAGGTGATCTTTCCCTCTTCTATGGAGAGGTCGAAGTGCTCGTATACGGTCACTCCTTCATAGTGTTTGGAAATGTCGCGAAGCTCGATCATTTTTCTTTCCTCCCCTCCCTTCCCTTTTTCCACCTGTCGGTGATGCGGGTGAGATTTCCGAGCGCAAATTCGAGCAAGCCGCCCAACAGGAGCACCGCAATTGTGAGCGCGAACAGGCGCGGGATCTGCAGATAGGAGTTTGCCTCCGTCATCATTCCGCCGACGGACACATAGGTGAACGCGAGCACTTCGGCGGAGACAGCGACTTTGAGCGCGAGCGAAAGATTGGGCCCCGCCTGCGCAAAGAGCGAGGGAAGCATCTGCGGCACCACGATGCGGAAGATGCGTTCCCGCCGCGAAAGACGGTACACCTGCGACATTTCAAAGAGTTTCGGGTCGATCGCGGCGTATGCGGCCGTGAGCTGGGCATATGACACGGGAAAGAGCATCAGAAAAGTCACAATGACGGGCGCCGTGCCCGCGCCCGCCCAGAGCAGGAGCATCAGCGTGATCGCAAGCGTCGGGATACAGCGCAGAACGGCTACGACGGGCGCAAGAAAGGCGCGGACCTGTCCGCTGACCGCCGCGAGCGAGGCGGTCAGCACCGCGCAGACGAACGCGAGTGCCCAGCCCTCCGCCGCGCGCAGGAAGGTCATGCCGAGCGAACGCCAGAAAAAGCCCTCCGCAAACAGTGCGCCCAGACTCTTCATCGTATCCCAAAAGGAGGGAACGACATAATCGTTCCCCACCGCGGCGTAGGCGATCAGCCAGGCCGCCCAGAGGACGACGATCGCCAGAGCCGAAAAGAGCAGATTGAATTTTTTGCCGGACAGGAACTCTCTCATCGCTCCGCTCAGTCAGCCGTGCCCGTATAGAAGAAGGCGTCGGAGACAGAGAAGGTCTTACCCGCCGCTTCGGAAAGCTCGGAAAGGAATTCCGTTACGCGCGCCTTGCAGTCCTGCGCCGCGTCAAAGCGCACCGCACAGCGGCCGATCACGGCTTTTGTCAGGTCACTCTCGCTGAAGGTGGGAGACATCTGCTTGTCGGCAAAATGGCCCACGGCCGCGTCGTAGATCGTCTTTGCGCTCGTGCTCTCGTCCAGGATCCACGCCGCACTTTCATCGACAGCTTTTGTGAAATCGTCGATGAACTTCGCATTTTCCTCGATCAGGGACCTCTTTGCAACGAGCACCGCCTGCGGATAGCCCTGTTCGCCGTACAGCCCCTGCAGGTCGCCGACGACGGTGAGCGGCTTGGCGGCAGATGCGGTCGCGTTGACCTTTTTGGTCACGGCGGGCTCCGCCGCGATCATGTAGTCATAGTCCGCCGCGGGCGTGATCTCCGTTCCCTCGACGGGATACAGATAAGCCGACTGCGTGTCGTTGCTCTCATTCTTGTCGGAGCGGACCTCGTAGGCGATCCCGTAGTTGGAAAGAACGGCGCGGAGCGCATAGCCGACGAAGTTTTCAAGCTGAAGACAGCCGATCTTGCTGCCCGCAAGCGACTGCGCGAGGTTAGCCGCCGTGAGAGTTTCGGTGTGTTTTGCGGAGAGGACGTACAGGTTGCCGTGCGTGACCGCGCCGAGCATCTGATAGGCGTCCCCTTTGCCGAGAAGCATCGCCGCCGCATTGACGGGAAGGACCGCGATGTCTGCCTTGGGCGCGTTGCCCGTGACATAGGTCTGTATGGTGTCCGCGGCCACGACGTTATAAGTCACGGTCCCGCCGAACTGCATGTCTTCGCTCATCAGCTGCGCGAGCGCGAGTGCGGGCGCGCCGTCGGGCGCGTAGACGCTGACCTGTGTGCCTCCTTCAGGCTGGTCATTGCCGCAGGCGGAAAGGACAAAGATGCCCGTGCAGAGAAGGATGGCGCCGAGCACCATCGCAAGGATCTTTTTCATGAGAATCACTCCTTCGGAAAATAAAATTTTTTCAAATTTAAACTTGCGCCGACGAAAGGCGGTCAATATTTGGAAAACAGCGTCTTGGCGGTGACACCCTCGAGCATGCCGAGTTTGCCCGTGAGCGCATTGATGCGCTCCTGCGGCGCGTCCAGCGCGACGGAGAGAAGAGAGATGCCCTTCTCCCTGTAAGGTATCCCCATCCTGCCGAGGATGTATTCGCCGAACTCGTGCAAGATCGCGTTGAGTTTTTCAGACTGCTCCGTATCCTCCACGACGATGCTGACGACGGCGACCCTGTTTTCGGACATAAAAAAACCTCCTTTCGACCGCGGCAAAAGGAGGACGCAAAAATTCGTCTTGATCGGAAAATTTGTCGTTCGCCCCTTTACCGTCGGGACGAACCCTTCGATTCAGGTTTAAATCGCATCTATTATATACCATGAAAGATAAAAAAGCAAGCGGAAATACCCCTCCGCCCGAAGGTCGGTTTTCCGCCTGCATAATTTTTCCGCCGACGCACATACTTGCGGTATGAAAAAAGCTCTCGTTCTGGCGCTCTGCGCCGTATGTCTGACTGCGGCGATCTTGGTTCTCTACAATTACGGCGGAATGCCCGAATCGCGCATCGGGCGCTCCATCACCCAGACCGCGCCCGCCGCGCCGCGTCCGCCCTTTCCGCCCTTTGTGCGCAAGCCCATGTGAAAAGATCCCGCCGAAGCGGGATCTTTGTCTTTTTTATGTGTTTTTGAGCACCTCTTCGTAGATCTCGCGGTCTTTGTCGAGAAATACATCGAAGATGATCTTCATGCCGCCGCCCTTCTCCATAAGCCAGTTTTTGACCGCTCCGACGGCGATCGCCGCCGCCTCGTCCCGCGGGAAACTGAACACGCCCGTCGAGATACAGCAAAACGCGACGGAGGAAAGCCCCATCTCCTTGGCGAGATTGAGGCAGGACACATAGCAGTTGCGAAGCACGCGCCTGTCCTCGTCCGTAGCCTGAAGTCCGACCATCGGACCGACGGTGTGGATGATGTACGCCGAAGGAAGGTTATAGGCAAGCGTGATCTTGGCACAGCCCGCAGGCTCCGCCTCCCCTTGCGCGCCCATGATGCGCGAACAGTCGAGGCGTACCTGCACGCCCGCGCGGGAATGAATGACGTTGTCGATGCACTTGTGGTGCGGGATAAAACAGCCGAGAAGCGAGTTGTTCGCCGCATTGACGATCGCGTCCGCATTGAGGCGGGTGATGTCGCCCTGCCAGAGGGCGATGCCGTCCTCATAAGCAAAGGAACGCACGTCCACGATGCCGCGCTCGAGCGTCTCCGAGCGGAACAGGCGGTCCTGGATCTCGAGAAATCTGGGCGCGACGGGTTTGGGCACCCGCTCGTTTAGGTAGCCCCAGATCAGATTGCGCTTGACTTTATAAGGATAGCTGAAGGCGGCGATCTCGTTGCGCTCTTCAAGAAGAATGCCCAGCATCTCATCGCAGATGGCGCTCTTTTCCGCCTCGTCGATCAGCTGCATGCGCTTCTCCTCCCGCGCAAGCGGGATGATGTCCCTGTAATCGTTCAGCGTCAACACTCGAAACCCCTCCTTGCCCCCGCCGACGCGGGAAGCGACGCGCGCATCATTTCGCGGCGTTGAAATTGATCAGGCAACCCTTGAGGATGATGCTCTTCTCGTCATAGGTGAGCGCGCCGAGGCTGAGCTCGATGTCCTTAACTGTGTGGCCGCTGAAATGCTTGGCAGGGATCTTCTCCGCGCCTTCGGTGATGTATTTGACGATGTTTTCGATGTAGATATAATCGCCGACCTTGAAGTGGAGCTTTTCGGCGACGAACGGGAGCATGCCCCAGTTGATGAGGTTGCTGCGATAGCGCTTGGTCGCATATTCCTTTGCGATGTTCGCGATGCCGCCGAGCACTCTCTGGCAGGACGCCGCCTGTTCGCGCGCGGAGCCGTCGCCCGGCTTGTTTGCGACGACACAGCTGCCGTAGATGGTGCCCTCGGGGATCTCGAAATCGCCAAGTGCCTTGAGCACGTTTTCGGGAAGCTTGCCCGTCTCGCGGCGGATGTCCTCGTCCGCCTTGACCGCCTTTGCGCGCGCGACATAGCCGGGGTCCTTGCGCGAAAGCGCAAACTCCGCGAGCTTGAGCGGGTTGGAGCGGTAGGAAGAGGTCTCGCCCGAGGGGATGAGTTCGTCCGTGGTGGTGACGGGGTCATTGATGACGCTGACCGCCTTGATGAGCACGTTTTTGCCCATCGGGATCATCTTGGGCCAGTCTGCGATGTTGGGACCGTACTTGAGCTCCTGCTCCTTGTGCGCGGCACCCACACCGTGATAAACTCTGTTTTTATAGATCTCCGCGTCGAAGAAGTATTTTTTGACCTTCTTGACATAGGAGACCTCGGTCGCAGGCGTGAGCCTGCCGCCGTTTGCCGCCGTGGCGGCAATGGAGCGCGCGTCCATCAGCGCGACGGCCGCAAGCTGTCCCGCAGCGGGCTTGCTGCCCTCGCGGCTCTCAAAGTTGCGCGTGGTGTGGCGGATGGAGAGCCCGTTGTTCGCAGGCACGTCGCCAGCGCCGAAACAAGGGCCGCAGAACGCGGTCTTGATGATCGCGCCCGTGTCCATGAGCCCGCCGATGTAGCCGTTCTGCACCAACGCTTTATAGACGGGCTGGCTGGACGGATAAATGCTGAGCGTAAATTCGTCCGTGCCCGTGTTTTTGCCTTTCAGGATCTCGTACGCCTCGACGATGTTCTCGTACATGCCGCCCGCACAGCCCGCAATGATGCCCTGGTCGACATAGAGTCCGTCTTCACGGATCTTGTCGGTGAGCGTGAATTTGTCGTCGCCGCGCAGTTTCCTGCCCGCGGCTTCCACCTCTTCGAGGATCTCGCGCGGATGGGCGAGAAGTTCGCGGATGGTGAAGGCATTGCTCGGGTGGAAAGGAAGCGCGATCATCGGCTCGATGGTGCTCAGGTTGATGACGATGCCGCCGTCATAATATGCGGGCTCGCCCGGACGCAGTTCGGCATAATCCGCCGCCCTGCCGTGCACTTCGTAGTACTCGCGCGTCTTCTCGTCCGTCTCCCAAATGGAAGAGAGGCAGGCGGTCTCCGTCGTCATGACGTCGATGCCGTTGCGATAGTCCATGGAGAGATTTTTGATGCCGGGACCGACAAATTCGAGGATCTTGTTCTTGACGAAGCCGTTCTTGAACACGGCGCCGCAGAGCGCGATCGCGACGTCCTGCGGCCCGACGCCCTTGCGCAGGCTCCCGCGGAGATAGACCGCGATCACTTCGGGACGCTTGATGTCGTACGTCTTGTTGAGGATCTGTTTGACAAGCTCGGGACCGCCCTCGCCCACTGCAAGCGTGCCGAGCGCGCCGTAACGGGTGTGCGAGTCGCTGCCGAGGATCATGCGGCCGACCTTTGCTTCCACCTCGCGCATGTACTGATGGATGACGGCAAGATGCGGCGGGACATAGTTCGCACCGTATTTTTTCGCCGCGGAGAGGCCGAAAACGTGGTCGTCCTCGTTGATGGTACCGCCGACCGCACAGAGAGAATTGTGGCAGTTGGTCAGCGTATAAGAGAGCGGGAACTCCTTAAGTCCGCTCGCCTTCGCCGTCTGGATGATGCCGACGTAGGTGATGTCGTGCGACGCGATCGCATCGAACTTGAGCTGAAGGTTCTGCTCGTTTCCGATGTTGTGTTTTTTCAGGATCTTATAGGACATCGTGCAGCGCTGTGCCGCCGCCTTCTGCTCACTCGTCAGAAAGGCGCGGTTTTCTTTGACCAGCGTTCCGCCCATGTAGTAGCAACCGCCTCGGATCAGTCGTATCATTTGCCTTTACTCTCCTCTTGAAAAGTAGTTTTCTGTATGAACAATATTATAATACCGCGCGCGTATTTTGTCAATTAAATTGCCCCGGAAGCGCGCGGCGCGTCCGGGCCGTCCTTCTCCTCCGCACGGGAAGCGAGAAGCTCATCGCGCAAAAGGTCGAGATTTTCTAAAAATTCCGCTTCGGTCAGGATGGTCTCGCGCTTGTTCGCCCTTCCGATGGAATGAACAAGCTTTTTGCCCTCCGTCGCAAGAAGCGCCTCCGAAAACACGGGATTTTTGCCAAGCTCGGAAAACGCGCGGCGAATAAGCTGCGCAAACTCCCCGCTCTCGCGCTTGATGCGTTTCCCCTGCCAATACAGGTTGCCCGTGAACTTCCAAAGCCATTTGCGATGCCCCGTGTCCTTCGCCTTTTTTCCGCTCATCCCGCAGACAGCGCATTGCCTGCGCGCAGAACGGAATTTGAGGGACTGCAAAAAGCCCTCGATGCTCGAACAACGAACGCCGTCCAGCTCAAACTCGTTGGGATAGAGATTGGAAAGGACATTTGCGGGATATTCTCCCTTGCTGTGAATGTCGACGATCTGTGGGAACGGATCGCCTTGACTGCTGCCGTCTGTCATTGAATACTCACTCCGTGCCGTCTTTCGCGGCAAAATTATAAGGATTTATTCAAATATATCATACTTTGACGCAAAAGTCAAACGGCATGGCAAAATCGACACTCAAACGGCAGAATTTTCGTCTCTTGACCATATCTTCGAGCGCTTGTCTCGGCGGGAAGCCCCTCCGCAGGCGAAACGACGCATCGCCTTGACGCGGCATCCGCGCATTACTCAACAACAACCTTCTATCCCTGTCCCCTTTTTCTTCGTCACTCATACAGATGAAATACTTTTGAGATACTTTTCCGCCGAATCCCCGAGCGAGGACCGCCTTGCTAAACAACTGTCTTTCGAAATCCGAAGGCAAGCAAAGCGACGTGAGATTTTTGGGAAGAGGAGGCACAGACGTAAAAGCAAAGAAGTCGGAAAAATCCGACTTCTTGCAAAATACGTCTTGTGCAAAACAAACAGGGTCTCCCGAAAATCGCAGGGCATAGCCCGAGAT
>JAHZBZ010000007.1 GCA_019423125.1 Bacillota bacterium | reverse complement strand
GTCGCACGGAGGCGTTTTTGTGCGCTTTTGGCGGGGCAGGGGATTGTTTTGCTTCCGCAAAGCACCGCACCCGTCGCACGGAGGCGTTTTTGTGCGCTTTTGGCGGGGCAGGGGATTGTTTTGCTTCCGCAAAGCACCGCACCCGTCGCACGGAGGCGTTTTTGTGCGCTTTTGGCGGGGCAGGGGATTGTTTTGCTTCCGCAAAGCACCGCACCCGTCGCACGGAGGCGTTTTTGTGCGCTTTTGGCGGGGCAGGGGATTGTTTTGCTTCTGCAATGTACCGCCCCTGTCGCTCAGAGGCGCATTTTGCGCGCTTTTGGTGTAGCGGGGATTGTTCTGCTCCCGCAAAGCGCCGCACCCGTCGCACGGAGGCGTTTTTGTGCGCTTTTGGTGTAGCGGGGATTGTTCTGCTCCCGCAAAGCTCCGCACTCGTTTCACGGCGGGGCGTTTTTCTGTTTGGGACGGGGTATCGTCCCGCAACCGCAAGGAGCCGCGGCGGAATTTTCCGCCGCGGCTCCTTGCCTCGGCCGATCGAACGCCCGCCTGCGCAAATTCTTGCGCAGGCGGGCGTCTTTTCGATAAAGTCGCAATTCAAAAGAATGGTTGCGTCTCATGTCATTTTGCATGCCGCCCGCCTTTGCCGCATACCCCCGCAAAAATCGCACACCCGTTCACGTTTTTTGTCTTCCGCACATGTTCGTTTTTGTCTGAGAGGCGTTTTCTCGCCCCGCAGTCGAATGCCTGCTCACCCGTACGCCCGTTTCCGTGTCATCAGCCTTCCGCACAAATTCGTTTTCATTCGCGCCCGCTCAAGTCATATGCTCTCTTACGTTTTTGCGCGCGCAATGACAATTATAAACACTAAAAAAGAAAAAACCTCCGTGCACCCCATTGCCCGCCTTTGCGGCGCAGGGCGAAAGGGTGCCGTAAAAGAAAAGGGCAGGAAAATACAAGGCAAGCGCGGAAGAAACGGAAAGAAGGGTGAGGGAAAAGAGACGGCTCGGGAAAGCACACAAACGCACATCCGTTTTTGCGCTTTTGTTTCGCACGGTCCGCATGTTTGCGCACCCGTATGCGCGATTCCGCGCGTGCCAGTCCTTCGCCCATGCGCATTTCCATCTGCGTTGCGCGCAAAAACGGTTCTCTCCCTTTGTCTGCGCCGCGCGCAGGCAAAGGGAGAGAGGAGAAAAGGGCGGAAAAGCGCAGGAAAGGGCAGGGGAAAAGGGCTGTGCGGCAATTTCAAAAAGAGGGAGCACCGCAGAGGCACGAAGAGAGGCGTGGCGCATTTGCGCCACGCCTCTCTTCGTATTTGTTGCGGAAGGTGTTATCCCGCAAGAGTTCAAAGGAAATATCCTAAGAGCCCGCTCAGCCCTGCGCCTCGGCGGCGCGGGCCTTGACGATCTTCTCCGCTTCGGGCGCGGGCACCTCTTCGTAGCGCGCGAGCTCGGCGCTGAACTTGCCGCGGCCCTGCGTCATGCTTCGAAGATCGGTCGCGTATTTTTGCAGCTCCGACTGCGGCGCTTCGGCGTTGACCACCTGCATTCCCTCGATCAGGTCGATGCCGAGGATGCGCCCGCGGCGCTTGTTCATGTCGCCCATGATGTCGCCGAGGTAGTTTTCGGGGATGGCGACGCGCAGTTTGAGAATGGGTTCGAGCAGGACGGGTTTGGCGTTTTTCAGCCCCTCTTTGAAGGCGAGCGCCGCCGCGAGCTTGAACGCCATTTCGGAGGAGTCGACGTCGTGATAGCTTCCGTCGTAGAGCACCGCGCGCAGGCCCGTGACGGGATATCCCGCGAGCACGCCGTGGGGCAGGCATTCGATGAGCCCCTTCTCGACGGCGGGGATGTACTGTTTGGGCACGCTTCCGCCGACCACTTCTTCGGCGAACTCGAACTCGCCGTCATACGGCTCGAAGCGCACCTTGCAGTGCCCGTACTGTCCGTGGCCGCCCGACTGTTTCTTGTGCTTGCCCTCCGCCTCGACCGTCTTGCGGATGGTCTCGCGGTAGGCGATCTTGGGCGTCTTGAGCGCGGCGGAGACGTTGAACTTCGCCTTGAGTTTCTTGTTGATGACGTCCAGGTGCGTCTCGCCCTGGCCGCCGATGAGCATCTCGCCCGTCTCGGCGTTTTTGGAAACGGAGAAGGTGTAGTCCTCTTCGGCGAGGCGGTTGAGCCCCTGGAAGATCTTGTCTTCCTCGCCCTTCTTCTCGGCGTAGATCGCCATGTAGAGCACGGGGCGGGGGAAGTGGATGGGGTCAAAGCGCAGTTTTGCGCTCTCGTCGCAGAGCGTGTCGCCCGTGTTGGTCGCGTTCAGCTTGGAGACGGCGCCGATGTCGCCCGCGCCCAGCTCGGAGACGGGCTCCTGTTTCTTTCCCTTGAGCAGATAGATCTGGCTGATGCGCTCCGTCTTGCCCGTGGTCGCGTTGTAGACGGTGCTGCCCGCGCGCAGGGTGCCGCGGAACACCTTCATGACGTTGAGCTTTCCGACGAAGGGGTCGACGACCGTCTTGAACACCTGTGCGGCGAAGGGCGCGTCGCTCTGGCAGGTCACGCCGATCAGCTCGTCCTTGTCCACGGCGGAGGCGAGCATCTCGCGGCGCTCGACGGCGTTGGGCATGTATTTGACGATCTCGTCCATCAGGTTGATGATGCCGCGGTTCTGGAGCGCGGAGCCCGCCATGACGGGGATGGTGTTGACGTTGTAGATGCCCTTGCGGATGCCGTGGATGATCTCCTCTTTGGTCAGTTCGCCCTCGCCGAAGAACTTGTCAAGGAGCGCCTCGTCGTTTTCGGCGGCGGTCTCGGTCAGGCTTGCCTGCATCTGGGCGAGGGTGCCTTTGAGCTCCTCGGGGATGGGCACGGGCTGTTTTTTCGCCTCGTCGGCGAAGTGATAGCAGGTCTCTTTGAGGGCGTTGATGTAGCCGACCATCTTGTTCCCCTCCATCAGGGGGATCTGGATGGGCGCGATCTTGCCCGCGTATTTCTCTTTCAGCGCGGCGACGGTGCCCGCGTAATCGGCGTTTTCCTTGTCCACGCCGTTGATGAAGATGACCATGGGGATCTTGTTCTTGATGCACTTGTCGATCGCCTTTTCCGCGCCGACGGTCAGCGTGCCCGAAGCGCCCGTCACGATCAGCGCGCCGCCCGCGGCGCGCAGCGCTTCCGCTTCCTCGCCTTCAAAATCGTAAAAACCGGGAACGTCCAGCAGATTCAGCTTCACGCCGTCCCACATGGTGTAGGCGGGCGTGAGAGAAATGGACATTTTCCGCGCGATCTCCTGTTCGTCGTAGTCGGTCACGGTCGTGCCGTCCGTCACCTTGCCCAGCCGCTCCGTCGACCCGCCGTTGAAGAGTATCGCCTCGCAGACGGAGGTCTTGCCCTCGCCGCTGTGCCCGATGACCGCAATGTTCCGGATGTCTTCGCCTTTGATGCTCATGATGATAGTCTCCCTTATCGACGATAAATTGTTGAAAAAACTTCGTCTGTTCTATTATAATATAAAAATCCGCTCATTTCAATAGGTGTATGAAAATTTTTTGCAAAAAATGCAAAAACGCCGCGCTTTTGCTTGCCGCGGCAGGGATGCGGGGGTATAATAGAGGGGAATTTTGCAAGGGAGGCGGACATGGACGAGGCATTTGTGCGCGAGATCGCGCTGCTCGGCGCAACGAATTTTGAAAAACTGAGGCGTGCGCACGTCGCGGTGTTCGGCATCGGCGGCGTGGGTTCGTACGCCGCGGAGGCGCTCGTGCGCGCGGGCGTCGGGCGGCTCACCTTCGTGGACGGGGATGCCGTCGCCCCCTCCAACCTCAACCGCCAGCTGATCGCCCTGCGCTCCACGCTCGGGAAAAACAAGGCGCAGGCGATGCGCGAGCGCGCGCTGGACATCGCGCCAGATTGCGACGTGCGCGCGGTCCCCGCCTTCTTCACCGCCGAAAACGCGGCGGAATTTCCCTTTTCCTCCTATGACTTCGTCGCAGACTGCATCGACAGCGTCAAGGACAAGGCGGAACTTCTGTGCGCGGCGCGCGCGGCGGGGGTGCCCGTCGTCAGCAGCATGGGCGCGGGCAACAAGCTCGATCCCGCCGCCTTCCGCGTGACTCCGCTCGAACAGACGCGCGAAGACCCGCTCGCGCGGCGCATGCGGCAGGAACTGCGCCGCCGCGGCGTCACGGGCGTGCTCGCGGTGTGGTCGGCGGAGCCGCCCCGCCCCTTCGACCCCGCGTGCGCGGCGGAAGGGGAGCGCCGCGTGGGCAGTCTCTCCTTCGTCCCCTCCGCCGCGGGGCTTGTGCTCGCGGGCGCGATCGTCCGCCGCATCGCGGGCGTCTGAACCGCCCGTGCGGTTAAAAAAACGCTCGCTTGCGCCGCGTCGCTTTCGCTTCGTGCGCGCAAAGAAAAAGCCACGCGCCTGCGCAAAAAATTGCGCAGGCGCGTGGTTTTTTGCCGCCCGCGCAGACTGCGCGGACGTGGTTTGTGCGTCTGTCCTCCGGGACGGGGCGTCGCCGGGCGCGCAGTCCGCGCGGACGAAAGTCATCCAAAGATCGTATTTCAGCGGCAGATGAGCTTGACGTTGCGCCGCTCCATCTCGATGAGGCCCTCGTCGCTCATGCGTCCGAGCTCGCGCACCATGGCGCTCCTGTCCACGCAGATGTATTCCGCGAGGCTTGTCTGCGAGAAGGGGAGGGTAAAATAACTGCTCTTGTTCTTCGCGGCGAGCAGTCGGAAGTAGGCGAGCAGTTTTTCGCGCGTCGACCTGCGGCTGAGGATCTCGAGGTGTTCGGACAGCGCCTGCGTCTTTTCGGACATCAGCCGCACGAGGTTGGAGACGACGGTACTGTGGTGGGCGCAGGCGTTGGGACAGCGCTTGACGATGTGCTCGTAGTCGATGTACAGCACCTCGCAGTCCTCCTCTGCGACGAGAAAGAACCCCGCGTCCGCCCACGCCGAGCCGATGCATTCGCCGAACACGCCGCCCGCCTTGAGCTGTTCGAAGAGGGTGCGCACGCCGTCCACGTCCGTCTTGTACAGGCTGATGCGTCCGCCGCGCACGACGCCGACCCTGTCGACGGGCAGGGGCACCTCTTCACCCTTTCTGTATTTTTTGACCGAGGTCTTGAAGCAGACCATCATCGCCGCATACTCCTCGCGGCTCACGCCGTCGAAGAGAGAAGTCGTGATCTCGTTCATTTCATCGCTCCGTTGTTGCTTTTGCAACGATATTATAGCCGAAGGCGCGCAAAAAGGCAATAAAAAAACTTCCCCGCGGGGAAGTTTTTTTGGTCAGTTTTTATGGTCTGCGCGCTCGAGCGGCTTGCCCGTGAGGTTGTCCGTAAAGACGGACACGCCTTTTTTGCGCAGTGCGTCGATGCCCAGATAGAGGGGAATGCCCAGCCCGTACACCCAGACCGCCTGCGTGAGGGTGAGGGATGCGAACATGAACCAATAGCCCGCATAGGCGCAGCCGCCCAGAATGAGCACGAGCGGGATGACGAACGCGTTGACGAACACGGGGAACAGTCCTCCGATGAACAGGCGCAGCGGCGTGTTGCGGATGAGTTTTCCCGTGGCGAAGGTCAGAAGCGCGGCGACGAGCGAGCACAGGCTTCCCAGCCCGATGTCCCACATGTTGCCCGTGATGATGTTCGCGATCAGGCACCCGACGTACAGCGCGGGGATGCTCTCCACATAGAAGAAGGGGAGCAGTGTCAGCGCTTCCGCGGGGCGGATCTGAAATCCCATGTACCCGAACGCGAGCGAGCCGAGCGGCCAGGTGAGCACGACGTACAGCGCGGCGATGACGCCCGCCCTGCACAGCATCTTTGTCGAAAACCGTTTCATTATTCAGTTACCTCGGTTGTTTTTAGGTAGTGTTTTCCGAAAACCTACCGAACGCGATTTTAGCAGAAACTTCGCGAAAAGTCAAGTTTTTTTCGCTCACACGACGATGTTTTCGAGCACGAGCCAGTCAAAATCCACCCCTTCGACGAAATCGCGCGGGGCAAAGCGGACGTGATTGAACTTCGCAAAGTTGAAGATGTGCGTCTTGAGCAGGACGGGGGTGGGCACGTCCAGCTCGCGGCAGATGTCGAAGAGGTAGTTCAGAAAGTGCGAATAGGTGATCTTTGGTTCGTCGCCCTCGTACACGAACTGCCTCTGGATTTTGCCCTCTTTCATGATTTTTGCCCAGATCCGAAACATCTTTTCTCCGTCGCCTTGCGGCGTTTTTTTCTTTAAATTATACCGAAATTTTGCCAAAAAGTAAAATATAATTGACAGACTCGCGGGGAAAATATATACTATTTAAAAGGGCGCGCGGAGCGCGCCGCAGTGCCCCGCGCACAGACGAAAGGGGAGAAGGAGGAGCCATGAAGAAGATCGAAACAGAGATTTTGCAGATCCTGCAGGAAGATTGCCGCTATTCGCCCGCCAAGATCGCGGTCATGCTCGGCAAGAAAGAGGAGGAGATCGTCTCCGCCATCTCCGAGATGGAGCGCAGGGGCGTCATCGTCAAATACGCCGCCATCGTCAACGACGAGCGGCTGTCCGACGAGCTCGTGCAGGCGCTCATCGAGGTCAAGGTCTCGCCGCAGAAATCCAGCGGTTTCGACGCGATCGCCGAGGAGATCTACGGCTTCGACGAGGTCAAGAGCTGCTATCTGATGAGCGGCGGCTATGACATCGCGGTGTTCATCGAGGGCAACACGCTGCGCGACGTGGCGCGCTTCGTCTCCGAACGTCTGTCCACGCTCAATGAGGTGCAGTCCACCGCGACGCACTTCATCCTCAAAAAATACAAGATCGAAGGGACTGTCACCGACCGCAAGGGAACGGAAGGGCACAGGATATCGGTGCACGCATGAGAGAGTTCATCAACAGGCGCTCGCGTGAGATCAAGCCCAGCGGCATCCGCAAGTTCTTCGACATCGTGTCGGAGATGAAGGACGCCATCTCGCTGGGTGTCGGCGAGCCCGATTTCATCACGCCGTGGCACATCCGCAACGCGGCGATCAAGAGCATCCAGCGCGGCTACACCCAATACACGGGCAACCGCGGCCTGCCCGCCCTGCGCGAGGGCATCTCGCGCTACATGAGCGAGCGCTTCGGCGTGGACTATCCCGCCGACAACATCATCGTCACCGTCGGCGCGAGCGAGGGCATCGACCTCGTCATGCGCGCGGTGTGCGAGATCGGGGACGAGATCCTCGTTCCCGACCCCGGCTACGTCTCCTACATTCCCTGCATCCAGCTCTCGGGCGGCACCCCCGTCCCCGTGCGCTGCACGCAGGAAAACGGGTTCGTGCTCACCCCCGAACAGCTGGAAGCGCACATCACGCCCAGGACGAAGGCGATCATCCTGCCCTATCCGAACAACCCGACGGGCGGGATCATGACGCGCGAACAGCTCGAGGCGATCGTCCCCGTGATCGAAAAGCACGACCTTCTCGTGATCTCGGACGAGATCTACGCCGAGCTGACCTACGGCGGCAAGCACGTCTCCATCGCCTCCCTGCCCGGGATGCGCGAGCGCACCGTGCTCATCAACGGCTTTTCCAAGGCGTTCGCGATGACGGGCTGGCGCATCGGCTTCGTCTGCGCGCCCAAGGAGATCGACCGCGCGCTGTTCAAGATCCACCAATACGCGATCATGTGCGCGCCGACCTGTTCGCAGTACGCCGCGCTCGAGGGGCTCAACGACGGGTTCTACGACGGCTTTGCGGTCGTGCGCTCCATGCGCGAGGAATACGACAAGCGCCGCCGCTTCATGGTCGATTTCTTCAACGGCGCGGGCATGCGCTGTTTCGAACCGCGCGGCGCCTTCTACGTCTATCCTTCCACCGAATCGCTCGGCGTCACGGGCGAGGACTTCGCGGGCGGGCTTTTGCGCGCGGAGAAAGTCGCGGTCGTGCCGGGCGACGCATTCGGCGAGGGCGGAAAGTATCACGTCCGCTGTTCGTACGCGACGAGTATGGCAAACCTCGATGAAGCGACCATGCGCATCGAGCGTTATATCAAGACGCTGAAAAAGTGAACAAAAGCGCAAAAAATGCGCGCAGAAACCGCAAAAAAAAGAGAACGGCTTGACTTTTGCGCGCGGATGCGCTATAATAGCAGACGATGAGCGGGCATGCCGCATGCCCGCCCGAGATGAGAGAACTGATAATTCCGCAGGAATATGCGGAATTATTCTTTTAAAGAAAGAAAAATGCGGCGAAATTCAGACAAAAAAACAGAGGTATTTCATATGGCGGAAGAGTTTATCATGACCCAGAAAGGGTATGACGAAGCGGTGGAGCGTCTCAGATATCTGCAGACGGAGAAGAAGAAGGAGATCACCGAGCGCATCAAAGTGGCGCGCGGCTTCGGCGACCTCTCCGAGAACGCGGAGTACGACGCGGCGAAGAACGAAGAAGCGCTCAACGAGAGCGAGATCCGCGAGCTGGAAAACAAGATCAAGAACGCGAAGATCATGGAGGAGAGCACGGACAACTCCAAGGTCCACTTCGGCAACACCGTCACCGTCTGGGACTTCGACATGGAGGAGGAGATGACCTACACGATCATGGGCTCCACCGAGGCGGACCCCGACAAGAACATCGTCAGCATCGACTCTCCGTTCGGCGCCGCGCTGGTCGGCGCGCGCCGCGGCGACAAAGTGACCGTGCACGCGCCCAACGGCTTCGACTACGAGGTGGAGATCCGCGAGATCCGCTGAACGCGCACGGCGCGGGGAGGGGAGACATGAAACTGCACATCTACGGCGCCTTGCAGGCGTACCGCCGTCTTCGTCCCGCGCGCTTTCACATGCCGGGGCATAAGGGGGATATCCCCATCCTGCGCGACGCGGCGCTGGACGTCACCGAGCTCTCGCTCACCGACAGTCTGGAAAGCCCGACGGGCGTGATCGCGCTCGCCCAGCAGGACGTCGCCGACATCCTCGGCGCGGCGCACAGCTATTTTCTGACCGACGGCTCCACCTGCGGCGTGTACTGCCTCGTCTGGCTGGTCCGCCGCCGCGGCGGGCGGGTGCTCATCCCGCGCAACGCGCACAGGAGCGTGTATGCCGCCTGCGCGGCGCTCGGCGTCGAGCCGGTCATCCTCAAAAACAACGAAAAGGAGGGCGTCCTGCTCCCGCCGGGCGCCTCCGACATCGAGTCGGTGTTCAAAAAAGAGCGGGACGTATGCGCCGTTCTGCTCACTTCGCCCGACTATTTCGGGAATTTTGCCGACCTTGCCGCCATCCGCAAGGTGTGCGACCGCTACGGCAGGCTCCTGCTCGCCGACGGCGCGCACGGCGTGTGGGCGCGGTTCGACCCGGACGGCGCCCCGTATGCGGGCGAATGGGCGGACGCATGGGTGGACGGCCTGCACAAGACGGCGCCCACGCTGACGCAGGGCGCTCTTCTCAATGTGCGCAACGAGCTTCTCGCGCGCGACGCGGAGGAAGCGCTCGGGCTGTTCCGCACGAGCAGTCCTTCCTATCTCGTGATGGCGTCCGCGGAATACGGCGTCAAGGCGCTCGCCGAGCACGGCGCGGCGCGCATCGACGCGCTCAAACGCGAGCTCGCGCTCCTGCGCACCCGCCTGGAAAAGCGGGGCATCCGCTGTTACGGAAAGGGCGGCTCGCTCACCCTCGCGGCGGATTTCGGCGGCGCGGGCATCGACGCGCAGCGCGCGCAGGACGAGCTGGAAAAGCGGCGCGTGTTCGCGGAGCTCAACGACGGGCGGTACCTGCTCTTTTACTTCACGCCCGCGGACAAGCCCTCCGCGGTCTCCGCGCTCGCGGGGAAGATCCTGGCGGTGGCGCGCATGCGCGCCCTGCGCGGAACCTACAAAGCGGCGGCGCGCGCGGAAGGGGTCAAAAAGTACGGCTATCTGACCGCGCTCTCCCTCGCCTGCGAATACGTCCCCCTCGCGGAGGCGGCGGGCAGGGTCGCGGCGCGCACGGCGGGCATTGCACCGCCCTGTTACCCCGTCGTGGTCGCGGGGGAGCTCATCACGCAGGAGGCGGCGGACGCGCTCGCGAACGCGCGGCATGCCTTCGGCATCGGCGGCGGGAAGATCGCCGTCGTCAACATCGGCGCGAGGACGTGAACCAATGAAGGGTAAATTCATCACATTCGAGGGCTGCGAAGGGGCGGGCAAGTCCACCCAGATGCGCCTTCTGTCCGAATATCTCAAAGAGCGCGGCATCGCGCACACCGTCACCCGCGAGCCGGGCGGCGGGCAGATCAGCGAGGAGATCCGAAAGGTCATCCTCAACGGCAAATTCACCGACATGACGGACGAATGCGAGGCGCTTCTGTACGCCGCCGCGCGCGTCCAGCATCTCGCGGACACGGTGGCGCCCGCGCTCGCGCGCGGCGAGATCGTGCTCTGCGACCGCTACATCTTCTCCTCCTACGCCTACCAGGGCGGCGGCAGGGGGCTGGAGCGGCGCTTCCTCGAGGAGATCAACAGCTACGCGGTGCGCAATTTCATGCCCGACCTCACGCTGTTTCTGGACATCCCGCCCGCGCGCGCCTTCGAGCGCAAGCACGGCGCGGACAAAGAGGACCGCATCGAGCAGGCGGGCGAGGCGTTCCACCGCAAGGTGTATGAAAGCTACCGCGCGCTGCTCGCGGAATACCCGGACGAGATGGTCGCCGTCGACTGTTCGGGCACCAAATACGAGACGAGCGCGAAGATCGTACAGCTTTTGCGCGCGCGCGGCATTTTCTGAGCGGAGGGGAGCGGATGTCTGTCTTTGAAAACAGCCGCGCCTGCCGCATCGTCGCGGGCGACGCGGCGGAAGGGCGGCTCTCGCACGCCTATCTGCTCGTCTGTCCCGACGAGCGCAACCTGCGCGGCTTTTTAAAAGAGCTCGCCGTATACATCCTGCGCGCGGACGAGCGCGCGGCGCGGCTGATCGCCGCCGAGCGGTACGCCGACTGCCGCGTCTTCCCCGCGGAAGGGCAGAAGGCGACGGTCGCGGACGTGAAGGAACTGCTCGAGGACGCCTATATCCGTCCGACGGAGGGGGACGCAAAGCTGTTCGTGTTCGACAGGATGCAGGAGATGCTCCCGCCCGCGCAGAACAAACTGCTCAAAGTGCTCGAAGAGCCGCCGCAGGGGGTGTATTTCCTGCTCGGCACGACCAGCGAATTTCCCGTGTTGCCCACCATCCGCTCGCGCGCAAAGCGGCTGGACCTGTTCTCCTTTTCGCAGAAGGAGGTGGAGGCGCACCTGCGCGCGCGGTATCCCTATCTTCAGGATGCGGCGTGGATCGCGGCGGCGTCGGACGGCGTGCTCGGCAGAGCGGAACAGCTCGCGGAGGAAGGGGCGGCGAGCGGGACGGAACAGGAGCTCGCGATGCTCGCGCTGACGCTCTCGCCCGCAGGCATTCCCGCGGCGGCGCGAAAATACGCGGAAAAGGGGATGGGGGCGCGTTTTTTCCCCCTTTTCAGGCTGATTTTGCGCGATCTTCTGATGCTGAAGCTTGGGCGGGAGGATCTGTGCCTTTCGGGCGCCGACCGCGACATCCTGCGCCGCGCCGCGGCGCGCTATTCGGAGGCGACGCTCGTTTCCGCGCTCGAAGGGATCGAGAAAGCGGAGAAAAATCTCAAATTCAACGCCAACCTCTCCATGAGCTTGGAGGAGTTGTTTGCGGCGATCGTGGAGGGACGATGAGACGATGAAAGTGATCGGAATAAAGTTCAAAGACGGGGGCAAGGTGTACTACTTTGCGCCCAACGAAAAGGAAAAATACGAAGAGGGGATGCAGGTTGTCGTCGAGACGAGCAAGGGCATGGAGTTCGCGACGGTGGCGTTCGTTCCGCGCGAGGTGGATGACGCGGAGGTCGTCCAGCCGCTCAAGCCCATCGTGCGCATCGCAACCGACCGCGACCGCGAACAGGTGCGGCGCAACCTCGAGCGCAAGCCGCAGGCGATGAAGATCGCGCAGGAGAAGATCGAAAAGCACAACCTCGCGATGAAGCTGATCGACTGCGAATTTGCGTTTGAAGGGAACAAGGTGATCTTCTACTTTGCCGCGGACGGCAGGGTGGATTTCCGCGAGCTGGTCAAGGATCTTGCGAGCGCCTTCCGCATCCGCATCGAGCTTCGGCAGGTGGGCATCCGCGACGAGACGCGTCTTCTGGGCGGCATCGCACCCTGCGGCAGGGAGTGCTGCTGTTCGGGGGCGATGTGCGATTTCAAAAAGGTGTCCATCAAGATGGCGAAGGTGCAGGGGCTTTCGCTCAACCCGGGGAAGATCAGCGGGCTGTGCGGGCGGCTGATGTGCTGTCTGAGCTACGAAAACGAGTATTACAGCGACGTGTACAAGAAGATGCCGAAGGTCGGCTCGGAGGTGTCCACGCCGGAGGGGAAGGGGCACGTTGTCTCCAACAACATGCTCAAGCTCATCGTGCGCGTGAAGATTGAAAAGGACGGCGCGCTGGTGTACAAGGATTTCCCGCTTGACAAGATCCGCTTCAAGAACAAGAACAAAGAAAACGAGGAGCGCGGAGAGGAACAGGATCCGGAGATCAAAAAGCTGCAGGACTGAGCGCAAAAAATTAGAAAAAAGAAAAAATTTCTTGCATTACAGTCTTTACTAATCGAAAAAGATGTGATATAATAAAACAAACGGCGAGGCCGTGGACAGACAGTTTGGAGGTAAAAGACGATGGCACATAAAATTTCCGAAGATTGCATCAGCTGCGGCGCATGCGCGGAGACCTGCCCGGTGAACGCGATTTCGCAGGGCGACACGCAGTATCAGATCGATCCGGACGTCTGCATCGACTGCGGTGCATGCGAAGACGGATGCCCCGTCGGCGCGATCAAGCCCGAGGAGTGATCGGAACGCACAAAAAGAAGGCAGAAACTGCGCGGAAGCCTCCGCGCAGCTTTTCGCCCTTTACGGGGATATAGCTCATCTGGTAGAGCGCTTGAATGGCATTCAAGAGGTGGACGGTTCGAGTCCGTTTATCTCCACCAAACCAGCCTTACTCGAACTTTTATTATTTCCGCGGCGGTTTCGCCGTGACGGTTCGGTTAGACGGCTACAAGAAAAGAGAGGTTATCCATTGACGGATAGCCTCTCTTTTTTGTGTTATAGCATAAATAAAACCTGTCTAAGATACTCTGAAAGCAAACTTCCCATTTTGACAAAGTAAATTGCCAAATGTCTTTTCCCCTCCGCATTGTTTTCTTTTTCGTGTGTATCAAAAAAATTTGTTCTTATGGGGTGGAAACTTTCGTTGTTGTATTTCTCTCCTTTTTGATACAGTTCTCTGCCATAATCCGCTAATCCACCTAAATCAATAATATCGTTGAAAGACAAGTTTGCGATATAGGCAATTAAATCCTTTTTTTCTTTGGAATAACCTTTTAATACCTCCTCGATTCCCTCTCCCGCGTGACTTTTAACGACTGTTTCCGTAGGTTCACCCTCATGGATTTTGTCATTCATCTGAATAATGTTTTCAACTATCGTTTTGGATATCATAAAAACCTCAAATAAGTTTATTTATTTCGGCTATGCAGATTTTAACAATTTTGTATTGATTAACTGCGCTTCCAATTATAAAAATTATATGTCGTAGTAAGAAACCGAGCTGCGGTAGTACTATTTTCAAGGCTACTACTAGATAGTTTTACTGCCTCAGTATGCATTCCTTTGCATGTCCAGCCAGTTGTTTCTTCAAACAATGCACTTTTCAAATTTGAACATCCTTCAAACGCATAGCCGCTGATGTCTGTCACGTTCTCGGGAATCACAATGCTCGTCAGCCCCGTACAGTCTTTAAATGCAGAACTTTTGATACTCGTTACACTTCTCCCAATAGTTATATTCGTCAACCCTGTACAACCTGAGAATGCATTGCTGCCGATACTTGTTACGTGATTAGAAATTTTTACACTTATTAAGTTAGTATATCCGCTGAAAGCAAAATCTTTTATAATTGTTACATCGTCAGGAATTGTTAATTCTTTCGTCATTATTCCGTTTATATATAAATTATCCGCATAACACAACGGATTCGATTCCATTGAATATCCGCTAAAAGATATGTTACACCAAGCGGTAAGATTTGTAATATATACATTTTCCAGCTTATTGCAGCCTGAGAACGCAAACGAGCCTATACCTGTTACGCTATCTGGTATCACGATACTTTTTAACTCAGTGCAACGTGCAAATGCAGAACGATAAATAGATGTAACATTTTTTCCGATATAAACGCTTGTGATGTTAGGATAGGCGGAAGAATCATATATATTGAACAAATTAGCGGGGATAATAGTTACCGCGTCACCAAAAAATACGCTGACTCCACTTGTTGATTTACCTGCATTATAAAATACATTATCACAATCAAGATTATTTGGATCCGTAAAACCGTCAACTTCTATTGCATTATAATAAATTTCTGTTAATGCGGTACAATTATAAAACGCAGAGCGACCAATTTTGGTGACACCTTCTCCAATCGTTACGCTTGTTAGTTTACTGCAACCATTGAACGCACTAAAACCGATAGTTGTTACGCCGTTTCCAATCGTTACGCTCGTTAGATTATTGCAATCTTTGAATGATGAGTTACCAATGCTCTTCACGCTATCGGGAATTATAATGCTTTTTAACTCAGTACAACCTGCAAATGCAGAATTACTAAATCCTGTGACGGTTATATTTTGAAAAGATGACGGAATAACGATATTCGCTGTTTGGCCGTTATAATCCGTCACCGTGCCGTTTTTGATAGTAAGCCCCTCGGCACCTTCAATCCAATGAGCATTGTAAGTAACATTCCCCAAGTTCGACGAGGCGGGCAGCTTGTCTACAAAATTGCCGCTGCTATCCGTCCAACCTTCAAACAGATAGCCGCTGCGCTTAGGAACGGGCAAAGCGGTGCCGCTATTGTTTACCGTCCAAGTACTGTCGGGCGTTGTTCCGTTCCATTTCCCCGAATTGAGATTGTAAGTTACCGTATATGTATTGATGTCGAATTTAGCGTATATCCTTGTATCTTCCAATATCTTCGTGGAAAAATCAAACGGCGTTGTCAATCCGCTGTCTGCATACCATCCTGCAAAGGTATAGCCCGTTTTGGAGGGAGAAGAACTCGGCACGGTGGCTGTCTGCTCATACTTTAAGGTTTGCGTGGTAAACAGACTGCTTCCGTTATAGAATCTCGCATAAACGGGGTAATGCCTTTTTGTGACGATCAAAAGGCTCTCGTTATCGTCCAATGCAACGGTATCGACGCGCTGGATGGGAATGGAAAGGTTCATATAGTCTACGTCGCCTACGTTCAGCCCCGCCGTGGTAATGCCGATAACTTCCCCATAGGTGTTTATCAGCGTACCGCCGCTGTTGCCGTGCGTTATATCGACCGTTGACTGTATGTAGTTATAGCCGCCGATAGAGCGGTTCATGGACACCATGCTCGTCGTAAAGGTGCTGGACGAAAATCCGATGGTAGTTGCCGCAGGGTAGCCGATGGCATACACCGTATCGCCCACCTCAACCAAACTGCTATTGCCGATCTCGACGGGTGTGGTGTTTGTCGCCGTCGTTTCCAATATGGCTATATCCAAGTTTTCATCATAGCCAAGTACGTTGCCGATAGCGGCTTGCGTTCCGTCACTCAATTGAATTACGCCCGCCGTGCCGTCCTCGATAACATGGTAGTTCGTTACAATCGTTCCCTCGTCGTCAATAAAAAAGCCCGTGCCGCTCGCAATTCCCTGCAAATTGTCTATCAGAATAAACACCACGCTCGGATTGACCTTTTTGTATATATCCGAAGGTGTCAATTCTTCCTTTGGTTCTTCTGGTGTTGTTGGCTTGTTATCGTTGTCGCCGTCATCGGGATTGTTCGGCTGTTCGGTATTCGGATTATCGCCCGAATCATCGCCGCCGCCCCCGCAAGCCGCTAAGCCAAAGGCACAGCACATCAGTAAAAATACAGACAACAGAATTATCACTATTTTTTTCATTTTGCCCATACCTCCATTTTTTTACATTATATCAAATCGGTGTATCAGAAATTGATAACGCAGATATTTTTTTCAAAAGTTTTTTGAAAAACTTTTTGTGTATAAAAAAAGTGTGCCTCACAACGTGAAGCACACCCCGAAAATGTACTTCGCATTGTTGCGACACAATTCTTTTCTGCACGAGAAAATAAGAAGTACAAAATCGCAGAATTGTACCTCATGCAGAAAATATTGAACTGTGTCGCATGAATAGAATACCACAAAACGGTGAAAAACGCAATCCCTTTTCAAAATTTCTCGCAGAATGGCGTAATTTCTCCGTAGAAGCCGCGTCTGTGGCAATCTGACGGACAAAACGAGGTCGCTCGATAAAACGCCTTACCGCCGCCTTATGCTTTTTCTTTCAGTAGCCAGCCTTGTAAAAACTGAGAAAAAGAGCGACCTATCCTACCCCTTTTTGAAAGGCTCATATCCCCATGCGTTTTAGGGTTGCTACCCTTGACTTCTTGATTGTATTTGCGGAGTAAAAACCCTTGCCTCGATAGATTCCCTTACCCGCCGCCTTATGTGTCGCAAACAGGTCTTACAGCCCCGTGCAGAGAGGAAAAACGAGGTCGCACAACAAAGCATGTTTTGCAATGCGTTTTAAGGTCGGCAGAGTACGACAATATCGTGGAAATTGCCCCCAAACGGGTATGCCTCGACTAAACACCTTACCGCCACCCTTATGCTCCTAAATCCCTTAGTTACATGTAGTCTACGAGGGAAAAACGCGGTCGCTATACAGAGCCGTGAATTTTTCATTTTGCATTTGTGTGTAGAGAAAAAGCAGGCTCATTGACAGGGAGAAACCTCTTCATTGCCGAAAACGTAAATTACAACTTCATAGAGAAAAATCAAGCCGCCCCGTGTGAGAGGATTTGCCTTTCATGCGGGGCGGCTTTTTGCATATATTCAATAACTTTCGGGAGGTGATTGTTTGGCAATCTTCTATATCGTCGCAATACTGATTGTCCTCGTCGTTCATTCCATGCGACAATAACCTTTCAGGCTCTGCCTGTACCTGTTCCAACGATTACTGATTTCAAATAGGAGAATTTTACAATGGCTAACTTAAACGAACTTCGCAAGTACCTTACCCATACGTTCAGTACGGGTAGTACGACGGGAAAGGACTACAAGACCTTTCAGACAAAGTACATCAATTATCTTCGCTCCCTCTGCAAACTGCACGGCTGGGAACTCGTGAATGTCGGGCGCAATCACTACAATTTTTCTGCCTTTATCCGCAACGAGGAAAACAAGTATATTTATCTCTCTATCAGCGATGTCCGATACTTCAATAATGAGTGGTACTACCATATATTGATTCGCACGGCAAAGCACGAGCGGGATTACCGCGGCGGCTCGAATAATTACGCCTGCCTTACAACCCTTTCGGAGAGCGTGCAAAGGCTCTTACAATTCGCATAGGAGGAAACAAACATGCGCTTCGTCTATATGATTCAATTCGATTGGTCTACCGAGGATTACGGGGAAATTGAAATAGAACTGTTCGGCTCGTACAAAAAGGCTCTCGCCCGTTTCCGCGAACTCGTACAGAATGAAAAGAATCCCACGCTCTCATGGGTGGGAGAACAGGCGCTCGACGAATACGGCAATGTCAACGACGGATATGAACTCGACTTCTGCTATGCAGAGGGCACGAACAATCAATCGTGGCATATCGTCGATAAGAGCAATTATTATCGCCATTCCTTTATCGACCTCATCATCAAGGAAATTTTATAGGAGGAAACAAACATGAACCCCTACAAAACACAGGCACACATCTACTCGCTCGACGGAGCAATGGACGAAATCACTGTACTTGAAAAGGTGGAGCAAGAGCGGCAGGATTACTATATCGTGGACTACCGCGGAACAAAATGCACCGCCATCTTTAATTGGTTCAACGGTTCGTTCTATGCCGACGACATCTACGGGAGGATAAAGAAATGAGAACGCTTTTCTATCATTACAACCGCTACGGCAATTTGGTGTTCGATTACACCGATGAACACGGACGACGGATAGATCGCTGCTATATTTTTTATTCGTTCCGCGAGGCGTTGCAGAGATTCCGCAGAGAAATCGGCTTGCAACGCAAGCATATCCGAATCGTTCGGCTGTATGGCAGGAGGTAGGCTATGCGGTGCATTGATTACCATTACAGTCTCAAACAGAACAGAGTGTTTTTGGAATACTACGACGGCAGCGGCAACAGCGTTATCGAAAGTTACCCCTGTACGGAGTACACATTCCGACAGGCTCTGCAAGCGTTCCGCAAGGCTCACAACTTACAACGCAAACATATCCGAATTAACCGAATCTATTAGGAGGAAACAGAAATGTTGTCTATGCTCATCATCTTCGGAATCATTGTCATCTTTTGGCTTTATGTCAATGGCTTGTGGTAGGAATAGCCGCCGCCCGATGTCGGAAAATTACCCTTTACAAAATCAAACTTCACGGAGGAAAAGAAAATGAAACTATGGAGCAAACAGTTAGAGGCAAAAGCCCGCAAATATCCCTTGTACTCACAAGACGGCAAGGGTATGAACGCAAAGATACTTGTAAAGTATTTCAATCCTTACGGAGCGGGAACGTGGCTCGTCACGGAGGCAGAGAAACAATCTAACGGAGATTGGCTATTCTTCTGCTACGGCACAAACGGGCGTGAGTGGGAATGGGAGTATATAACCCTCTCGCAGATAATGCAGGCGAAAGTCAAAGTGTTCGGGTATCGCTTTCCGCTCGAAAGAGATTTATATATCCCCAACGGCATGACGGTCGGAGAGTGCCTGAAACGGTACGGAGGCTGAACCATGAAACTGACACTAACGAATGTACGGGAACTCAAACGGCACTCTGCAAGCCCTCTGACAAAGGCAGTTTGCGACTTTGTGATACGGCGTTGGCACGACTATACGGACAAGAAACGGATATTTACCGAGGTACTCTCGCACGGGTGTGTTTCGGGGTGCGTTGCGGAACTTGTCTATTACAGCCAAACGACGGTGTTCTATGAGAGGCACCAAAAGGAAATCAACGCCATGCTCACGGAATCCATGCGGGAGGCAGAGGTACAAAGCCCAAAGGATATGTTTCGGGAATGGGAAGAAAGCGACTATTTTGCTGAGGGAGTGAACAATCAGAACCTTTTGGCGTGGTATGGCTTTGAGGAAACCCTTTGGAGGATAGCCCAACAATTTGAGTGCCTGCAATAAGAGCGGTTTCCGCATATGGTTGATGTGGAAAATGTGTAGGTGTTTTTCGTTAATTCTCTCTTTTTCTTTTTTTATTCTGACTGACTTTTAGAAAAACACATCAATATTTTCCACATTGCCATAAGCGAGGGTATAAACGCTTTACCTTTTAAGCGGCCCTTTTTTTATCTTTGAACCGATAGCCTTTGATTACATTGTTTTTTGTTAGGCCTGCAATAGTGCCCGTGTCGGATAAAAGGCTCCTATCCCGCAATTCGCTGTAAAAGAGACTTTTGCCCATATCAAAGCCGTTGTTTTCATGGCACCATTTGACATACTCTTTATACACGTCTTTCGCAAGGATATTACATCCGTCGCAAATTTCCAACCGCTCTGACAAGAAGCGTTCTATGGATTCATTCGGCTTCTTTGTTCCGTCAGAGGTTTTGCCGATTCCCTCTACATTCTTTCGGAAATTCTCGGTAGCCTCCCGAACAACGGAGGGAATCTTCAGCCCCTCGGCCAAATACTTTTTGTAACCCTCAACAAGCCAATTAAATATTCCGCTGATATTTTCTGGGGAACGCAACCGTTCGGGCAATTCCTTGTCCTGTTCTTCGGTTTTGAAATGTCTGTTAAACGGAATAACCAATATTCGGTCGCTATCGAATACGGAACTGTCCGTAACGATCGGCAGATAGTTTGTACAGAAGAACAGTTTGAACTGCGGAATAAACTCGTAGGTACTGCCGTACAGGAACCGCGCGGTAATTGTGTCCTTGCCTGTCAGTTGTTTTAGCAACGAACTGTTTAGGAACATATTTTGCGGGATTTCGCTTGTTATCAAAAACCTACACCCTTGCAGCCTTGCAATGTGTTCGCTCGGCTGCCCGCTGTTGCGCTTTGTTTCCGCAAAAGTTTCGGGGGTGGTAGACATAGCATAACCGCCGCTGCCTCCCATGAGAAAGCGAATATTCTCTAAAAGAGTGGTTTTTCCGTTCCTTGAAGTTGGGCCGTAGAGGATGAAGCATTTATCCCATTCCGTATCGCCCGTTAAGGAATACCCCAAAATCTTTTGCAGAAAATTTTTCAGCCTCGCATTTCCGAGAGTTATCTCATCAATGAAGTTCTCGAACTCTTCTGATTTCGCGTCGGGATTATAAATCACGTTGCTGATTTTGGAAATCATATCGTCGGGGTTATGCGGTCGGAACGACAAATCTCGGAAATCAAACGTGCCGTTTTGACAGTTGAACAGTTTCGTATCGGTATTCAAATCTTCTGAAAAAAACGTACAGTTCTTTTCGGCGTCTCTGATGAGGCTTTCCCTCTTATTCACATTGTAATACTTCCGCACGAACTTTGCAAAGGCTGAATCATGCCCCGAAAGTTCTGCGTACTCTACGAGTTGTGAAATAAATTGCTCGACATACTGTCTTGTAACCGCACATCCTTTGTCGGGAACCCATTGCGTATCGTCAAAGTAGTACCAAGTATTGTCGGTGAGATTGAACCGCAATAATTCTTTGTGCTTTTTGGAGAAAGCACGGTTTAGTTCGATTTCGTTGGTACACCAACGAGAAAACCCTTTGAAATTATAATTGATGGGTATAATTTCTTTTTTCATCATTTTCTCTCCTTCTTAAATAATAGTGTTTGAATCTTCGTCGTTGGCCGACTTGTTTTGTTCCGACTCTAAATACAAGGCAAATTCTTCGGAATGCTCGCTGATATACTGCGGAATATCCATACAGATAGCCCGAGCGATACGCTCGATTTGTTCGGTGTTCAATATCCATTCAACCATACTCTCACCTCCTTTCAAATTTTTTTGGATTTTTCAAAAAAGTTTGAAAAATCCCTTGACAAAATAGTATATTAGTGGTATAATATGCTCGTAACAAAACCAAACGGAGACTTTCGGCGGCAAAAAATAACCGCCGTAAAGTTTATCGGAAATTGTTTACTGTCGGAACAAAAACAGGATATAATTTCCAAACGGCGACATCATTGTATCACGAAACCGAAATTCTGTCAAGCGGTTTCAGCAAATTTTTCAAAAATTTTTTGGAGGTTTTCAAAATGGATGCGAACGTGAAACAAATTTTTCCTGCACGGCTGGTAGCTATCAGAAAAGAGCGAAACATGAGTCAGGAGGAGTTCAGCAAGAAAACAGGCATATCTCGGGTGGGCCTTATTCGATACGAAAGCGGAGACCGCTTGCCGAACGTTGAAATATTGAAACGGATTACCGACGCCCTAAACATCTCGGCCGATTATCTTATAGGCAACACCGATTCGGAAAGCCTTGATGTTGAATCCAAAGCGATAAGCCGCAAAACGGGGTTAAACGATACCGCTCTCAATAAGTTGGATGAAAATAAGGGATATCCTATTTCATTTGACGCGAGTGTCTATGAATATTTTAAGCCTAAGTGGAAAACCACTGAACAAAAGAAAGCGCAGAAGTTAATCAATTTGCTACTCGCTGATAGCTCAAAAAACTTGTTGGAATCTCTTAATGATTATATATTCAGCAAAGGAGGAGATGTAAAAGAACAGACAATCACATTAGACGGAAAAACAGAAAAAATCGACAAACAAGAATATTTCACTCTTTTACTTCTTCGGATTCAAAGAGAATTGATGAGGATAAAAGATGAAGTAAATAAAAATTAAAAACGAGGAGGCTCTCAATAATTTGCCTCCTCAAAAGGAGGCAAATTTTGTCTAATTCTAACAAGATTGTTTCTACCAAAACCCCTGATGTTGCCGAGAAAAAAGCGGTGATTTACGCCCGCTTTTCCTCCCACTCTCAACATGAGACCTCGATTGAGGGACAGTTGAAAGAATGCCATGCGTTTGCCAAACGGCAAGGCTATATCGTTATGGAAGAATATATCGACCGTGCCATGACGGGTACGAACGATAACCGCCCCGAGTTCCAACGTATGCTTGCCGACAGCAAACGCAAAGACTTTCAGTATGTTATCGTCTATCAATTAGACCGTTTCGCCCGCAATCGTTACGACAGCGCAAGCAACAAAAACATTTTGAAGAAGAACGGTGTGCGGGTGATATCGGCAAGAGAAAACATTTCAGATGACGCAAGCGGCATTTTAATGGAGGCCGTTTTGGAGGGCATGGCAGAATATTATTCTGCGGAGTTATCTCAAAAGATAAGGCGTGGGATTTGGATACAAGCCGAGAAATGCCTCTATACGGGTGGCGGCGTTGCGTTAGGATATAAGGTCAACCCCGACAAAACTTTCTCGATTGATGAGAAGATCGCCCCGTTCGTTGTAGAAATTTTCACGCGATATGCGGAGGGGGAAACGACGGCGGAAATCAATCGTTTTCTTAATGAAAACCATATCAAAACCGCTCGGGGAAAATCGTTCAATAAAAATTCTTTGACCGCTCTTTTACGGAATAAGCGATATATAGGTGTCTATACCTTTAAGGATATGGAAATACCCCACGGCATTCCGCAAATCATTGACGACGCTTTATTTTACGAGGTACAGGAAAAATTAGACAAGAATAAAGCCGCCCCCGCTCGCTCACGGGCGAGAGAAGAATACATTTTGACTACAAATGTAATCTGCGCAAATGGACAACATAAAATACTCAAAGCCGCCGAACTCAATGTAGACCAAAGCCGTAACCCAATTTCGGATTACGGCTTTCCAATTAACCTATTTTTTATTATAAATTTTACAATCAATATCTGCTTTTACTTGCAATAAAAGAGCAAAATGTGCTATACTATTTGCAATAGTTAAACACGGTTTATTTTCTTAAATCTAAATTTTGGGGAATGTACATCTTCCCTCCCCCATCGGGCGCGCTAGCGCCTTCTTTTCGGGACATGAGTTCGCATATGCGTACAGCATGCTGCTAACCCTCTTAAACGCAGACTCCTTGCGCTCGCCTAATCTTTCGGCGTGTTGCAATTACTTTGTTTTTCAGACCAAGACTCTTTTGTGAGACAACATTCTGTTCATGCGGGCAAAACGTGTAAATTAAAAACGTAATTATTTCACGATTGTTAAATTAACAAATCAGGAGATTATACTATGATATATAATTCATCAGGATAAAATAAAGTATGCTTTTGCAAATAATATATTTTATATGAACTTACTTTCAGAATATATAAACAAGGAGGTCTGATATGAAAACATATTCATTATTAGATATATATAAATTAAATCGTAAGATTTTAGGTGTAATGATGCCTATCGCAGCGACAGTATTTTTATTGTTGGCAGTAATTATTCTTGTTGCTATGCCTGCTGTATGGTGGGTAAGCCTAATATTGTTCGGGATTGCGCTTGGACTTATACTGTTATGTATCTTTATTTGCAAATACATAGATAAAAAAATCAGAGATTTGGAAGAAAAAGAGCACAATAATTAAACGTTTTTATAACTTATATTTATTTGAAATATTTATAACGGGAGAATAATTTTATGAATAAGATATTAGCAAACAAAAAAAGAACTTGTTTTATTGCTTACAGTTTTAGTATTTGTTGCTATATGCATTACTTTACAAGAAAGAAATACCGTTTTCGCGGCAAGCGCAGACGTGAAAACTGAAGAGTACTCTTCTTTGGATTCCGATTATATTATTGGTTATGAAGGACTGACTATTCGGGATTATCCAAATAAATTGCATGCAACGAAGGCTGCAGTTAATTCAAAAGATAACGGCGGCTTTGAATTGAGTGGTTTAAATGAGGATGATCCCATTGTGTCTATTATTCCTAAAGAGTATTTTTTTAATGTTGGACAAATTTTGAAAATGGGAGATGAATATGGTTATTTCATAGATACAAAGCAAAAGGCGAATCAAAATTATTTATCCAATGTTATGGTTTTTGACATAACAACTAATACAGATTTGACAAGCACTATTGATCGTGTAATAGTTGAAGTGACACCTATCTTTCAATATAAATATGTAGGACTCACTAATAATGCCGAAGCGGAAATGTTTCATGGGTTTTACCTCTCTTACGGTCAACTTACCGATTCATGTGTAGTTCCATATCCTTCAAAGATGGAAAATTATACATTTGTTCACACTTTGGAATATGGTATGACCGAAGACTATTACCTTAAAGACGTTTCATTTGGAGCTTCACTATTCAACGAGCAATCGCTTAACAGAGGTGATAGCGGATATGATCCATACAATGATTACGGTTCCTATTTCACTGGATTTGATTATTCCTATCAAGGAAAATATCGTGAATATGGTGAATTTAATGGAGCAGATTTAGGTTGGAATATTGCCGATAGCGTGTTCTATTGGTTAGGTTATTTTGATGCGGTGCCTGTTGTCGGATCGGTTACATCAGTATTAGGTCAAATTTACTCGACTGTGTCATTGGGCAAAGGATGGATTGATTTTGCTGTTGATACATATAATGCTGTTGAAGGAGAAATTAAGTCTACAGAAAACAAACTAACAGCAACTTGTTATTATCAAAACAGAGACGACCAATTAAAATATTATAAAGACGAAAAAGGAAATCCTGTACTAACCAAGACCGCTACTTTAGTCGTAGATTCAGGGACAGAAAAAAGTATATGGTACGGCGTAGGCGACAATGTAACGGCGTATTTTTCAATCGGACATTCCGCATTAAATGGAAAAATTCCGAACCACACTCGCTTTACCAACCAATTAGGTTTACAGATCGTGAGTTCAAATAATGATGAGGTCGTTGCTGCAGGAAGCACCATCATTAGCGATTCTTTAAGAGAACAAGAAACGAAAACACTTACGCTTGACGAGTCAAGCGATATCTATTTGTTGCCAGAAGGTGGAGATAAATTTACTTTTGATGCTGAATTTGCCAGTGATTATAATATACAATTTGATACAGATTCGAATGTGGATGTCATTGTGAACGGTCAAACTTATCACGGCAAAAATTTTGATATAGATGTTTCGGTTAGAAGCGGTGAAAGAATTGATATAACTATCGCAGGCAATGAGAAAGGAATCCATACTCCCATTTCGGTAACACCAAGTACAAACCTTACAGGTATGAACATCCCCGGTAATGAATATTATTTGTTAAAAACAAATGAATTGTCCGGAGTAACAAGCCTCACAACAAGCAATGCAAACATTGTTATCAGCGGATTTTATATTAAAGGGGATGATGGGCTCATTTTATATGATGAATACGGTTCTATTACCGAAACGAATGAGATTTCATATCCTTTTCCGGACGATGAAAGTTATTATATCGTTCTGCATAATAAAACTGGCAGTTCAAAATCAGACATCAGCATAAATATTGCAGAAATTCCGACGATCACGGAAGGTAATCCGAAAAGTTTAGAATTGCTGAGCAATTACAGTTATTATGAGTTTCGCACAGGTTCGACTGGCGGTCGATATGTTCAGACTGTTTCGGGAACTGAAACAGATGATTTAAGATACAAAGTTTTAAACCAAAATTTTGATCCGATCACAAACGGCTACAGTTATGTTGACGGAGAATATATTATGTCGTTTTCTCCGAATACGACTTACTATATTGCGATAATTTCGGATAAGAAAGACACTGCTTCTGTCACTATCAACAGGGAATCGAAAGCATACCAATGGCAAATCTCCGGCGGAAAATTCGGAAACGGTTATATAACCTATGATCGAGAAATTTATGCCCCGAGAGGAACGTCATATATATTGGAATTTTTGGTAAACGGCATAGTCGTCGATACAAACTATTACAGCGAAGATGATGTGCATAACTATTTCGGTGGATATGATATTTCTGTTAATCAGTCCGGGGTATTAAACATACCCTCATCTACGCCGGTCAGAGGTTCCGGTATTACCGTATACGCGAAATATAATAATGAAGCGTCATACGATCATAGTTTAAAATTGATTCCTGACTTTGCCGACAAGTTGAACGTTATTACAAAAAATATGGAGTCAACGTTAGGATTTTCCGTTTCTGTCCCCAAATATGTAAAGACAGTTCATTATACTTTATCTGTCGGCGGGAAAGAAGCTTCTTTCACAAGAAGTATTTCAAATTATAAAGCAGTAAACTATATCACTGAGGACATCCAATCGAATTATAATACAATGGGGTATAGCGGAATCGGGAATATCACTATAACCATAGACAGACTGGACGTTGTGACTGCGGTAAACAGCACATATTCTTACAACTGCAATTACTCTGCACAGGTTCATAATCTTTTTGGCGGAGGAGACGGTTCGGCAAGCAATCCGTTCACTTTGTCGTGTTACAGACACCTCAATAATATGAGAAAAGCCGTGAAAAATAGTCGGTTGGACTATAATTTCAAAATGACAAGCGACATTTTAATGAAACAAACGGAAACAAATTATTACTGGGATGCTTGGTGGGAATTGATTCCCGCAACATTTTATGGCGTGTTTGACGGCAACGGCTATCAGATCAGACGATTAAATTTAGTTATGCCTACCGACGGTTCGACGATAGATTCGTATTATGGATTATTCAGAATCAACCGAGGAACCATTAAAAATCTTAAATTGTACGAAGGTGGCACGAATACATATAAGCAAATGGGTCAGGATACGACAAAAACGATTTATGTCGGAATGATAGCGGGAAAGAACTATGGTACTATAACGAACTGCACTTATGAATCCGGCAAATTTAACATGTGCTTCTTCGCGCCAAATGTTTATTCTGGAGGAATAGCCGGATATAACAACGGAAAAATCAATAATTGTTCGGTACAGATATATTCTCTCGACGGGTACGGTCACAAAGGTGGCATTGTAGGTTATAACGCAAGTTCTGGAACTGTAACGGGTTGTAAAGTTGAAGGATTATTATCGGCAAGATATTCGCCGGATGAAATTGAACGCACGAACCAATATTCTGTAGGTGGCATTGTGGGTATTAACTATGGTAAAGTGACGAATAACAAGAATTATGCCACTTTGAGATATGTCAGTTGCGGAAATGAAGGAGACAGCAGAGTTTTACAGCCAAGAATCGGTCAAATTATCGGCAGCAATTATGGTACATACTCCGGTAACACATGTTCGGGCAGCGTAGATAAGGGCGTGTTGAAAACGGTAACATGGACAACCGGTATCCTATGGTGGAAAGAAACTCATACCCATAATCAAGCACAATATGTCTCAAGCGGCATATATGGTTATAATGGATAATCAGTAATTTCGTGCCGCCGAGACTGATTTGTTCCATTCTGTAAACATCAAAAAGAGGATGGCTTTGTGGTTGTATAAAAAGCAATCTCGCGGTGTTTTGAAAACGATGTAAGGCCCCTTTTTTGAAAGTTTCACAAAAATTTCAAAAATTATTTTTTGCCCGTTTTCGGGCGGTTATTTGGCTGTAACCGCTCAAAAACGGGCTTTTTATATAAAACGAATTTTCGCTTACATCCTTTCCCCTTTGCACTTTCGCAGGATTTATGCTAAAATTATAGGGTGAAATTTGATTTAGAGTGAGGGGCTTTATGGCGCGTAAACACCTCTATGGCTGTTTCCGTTTCGTGGACAAAGACGGCAAAGAACACTTCCGTAAACCCACGCCGAAACAAAGGAAAAACATTCTCATCTATTATCTCCGCCGCAGGAGCGGCCGCTGTATGCGCGTTGCCGACATTGCTTCTGCCTTCCACGTTTCCGAGCGTACCATGCAAAAGCTCTTAAAGGAATTGGAAGCGGAGAATATCATTCGGCGCGTCCCCGTCTATGGCGAGAGCGGCGTACAGAAGGCAAGCAAGTATATCTATACGGGAGATAAGAGCAGGCTCACGGGGAAAGAACCTTGCATTGACAAGATATACGATCCCGCCAACCCCATGAAACTGCGTGACTTCGATTGGAAAGGCTATTGGACGGTACGCGACGATTATCTGTTCTTCCACTATGAAGAAGTATTCGGCTGCGACGGCCCTTCCCGTGCGCTCAACGAACGGGCGCGAAAGAACGGCTGCACCTCTCCCGAAGATGAGTTCAAGAACGTACAAGAGGCGGATATAGAAAGCGACCTGTTCGACGAGGAAGACGAATATGAGTACATATTCCCCTCATCGAGGAAAAAGAAATAAACACGGACAACCGAATATCGGGCGCAGAGGCGGCCGTTTGGAGATCAGTTTATTCGCTAAAAGAATAAGCTGATTTTGTTTTCTGACCTCGCGTCAAATGAGAAGTTTGTGGAACTTTCGGAAAAGTGTAGTTATTTCGCCCTCTTACTTGGCTACCTATTGAAGGGATTTAATAAAAACTTTCAAAGTGGGTTGTATTTTGGGCTTGCTTTTTGCCTCCCTATTGAGAGAAAGTTTACCGCTCTGTGTAAAAGTTTTGTGAAATTATTTTCAAAACCGTAAACTTTTGAATTTTCGTGTCCTTGGGTATATGGAGGGAATTTTCAGCGACAGCATTTTACCCACTCTTTTCAGCGTGGGTAAAGATAAAAAATAAATCGTATATGGAGGAAAATATGAGCAATCGACAGACGATCAGACCGCCCTGATGCGGCAAGCAAATGGCGAAAAACGGAAAGCAAAACAGACAAAAGCAATCTGTTCCTTACCCTGTTAAATAAGCGGAGCAGACTGCCGATTTCCGTAATGGCGAGGTACGCAAGTGGCAAGCCACTTGCCGCGCTACGCTTGCCTCGTTAGGGGAAATGCTTTCCCCTAATACCCTTTGCGGAAACACAAAAAACTTTGGAGGAAAAAATAATCGAGAAGAAAACAGTAAAACGAAACAGACCTATAACTTATTCTTTCCGCGTATCGGAGCGGGAACGGCGTATCATCGATGAGAAGGTAAAGACAAGCGGATTGAGCAGAACAGACTTTCTGATCCGCGCTCTGACGAACAAGCCCGTTTCCGTGATCGCAAACGGCGGGGAGATTTTGCAGGAGCTCAAACGGCAAGGAAATAACTTAAATCAAGCGGTGCGAAATTGCTACTTCTATCCGGACGAAAAGGAAAGTATTTTGTCCGCCGCGGCAGAGTGTAAGAGAGCGTACCGCGCGTTGCTCTCCGTTATCGGGGGAGACTGATATGCCTTTATTAGCTGTCGCGGCGGGCAAAGCCATGCCCGATATGGCTATCGGCTACATTACCCGAAAGGATAAGGCGAAATATATCGACGTGCAAAATCTTTTCATTGATGAGGATTATGCCGCGCAATTCAAAGAAACGGCGGCGAGGTTCGGGAAATATACGGACTACGACGAGAGAAAGTATTACCACTTCAAACTCTCTCCCGATAGGAAAAACAAAGCAGATCCGCTCATGGTGCAAGAGTATGCAAAGGCTTGTGCGGAAAAGATGTTTGAAGGCTGCGAGTGCGTCATAGCCACACACACGGATACACAGACCGTTCACAGTCATATCGTGGTCAATGCCGTCCACCCGCTTACTGGAAGGAAATTGCATTTTAACGACGGGGATTATACGAGGCTGAAAGATATGGCGAACGAGATCGGAAAAGAGTTCGGATTTTCCTCGTTAGACTTTCGGAAGAAAGCGGAGAACAAGCGCACAAGTGACGAACGGCACATCATTCTCAAAGGCGGCACTTCGTGGAAAGAAGAACTGCGGGAAGTGATCGAGGAAGGCAGACAAGCAGCAGCTACGCCGGAAGAGTTCGAGGAGCACCTGAAACTCTACGGCGTGGAAATAACGCAGAGCGGAAAAGATTATTCCTATCTGCATCCGCGCAAACAAAAGCCGATCCGCGGCAAGCGGCTCGGAGAAAACTATTCAAAGGAGGAGATAGAACATTTCATTGGAGAGAAAAGACACGGGCGCAACACCCGTCCCGCTTATGCGATTGCAGGAGATGAACGAGAAAGACAAGCAGGAAATTCAGACGGCATTGCTGAAAGAAGCGTTAGCGATATCGAACGAGAGATCGAACAGCTTGATAGAACAGCAGAACAAGCTCATCGAGGGTATGCGTTCGGATATAGCGATGACGGAGTTCGAGCTGACGGAAACAACAGAGAAAGCCGTGCGGGAAATCAAAGCGACGGCGGCAAAGACGGAGCGGCTGAACGAGAACATCGCAATGCAAGTCGGAAAGGCGGTTTTGACTTCTGCAAATGAACTAAAAGCGGAAGTTCTATCGAGCGTAAAAGAAACCCTGTCGAAAACGCAGGAGGAAATTAAAAAGACGGAGAAGGCAATCGAGAAACAACGTGAGGATATGCGTATGGAGAGCGGATTCCGCAAGTTTTTATTTTGGGCGACGCCTATCCTCCTGTTTGCGCAGACAATTATGCTGATCATAGCATTGCTGTAACCGTAAAGTAAAATTGAAAAACTGACCACGGCGCAGGTGTCCCGTTAGAAAAATCGAAGAACAGGGATTGAAAGAGCGGCCACGGCAGAAATATGAGGAAAAATCCGTATGAAACGGAAACGCGTACAATGGCGCGAAAGGAGAAAAGATTATGAGAAAACCATTGACCTAACTATAATAATTCGGAGGAAAATGAGCCACGGGAAAAACAATGCAACAACTGAGCGTGGAGCATGGCTCTGCGCCTACCTCTATGAGAGAATATGAAATCGGGGGAAAGAAATACACGGTAGTCAGCCATTATGTGGGAAAAAAGAATGTAGATAACGTTTTACGCGAAATCGCCGTAAAACGCGCTTATTCTGATATGGAGAACCCGGCATAAAATAAGGAGAAGTTTCGGTCAGAGCATTGCCAAATTCGGTGTATCGTGGTATAATATCCGTACATTGAATTTGGCTGCTTTGATTGAAAAAGGAGTAAAAGAATTGAGATCAAAGCAATTACAACTGAATAGCAAAGTCGGGCTTTATATGCGTCTTTCCAAAGACGACGAGCGCGCAGGCGAATTGCTGTCCATAGAAAACCAGCGTATCATCTTGACCAAGTATGCGCAGGAACGCGGCTGGACGATTACGGATGAATACATAGACGATGGTTATTCGGGAACGAATTTTGATCGTCCCGAAGTACAAAGACTGTTAGAGGACGCCAAAACAGGAAAAATCGACACGATCATCGTAAAAGATCTATCCCGTTTCGGAAGAAACTATATCTTTGTCGGGCAATACGTCGATTATATCTTCCCGATGTATAACATCCGTTTCATCGCCATATCGGACAATGTAGATACGGCGAACACGAACAGCGCGGGCATGGACATGATGCCGATCATGAACGTGTTTAACGAGTGGCATTCTGCAAACACCTCAAAGAAGATACGCGCGGTAGCCGAGGCGAATGCAAAAGCGGGAAAATATCGCTCCACACACGCCCCATACGGCTATGTCAAGGGAACGGGCGATAAATGTTTACCCGTAATAGACGAGCCTGCGGCAAGCGTAGTAAGGCGAATATTCGAGATGAGGGCAAGCGGTAAAACATATAAAGAAATCTACACCGTTCTCAACGACGAGAAAGTACCTATCCCTGCCGTTTATCAATTTGAGAAATTCGGCATCACGAATAAAAAGCCGAATAAAAACCTGTGGGCGGACAGCATACTGCGGAGCATTCTCAAAAATCCCATGTACCTCGGGCATTTGGTGCGATTGCGTTATACGACCGTATCATACAAAAACAAGCGGCGCGTAGAGCGCGAGCCTATCGTGTTCCCAAACGCCTTTGAACCCATTATAACGCAGGAACTTTGGGAAAAATGCAGGGAATTGGACGAATCGGTATCGCACGGCAAACACACTTCATGGGGAATCATGCCGCCGCTGTCGGGCTTGATGTATTGTGCGGACTGCGGCGGAAAGATGAAACTCGGACGGCAAGACTTGAAACCGTCCAAAGCACACCCCGAAAAGCGTTCGCGCTACCACTACATCTGCGGCAATCACTCACGCTTCGGAAAGTATTATTGCTACAACCACTATATCCGCATTGAGGACATAGAGCAAATTGTACTTGACGATATTCGCTCGAAAGCGCGATTGGTGTTGGAGGACGAGGATAAAGCGAGGACAGACTTTCTGAAACATAAAGAACAGATGTCTGCGGCGCAATATAAATCCGACAGCAAAGCCCTTACGCAAAAGACAAAGCGGTACGAGGAACTCGAACGTCTGACGCAATCGGTGTACGAAGATAAAGTGACAGGAAAAATCCCCGAAGAGATTTGTCTGAAACTTCTCGCCAAATATACCGAGGAACAGAACGCATTAAAGAGCGAAATCGACGAACTTGAAAACAAACTGTCTGTCGTAACCAAAAACGAAATGGATGTGGACGAATTTATCCGTAGGTTGAAACACTACACGAATGTGCCTGAACTTACGAGGGAATTGTGCATGGAACTGATAGAATATATCACCATAGGCGCAAAGCCCGGCGATAAGACGGGCACAAGAGAAATCCACATCTACTACAAACTGTTAGGAAAAGAATCCTAACGCAATACAAACGTATTGTCCATTTGCGCAAGCAAGTAAACTCTTTTGCGGCGAATGCGATGAAATGATGACAGGCAGAAGCGGCACCTCCCAAACGGGGAAAACCTATAATTACTACGCTTGTAATAATTTTTACAGAAAATCTCCCGAGACGGGGAAACGGCTTTGCGATAAAGAACCTGTTCCTAAAAAGTGGATAGAAGATTTAGCCATCAACAAGTGCAGGGAAATGCTTTCTCCCAAAAATATAAGCAAGATTTCCAAAGCCGTAGCGGGCGCATACAAAAAGGAAACACAGAATTTCAAACTCGAACACCTGTTGAAAGAAAAAAGAGAAATTGAAAAGGTTATCGAAAATTTGATAAAGGCGTTGGAACAGGGCAATGCGGCTGATTTAATTACCAAGAGAATACAGCAAAAACGGGAGGAGTTGGAAGAAATTGAAAAGCAGATTTTCAAGGAACAGCAAACTCAATTTATTCTGACGGAAACTCAAATCAAGTTTTTCCTCGAGAGTCTGAAAAACGGCGACATAAATGATATAAAATACAGGAAAACCCTTGTCAACGTACTTATCAATAAAATTATTCTCTATGATGACAGAATCACCTACATATTTAATGTCGGTGACAGCACTACTGCAATCTCGGAGGAGGTGTTGGCCCGCTTTCGGGACGACGGCCCCTCCGATTTCCCCGAGAGTTCTTCCTTTAACAACTTTGGCCCACCACTCGTTCGTAAAGCGAACCCGTAGAAAAGTCTGTTACATTGTAACGGACTTTTCCTTTTTTATCGCCATAGTAAAAGACTTTGTTTACAAAGGTGTCGATGAGTGCCTGCCTGTTTTCTGTTTTGGTATAATCGAGGTGTTTGAACCGTTTGACATAGTAGCGCAAATCTTCGAGCGTATAATCGAGAATTTCAGACTTTTCCGTTTCAAGTTGCAATTCTATCTCTTTGCGCTCCTTTTCAAGTTGTTCGAGTTTGTCAAGAATCGTATTCTTCGCTTTACCGTCCATCAAAAGCAGCATAAGGTTTTCGCTCGCTTTCTTATTGCTTGCGAGCAGTTTTTCAAGGCGCGGTACGTTACCGTTTTTCAGTTCTCCCCGCAATATCTCGTATAAGGCTTGCGAAATCTGGTCGATCAGTTTATCGTCGAGCAATTTGAGCGTATCCTGCACGACGGTTTCTTCAATCAAATCTTTTTGAACACTCTCTTGTTTGCACCCGTTCTTTCGCCCAACGCACCGATAATAGGCGTGCTTTTTACCCGTATGGCTCGTTCCGCTCACGCCCGTCATGGCACAGTTGCAAAGCCCGCAAAACAACTTCGTAGTCAGCAAAAACGGCTCTCTCGCCTTCTTGGACGAGGGGGCTTTTGTATTTCGCTCTAACCGCGCCTGTACGGTCTCATACAGTTCGTCGGATATTATTTGCGGAATGCCGTCTTTTACTTCTTTGTCGTGAAAAATATAATAGCCTAAATAGCGGCGGTTGTGGAGTATTCGCTTTACGGTACCATGCCCGATCGTTTTGCCGTTGTTGTAAACCTTGTTATCGAGCAAATATTTTTCGATTTCCACGATAGTTTTTCCGTCGGCGTACATTTCAAAGATTTTGCGGACGAATACCGCCTTGCTTTCGTCGATCTGATAATGCTTGTCCTCGTCGATATAGTAGCCGAGCGGAACAGAACCGCCGAAAAACTGACATTTGCTTGCCGATACTTCGATTCCGCGCCTTATCTTCTGCGAGAGTTCAACGGAATAGTATTCCGCCATACTTTCCAGCACTCCCTCGACGAGAATACCGCTCGCATCTTCCGTGATATTTTCTTTGGCGGAAAGCACGCGCACGCCGTTCTTTTTGAGTTTTGCCTTGTAGGTAGCACTGTCGTAACGGTTGCGGGCAAAACGATCTAACTGATAGACAAGGACATACTTGAATGTCTTTTTCTTGCTATCCTCGACCATACGCAAAAATTCGGGACGCTTATCCGTCGTACCCGTCAAAGCCCTGTCTATGTACTCTCCGATTACGTTGTAATCGTTGCGTTTGGCAAATTCATAACATTCTTTCAGCTGTCCTTCTATGGACTGTTCCGTTTGAGAGTGCGAACTGAACCGCGCGTAAATAACGACATTTACCATAAAAAATGCTCCTTAAATCGCTGAAAACGGGTATCCCGTTTCTCGTAAAAAGCGGGATGAGACGCAAAGTGAGTCTCATCCCTTATCCTGTACCCCAAAACAGTACATTTCGCCCTGTTTTTGAGGCAGTTTATGTCCTAAATTTCCAACGTATCTTTGTCGTTTGGATCGACATGGATTTTATGTTGAGAAATCATTTGAGCGCGCACTTTTTCACGTTCTTCTTTGGAAACAATGCGCGTGGTGATAACGTCTCCAATTTCAATATGGATGACTTCCCCGCAGCGAGGACACTTGATGTCCAAATAGCAACCTTTTTCGCCCTTGCACAATTTATGTGCGCATACCGGGCAGCAAGCAAATCTTTTCATAATTCCTCCGTTTGTTCTTGTTGAACAGTATTTTCTTGTGCTTCTAAATTCGCGAATGTTTTTTTCGAAAGCAAAGAAATCATAAAAGCGAGTACACCCGCCCCGAACAGTATTAAATACGGCATTGCGGCGGATACGTCAAACAGAACGCCATAAAGAGCCTGCCCCAAAGGGGACGCACAGTTAGATACGGTCATGACAAACGCCATGATTTTGCCGATCAGTACTTGCGGTGTCTGCCGTTGTATCGCGGCACAGAGCTGAACGGTAAACAATGTAGCTGCCGCCATCGCGACAATACTCATTGCACAAATAATGATATATCCGACCAACGGTAACATAAACGGAAAAAGTGCAAGCCCCATGATTGCAGCGGCTGCCGCGCAAAGTAACAGGTATAAATACGTTGAGCGCAGTTTCAATTTATCCGATAAAATTCCGCCGAGTACTCCGCCGAGAATACCGCCCAAACCGAGCGAAGCCTGCGCTATTCCCAAGAACAAGTCGTTCATTTGCAGAATGTTTACAACCATTACGGGAATACCCACGACCATAACGGAAGAAAGCACGAGATTAAAGAGGGCAAGCAAAATCACAACGCGGATAAATACGGGCTTTTCTTTTCGTAAGTAAAAAACGCTGTCATTCAAATCATTTTTAAGAACCAACCAAAATTTTGTCGTCCTGTCAGGGCGGATAAATGGAATATGTATAAATATTTCCATAATGGCTGATGCGGTAAAGCAAACGATGCTCAAAATAAGAACGGGAGCCAATCCCCAAAGCCCGAACAGAACGCCTCCGAGAATGGGGCCGATCAGATTTGCCAGCGTATTGACGGCGTTGATGGCAGAATTTCCTTTCAATATGTTGTCGCTGGAAAGCAGAACAGGAATACTCGCTTGCACCGCAGGCTGATATGCACCCGCGATACCGTATAACAACATCAAAACGACAACCAAAAGCGGTACGAGCGGCAAAAGACAGTATAACAGATAATATACGAGAATAATTCCCGCCGTTGTAAAATCGAGCGCAACCATAATATTGCGTTTGTTCGCTCTGTCCGCGATCACACCTCCCGCAAGTGAAAGCAATATCATCGGAAGAAAGGAACACGCCGTAACGATACCGTACAGAGTGGAAGAACCCGTCTGCCGCAGCAAATACAACGGAAGAGCAAAGCGCAGTATGGCGTTGCCGAACAGGGATATGATTTGCCCGATAAGTACAAGCGTAAAATCCTTTGTAAACAATTTTTGTTCAGACATAGATACTCCTTAATCTTTGAAAATAATTGCTTCTATTAAGCGGAAAAGAACATCCAATCCCCCGACGGAGAAACAGACGATCGCCCAAATCGTGTATTGATAATGCAATAAAACAAAACCGCCAATAAAAAGTGCAACGGCTATCAACAGGTTTACGAAAAAGATAATTCGTTTGCCCGTTTTTGTTTTCGCTGCACGGTTGACGGATTTATCGAAACGGTCTGTTGCCATCTCGATTTTTTGTTCCGCTTTTATCATTGCTTTGTCAATCCGCTCTTCCATATGTGCCGCCGCATCCTCGATAGTTCGTTCTATCTTTTCTTCAAATTCTTGTTTGTTCATGCTTTACCTCCTTAAACAATACCGACCGTCGGTTTGTATAAAGTTAAAAGAAACAGCCCTTTTTACAGGGCGGTTATAATTTTTTGCCATCAGATTACTTTTGCAACATATGATTGTAAGAAAGGTACGGGCGAATTAGTTCCTCTGCCGTAAAATCAGCTCCGATGCGGTTGAGGACAGACATTACCACTTCGCCGCGCGCTATGATCTCCTCGTCGGAGGATGGGAGCAGAAGCGGATTGAGCCATAAGCTGGATAAAAGACTGAGCATTTCTGCCGTTTGGCGAGGATATTCGATGCCGTGCAATGTTTTGTCCGCAATACCTTGTTCCAGAATGGGTTGTATATAATCGGGGGCAACTTCGCGCATTAAACTTTCCACCTGCGCCGCCAAAAATTTGTGGTTGGAAATCATATACGGCTGCATCGGAACAATTTCGTTATTGACGGTATTTCCCAATGCTTCGGCATAGATTTTTTTCAATTTTTCCCGACCGTTAAGCCTTTTATCGTCGCGCACTTTTGAAAGTAATTGTTCCGTGCGTTTACTCGTATTCGCACAGATTTTTATGAATATATCTTCTTTGGATGCAAAGTGATGGTAGATTGCCCCTTTCGAGAGCTTTGTTTCGTTCATAATATCCTGTAAAGAAGTCTTTTCAAAGCCTTTTTCGGTAAATAATCTCGCCGCTGTATCCAATATCAATTTTACCGTTTCTTCCGGATATTTATTCCTTGACATCTTCTTGCTCCTCACACTTACAAACCGTCGGTCTGTATATAGAATATCATAGAATGCTACGATTGTCAACTTTTTCTGCTTTTATTTTAAGGGATAAAATGGTAAATTTTCCCAAAAGCATTGAAAAGCACAATATATTGTGTTATAATAAATTTACAGTACAGATTTAGTTGTGGGGATACTATGTCCAAAGAACGCGATCAGGAATGGCTCAAAAAAGCACTCCTCTGTTACGAACAAGAAAAATCGAAAAATCCGGAATATCTGTCTTTTGACGATATTACCATCAAAACCTTTGCTCGACGCATTGTCGGACAAATCAAAGAACAAATGAAACTCAACCATGAGCAATGTGAAGTACTATTAAATGCAATTTTTAAAAATAAGGAGTAACTATCAATGAAAAATAATCTGAAAATGACAATACATAAAATTAAAGCAATATATAATGCTGAAATTGAAATACCTTTTGATAGTGGGCTCTATGCTTTGGTGGGAAATAACGGTACAGGTAAAAGCACAATAATTTATTGTCTAGCTCAATTAATTAATAGAAATAGCCTTTCTTCTTTTGGTGTTGATCTAAGAGATGGCGATTCTTATTTAGAATTTGAATATGGATCCATTAAAAACAAATGGGAGATTTTGCAAGATAAAAAAAATCCACAAAAAGCATTTATGCCTATCCCTAAAAATCAAATTCATATTAACGGAATGTATGAAGGCAGTTTGTTTTATGGGTTTAGATTTCAAAATTATAATAAGGTTAAATCTTTAATGGATGACGGAATTATAAATATAGATCTGCTTTGTGAGGCTGATCAATATATTATAGAACAATTAGGGTACATTCTACATGGAGATAAAACTTATTATACTTCTTATGATATTAAAAGAATAAAAAACAAAGAAATAGTCCGAAAAATGGGCTTAAATGAAACTCCATATTTTATGACAAAAGATAACTCATTAATTTCGCAATACGCAATGAGTTCAGGTGAATGTATTACATTATCATTATTACATTTTATATATCATTCAATAATTAGACGTTCATTAGACGAAAAATTACCCGTATTAATGCTTATTGACGAAATCGAATTAACTTTGCATCCTGTTGCTATATCTCGTCTATTAGAACTTTTACAAAGTTTAGTTCAAAATAGAGACAATTTAATTATAATAATTACTTCCCATGCACCTGAAGTAATAAATAAAATAGAACCTAAAAATATTTTTTTATTAGAACTTAATCCGAATACTCAATCCAACTCTTTAACTATTGTCAATCCTTGCTATCCTGCCTATGCTATTAGAGATGTTTATAGACATGATGGATTTGATTGGTTATTATTAGTTGAAGATGAATTAGCTAAAATTATTGTTGAAAGTATAATTGATGATCTTAATTTATCGAACAGTAAATTGATACATGTCGTACCGGTAGGCGGGTGGTCTAATACATTAAAACTTCAATATGATTTGTTAACTAATAATGTATTGGGAATAGGTAAACATATAATCAGTATATTAGATGGAGACATAAAAGAAGAATGTAATAAAAAGCCTTATAAAAGTATGGAAAAGTTATTTTTACCTATTGCAAGTATTGAGAAATATCTAAAAAAAGTGCTAATTGATGAAAAAAATAATGCAATTTATAAAAAAATCAATGACGACTTGTTCCCTATTGAATCCTTAAAAGAATTGCTAAATGATTATAAAACTACAATTAGTAATGATTGTGATGGAAAAAGATTATATAATTTATTAATTAAGAATGCAGCAAAGCGACACCTAACAGAATCGGAATTTGTTCTTAGATTATCAAAAATTATTAAAGATAATGTTGATTTTAATGTTTTTAATAAAAGTTTATCTATAATTTTGAAATAAAAAATTTTTTTCTAACCAAGAGTTTCTTCCGTTTGTAGTTAAAATCAGGTTCGTGTTTGAGACCGAACGTTCCACCATAACGGAACTATCCGAACCTTTCGGGTAGTTCTTTTCATTGGCGCTTTAGAATAAGAATTGTAAATCGACACGTTAACGAATACGTATATAATTAAAGTCGTAATCAAAGAGATTGCGACTTTTTACTGTAAAATATTGTCTTTTCATAAAGATTGTGCTATACTGTATATGCGCTATAATTGAAAAAACTCTGTGTGGGTTACACTGGCATAGGTGTACCCTTATTTTCCCATACAGAGGAATTATAGCGCAACTGATTAAGGGATACATACTTTGCGGGCGTTCCCTTAATTGGGGGCGCTCTTATTTTTTATAGTAAATATCTGCGCGGTTCTTGCAAAATTCGCCCGCCTGTGATATACTGTAACTGCGACACAATTTCATCTTTTTAAGCAAGTGGTACGATAAGGCATTTCGTATCTCTATTTTCCACTTGCTTTGGGAATTGTGTCGCAACAATCGGAGATACATTTGCAGGGCGTGTCTTCGGTTGAAGGCACGCTTTTTTAGTGCTTTAGCCCGGCAAAAATTTTTTGGAGGAGATTTATGAAAAGAAAAAAGCTAATTGCATTGCTGGTAATCAGTATTGCAGCCTCGTGCGCGGCAGTTTTTGTCGCCTGCGGCGGAGGCCCTGACGCGCTGGAAGAACACGTGCATAATATGACATATTATGATTGTGTTGATCCTACATGCACAGAAGCGGGTACACAAGAACACTGGCACTGTTCCGAATGCGGTAAAAATTTTGCCGATCCGGAAGGCTATACGGAAATCCCCGATGCCGATCTTGTGATCGAGGCTTTTGGTCACAATTGGTCAGATTGGTATTACATGACTGGCGACGCTCCGACTTGTACGGAAGGCGGCAAACGATATCGCAATTGCGAAAGGTGCCGGTTTGGGGAATCTGAAGATGTTGATCCGCTCGGGCACAGCATAACGCTTGTGGATGAAGTGAGTGCTACCTGCACCAAAAGCGGAGTTAAGGAACACTACGAATGTGAAAGGTGCCGGGAAATGTTCTCCGATGAAGAGGGAACGCAACCCGTAACCACAGAAGAACTTGAGCTTCCCGCGACCGGTCACACCTACTCGGAAGAATGGAAATATGACGCGAACGGACATTGGAAAGAGGCGACTTGCGGGCATAATGTAACAAAAGGCCCATATTCGCATGATTTTGAAGCATTTGACAGCTATGAGAAGTGTCGTGACTGCGGATATATCGTAGATCATACAGCTAAAATAAGGGCTGAATATATAGCGGCAAGCGACTTGTACAGGTTAAGCATAGATTATTCGCAAAACCCGGAAGACGTGTGGGTTGCCGATTTTGATACGGTAAGCCTTCCTAATGGCGCGCGAGTTCGCATAGAGACCAATCTTCCTACTACCGATATGAACTATGTAAATCTTAAATCTGTTGATTTCGGTGAATTGAATGTGGTTGAAATAGGTTCGCGTGTTTTCTGGGGATGCACCTCGCTTAAGGAAATATCCATACCTTCAACAGTAGAAACCATTGGTCAACGCGCATTTAATAATTGCACGAACCTCGCCAAGGTCACGTTTGAAAAAAACAGCAATAATACTACGGCTCTTAAAACAATTGGCGCCGAGGCATTCAGTTATTGTGCGTTTGCTTCGATAGATATTCCCGACAGCGTTACCATGATTGAGGAGGGCGCATTCTGTTTTGACGCTGCGCTTACAAGCATAGAATTCCCCGACAATATTTTAACTTTGGAACCGAATATGTTCAACGGCTGCACCGCGCTTGAGGAATTTACGATACCCTCCTCCGTGACCGAGATAGGAGAGTATGCCTTCCAAAATTGCAGCAGTTTGAAAAGCATAGCCATACCCGAAGGCGTTACAAAGATAGGTAATTATGCATTTGCCGGTTGTTCACAGATAAAGGAGCTGACCATACCCGAAAAAGTTGCTTTTATCGGTGATGTAACATTCGCCGGCATTTCGGCTCTCGAAAAGGTATATTATAATGCCGCAAATGTTGAGGACTTTTACGAAAACGGCAATAATTTATTTTCAAGCTCCGGCAACAAGGAAAAAGGTATAGACATCATATTCGGCGACAGTGTGCAATATATTCCGGCGTATTTCTTGAAACATAATTATTCTGTCCCGGGCTATTATACGGCTCCTGTGATAAATTCCGTAACATTTGGTAACAGCATAAAGAGCATAGGTGCATACGCATTCGCGGGATATTCTCTCGGTAACATATCGCTGCCCGCATCCCTTGAAGTGATAGAAGAAAATGCATTTGGGAATTGCGACATCTCATCCTTAATATTCGCAGAGGGCAGCATCCTTAAAACCATAGGCGCATACGCTTTCTACTGCGGCGATATGAGTTCAAACACACTGACAGAGATAACATTGCCTGCAACCGTTACCGAGATAGGTGAATACGCTTTCTATGGTAATAGCGAGCTTAAAACGGTAACATTCATGGAAGGCAGTAAATTGGCGAATATAGGTGCGAACGCATTCTATAGATGCTCTGCGCTTACAAGCATAAATATTCCCGACACAATACAGACCATAGGTAATTACGCCTTTTACGGTTGCGACAAAGTAGAGAGTCTTACCATACCCTACATAGGTGAAATGGACGGTAAGGATACAATAACTTCCGTATCGCTTATAGGCTCTAACGGAAGCGCACTAAAAGAACTTAAGATCCTCGGGGGAACAAAAATCGGAGAAGGATACCTGTCTAAGTTTACCGAGCTTGTTTCCATTTGGCTGCCTGCAACGATAAAAGAGATTGAGGCAAATGTTTTTTATTATAATAATTTTAGCTCTCTCGAAAATATATATATAACCGATATCGCAGCATGGAGTCAAATCACATTCGGAAACGAATATTCCACACCGTTCGTTTACGCAAGCAATATGTATTTAAACGGCGAGCTTCTTACCGACCTCGTCATTCCCGAAACGGTAACGGAAATCTCGCAAGGAGCGTTCTACGGCGTAGAAAGCATTAAAACGATTACTCTTCCGTTCCTTGGTTCAGACAAAGACGGAACAAAGAGTGTAAAATTTGCATATATCTTTGCGTTTAAAGAAAGATACGATTATGAAGGAGTTCCTGAGAGCTTGAGAAAGGTCACTATAACAAACGGGACGGAGATAGGCGCCGAGGCATTTTATTACTGTTCCTACATAGAAGAAATCATTTTGCCGGATAATATTACGAAGATAGGCGACAATGCATTTTGCGGATGCTCGTCCCTCATCGAAGTCACTATTCCAGAAACATTGATTTCGTTGGGCGATTCTGCCTTCAAAAATTGCAGTTCGCTTGAGCGTATCTACTTTAACGCAGAACTTGGCGAAACGGAGTTGAACAATATATTCTATAACGCCGGCTGCACCGAAGGCGCCGAATTTATTATAGGGCAAAACGTTAAAACTCTGCCCACCGGACTCTTCTTTTATGACAACAACATGAGCCACGAAGTAAAAGAGAGTACAAAACTTTCCAAAGTGATCGTGTCAGACTTAGAGCAATGGTTAAGCTTTACCTTTGCCGGCTCGGACGATAACCCCCTGTATTATGCGGGAGAACTGTACTTCGGCGAGCAGCTTGTAAGCAAACTGGTCATTCCTGACACTATTACCGCGATAAACGATGATGCCTTCGTCAACTACAAAAAGCTCACCTCACTGACGCTGGGTAAAAAAGTGACGAGCATAGGCGCAGGCGCTTTTTCGGGCTGTTCATCACTTGAAGAGATAAATTTTGCGGAAAACGGAGTGCTTACCACTATCGGCAGCAATGCTTTCCGCTCTTGTGTTTCGCTTAAAAAAGTAACTTTGCCGGAAGGATTAACCACACTTGAGATGCAAGCTTTCTATCAATGCGCAGCATTGACGGAAGTCTGGCTGCCCGCAACCATACAGAAAATTGACTCATGGACGTTTGATAGTTCCGGCATAGTTTTTTACTGCGCATTCGATGCGGAGAAAGCTGCTAGCTTGAGTCGTGGATGGAATGGCGACAATGCTGTGGTGTTAAATTGCAACAATAACGATACCGACATCGATGGCTATAAATACGCAATGATAGACGGATTAAGATACGGCTTTAAAGACGGAAAAGCGTATGTCGCCATTCAGCGCCCCGTATATATCCCTGAAAAAGTAGTTATCCCCGCCAAAATAACATTTGAAGGCGTAGAATACCCTGTCATCGAACTTATGGACTCCGCCTTCAGCGACTGCACTGCGCTCATCGAAATTATTCTTCCCGAAGGACTTGAAAGAATCGGTAGCAATGCCTTCAACGGCTGCACTGCGATGAGCAAAATATCGCTGCCGCAGAGCCTTACCTGGCTTGGCGCAGGTGTATTTATCGATTGTGATTCGCTCGTAACTATCACCATACCCGAAAAGGTCACTACGCCCAGCAATAACTTGTTCAATGGTAGCGGCGTAAAGCTTGTATTCGTCGAAGCGAAGGACATCAACTCGTGGCCGAAAGATTGGTATTCCTTTAACGGAAGCGTGCCTGTGGTTTTGGACTGCAAAAACAACAACGTCGGCACTGATGGGAAGATTTACGAATATGTGAACGGGCTGCTGTATGCAATTTTAAATGGTGAGGCGGAAGTATCTTTCCAGAGCAACATCTCCGTAGAAGTAGTCATCCCCGAGAGCGTAACGATAGGCGGAACGGTATATCCCGTCACATCCATAAGCAAATACGCCTTCTTCAACCTGCCCGTAACTCATGTAACTTTTGAAGGCAATAACCTGACGACTATAGGCGAAGGTGCCTTCTACGGTTGCGCTGCGCTTGCAAGTATAACTATCCCTGAGAGTGTGACAAGCATAGGTACTAGCGCGTTCAATGGTTGCAGCTCGCTTACGAGTATCACCATCCCCGACGGAGTGACAACTATCAAGGACTATATGTTTTCTGGTTGCAGCTCGCTTACAAATATAACGATTCCGGATAGCGTAACGAATATCGGGAGCGATGTTTTCTATGATTGCAATGCACTTACAATATATTGCATAGCGGAAAGTAAACCAAGCGGCTGGCAAGACGATTGGAATCAAAAAGATAGAACTACTTACTATCCCGTGGTATGGAACTGCGTAGCAAACGAAATTGCAAGCGATGGGAAAATCTATGCAATTATCGATGGAATGCGATATGCGCTTGAAGAAGGTGTTGCAGCCGTAGTAGAGCAGCCCATAAACATATCTGGCTCGATTACGATACCTGCAAGCGTGACATATAAAAACGTAAAATATGTGGTGACTGGTATTGAACCTTATGCGTTCTCTGGTTGTAGTTCGCTTACAAACATAATAATTTCGGATAGCGTAACAAGTATCTGGGAGTATGCATTCTCCAATTGTAGTTCTCTTACAACTGTCTATTATGGGGGTACAGCAGAACAATGGAAGGCGATTTTGATTAGCTCTGATGGTAATTCAAGGCTCACAAATGCCACCCGCTACTATTATAGCGAAACAAATCCGTTCCAGGGCGAAGGCGCAGAGACAGGAGGTAACTATTGGCACTATGATACGGATGGCGTAACACCCGTTATTTGGACAAAAGAAACAATTTAAGAGCAAATCTCTTTCAAAGCCGCTCCGCAAGGGGCGGTTTTGTCATGCAAAAAGCAGGACGGAAAACAGGGGAAAAAACGGAAATGGCAGTAAGGCATGCGCTTGGCTATAAACAAGTCGGCGGCGAAGCTGACGGTGCGGCTGACGCCGCACCGTCACCCGCTCGCTGCGCTCGCGGGCGCCGAAGCCAAGCGCACGCCCGGACAAACAAAGCGGACAAACGGAAATCAAAGGCGGCGACGGCGCGGGCGTTCGCCGCTAACCCGCTTGGCGAATCGCCCGCTTACTCCGTCGCGCCATACCTTGATTTTCACCGTTATGCAGGTCGCTATGTGTATTTCGGGAGCGGCGCGATAGTTTCTCGGCTCTCCTAAGCGGTCGAGCAGGCTTCAATACAGCTTTCGACGCCATGAGTGAGATGGGTTTTTTACCGTTCCGCAAAAATGTTAATTTTTCACAAATGACGGCAGTGTGTGCGCTTGGCTATTAAACAAGCGCGCCGTTTTTTTACCGTCCCGAAATATGCGGTTTACATACGTTTGACATTACCCTGTGAGAGCAGGGCGTGCGCTTGGTATATATACAAGCGGTAAATTTTTTACCGGATACTCTCATGTGACCTCAATGTACCTTTTTGCTCCTCGTGAGAGCGAGGCGTGCGCTTGTCTTTGATACAAGTAGAGTATTTTAGCGTGCGACTTTAATGTGCCCTTAGTATACCTTTTTGCCTCTCGTGGCAGTGAGGCGTGGCTTGTCTTTGAAACAAGTAAATCATTCAGCGGGCAGGTTTCTCCTGTCCGTTTTCTCTTTCTGTGAGTTTCTCTAACCCGTCCAGAAAAGAGGACACGAGCAGTTCATATTCTTCGCCGGACGTTTGGGGCTCGCCTACGGTATAGACCTTCAGCCCGAGCGTGTTATTCTTGATTTTTATCTCTTCCAATCAGCTCGCCTCCTTTTCGCTTAGTTTTTGTTGCAGGAACAGTAACAATCGCTTGTTCTTCTGCCGTATGTATTCGGTGCTGTAATTCAGGTCAACCGCCGCTGCCTCCTGCGTGAGACCCAGAACGTACAGTTCGTAGTAAATGAGATACAAATCGAGCGGCGCAGATGTGATAGTTGCGGCATATGTGGCCGCCAATTCCGTCACATTATGCGGGAGGGTGTCGAAGGCGGCGGAAAAACGCGCCTTGCTCGTATAGTACAGGCGTATTGTCTTTAATTGTTGTCTTATTTCGTTGAGCGTCATAACACCGTTCCTCCCGTTGTGCGCTTATCTTAAACCTTAAACTCGCAAGGTTTTTACGACTTTAAAAAATTTCTTTGAGAAAATTTACTTCCGGCGATAGCATAACTGTCAAACCTGCAAGTTTTCTTCAGGTTTGAAAAAAATTTCCGAAGGTATTTTCTGCTTACAGTAAACCACCCGAATACGACATTTCTTGTCGTATTTGAAAAACTTTTTCTTGTAGTTTACAGGGAATTGGTGCCAAAACCTGTCCCTAATTTCAAAGTTGCTTTAATCTTACCGGTTAAAGGTGCAGGTTTTCTTCACCTTTCCAAAATTTCATTCCCATTAAACCACGCAAACAGGACAGTTTCTGACCTGTTATAAAAATTTCTCCGAGAAAACAAAAAAAGACCGTGACCGCAGACAAAGTACAGACGATCTCTCGTCCGTCTTGCCTGACAGTCACGGTCACCCGGTTATTTCGTCGTCCTGCGACTACTTCCGCGGCACTATTTCCACAGTCAGTAAAAGTTAGTCCGTGAATATAAAGCGTCGCCGCTTGTTTGTGCTTTTTACACTATATCATGTTCAAAAAGTAATTTCAAAATGTATTCGTTTGCTTCACTACTGATTTTATAGGCGGTATAACTTTGTTCTGTTTCTCCGTCGTACATTCCCTCTATATATACTGCATTTTTTGTTACAATCCAACTGTTTTGAATAGTAGTGAAAAATCCGTCCTTGCTTACTCTATATAAAACAGGCTGAATTGGCAAAATCTCGTCGGATGGGATGTGGATTTCTATATCCGATAAATTTTCCTTTTCTGTCAGATGACCTTTCCCGGAACTTGCCTCAATTTGCATATTCAACGCAATCGCTTCTTCTAAAAGAGAATAATTCAACTCTCCGTCTAAGCGAATGCGACTGTCTTTATTACTATCGCCATACAGTCCCGTATAATAATTGAAATTATTTGTGTCTGCATAATAGTTTTTTACCGTGTCAAATTGATTTTTCTTACAATAAATGGTCGGATTCCAGTATAATGCTTCCTTATTTTGAGCGCAGTACATATCAAACGGCGCATTTTCTACTTTCCACCAAATATGATATTTCGTTTCAAAATTTGGGATATCGTCCTCGCTGAAGACAATGCCTTCAACCCATAAGTTCTCATAAAACCCGGTCATATATGTTTCGCCGTCAATATCAATACTTTCCGGATCACTGTATTTAGGTAAAAACGAACACGCGGACGTGAGTATGGTAATTGACGCAATCATAACGACTGACGCAATGGAGGATAATTTTTTTATCATTGACTTTTATATTCCTTGTTTACTTGTTTGTGCATCTATTATACCACAAGGCAAGTGTTTTTTCAATAGATTCCGCCGTTAGTAAACCCCAAGAAACAGCAACTCCTGTTGACAGTTTAGCAACTCACCGTAACACTTTCGTACCTTTCGGCTTTGGGATGTTGGGAGAGCGGCTTTGTCTGTCAAAGGCGCGCAGCAATTTTGAGTGAATGGAAAGGAGATAACTTTTACAAAATTCCTGCGCGTCCCCGTGGGGGCAGACCTTTGACAGACTGCGCTTTGCTCTCCCGTTTCGGTTGCGCCGAAAGGTACTTTTTGATACGGAAAAGATGACCTCCGTTGGGGTTTTCTATGGATTCCCTACGGCTGGCTCTCCTGTTATTCCGTTCAGAAAAGTGCTATGCTTTCGGTAAAAAATTCACGGAGGATTTATAAATACATGAAGACAGCGGCGGTCTATGCCAGATACTCATCTGACAACCAGACGGAACAGTCCATCAAAGGACAGTTAAGGGTATGCGAGGAATACGCGCAGAGGAACGGTATCGTCATCGTAGATACCTACATCGACAGAGCCATGACGGGAACGAACGACAACAGACCGGATTTCAGGCGCATGATAAAAGACAGCGCCAAAAAGTCCTGGGATTTCATTCTCGTTTACAAATTAGACAGATTTTCCCGCAACAAGTACGAAACGGCGATCCACAAGAAAACGCTCAAAGACAACGGCGTGAAAGTTCTCTCCGCGATGGAGAATATCCCGGAAACGCCGGAAGGCATCATACTCGAAAGTCTTTTGGAAGGCATGAACCAGTATTTTTCCGCCGAGCTCTCGCAGAAGATACGCAGAGGTATGCGGGAAACGAGGCTGAAAGGCAACTATCAAGGCGGGCCGCTGCTATACGGGTATAAGATCGACGGCAGGAAGATCGTCACAGACGAAACCGAAGCGGAAACGGTGCGGTATATCTTCAGCGAATATTCCAAAGGCGTACACGTCAGCAGCATCGTAAAATCCCTGACCGACAGAGGTGTTTTCTATAAGGGAAAGCCGTTTGAACTGTATATCATCTACACGATGTTGAAGAATGAGAAGTACACCGGCAGATACCGTTACGGGAACGACGTGTTTGAGAATATGTTCCCGCGCATCGTATCGGACGAACTCTTCGACAGGGTGCGCGCCATCGTAGAGAAGAACAAGCGAGGAAAGCGGAGCGTCAAGACCGTCTATCTGCTCCGCGACAAAATGATATGCGGCTACTGCGGTATGCCCATCGTCGCGGACAGCAATACCCGCCAATGCCGTGGCAGCGAATATTATTACAAGTGTAAGGGCAGGAAGTACAGGCTGAACGACTGCAAGAAAAAGACCGTCCGCAAAGAAGAGCTCGAACGGCTCGTTTTGGACGCCGTTATAACTCGGCTGAACGACAAAGGCTTTATGGATAAATTCGTTCATGACGTTATGGCGAAACAGGAGAAACGAAGCAGAGAGCGTTCCTCCCTGCAAGCCCTTGTAAGGGAACAGAAACAGATAAAAACGGCGCTGAACAATATCATGACCGCGATAGAAAAAGGCGTCGTCAACGCCACCACGCAAAGGCGCATGAAAGAGCTGGAAGCGCGGCAGGAGGAACTCGAACGGCTCATCCTCATAGAGCGGAGCAAACAGTCCGTCGTATATACCGAAGCACAGATACGGGAATACTATGAGGCGACGCTCAAAGAAGAGCCGCAGGCGCTCATAAACCTGCTCGTAAAACAAATCGTCCTGTATGACGACAAAATAGAGATATACTTCACCGCTCCCATAGCGGCAGGCCCCGACGATGATCGGGGCTTTCTTTTTTGCGAGTTTTCTTTCTGAAACACCTCCGGATTTGCCTTTTCGGTCAGGCTATGGTAGCATAGGACTTCGCGGACGTCAACGGCCGCAAAATCGTCGCTGAAAATATCCATATAAATACTTTGAGTCGAACAAGGTCTCCTTGCTCGGCTTTTCTCATGTCAGAAAAAATAAATTGTAACTCCTACGCAACGATTTTGCTTTGTCCCGTTGACTTCCGCAGACCGACAGAGATAATGCTTCACTTATACCGTCCTATGCTCCGTCGCCTCTTGCCCGAAAAGGGCAAATACAATTCGGAGGTGTAACTCAAAATGGAAATGTTGGTAACCAAGTTCTCAAACGGAAAGTATCGCAACGAAGGCGATTTGTTCGCAGAGTCTATCTCAAATGAGAACGTCAAGCTCATGGGAGAAATGATCGCATTGCAGGCATTAAGGACTGTAAAGAAGTTCGATATGAAGGTAGCAGACAGGCTGTATATCGGTTTAATCAAAGACCTGCACCATATGGGAGAAATAGACTATATCGTATCGGACGGCTATGACGTAGCGCAGACTGCTATCTGCTTTCTGTATCAATTTATAGGTAGAAAGGCATCTGAAATTTACGGCAAAGACCGCAAAGGAAAAGAAATCTCTATCAAACTTGCTTGCTATCGTGAAGTAGACCGCTTCATCAATCTTCTTCGTAACAGACCGGACAGGCGAGGAACGGTCGTTGAGTCCATTGATTTTACGGATTATAAAGCGCTGCCGATGGATCCCGTGAACTGCTTTGAACATGAACAAACAGATTACACGAAATACGATGAGCTTGCCGAGGCGTTACAGTTATCTGCTTTGGAACTCGCCATTCTAAACTGCTACATGAACGGAATGATACAATCCGAAGTCTGCGCCGAACTCGGTATCGGCAGAGGAAAGATAAATTCTCGCAAGGCAAGTATCCGCAAAAGATATTACAGTCTTTACGGCGCTTTCTGATATGACATTGAATTTCATACAAACTTAAAGGCAGCCGCTTTATAAAAGTGACTGCCTTTTCTCATGTAATTCTCTTAAAGCTCCGCAACTTCCTGCCGAAATGCCTGTCGATTTAGGATAGGTGCGCTTTAGCAAGAAAAAACCCCCAGTTCTACTGGGGGAAGATAAAAAATAGCTTTAGCAAATTTTATAATTAAAGAAGTTTACCATATAGCTAATGCGATTTTGCTCCTTAATAGCACGAGGAACCTGTTTTACAGGTGTGCCGTGCGATAGGACGCTATAGTAAAAGCGATACCCGTTAACGGGTTGGCTGGTAGTTTACCCTTTTAGGGTATATGCAAACCACCAGTTCAACTGGTGGTTTTGACTTTTGGTTCGGATTTGTTGTATTACTTCCCGGTATAACGGAACTATCCGAACCCGAATAATAAGAAAGATCCCGAGGACTGTCGTCCCCGGGATTTGTTTCGTCTGTGTAATTGTAAAAGATTTCGACTTTGTCTTCGTAGACAATGATTTTTTGGATCGGAGTATGGATGAGCGTTTTCGGCTTTTTCAGGATCGCGTTTGTAAGGTACGCCATCACTTTTTCTTCCGTAAAAAGCAGCGTATTTCATTTGTTTTCCTCCTTATAATTCACAACCGGTGAAATACGCTTGCCAGACAGGTTGAATTTTTCCCTGCATTTCAAAAAGGTGCAGATATCGTCGGAAAGCACGGACGGATCCAGGATCAGGATACAATCCCATTTGGCAGTTTTGCTGTCCCGAAGAAGATCAACCAGCACCCGCTGATCGTTCTCGCCAGGATCGTGGCAGATGCGCAGAACTTCGACCCCGTTCAGCTTTGCAAAGAGTCTACAGGCAACGATCTGCGTGCGGACGGATACAAGGTCGGGCGATGTTCTTGTGTAGATGATAGCTTTTTTCATAATTTTAAAACCTCCGTAGGAAAAATCGTAGCTACAGGATAGCAAAAAAAGGACGGACATATAACGGGTTAGAGCAGGTGAGCTTTCAGTATTGGAAGGGTAAAAGTAAGACAAACCCGTACTTTTCCGTACAAAAGGGGACAAAGCCACAACTCCCTTTTAACAGCCAAAAAAAGAATCAGAAAAGCGTAACGCTGTAAAAGGGCGGAGGTAACGAAGAAGAATCGGTCAGTAACTATTCGACAGAAAAATATTGAGTGAGTATAAAGAAAAAAGCACCCGCAAGGGTGCTTGATTTTTTCAGCGATATTTTTCCCCTTTTGCAGCAAGGACGCTTTTCTGATAAAATGGAAAAGGAGAGGAACCGCAGGGCAGGAGAGAACGGAAAAAGGCGGGGCGCACATTCCCCGAATGAAAAAATACATTTTTTACCCGTCTGTCTGACAAAAAAAGGAGCGGAAATTTGAGGCGGTTTTTGCACATACGTCGTATAAAAAAACCGTTTTTTTGACGGAAGAAAACGTGCGCGCGGAGGGAGAGCGCGAAAAGGTGAATTTTGTTTTTTCGGTTGACAAACCCGTTTTTTTGCATTATAATTCAAAAACAAAAGCTCTTCCTTGAGGGCGAAAAACAAAAAAGCGGGGGAGGAGAAACATGTATTCTGTTGCGATCGTAGAAGACGAAGAGATCGCGGTCAAAGAGGGGCAGAGCCGCGGGCTTATGACCTCCTTCAACCGCATCGGGCTCAAATGGACGGGCGGCGACTACCGCCTGCTCACGGAGATCCTGCGCGATGAATGGGGATTCAAAGGCACCGTGATCTGCGACTTCAACACCCATCCCGAGTATATGTTTTCCAGGCAGATGGCGTATGCGGGCGGCGATCTCAACCTCGCGAACACCCCCGTGGCGTGGGTGGACGAGACGGATGTCGGCGATCTCATCGTCCTGCGTCAATGCGCGAAGAACGTGATCTTCACCTTTGCAAATTCCAATGCGATGAACGGCGAAGTCATCGGATACCGCATGTCCGACTGGCAGATCGTCGTGCTAATCGTGGATGCCGCCATCGTTCTGCTCCTCGCCGCATGGGGCGTTGCGGGGATGCTTCTCGCAAAGAAAAAACAAACCCGAAACGACGAATGACGCGCTCCGCGCGTCTGCAACGCGATCCGCGCTTTACTTTCGGCAGGGGCGGCGTTTCCTCGGCCTGTTCAGCGTGACAAAAAAATATCCGAACGAATGACCTGCGGCAAAAGAGTTTTCTCTTTTGCCGCAGTATCTTTTTGCGTTCGCACTTTCCATATATATAATATATATAATAGGAAGGGGCGGGACAGGGCAAAAATCCGCAGGCGGGCCCATGCGCAAAGAGAGGGGCCGTCTTTCCGACATATTTTGTCTGCGGCAAAAAAGCGGGCAACTCTTGACTTGAAATATTATGCATGATAAAATATAGTAAATCGACAAAATTCGAGAGGGCGGGAAACATGTACACGGAAAAAGCAGACATCTTGTTCAACACAGACTGGCTTCTTGCGCACAAACTTCAATATGACGGCGATCCCGTCGCATGGGTCGCGAAGCGGCTGGACGAGGAGATGCAGGACGTTACCCTGCGCTACAACGCCTTTGCGATCTTCTGTACCGTCACGATGACGGAGCCGATGCAGGCGGACACCCTTCGCGAGATGTTCGTCTGTTTCCTGATGGAAAAACTCAACGAGGAATCCCTGCGCGGCGTCGCGATCGTGCTCGTGCACAGCGCGGAAGAGCTGTCGGACGAGGAACCCGTCTCTTATGACGGCGAAGACGAAGAACCTGAAGTCGGCTTTTACGAGGATAGGGACGTAGAGGAGGCAGAGGACGAAGAGGACGAAGAGGACGAAGCGTCCGAAGACGTGGACGGAGAGAGCGGCGCGGACAGTCCTTCCTCCGAACGCGGAGAGGGGACGCAGCAGTCGCCCGCGGAAGGCGAAAAGAAAGCGGAGGGTGCGCCTGCGGCGGAAACGCCCTCGCCGTTCGCGCAGCTCGCCGCGCGGCTGAAAAAGCTCAGGACGGCACTGCACGAAAAGATCGCGGGGCAGGACCACGCGATCGACGCCTTTGTTTCCGCCGTCTTCAACATGGAAGCGGACGTGCGCCCGAAAGGCGCGCGTTCCCGCCCGCGTGCGGTGTGCCTGTTTGCGGGGCCTCCGGGCGTGGGCAAGACCTTCCTCGCCGAGACTGCCGCGGCGGCGCTGCGCCGCCCCTTCCTGCGGCTGGACATGAGCGCATACTCCGACGACGAGATCTCGCTCGCCTCCTTCCACGGCGTCAACCGCTCTTATAAGGAGTCCAAGCCCGGCATCGTGACCTCTTTCGTCAAGAGCAACCCCAAGTGCGTCCTCTTGTTCGACGAGATCGAAAAGGCGCACCCGCTCATCATCCAGCTCTTTTTGCAGATCCTCGAAGGCGGCCGCTGCCGCGATTTCCATTACGACGAGGAGATCTCCTTCAAAGACACCGTCATCATCCTGACGACCAACGCGGGACGCAACCTGTACGAGGACACGGGCAAGCGGTATTTTGCGGACGTCACGACCGAAATGATCGTCAACGCCCTGCGCACGGACATCAACCCTGCGAACAAGCGTCCCTTCTTTCCCACGCCCATTCTCTCCCGCCTCGCGGAGGGCTCCATCATCCTGTTCAACTACCTCGACGCCGCCGCGCTTTGCCGCATCATACGTCAGACGATGGACGAGGCGGTGGAAAACCTCTCCTCGCGCGTAGGTTTGGAAGTGGAGTGCTCGGACGAACTTGCGGCGGCGGTGCTCTTTTCTGCGGGCGGGAGCGCGGACGCGCGCACGCTCAAGGGCAAGGCGCGCTCGCTGGTCAACGACGAGGTCCTCGAAATGCTCCGCCAAATCGGCAGCAGCGGCCGCGAGGAGCTTTACGACACGCTCAGGCGGGTGCGCATCTCCCTCGACCTTTCGGACGCGGCAAAAGAGGCACGCGCGCTGTTCGAACAGGACAAGCGCCTGCGCGTGCTCCTGTTCTGCGCCGACGCGGTCGAACTTCCCGAAGGGGAGGACTCCTTCCGTCTCGTGCGCACCTCCGATCTTGCGCGCGCGAAAGCTCTTCTGCGCGGCGGCGCCGACATCGTCGTGGCGGACCCGCTGTGCAACCGCCGCGACAGGGGGTATTCCCCCAGCGATCCCGAGGACCTGCTCTCGGACGGCAACGAACTCTTCCGCTATGCGCGCGAATACCACGAGGACCTGCCGCTGTACATTCTCGACCGCCGTGCGGCGGGCGAGGACTTCTACCGCTCCTATCTGCGCGCGGGCGCGCTGGGCACGGTGCCCTTTGACCCGTCCGCGCCGCAGGAGATCATCCGCGCGCTCGGCGCATGCTGTGCCTCCGCGCGCATCTGCATGCAGGCGGAAAAGCTGATGCGCTCGCACCGTCTGCTCGCCTACAACGCGGCGCAGATCTTTTCGGAGGACGGAAAGAGCGCCGAGATCCGCCTCGCGTCGCTGTGCCTGCGCCGCAACGTCTCAGCGGAGGACAGCGCGCACATCCTCGCGGAAAACCTGCGCCCCGACGTGCATTTTTCGGACGTCATCGGCGCGGCGGAGGCAAAAGAGGCGCTGCGCGGCTTTATCGACTACTTAAAGGACCCGCGCGGCGATCTCAGGCGCGGCACGCGCGCCCCGCGCGGCGTACTGCTCTACGGCGCGCCGGGCACGGGCAAGACCCTTCTCGCCCGCGCGGTCGCGGGGGAATCGGGCGTCACGTTCATCCAGAAAAACGCGACGGAATTTTTCAAAAGCATGGTCGGCGAAGGGCCGGGCGCGGTGCGGGAAGTGTTCCGCATCGCGCGCAAATACGCGCCGACGGTGCTCTTTGTGGACGAGATCGACGCGATCGGCAGGATGCGCACGGGCGGCGAGAGCGTGCACGCCGCGGAGGAACTGCAAAACACATTCCTCTCCGAGCTGGACGGCTTCGCCTTCGATGAAAAGCGGCCCGTATTCCTTCTCGCCGCGACCAATTACGACATCGACGCACAGGGCGGCGGACAGCGCGTGCTCGACCCCGCTTTTGTTCGCCGCTTTGACAGGAGTGTCAAGATCGAGCTCCCGAACACGGAGGAGCGGCGGCAGTTTTTGCAATATTATCTCAAAAAACATGGCATCCGCGGCATCCGCGAGGAGACGTTGGACAGCCTTGCGGCGCGCAGCATCGGCCGAAGCCCCGCAGATCTCGAGCGCGTCATCCAATACGCCCTGCGCAAGCGGAAGGGCAAGCGGCTCACCGACCGCGACCTCACCCTCGCGCTGGACGCGGAGCGGTACGGCAAAGAGCGGGAGTGGAGCGAGGAAGTGATGCGCAAGACCTCCCTGCACGAGGCGGGGCACGCTGTCGTCAGCTGGCTGTGCGGGGAGGTGCCCGAATACCTGACCAACATCTCCCGCGGCGATTTCGGCGGCTATATGCAGAGGAAGACGGAGGACGGCCGCTTCGGCTATACGCGGCAGGAGCTTTGCGACCGCATCTGTTGCTCGCTTGCGGGCAGGGCGGCGGAAGGGGAGTTCTACGGCGATGAGGGCGTAACGACGGGCGCTTCGGGCGATCTCGAACGCGCAAGCGAGCTTGCGCGCGCCATCGTCTGCCGCCTCGGCATGGCGGAAGACGGGGATCTTCTCGTGCTCTCCGCCGAAGAGGAGACGGAGGAAGTGCGCTCGCGCATCCGCTCCCTCCTTCGCGCACAGGCGGAGCGCGCCGCTTTGCTCGTGCGGGAAAACCGCGACGCGGTCGAGGCGCTGGCAGAAGAACTTCTGAAAAAGAACAGCCTGACGCATGCCGAGCTTGCAGCGTTTTTTGAAGCGCGGCAGAAAAATATCTAAAAAAAAGGACCTTTCTCCTGCGAAAAATGCCCGCCGCGGACGTTCATGAACGTGTAAGGGGGTCGCAGGGGAGGCAGAGAGGCGCAAGATGTACACGATCACCGTACAAGACGTAGAGAGCGTGGTGGCAGAACTCACGGGCCAAAGCGGCGCGCGGGACGGCTTTTTATACGCGCTCCTGCGCAAGACCGTCTTCCTCTCCGTGCGCGGTAAGTGCCGCTCTACGCCCTGCCTGTACGGGAAGGGACTGGAGGAGGACATCCTGCACGACATCTATATCAAGGTCTGGACGCACGCCTACCGCATCCTCTTCACGGACGAGGGCGTCAACACCGATCCTTTCGGCTTCACCAAATGGCTTTCGGCGGTCTCCAACAACTGCGTGCGCGACTACGTCCGCACCCTCTCCCGCCGCGAGGCGCACCTCGTCTCGCCGAAGGCGAGGCAGGAAGAGGACGAAGACGGGGAGCAGGACCTTCTCGAGAGCATCGCCGCCCCGACTTCGGAGGCGGAGGAACGCGAGGAGCGCGAAGAGCGCGAAGAGCGGCTGGCGCGCATCCTGTGCCGCATGCTTTCGGAAGACTTTTCGGTGCACATACGCCTCGCGTGGTTCGCGCATTCGCTGTGCGTGATCGCGGACGGCGAAAAAAAGCACCTCGCGGCGGGGCTGATCGCCGAGCGATACGCGCAGATGACCCTCTCAACGATGTACGAAGACTTGCTGGCGCGCTCGCGCGGGCTTTCGTGGCTGAAGGTCACGGAGGAAGCGGAGCGCGGCGTGCGCGAAGGGCTTTCGCGCAGGATCTGCAACCGCGAATACGGCGAGCTTCCGCTCGGCGCCTTCTTCATGAAGAAGGGGGGAAAGGCGTCGGTGAGCGACTGGGTCGGCCGCGTCAACGAACGGGCGCGCAGGATCTTCGGCAAAGACTGAGCAAAAAAGGAGAAAGTATGGAACATCTCACGCGCGAGCAGATGCTCGCATTCGTTTCGATGAGCCGCGGCACGCAGGCCGAGCTCGAAGAGGCAAAAAAGATCAACGCACATCTGATGACGTGTTCGGAATGCAGGCGCCGCCTCGCAGAATTGCAGGACGCCTACGACGCCCTCCGCGACGGAGTATCGGACGGGGACGGCGGCGCGGACGCGCTCGGCTGACGTGCGTCGAAATAAAGAAAAAAAACCGGGAGGAAAAGCAAAATGTCTGATGAACTGAAAACGAGTGCAAAGGCGGTGTTCGACGCGCTCTGCCGCGCGATGGACGCAGACGGATGGAAATACGAGGCGGACGAGGACGCGCTCAGCGTGCACACGGCCGCAAAAGGGGACGACCTGCCCGTCGAGATCTTCATACGCATCGACGAGCAGAGGCAGATCTTCTATCTGCGTTCCCCGCTCGTGTCCATCCCCGAGGGGAAGCGGGCGGAGGCGGCGCGGCTGATCTGCGCGATGAACTACAAGATCGTGCGCGGCTGCTTTGACTTCGACGAGAGCGACGGCGAGCTCGTGTTCCGCCTGACCACCTCTTTCCGCGGCAGTATCCTCGGTGCGGAGGTGTTCACCGATCTTCTGATGTGCGCCTGCCTGACGGTGGACCGCTACAATGACTCCGTCGCGCTGTACGCGCTCGGCGCGCTCTCCTTTGACGACTTCCTCGCCAAGATCAAAGACTGAGAAAAAGAATGCGGAAGGGTATGGAAAAGCAATACACGCCCGCGCCTGTCGACACTTCGGACGTAAAGCTTGGCGCGGAGATCGAGGCGCTCTGCGAGCGCCTCGCGGAAAACACGCATGACATCTGGGCGCGCGGCAGGATGGACGAGGGGTGGCGTTACGGTCCCGTTCTCGATCGGGAAAAGAAGACGCACCCTTCGCTCGTCCCGTACGCGCAGCTGCCCGAGAGCGAGAAGGAATATGACCGCCGCACCTCGCAGGAGACGGTCAAAGTGCTCATGAAGCTGGGCTTTGAGATCCTTCCCGCGCGGGAGAAGTGAGCCTTTCACTTAAGGAGGAAAAATGGATTTTTGGACAGTTTCGCCATACATTGCGGCGCCCCTGTGCGTCCTGATCGCCTATGCCCTGTTCATGTGGGGATATTTTCTGTTGCGCAGGGCAATGTTGCACCGCAGGTATCTGGCGGACGTCCTGATCATCGCGCTCGCGCTCCTGCTCAGCACGGCGGTCCGTTTCTTCGTGGCATGGAAGGCGAACGAGGCGACGAGCCCTGCGGAAGTTCTGCACGCGCTGTATGCGGCGATCGGCGGTTTCACCTTCGAGAGTGCCGATGCGTTCGAAACCATTTCGCCCTTCCTCGCCTCGGCTTACTACGGCGTCGTGCTCCTCGTCGGGCTGGTCGCACTCAGCGTGATCACCGCCCACGTCAGCTATGAGCTGTATAGCTCGATCGTCTATTGGTTCTACAAATTGGGTGCGTGGCTCGGATTTTTGCGCGACGTGTATGTCTTCACCGCCGTCTCCGAGGATGCGCTCCTGCTCGCAAGGGACATCTCGCGCGCCTACCGCGAAGGAAGAGGGGGAAAGAAGAAATGCCTCATCCTCTTTGCGGGCAATGAACTGGAGGCGTACGACCGCAGGAACGAACTGCATCGCGCGATCATGGGACAGGGGTATCTCTATCTGTCCTTTCTCAAGTGCAAGAACAAGCAGAGGGAGAAGTCCCTCGTGCGCCGCCTGAAGCTGAAAAAGAACTGCAACGCGGAGGCAACCGTCTTTTCCCGCCGCGTCTGCGTGTTCGCACTCAGGCAGAACGACGCGCTGACGGGCGCCGAGGCGAAGAACAGCGATTTCGTGTTCGACGACATCTCCGCTTCTCTGCGCGACGGCGCAAAGCTCTGGAGCGATGCGCACGTCGCGCAGCGGCCGAAGGCCGCGGACGACTCTGCCGCGGATGTGCCCGAAAAGGGCAAAAAACGTAAAAAGCGCAAAAAGCCCGAAAAGGGCAAGAAAGAGAAGATGGTCCGCACCGTCGTGCATTACTACATCCTGACCGACGAAGAGATCAACTACGAGTTCTACAAGCGCGAACTTGCGGTGCGCGTCCGCGACGGAGTGGAAGAGGTGCTCGGAAAGCTGAGCGGCGGCGAGCGCGAAAAGCGGCTGGGCGGGCTCTCGGAAAAGGAGCTCGCGGACAGGCTGAGCGAGGACTTTGTCCTGCACATCTTCAACGAGGCGCTTCTCGCCGCGCACGATCTCGCCATCCTGCGCAGGCGCGCTTTCCGCGCGGCGGATGCGGACAGGCAGGTCGGGTGGGCGGACAGTACTTTCTGCGCCGATTCGCGCGCGGACGGCGGGGCGGAATACCGCGTCTTCGTGCTCGGCTTCGGCAAGACGGCGCAGCTGGCGATGAACACGCTGTTCGTGCAGACGGCATACGTCGACGAAAACGGCATCCCCTCGCGCTTTGTCGCGGACGTCTACGACCGTGCGGTGGAGGAGCGCTCGGGGATCTTCTCCTATATGCACCCGCTCTATCACTGCCGCAACTGCGAGAGCATCGAGCCGGCCGGACCGGACGAGCTCACCGATAATCTCACGCCGGGCACGGCGCACCGCGCGATGGAAAAGGGCACGGAAACGCCCTTTGCAAAGCTGGACAGAAAGATGGGCTTTCCCTTCGTCTGTTTCCATCGGACTTCCTGCTTCGACGACGCCTTCATGGGCATGCTGGACAAGAACATCATCGGAAAGAGACAGGTGCGCGCTTTCCTCGTCTGTCTGGGCGACGACGAGGCGAACATCCGCCTCGCGAACGCGATCATCGACGACTACAAGCACGAGCTCTATGCGGGCGAAGAGGCGCGGGGGCAGGGCAGGGTGCGCCCGCAGGTGCTGTATGTGCACATCCGCGACGAGAAGAACTACTCCCGCCTCAACTGGAGCGCGGAGGAAGCGGAATATCTGCGCCGCCGTCACGGCGGAAGCCTGTTCGTGATCCCCTTCGGCAAGCGCGACGCGCTGTACAGCCATGCGCGCCTGATCGACGAGTATGAGTGCGCGTTCTATCACTACAGCTATTCGGCGAATTCCGCGGCTTTGAAAAAGAGCGATTCTCCGCTGGTGGCGGTGCGGGATCTCGAGCGTTCGGCGCTCCTGGCGGAGACGGTGCAGTCGGAAAAGGGCGCTTCGGGCAAGATGCGGCGCGCCTCCAAGCAGATGAACGAGGACAAGCGCGCGCTCGCCGCCAACGCGCCGGAACGGGGAAAGGTGGAGCGGGAATGGCTCAAATGCGAGGCGTTTCTGCGCGAGTCCAATTACTCCGCGCTTTTGTTTTCCGTCAATTTCAGCATCGCCTTCCGCAGACTGTACGCCGACAAGACGCCCGACGAGGCGGACGCCTTTGTCCGCCGCCGCATGATCGGCCTGGAAAAGACGCGCTGGTGCCGCTTTTACATGGCATCGGGCTGGACGTACGGCAATTACGACGCGTCGGACACGCATGAAAAGGAGATGCGCCGCCTCGCGAAGGAGCACCAGGGCTTGTGCAGCTACGAATTCAGCAAGCGGGAAAACGCCTTTTCCTTTGCGGTCTCCGACCTCGTCAGCATCCTCTGCGGCATCCTGACTGGCGACAAGGACATGCCCTGACCGAAAAAGACTTTTCCGCGCCCCCGTGCTTTCGCACGGGGGCGCGGTTTTTTGCAGGCGATGCGTTTCGCCCGCACGGCGTTTGCGCGGCAGGCGAAGTGTTCCGCCCGCATGCGTTCCGTTCAGAAGGCGAGACCCTCTCCCGCGCGAATTTCTCGCGTGGGAGAGGGGGGTATGCGGCAAGCCGAACACGCGCCTGCGCAAAATTTTTTTGCGCAGGCGCGTGTTTTTTTGCGCAGAAAACCGTATGCGGCGCAGTTTTTGCATACCGTTTTGCGAATTTTGCGCCGAGGCGAAAGCCTTTGGCGCGCGGGGCGAAAAAATTTTGTCTTTTTTTTCTCATCGGTGCGAAAAAGGGGAGAGTGCGGCGTCCATATTCGTGTAACGGGCGGACGGAAGGCGCCGCAGACAAATGAGAATCCGGGAGGAGAGAAGAATGTGAAAAAAGCGGAGAGAAAAATACGGGACAAGGCGCCTTCCGGATGCCCGTTAAGACACAAAAAGGAGAAAGAAAAATGAGCGATATCAACATTCTCGAAACGGACCGCAACATCGACATGGTGTTCTGCATCGACGGAACGGGCAGCATGACGCCCTGCATCTCCGCGGTCAAAAACAACGCCCGTCGCTTCTACCGCGAGTTTGTCGGGGCGATGACGGACATGGGCAGCAAGATCGATTCCATGCGCATCAAGGTGATCGTGTTCCGCGACTACAAATACGACGAAGACGAGGCGATGCAGGAGAGCGCCTTCTTCGAGCTTCCCGCGGACGACGCGGATTTTGAGCGCTACATGAGCGGGATCGTCGCGGACGGCGGCGGCGACGCGCCCGAAAACGGGCTGGAAGCGCTGGTGTGCGCGATGCGCTCCGACTTCACGACGGGCGCGAAGGACCGTCAGGTCATCGTGCTCTTTTCGGACGCGGATGCGCTGGATCTGCGCGAGAGAAAGGGTTGCGGCGATTACCCTTCGGACATGCCCGACCGCAACGGCATGCTCGAGATGTGGTCCTGCCTCAAACAGGACAAGGAGTATAAACTGCGCGAGCGCTGCAAACGTCTCGTGATGTTTGCGCCCGCAGGCACCAAATACGAACAGCTCAAATCTCTGATGAACCGCAGCGTGTTCGAGCCCGTCAACATGTCGGGCGGGCTGGGCGATCTGGATTTTCGCGACATCATCAAGATCATCGCGGCGTCGGCGAGCTCTGTCTGACGGAGGCGAACATGGAAGGCGCAAATCTGTTCCGCAAGGAACGCAACATCGACATCGTCTTCTGCATGGACGGGACGGGGAGCATGGCTCCCTGCATCGAGAACGTCAAGAAGAACGCGCTCCGCTTTTACGCCGACTTTGCGCGGGCAATGACGGACATGGGCGGCGACATCGGCATGATGCGCGTGCGCGCCATCGTCTTCCGCGACTACAAATGCGACGGCGAAGAGGCGATGCAGCAGAGCGCGTTCTTTGAGCTCCCCGAAGAGGCGGCCGCCTTCGAGAAGTTTCTCGCGGGCGTGCGTGCGCACGGCGGGTGCGGCGAAGACGCCAACGGGCTGGAAGCGCTCTATTATGCGATGCGTTCTGACTTCACGACGGGGGCGAACGACCGCCAGATCATCGTCCTTTTCGCGGACACGACGGCGCTCAATCTCGGGCGCAGGCGCAAATTTCCCGGTTACCCTGCAGACATGGTGGACGCGGACGGACTGCTCGAGACGTGGATGTGCACGCAGGAGCATCCCTCCCGCCTGCGCGAGCGGTGCAAGCGCCTCGTGATGTTTGCGCCCGCGGGGACGGTGTACGAAAAGAAGATCTGCCGCGGGTTCAACCGCAGCGTGTTCGTGCCCGTGCAGATGAGCCGCGGGCTGGGAGAGATCGATTTCAAAGACGTCGTCAGGATCCTGGCGGCATCCGCGAGCGCGGCGTCCTGAGGGGCGCCGCACTTCGCGGCGGAGGGTGAACATGAAATACGGAGAATACGAGGTCCTGCCCGAATTCACGAGCGGCGGCGCGGTGCGCTGGCGCGTGACGGGCAACGGCGAATACATCGTCGCGCTCAAAGACGGAAAAAAATGGTTCGTAAAGCGCGACATCCATCTGCGCTATCCCGCGCGCGGCGTGCCGCGTGAGGTCTTTCGCCTGCAGAAGGCGTCCGTCGAGGCGCGCGAGCGCAAACAGGAACGGCTTCGCAAGGCGATGGAGGGGACGGACTGCGAAAAGGCGGGCATCGTCGCGGAGGCGGAGAACTTCCGCGACGAGGAAAACATGTTCGTCACAGTCACCCCTTTTCTCGAGGGCATCCTGCCCGACGACGAGCCGCTGAGCGGGCTTTCGCCCGAGGAGTTCGTCTCCCTCGCGCGGCAGGCGGCGGGCGCGCTGGCGGCGCTGCACGCCTGCGGGGTCATCCACGGCGATCTCAAGGAAAAGAACATGCCCGTCACGCAGGTGCGCGGAAAGCGCAAGCCCTGGCTGATCGACTTCGACATGTCCTATCCCGCAGACGAGATCCCGCAGTGGGACGGCATCGGCGGCACGGACGGCTACCGCAGTCCCGAGCTCTTGCTCTACGCCTCGGACGAGGGCGCGGCGCCGCCCGAAACCATCACGGACAAGACGGACGTGTTTTCGCTTGCGATCGTCTTTCACCGCTGGTGGACGGGGCGCTTTCCTGACTGTGATTTAGAAGAAGGGGGCGTGAGCGCCGCCGTGTATCTGGGCAGGAGCGTTCGCCTTGACCGCAAGTTCGACGTGCGCATCGGCGAAACGCACGGCGCGACCCTCATTTCCCTTCTTTCGTGGATGCTGCAAAAGGACGCCGCCGCGCGGCCGAGTGCGGGGCAGGTCCTCGAGGTGCTCTCCGACGGGCTCGAAGTCCCCGAAGAATACCACGAAGGCGAGGACGCAAAGCCCTTCGACGTCGAGCTGTGGGAGGCGCACCGCCTGATCGCGGAGCTGTACACGCCCGACACGCTTCGCCGCAAGGGCCTGCGCGCGCTGCGCCGCGTCAACGACGGGAGCGGCAGTGCGGGGCTCCGCTACGAGGCGGTGTACAAGGACGGGCGGGTGAGCCGCCTGTCCGTCGGCGAGCTGTGTTCGGAGGGATACGCCCGCCGCAAAAAGGTGGAACTGTGCGCGCCGTGGGAGGAAGACCGCATCGCGTTCGCCGCGCCCGAGGTGTTCTTTGAAAAGGGCTACGCGAAGGTGGAGCGACTGGAGATGTCCTTCCGCAAGCGGTACCTGCTCACCCTCACGGGCGGCAGGACGATGGACAAGAGCGGCGCATGGATGGTGTCGGAGGGGCTCGCTTCTCCCGTCGTCTCCGCCGTCGGGGCGGACACGCCCTGGCCCGAGCACGGCAGCGAATACGTCCGCGAAGCGCTCGACCGCGGCGGCGTTTTGAGCGTCTCGCGCGTGGAGGTGGGCGGCGAACACCGCTACCGCCTCGTGTACAGGGAAAAAGAGGGGGGCAAACACAGGGAAAACGACAGGGTCCCTGTAAACAACATGAAACTGATGGGGTATATCCGTTAAATGAAAGAGAAACTCGCGTTTGGTTTTTATTCACAGCTCAAAGGGGAGGACGCGCCTCCCTATCTCGGCGACGGCCTCATTGCCGTCGCGGACGGGCTGGGCGGTTCCGGCTCGACGGTGCACGCCCTTCGTCCCGAGGAGCGCAAGGCGGTTCGCAGGGAGATCCGCCGCCGTCTCATCCCCGCCGAAGCGAGGGAGGACCGCGCGCTGGGCGAATACCTCGACGCGCTTCTTCATCCGCTGTTCGACAAGAAGCCGCACACGTCCGCGTTCTGGGCGTCGCGCCTGGTGATGGCGCGCTTTGCGTGTGCGGCGGCAGGGCCGGGAGATCTCTGCGACGAACAGAACAGGGCGCGCCTCGCCGCTTACCTTCGCGAAGGCCTCTGCATCGCGGCGGAGAGCGCGCACCTCGAACAGGGCGGGCTGACGGGCCAGCTGCTTCTGCCCACCACCTTTTCCGCCCTTCGCCTCCGCGCGGAAGGGGACATCGTGCGCGCGGAGGCGTTCTGGGCGGGCGATTCCCGCTGTTATGCGCTCACGCGCGACGGGCTTCGCCTGCTGAGCGTGGACGACGAGGACCGTGCGGGCAGCATCGTCAACCTGTTCGCCGCGGGCGGCAAGGCGGCGACCCTTCACTGCCGCAGCTATGAATTTTCCGCGCCCTGCGCCTTTCTTGCGGTCAGCGACGGCGTGTTCGACCCCTATGAGCACGATCATTTCCTCGTCGAGCACATCCTGCTTTCCGCGCTCACCAAAGCGCAGAGCGCAGAGGAGGCGGCGTCCGCCCTGCGCAGACATTACGACGGCGTGCACGCCGACGACGCGACGATGGCGTTTCTGCCCGTCGGGTTTTCGACATATGCCGAACTTCGCGCCTTTTTCGCGCCGCGCGCCGAAAAGACGGCAAAGATGTTCACGCGTTTTTGCGAGATGGAGAGAAAGGCCGAGGCGGCCGGCACGGACGAAGAGGAGGCGACGGGCTATGTGCGCCGCCGCACGCTGGACAAGCTGGATGCGATCGTGGAACTGTTTGCGGCGGCGCGGCTCAGAGGCGAGGAGGACATCGCCTGCACGGATCCCGTCCGCGGCGCGGTCGACCGCGCCGCGGCGGAAGCGGCGCAGTCCATGCGGCAGGCGCTGGACTCTGCGCGGGAGAAAAAGCTTGCAGTCGTGCGCGAACGGCTTCTCTCCGACCCCGTCCGCGCGCGGGACGCGCTCTCGCGCGGCAGGTCCGGCAAGAACGCGGGCGTACTGCTCGCTTCCAATGCGGTGGTGCATGCGGCGAACGGCCTGCTCTCCGCACGCCGCGCGTTGGACAGGCGCATGAAGAGAAAGGATGAACTCGAGCAGGAGCGCAAACAGCTGATCTTCGACGCGCAGGCGGAGGCGGACCGCCTCTTCGAGCGGTACAGGGCGATGCGTTCGTCCGACCCGCAGGAAGCGCTGCGCGCATTGAGAGAAGGTGCCGCGTTTGCCGCGGCGGCGCTGGGACAGGGGAACGGTTCGGCCTCCGTCTCATCGTTGCTTTTGCGCGCGCTCGCGCAGAACGGCGAGCGGCTCCGCAAGACGATCGAGGCGTGTGCGGCGGAAGAGCGCCGCGCCGCGAATGCGGCGGCCGCATACGCGAACGCGGTGGAAAAATTCCTCGTCCGCTGTGCGGAGCAGACAGACCGTGCGCCCGAGACCATATTCTCGCGCGAATTTGTGCATGCCTGCGGCCTGACAAGGCGGGAAGAACTTTCGCCCGACGCCCGTAGCGTCGCGGCGGCGGCCCTCGCATCCCTGCGCTGTATGCGGGAGGAGGCGGCGGAGGAGATCGTACGGGCGCTCGCGGCGCATTACGGGCAGCGTTCGGCGGCGGACGAGGTGTACAATGCGACCAAACTGCGCGCCTTCCGCCTGTATTTTGAGGTCAAAGACTGCCCCGAAGAGGAGATCGAGAAGTTCTGTTCGGACTTTTCCGCCTTCGAGGGGGCGTATCTGAGCCTGCTCGCCTGAGCGCGGGGCAGGCGTCGGTAGGAAAGCGAAAAAACAGATGAGAATTTCAATATAAGTCCGTCCGGAGAACACGTTGTGACAAAACCTCTCGCTTTCCGAGGGAAGGGACAGGGGAAACATAAGAAAAAGGAAGGGGCCGCCATGCGGTCTCCTTCCTTTTTTACATGGCGAGGACGCCCCTTGGCGGATGCTTTTTCGCGGAAAGATACGCGGGCGCCGTCTTTTCAGGCGGCGTCCGCCTGAAGAAATTTCCTCTTGCGGCGGCAAAAGCGCCTTTTGCGTCATCGGGCGTTTTTCTTTGGAAAAATGTAGTATAATGCAGGTACAGGGAAAGAAGGAAAAAAGAAGCAGGAAATTTTTCGGCGCCGCGCCCTTTGCGTTTCGCCGCGATCTCTTTTGCTTCGTAAAAAAACTACCCATCCCCAAACACGGAGGGCCCGCAGGGAGACCTGCGGGCTCTCTTTTTTTGCGTCTGCGGCGGTCGGAGAGGTGGCGCCAGCGTCCCTTCGCTTCCCGCCGCCGCGCGGCGGGAAGCGAAGGGGAAAAATGCGGAAAAAGCGCCGCGAAAGGCGTCAGACTGTAGCTTGCGCTCTGAAAACGGCAGGTTAGGAATTTTGTCTTGCGGTCTGGGCGCAAAAATGGTATACTCTGTGCGCGAAAAAGGTCTTTTCGTTTCGGGCGTGCGATCAATCTAAGCTCGCGATCTGCAAGTTTACGCACGTCGGGTTGCAATTTTCCTGCGGTGATTTATAATAGGATGTGAAAAAACCTTCAGGGGGCACATTCATGGAAAAGATCAGTTTCAACAGAGAGTGGAAGTACACGCGCCGCGGGCGCGACGGCACGGAGATCGTCTCCCTGCCGCACGACGCGATGCTCGCCGAAGAGCGCAGCGACCTCAACCCGAGCGGCAAGAACACGGGTTGGTACGCAGGCGGCGATTACATCTACGAGAAAGAGTTCACCGCACCCGCCGAATGGGCGGGCAAGCGCGTCTTCATCGAGTTTGAAGGCGTGTACCACAACGCGACGGTGTGGATCAACGGCGAGGAAGTCTGCTTCCATCCCTACGGCTACACGGGATTTTACATCGACATGACCGACCGCCTGCTCCTCGGCAAGCGCAACACGGTGCGCGTGCGCGCGATCAACTCCGACCAGCCCAACAGCCGCTGGTATTCGGGGGCGGGCATCTACCGCCCCGTCTATGTGTACGTGCTTCCCGAAAAGCACATCCTTCCCGAGGGCGGCATCCGCGTGCGCACGACCGACTACGCCGCGCGCAAGGTGCGCGTGCAGATCGCGACCAACGCGCCCGGCACCGTAAAGGCGGACATCCTCGACGGGGACAAGGTGATCGCCTCCTGCGAAGAGGACACGGAAGGGAAAGCGGAGATGCTGTTCGTGCTCTCCGACGCCAAGCTGTGGAGCTGTGATTCGCCCCGCCTGTACACCTGCCGCGTCCGCTTCGGCGAGGACGAGCAGAGCACGACCTTCGGCATCCGCCAGGTGGAGTGCTCGGCGAAAAAGGGCTTCTGCATCAACGGCGAGCGTGTCATCCTGCGCGGCGCCTGCATCCACCACGACAACGGCATCCTCGGCGCCTGCGCTTACGACTATGCGGAGGAGCGCAAGATCCGCAAACTGCTGTCTGCGGGCTACAACGCCATCCGCTCGGCGCACAATCCTTGTTCCAAGGCGATGCTCGACGCCTGCGACCGCCTCGGCATGCTCGTCATGGACGAATACGTCGACATGTGGTACATCCACAAAAACAAATTCGATTACGCGAACTACATGGAGAAGGAGTGGAAAAACGACCTTCTCGCCATGGTCAATAAGGACTACAATCACCCCAGCGTCGTGCTCTATTCGACGGGCAACGAAGTCGCGGAGACGGCGCAGAAGCGCGGCATCAAGCTGTGCGGCGACATGACGGAATTCCTGCATTCCGTGGACGACCGTCCCGTCACCTGCGGCATCAACGTGTTCTTCAACCTGCTCTCGTCCATCGGCTTTGGCATCTACACGGACGACAAGGCGGAAAAGAGCGCGCGCGAGAAAAAGCCCAAGAAGAAAAAGGCTGTGGGCAGCGAGTTTTTCAACAACCTCGCGGGCCTGTTCGGCGCGACGACCATGAAGATCGGCGCGACCATGCCGGGCGTCAACGCAAAGACCAAGGACGCCTTTGCCAACCTCGACGTCGCGGGCTACAACTACGGCATCCTGCGCTACAAAGGGGACATGCGCCGCTACCCCGACCGCGTCATCCTCGGCAGCGAGACCTTCTGCGCGGACGCGCGCAGGTTCTATGTGATGGCGAAAAAATATCCCGCGATCATCGGCGACTTTGTCTGGGCGGGCATCGACTACCTCGGCGAAGTCGGCATCGGCGCCTGGGAATACGACGACCAGGCGGCGGAGTTCTCGGGCGGCGCGGGCTGGATCAGCGCGGGCAGCGGCAGGCTGGACCTCAACGGCCGCGAATGGGCGGAGGCGGGCTATACCCGCGCGGCTTTCGAGCTGGATCCCGTCCGTCTCGGCGTCGTGCGGCCCGACCGCGCGTTTGCGCCGCACTCGCCCTCCGCGTGGCGCCTTAGCAACGCGATGGAGAGCTGGTCGTGGGACAAGTGCGACGGGTGCAAGACGAAGATAGAGGTCTATTCCGCGGGCAAGACGGTCGAGCTGTACATCAACGGCGCGAAGATCGGCAGAAAGGGCACGGGCAAGGACGGCAGGGCGACCTTCAAGGCGCGCTACGCCTCGGGCACGGTGACTGCCGTGGCATATGACGAAAAGGGAAAAGAACTCGGCAGAAAGACGCTCAAGAGCGGCGGAAAGGAGACGAAACTCACCCTCCTGCCCGAAGAGGCGCAGGTCTCGGCCGAGAACGGGCTGTGCTATGTCCGCCTGCAATACACGGACAAGGAGGGCACGGTCAAACCGCTCGCGCGCGGCGAGATCCGCGTGCAGGTGGAAGGGGGCAAACTGCTCGGTCTGGGCAGCGCCTGCTCCTACAATCCCACGGGATTTCTGACGGATACGACGGACGTCTATTACGGCGAAGCGATGGCGGTCATCCTGCCCGAAGGCAAAGGGACCGTGACCGTGCGCGCGACCAGCCCGCACGGCGCTGCGGAGACGAGCATCCGTTGCATATAACACTTCTCTATCAGGAGGAATAAAATGGCTGATACCACAAAGAAGGGAGCGTCCTTTTTCGACAATCCCCTCACACGCACAAAGGTAAAGTCGGCAAACGTAAAGACAATGGAGGCGCTGATCGGCTATCTGATCGGCCCCTTCTGCGGCATGCTGGCGAACTGCATCTTTGGATCGTATCTGGTGGCGTATTTCCGAAACGTGTTGTTCGAGCCTTACGGAACCTGGGAACAGGTGGCCGATCTGAGCGGCAAGCTTGAGTGGAAGCTCGTCCTTCCTGCGGGGATCGAGACGTTTCTGACGCTTTTTCCCATATTGTCGGCGATATTGATCGTCGCGGGCAACCTCGTTGCGGGGCAGATCATCGAGCGCACGCGCACCCGTGCGGGCAAAGCGCGGCCGTGGATCTTGCTTTCGGCGGTGACCGTCGCGGTCGCGAGCGTGCTGATGTTCATACAGCCCGTCGACAATTCCGTCTTCAAGATGATCTGGCTCGCGGTCGCGTACAATCTGTTCTATGCGGTCGCATTCCCGCTGTACAACACGGCAAACAGCGCGATGGTTCCGGTGTCCACCCGAAACGGCAAGCAGAGGGGGCTTCTCGCTTCCTTCGTCAACATGGCGGTGCTCGGCGGCGCAGGCGCAGGTTCCATCGTAATGCCGATGATCATGGTGCTGTTTACGGGCGCTTTCCCCGGTCCCGAAAATGCCGAACTGCCCAACTCTACGGGATATCTCGTCCTCTTCGTGATCATTGCCGCGATCACATTCTTCGGCTGTGTTCTTCAGTTCTACTTCACGCGCGAACGCGTCACCGAAGAGACGAATTCCTCGGCGCCGCAGAAAACGGAGGAGAACAAGGAGAAGGCTCTTTCGATCGGAAAACAGGCAAAGGCGCTGTTCAGCGACAAGTTCTTCCTGGTTGTCATTCTCTTCTATTTTCTGTATCAGATGGCGGGCGGGATCAAGAACGGCTCCATGCAGATGTTCAGCCTTTCTTACGGCACGACATGGGGGATGGATCCTAACTTTGCCATGACCATTCTCGGGGTCGTCGGAGCAGTTCCAATGGCGCTTGCGATCCTGTTCGTAGGGCCGCTCTGCAATAAATTCGGCAAACAGCCCGTCGTGCTCATCGGCATGGTTGTCGGCGCCGCAGGCGGCGTGCTGGCAGGTCTTTTCTGCGAAAACTTTATTGTGACGGCGATCGGTGTGGCGATCAAGTGCCTCGGTTCGGCGCCTGCGGGCTATATGATCCTCGCGATGATCTCCGACGTGCTCGATCACGGAGAGGCGAAAAACGGTTTCCGCTGTGACGGACTCGCTATGTCCGTTTACAGTGCGATCATGATCGCTTCGTCGCCCGTTGCGACGGGTATCGTGAGCGGACTGATCGGATGGATGGGCAATGCGACGGGCTCCGTCGTGTCATATGTCTGGATCGAGACGGTCGCTTACGCACTTGCAGCAGCGGTCATGATCTTCTTCGGCGTGGAAAAATTCCTCGTCGGCGACCGCAGGGCGGTCCTCGCCCGCCAGAAAGCGGAAGCGGAGGCCGCGGGCATCGAATGGGTGGAACCCGAAGAGCGCCTGCGCCGCGAAGAGGCGGAATACGATCGTCTCGCCGAAGAGGCGCGCAAGGCGGAGCTTGCGGATTACTGCGAGAAGAAGGGGCTCTCCTTTGAAGAGGAGGAGAAGAAGTATCAGGACAAGCTCGCGGCAAAGCGCGCAAAGGCGGAGGCGCGCGCCAAAAAGAAGGGCGAGTGACTGACCTCGCGGCGCCGCCGCAAAAGGTAAAAAAGCCAAACCAAACCGCGGCGCGGAAGGCGAAAGCCTCCGCGCCGCATCTTTTTTCCGCGTCATAGGGGACGCGCGCCCGCGCATCTCCTCCTGCGCGGGTTTCTCCTTTTCCGCAAAGCCGCCCGCGCGAAAAAAAGCGCCTTCCTCCCGCCGTTTTTTTGACGGCGGGGCGCGGTTGTGGTATAATGAAAAAAAGGAGGTGCGCATGATCGAATTTTACGGGGAGCTGTCCGAACAGACGTATAAGCTCGCGGAGCGGCTCAAACGCCGCGTGTATGCGCGCTGGATGTTTGTCCTGAGCGGCGTCGTCGCCGCCGTCACCGTGATCTCCGCGCTGACGCAGAGCGCCTTTGTGGTGCCGCTCGTCTGTGCGATCGTCCTGCTCGGCGTCGGCTTTTATCTTCACTTCGCGCCGCCGCGCAGGGCGGCAAAGATCCGCTTGCGCGTGCAGATAGACGAGGACGAAGTGCGCCTCGTGCAGTACCTCTCCAAAAAGACGCGCGAAAAAAAGCGCAGGCGGAGCGCCGTGCGCAGGGTCTACAAGACGCCGAGCTGTTATTTTCTCGTCTTTTCCGACCTCTCGGACGCGATCGTCTGCGAGCGTTGCCTGCTCAAACAGGGCACTTTTGCACAACTGGAAGAGCTGTTCGAAGATAAATTGCGCGAAAAGTCCTTTTTCGGCGAATGACGCGCCCGCCTTTTTCGGATAAGACAAACGAGCCGCCCGCCCTTCAGGAAGAAGGGCGGGCGGCGTTCGTTCAGTCTTCGATGAGTTCGCCCTCCGTCGTGACGGTGCAGACCCTCCACGGCAGGACCTTTCCGCTCGCGGCGATCGCGCGGCGCACGGCGTCGGCGATGCCGCTGCAGCAGGGCACCTCCATGCGCACGACGAGAATGCTCTGTATGTCGTTGCCGCGCAGGATCGCCGTCAGCTTTTCCGCATAATCGCCTGCGTCCAGCTTGGGGCAGCCGATGAGCGCGATGCGCCCGCGCAAAAACTTTTCGTGGAACGCCGCAAAGGCGTAGGCGGTGCAGTCGGCGGCGACGAGCAGTTTCGCCCCCTTGAGAAAGGCCGCATTGGGCGAGACCAGCTTGAGCTGTACAGGCCACTGCATCAGCTCGCTCTGCGCCCATCCGCCCGCGGTCGCCTGCGCGCTTTCTGCGCGTCGGAGCGCCTTTTCGGCGGTCCCGGGGCATCCGCAGGGCAGAGTCGCCTGCTTTGCCGCGGTTTTGCCCGCCTGCGCGCTTTCTCCGCGTCGGAGCGCCTTCTCGGCGGTCCCGGGGCATCCGCAGGGCAGGGCCGCTTTCTTTGCCGCGCGCACCGCCGCCTCGTCGTAGGCGGGCGCCTCGCGCTCCTCGAAGGAGATCGCCCCCGTCGGGCAGGCGGGCAGGCAATCGCCCAGCCCGTCGCAGTAGTCCTCGCGCAGCAGCTTCGCCTTGCCGCCCACCATGCCGATGGCGCCCTCGTGGCACGCCGCCGCGCACAGCCCGCACCCGTTGCACTTCTCTTCGTCTATTTTGATGATCTTCCGAAACATTTTTTCTTCCTCCCTTTGACTTTGTGCTCCCAGTATAGTACAATAGAGCAAAAAAGTATGTTGTCGTTACAACGAAACGGAGGAAAAAATGCGATCGTTGCTCTTGGAAGGGGCGTCGGAGGCGGAACTTTCGGCGCTCTGCCCGCGTCGGGAGAGGTATGCGAAGGGGGAGCGGGTGCTTGCGGCGGGCGAGATCCCGCGCGGCGTAGGCGTCGTGGAGTCGGGGAGCCTTCTGATCTACGGCGAGGACGAAGCGGGGCTACCCGTCCTGCTCGCGCGTGTGGAGCAAGGCGGGATGTTTGCGGAGGCGTTCGCGTTTGCGGGCGTGCCCGCGGGCGCGGACGCGGTGGCGGCGGAGGATTGCGCGGTGCTCTGGCTGGACGCCGCGCGCATCGCCGAAGACGGCGTTCTCGCGCGCAACGCGCTCAGGATCCTCGCCGAAAAGAGCATCTTTCTGACCCGCCGCATCCGCCATCTGACCCGCCGCACGCTCGCGGACAAGGTGCGCTCCTATCTGCGCGAACAGGCGGCGGGGGTGCCTGCGGGCGCGACCTTTTTTCTGTCGCTGGACAGGCAGGGGCTCGCCGATTTTCTCGGCTGTGACAGAAGCGCGCTTTCGGCGGTGCTCTCCCGCCTGCGCGAGGCGGGGGAGATCGATTTTCACAAAAACGCCTTCCGTCTCAAAAATGCGGCGGGGCGGGGGAAGGAATCCTTGTGATTTGCCGCCGTTTGTGGTATGATAATAAAAAAGGAGGCCGCCATGCCGCAGGATAGGGAGGTCGTCGAGGAACTTCTCGAGGGAGACCTCAAGATCATACAGAACGTATCGCTGTACCGCTTCACGAGCGACGCGGTCCTGCTCTCGCGCTTTGCGCGCGCGAAGGCGCGGGACGTCGTCGCCGATTTCTGCGCGGGCAGCGGCATCGTCGGGCTGCATTTTTATGCGCTCAACGCGCCGCTCGTGCGGTCGGTGACCCTCTTCGAGATGCAGGAGGAACTCAGCGAGATGAGCGCGCGCACCGTCGCGCTCAACGGCCTGAAAAATTTTACGGCGGTCTGCTGCCGCGTGCAGGACATCCCGCCCGAATACACGGAGGCGTTCTCGCTCATCCTGTGCAACCCGCCCTACGAGCGCGGCGGGTTCGAGAACGCGGACTATAAAAAGGCGCTCTGCCGCAAGGAGCTCGCGCTCACCCTTCCCGAGCTCGCCGAATCCGCGGCAAAGCGGCTTCGCTTCGGCGGGAGGTTCGCGCTCTGTCACCGCGCCGACCGCCTCGCGGAGGTCTTCTGTGAGCTCAAGAGCCGCAACATCGAGCCCAAGCGCCTGCAATTCGTGCGCGGCAGGGCGGGCGCAAAGCCCTATCTCGTTCTTGTCGAGGGGGTCAAGGGCGCAAAGCCGGGGCTTGACATCCTCGAAGACGCCGTCAACGTAAAGAACTGAAGGAGGAAACGCATGGTCACTCTCGTCGCCACGCCCATCGGAAACCTGGGCGACATCTCCCTGCGCGCGCTGGAAGCGCTCAGGGCGGCGGACGTCGTCTTCTGCGAGGACACCCGCCGCACGCTCGGACTGCTCAACCGTTTTTCCATAAAAAAGCCGCTCGTCGCCTGTCACAAGTTCAACGAGCGGGCGGCGGCGGAGAAGGTCGCGGCGCTCGCCGCGGAGGGGAAGGAGATCGCCGTCGTCACCGACGCGGGCACGCCCGTCATCTCCGACCCGGGCAACCTGCTCGTGCGCATCCTTCGCGAGAGGGGCATCGCCTGCACCCTCGTGCCGGGCGCCTGCGCCTTTGTCGCCGCGCTCGTGCTCTCGGGCTTTGCCGCGGACAAGTTCGCCTTTTTGGGATTTCTGCGCGGCAAAAACAGCGAAAAACGGGATTTTTTGCGCCGTTATGCCGATTTTGAGGGCACGCTCCTGTTTTACTCCGCGCCGCAGGACGTGGACGCGGATATAAAACTGCTCGGGGAATGCCTGGGCGACCGCGCGGCATGCGCGGTGCGCGAGATCACCAAACTGCACGAAAGCTGTGACTTCTTCACGCTGGGGGAGGGCCTTGCGGGAGAAAAGCGCGGGGAATACGTGCTCGTCGTCGAGGGCGCGGGGCAAAAGGAGAACCCGCTCAACGCGCTGTCCGAGGAGGAGCACATCGCCCACTACGTCTCGCAGGGCATGAGCGTGAAAGAGGCGCTCAAAGCCGCCGCAAAGGACCGCGGCGTGTCCAAGAGCGAGCTGTACAAATTCACCCTTCGCGACAGGGAATAGGAAAGCGCCGTTTTTTCGAAACGTCTGGGCGCGGCCTTGCCCACCGCAGAGATTTGCCCGCGCCAACGTCTTTGCGCGGGCGTGCGCATTTCAGGCGGACCGTTGCGCGAAAAGAGGTGTTTTGCGCCTTTTTCTCCGACCATATTGACAAAAACGAAATGCTGTCGTATAATAAAAGCAGGGATCGGATGCGGTCCCGAAGGGGGTCATATGAAAGAGATCTGGACAAAAAGCTGGAAGAAGATACTCATCTGGGCGTGCGGTTATGTCAGCCTCATCGCGTTTGCGATCGCGGGCGGCTATGCGATCGTAAAAGGCGAGGATGCGCAGATAAAGCAAACAGCAAAAAACTGCTTTATCGTCACGCTCATCTTTCTCGCGGCGGATGCGTTGGTCAGCATCCTCTCGCACATTTCGGGGCTGGCGTCTTCGGTGGGATTTTCGACCGCATTGCGGTGGATCAACTTCCTTCTGTTCCTCGCAAAGACGGCGGTATATGCGACGGTCATCATCATGATCCTGGTCGCGGCGAAGAACGAGGGGACTTCCGAGGAGAAGAAGGAGTCGCCCGCAGAAAAGGAAGAGGATGCCGCGCCCGAAAAAGAGGAAGCGGAAGAGGGAACAAAACCGTAAACGGCGAAAAAAGAGGGGGCGCGGCAATGCCGCGCCCCCTCTTGCCGCGCGCCCGCGCAAGAGATTGCGCGGGCGCGCGTTCATTTTTTAGCGAATTTTAACGAAAAGGATATAGGATGTGTTTCCCGCGGCAGGGTACGGTCAGCCCCGAAAAGCCGAGAGAAGCAAGTTTTTCGCAGACGAGGTCGAATTTGTCGCAGATGCGCGCGGTGTCGTGCGCGTCGGAGGCAAAGGAGACCTTTTCTCCGCCCAGCTCGCGGTAGCGCGCGAGGATGTCCGAATCTGGCAAAAACGCGCTGCCCGCCGTCTTCGTGTTGGTGTTCACCTCGAGGATCTTTCCCTTTTTGACGATGCGCTGCAGGATCTCGTCCAGGATGTCCGCAAATTCCTCATAGCGCAGCTTGGGATCGGGATAGGTCGCATTGCGCGAGCAATACCCGATGTGCGCCACGACGTCGTATGGATAGGCTGCGTCCAGGCTCTCGAGGACGCGGTAGAGATAGCTGTTGTAGGCGTATTCCTTGCTCTTTCCGTCGCAGTAAGAGGGGAAATAGCAGTCCCCGCCCAGGCAGGTGTGCACGCTGTTGACGATGAAGTCGGGGCGGTATTTCTCTGCGGTGCGGGCGTAGCGTTCCTGTGCGCGCGAGGAGTGGTCGAAGCCGAATTCCGCACCCGCGAGTACCTGCATCCTGCCCGCGTATCTTTTTTGCAGGCGGCGGATGTGCGCAAAATATCCCGCCTCGTCGATGGGCACGTCCTCTTTCCCGTCGAGAAGCAGATGCATGCGCTCGTAGTCGTAATTGAAGTGTTCGCTCACGCCGAAGACGTCGACTCCCTGTGCGAGCGCCGCCTCAGCCATGTCGTCCAGGCTGCTGCGCCCGTCCGAAGAATAGGTCGAATGCGTGTGTATGTCGATGCGTTCCATGCTCCTATGATAGAACTTTTTTGTGTTTTCGTCAAGCGTTCGCGCACAAAAAGCGGCGCGGCCGAAAAGCCGCGCCGCGCGCACGTCAGGCGAGTTTGAACGCGCTGACCGAATAGTTGGAATAGGTGAAGTTACCGGTCCCCGGAACGACGGTCACCGTCGCGGGCGCGCTCGCCACCGTCACGATTGCGGTCATCGACTGCGAAGAGCTCTCCCCCTTTTCGGAGAAAATGGAAGTGACGGCAGGCGATGAAAGCGCCGTGCCGTTCACGGCAAACTGAACCAGGTTCGTCACGGGATATCCCGAGTTTGCCTGCGCCGTCGCCGTTCCCGTGTAGGAAAGGACGTACGTCCCCGGGCTGTTGAGCGTGATCTGCGACGTGCGCGCCGTATGCGAGATGGCGCTTCCGTTGATCGTGCCGTTCACGTCAAAAACGAGCGGCGTGTTCGCCGTCGCGGTGGTCGAAGGCGTGGTGTACGTCGAAAGCGTCTGCAGCGGCAGACTGCCCGTCGCACCCGTCGCACCCGTGGCACCCGTCGCACCCGTGGCACCCGTCGCACCCGTGGCACCCGTCGCACCCGTGGCACCCGTGGCACCCGTTATGCCTTTTGCGCCCGTAGCGCCTGTAGCGCCTGTCGCACCTGTCGCACCCGTTGCGCCTGTGGGGCCTGTGGCTCCCGCAACGCCGTCCGAGCCCGTTGCGCCGCGCGGGATGACAAAGTCAAAGAGCGCCGCGCTCGTGGTACCCGAGTTGGTCACCTGCGCCTGGGTGTCCGGTTCTCCCGTCGTAACGCTTCCGACGTCCAGCGTCGCCGCCGTTCCCGTCGCGCCGGTTTGGCCCGTGTCTCCCGCAGGCCCTGTAGGGCCAGTCGCGCCCGTTGCGCCCGTCGCGCCTGTTGCTCCTGTCGGACCTGTAGGACCTGTGGGGCCCGTGGGACCAGTCGGACCTGTTACGCCCGTGGGACCCGTGGGGCCAGTCGGACCCGTCGGACCCGTTACGCCCGTGGCACCCGTGACGCCTGTCGCGCCCGTGGGACCCGTGACACCTGTCGCGCCTGTTGCTCCTGTCGGACCTGTAGGGCCCTGGGGGATGACAAAGTCAAAGATCGCCGCTGCTGCGGTGCCCGAATTGGAGACCTCAGCGTCCGTTCCCGGCTCTCCCGTCGTCACCGTGCCGACTTCCACCGTCGCCGCCGTGCCTGTTGCGCCCGTTGCGCCCGTCGCACCCGTCGGACCCGTAACGCCTGTTGCGCCCGTCGCACCCGTCGGACCCGTGACGCCCGTGGGACCTGTGGGACCCGTGATACCCGTAGGGCCCGTGACGCCCGTCGCACCAGTGGGACCTGTGGGACCCGTGATACCCGTGGGGCCCGTGACGCCCGTGGCTCCAGTGGGACCTGTGACGCCCGTCGGACCCGTGGGGCCTGTGGGACCCGTGACACCCGTTGCACCCGTGACGCCCGTTGCGCCCGTTGCGCCCGTCGCACCTGTGGGGCCTGTCTGTCCTGCGGGGCCCTGGGGGCCTGTCGGGCCCTGTGCGCCCATTTTTCCGCGCAAGATCACCGCGCCGTAGGCCGCACAGCAATTGCAGCAGGCACAGCCGCAGTTTTCGCAAGAGCCGCAGCCGTTGCATGCGCAAGAGCCGCAGCCGACGCGGCCGATGCCGTCGTCGTTAAGATCAATCGTCATGTTTTCTTTTCCTCAGATCGTTTTTCAAAATAGAGTTTGTTGTGCAGATAGGCGGGATCATCGGGACGGAACTCGCCCGCTTTTTCGTTGCACCTGCGCGCGCGTTCGAAATCTCCCATCCGATCGTAGCAGACGCACAGCCAGATCCACGGCAGAAAGCCGCGGCAGTCGGGCAGGTCGAAGCCGTCCGCGCCCGCCTCGTTTAGGGCGAGTTTGTAGTAAAAGACGGCATGCGGGTAATCGCCCGCTTCTCTGTGCAGATCGCCCAGCGCACAGCACGCCTCGCTGCAGGGCGGGGCGAAGGAAAAGCTCTGAAAAAGGGCGCGTTTTGCGCCTTCGCGGTCTCCCGCCGCCTTTCGGCAGGCGGAGAGATCGAGACAGGCGCGCACCCGATCCTGCGCGCAGCCCTCGTCGGACAGAAAGCTCTCATACACGGAGGCGGCCGTCTCATACAGCCCGTTGTCGAGCAACTCCCGTGCGAAATAGAATTTCTGCCGCACGTCCGGCATCCTGCCGTCGGCGAAGGCGCGCGCAAACAGGAACAGGTTGCGCCCCGTCCGCGGCTTGGCGCTCCTCCTGTGCGTGACGTGTACGTCGGCGCGGGATAGCCTGCCGTGCACCTGCATCGCCTCATGCACGTAGCCCGCCCAGCTGAACCCGCACGCCCGCCGCACGATGCGCTCCCGCCAAAGAGTCATGGCGACGCGCCCCGCTTCGACGAGGTCGTAGGGGAGAAAATAGGCGTCCACGGTGCCGTCCAGCTCCGCTTTGAGCGCACAGAGTGCCGCCCTGTCTTTCGGCGTGAGAATGTCGTCCGCGTCCAGCCACATCAGGTAGTCGCTCTCCGCGCGCGAAAAGGCGGCGTTGCGCGCCGCCGCAAAGTCGTTTTGCCAGGGCACGTCGAACACCTTGTCGGTGTAGCGTTTTGCGATCTCTTTCGTGCCGTCCGAAGAGCCCGTGTCCGCGACGACGATCTCGTCGAACGCGTCCGCACAGCTGTCCAGACAGCGGGCAAGCACCTCTTCTTCGTCTTTCACGATCATGCACAGTCCGAGCGTCATAGCCGTTTCCTCTTTTGTCGTCCGCCCCACGCAGGGGCTGTACTTTCATTATACGGATTTTTTTCGGCGGGTGTGCGTTTTTCCTTTCCTTTTTGCCGCAAATCTGCTATAATGAAAAAAATCTACCTGTGGTGCAGCTGGATAACACGTCAGACTCCGACTCTGGAGATCCGCGGTTCGAATCCGCGCAGGTAGACCAAGGCGCGGGCGCAAGCCCGCTTTTTTTTATAGAATAGCGCAGAAAGAGGGGAGATTTGAAGAACTTTCCTTGCGGAACGCGCCTGCAAAAAAGAGCCCGCCGGCGAAGAATGTGCCCGCCCGAGAAAAGACATACGCCTGCAAAAAGGCAACCTCAAAAAGGCGCACACCCGTTTTTTATAAAGATAAACAGAGCCGCGCGGCGCTTTTGCCCTTTTGCGCTACAGGCTACCCGTCATTTCTTTTTTCCGCCGCGGCGAAATCGCCGCGGCGGCTGTCCGCTCGCCCTCTTTCTCCCTTTCGCGCCAGAGGCGGCGCTTTTTCTTTTTTCCTCTTTGACGCTCGACAAATTTCGTCAAAAATAGTGATGACTTTGTAAAAAATTAGTAAAATTCTGTATAATAATCGCTTCACAAAAGATTTTCAATCGGCTATAATAGAATCCGTCAATGACCTTTGAAAGGAGCGGGAAGAAAAATGAAAGGGACAAAAGTGGTAGTGCTGGAGAGTGCGAAAGAGACATCGGAAGAGCTCTGCTCGGCGCTGAGGGGTGCGGGCTTTGACGTCTGCGCGCAGAGTGATGACGGAACGGAGGGGCTCGATCTCATCGCGCGGCACCAGCCGCAGGCGGCGGTGGTCGACCTCGTGCTCAAGGGGACGGACGGGTTCGGCGTATTGGACAAGCTGCGCGAGATGCGCTGGCAGGGCAAGGTGCTGGTAACGGGCAGTTTTGCGGACGACTCCATCGTCTCGCAGGTGATGTCCAAGGGCGCGCGGTATTACATGATGCGTCCCGTATCGCCCGAAGTGGTTGCAGCGCGCCTGCGCGAGGCGTGCAGGGGAGAGGAGGAATCGCGCAGACAGCGCGCTCTTCCCTCACTGGACGAGAAGATCAGCAACATCTTTATTTCTATCGGCATTCCGCCGCACATCAAGGGCTACGGATACCTGCGCGAGGGCATCAAGATGGCGGTCGCGGAGCCTTCCATTCTCAACAACGTCACGAAACAGCTGTATCCGCGCATCGCGGAGAAGTTCGGCGCGACGGCGAGCAAAGTGGAGCGCGCCATCCGCCACAGCATCGAAGTGGCGTGGAACAGACAGCGCACGGACGCGATCAATGCGGTGTTCGGCGTGCGCGTGTATCTCGGCACCGAAAAGCCGACCAACAGCGAGTTCATCGCGCTGGTCGCGGACAAGCTCATTCTCGAAAATCTCGCCAACGGCTGAAAAACCTGTTTTCCGTGCCCCGAGCTCTCGGGGCTTTTTCTTTTCGGAAAAACGCGACGGTTTCTTCTGCGCCCAATGCTTTCATCTTTTTTTCAGGGAAGAAGGCGGAGCGGTCCGTTCTGCTCCGCGCTCTCGGCTTTTCCGCCTCGGGGAAGCGCGGCGGCCCGCCTCGCGACAGAAAAGCCCGCAGTCCGAAAAAGCAAGCTTGCCGCTCGGCTCGGTTCTCTCTCTTGCGGCGCTTTCAACTTCCATTTTAATCTCAATTATTGAGATTATCAAGTAAAAATCTCAAAAATTGAGTACTATATTGGCATGGAACAAAAGAGCCTTTTCAAAGAAAACTTCAAGATGTTGCGCACGGAGCAGGGGCTCACGCAGAAACAGCTCGCCGATCTCATGCGGATCAGTTATAAGACCGTGTCTCACTGGGAGACGGGTTACACGGAGCCGTCCATCGCGCAGCTGATCGCGATCGCCGACTTCTTTCATCTCTCGTTGGACGAACTTGTCGGCAGGGAGGAAAAATAGGCGGCTTTTTCCGCGCAAAAACCGCGCCGTTGCGTGCGTTTGCAGGGGAAAGGGAAGCGCTTGTGTTCGCGGCGCTCTTTTTTGAGGGAGGTGTTCCCCTCGCGACTTAGGCTCTCGATGGACGAACTTGTCGGCAGGGAGGAAAAATAGGCGGCTTTTTCCGCGCAAAAACCGCGCCGTTGCGTGCGTTTGCAGGGGAAAGGGAAGCGCTTGTGTTCGCAGACTTTTTACTGAAAGAGGTATCGCGTCCCGGGCTTTTGCGGCGGGGGATCGAAACGCGGGGCGGCTTGACAAAAGGTGGCGCGTGTGCTACAATAACACTTGTTTTGCCGCCCGCAAAGGCAGGGCCTTTGCGGGCGGCGAAAACGGGAGGCAATCATGGATTTTTCCGCAGAGCGCACCGAATCTCTGGAAAACGGTGCAAAACTGCTCTCATTTCGCGCGCCGCATCTCAACAGCGTCGCGTTTTCGATCGTCCTGCCCTTCGTGCCCGAAGGCACGCCCGGGGTGGCGCATCTCGTCGAGCATCTCTTTTTCGAGCGCGCGGGCGCGCGCAGGGCAAAGGAGATCAACGCGGAGATGACCTCGCGCGGGTCGGAGATCATGGGTTACACCGCCGTCAACTATATGTGCTTCAATTTTTCCTGCCGTCCCGAGGTGTTCCGCCCGCAGCTCGAACTCTTGTTCGACATGCTCTCCCAGCGCGAGTACGACGACGCGGAATACGAGCGCGTTCTGCCCGTCATCCGCAACGAGATCTTCGAGGCAAATTTCTACGATTCCCGCCCCGCGGACGTGTTGCGCGAGCTTTGGTTCGATTCGCGCTACATCGAGCCCATCCTCGGCAGTTCCGCGGTGCTCGAGCGTACCGACCGCGAGGAGATCGACGAGATGCGCGAGCGGCTGTTCAACCGCGGGATGCGCCTTTTTCTCACGGGCGCGTTTTCGGAAGAGGACGCCGCCGCCGTGCGCGAAAGTTTCGGAAAAATGCCGCTGTGCACGCTCGAAAAGACCCCTGCGCGCGAAGAGGAGCGCGAGACGCGCGAATACAACCGCATCGGCAGGGGCAGGGAATTGCAGGTGCTCGTGACCTACCACGTCGAGCATGCCGACGAACGCCTCAAGATGGCGGCGCTCTGGCTGCGCAACGGGCTTTTCGACGGGCTGGATGCGGCGTTTTTCCGCTTTTTCGACGAGCACGGCTTTCAGTTCTATTCTGTGGACGGCAATTACAGCGTGCGCGGCGACGAGCTCGTCTTTTCCTGGCTGACCTACATCAAAAAGGAGGATCGCAAGCGTTTCGAGCCGCTCATCGACGAGTTCGAAGAGGCGGCGGAGCACACCGATTTCTGTGCGCTCGTGCGGCCGTATCTCTATGACAATCTCGTCTTTCTGGCGGACAGCCCCGAGCGGCTGTGCGCGCATTACGTCGACGCGTGGTCGGACCTGGGCGAAGTGCTCCCGCTCTCGCAGGAGGCCGCCTTCAGCGGCACGTTCACGAACGAGACGCTCGCCAAGTGCTGGCGCAAGATCAGCCTTTCGCTGCGCCGCATCTTCTACATCGGAAAGTGAGGAAAAGACTATGGAAAAAAGCGCGGACAAGACAAACGCGATGCGCCTTCTGGCGGCAAAAAAGATCCCCTTCGGGTCGGTGACCTATTCGGCGGAGATCACGGACGGGGAGCAGGTGGCGGCGAGCCTCGGCGAGGACCCCGCGTCCGTATTCAAGACTCTGGTGACCGTGTCGGACAAGGGCGAGCACCTCGTGTTCGTCGTGCCCGTCTGCGGCGAGCTCGATCTCAAGGCGGCGGCGAAGGCGGCGGGCGTCAAGTCCGTCTCCATGCTGCGGCAGAAGGAGCTGGAGCCGCTCACGGGATACGTGCACGGCGGCTGTTCGCCCGTCGGGATGAAAAAGCGCTTCCGCACCTTTCTCGACGAGAGCGCGCAGGCGCTGGAAAAGATGTACGTCAGCGCGGGCAGGCGCGGCGTTCAGATGTGCCTGTCTCCCGCCGACCTCGCGTCGTTCGTGCAGGCGGGCTTTGCGCCGCTCGCGAAAAAAGGAGAATAAAAAGCCCTCTCTCGCAGGGAAGAGGGGAAGCGCCGCCGCGGGATGCCCCGCGGCGGCGCTTTTCAGAAAATCGCGCAAAGCGCGCGTTTTTTGCGGCGGCGGTTTTAAACAGAAATGCCCGCGCAAGGATGCGCGGGTGTAAAAAAAGGGGCGCAGGCCGTTCGGCCTGCGCCCTGCGCTTTAAAGATTGTTGAGGACGCGCTGGCGGGCAAAGTCCGCGGCGCCGACCAGCCCCGCGTCGTTGCCGAGCTGTGCGACGACGATGCGAACGGGCGCGTATTTGGGATCGCCGTAGATCATGCGGCCGATCTTGCGCTTGAGCGGGACGAGCAGGTTGTCGCCCTCCGCGCACACGCCGCCGCCGAGCACGATCGCGTCGGGGCGGAAGATGTTGATGAGGTTGACGATGCCTTCCGCGAGATAGGTGATGTAGTTCTTGACCACTTTTTCCGCCGTCTTATCGCCTGCGCGCATGCCGTCGAAGGAGGTCTTTCCGTCCACGTCGTCGATGTTGGGGCAGATGCTCCAGAGCGCGCTGTCGGGGTTTTTGAGCATGGCGCGCTTGGTCTGGCGGATGAGCGCGGTCGCGGAGGCGTAGGTCTCGAAGCATCCCTTTCTGCCGCAGGTACATTTTTCTCCGCCCATGCGGATGACCATGTGCCCGATCTCCGCGCCTGCGGAGCGGTTGCCCTCGAACAGCTTTCCGTCGATGACGATGCCGCCGCCGACGCCCGTGCCGAGCGTGACCAGAATGCTGGAAGCGTACTGTTTCGCCGCGCCCGTGAAGCTCTCGCCGAGCGCCGCCGCGTTCGCGTCGTTGGTGACGGTCACGGGCACGCCGAGGTAGCGGCCCACTTCGGAGGCGAGCGGAACTTTTTTCCAGCTGATGTTATTTGCATAGACGATGACGCCGTTTTTGCTGTCGATGGTGCCGGGCGAGCCGATGCCTGCGGCTTTGAGGTCCTCGCGCGCGATGTTTGCGCGGCGCACGAGATCGAGCACGCAGTCTGCCATGTCCTTCGCGATCTCGCCGTAGGGGCGTTCTTTGCCCGTCGGGATCTTGTCCTTTACGAGGATATTGCCCTCCTCGTCGATGATGCCGATCTTGATGAAGGTCCCCCCAAGATCGATTCCTGCATAATAATTCATGATCGTCCTCCTCAAATAATTTCGGTTCGCCGAGCCTGTCACCGAAAGCCTGTACTATATGGATTATAGCACAAAACTCCGCGCTTTGCAATAGCTTTGCGGATTTTTGCGCCGAAAGATTGAGAAGGGGCGTGCGCACGGCGACGGATGCGGCAAAATAACTTGCATTCTTGCGGCAAATGATTTAAAATAAAGCACGGAAACCAAGTTATTGCCGAAAGGCAGGGGGAAGGGGAGCAATTTATGGAAGACAGACTCAAAAGACCGTTGCAGGCGACGCTCTCGCCCCTGATGTTTGCGGTGCTCGGCACGCTTGTCGGCGTCGCGGTGGGCGCCGTGGGCGGGATCTTCGGCAAGGGCATCGAATGTCTTTCCGCGTTCGGAATGGCACATTTTAAGGTGTATGTGTGGCTTTTGCCCGCGGTGGGGGTGCTCACCGTCGCCATGCTCAAAAATCTGGGCGGCGGCGGGCTCGGAATGCGCGCCGTCTTCCGCGCGAGCCGCGGCGAGCGCAAGGGCTTCGAGCTTCGCAGCGTGTTTTTTCAGTTCGCGGGCACCTGGGGCGCGCACCTGTTCTGTGCGAGCGTGGGCAGAGAGGGCGCGGGCATTCAGATCGGCGCGGCGATCGGCGGCAACATCGGAAAGCACGTCCCCGTTCCGGGCGCGGACCGCATCCTTCTGATCGCGGGCATGGCGGCGGGCTTCTCCGCGCTGTTCGGCACCCCGCTCTGCGCGCTGTTCTTCGCGCTCGAAGTGACCATCGTCGGCGGCATCCGCCTGCGCGCGCTCATCCCCGCGGCGTTTGCCTCCTATTCCGCATGGTACACGGCGGGATTGTGCGGGCTGACGCACTTTGCACCCTCCGTCGCCTTTTCCCCCGCGCTCGACCTCTCGCTCCTTGCGCGCCTGTTTGCGCTGGGCGCTCTGTGCGGGCTTGCGGGGCTGTTTTTCTGCCTCGCGCGCAAACACCTCGCGCGCTTTTTCGCCGCCGCAGTGCCCAACGGATACGTCCGCGCGGCGGCGGCGGGGCTTCTGCTCGCGGCGCTTCTGTATCTTACGGGCGGACGTTACAGCGGCCTCGGCACCAACCTGATCTCCTTTGCCGTCGAAGGCGGGCAGGTCTATGCTTACGACTGGGTGGTCAAGCTGTTGTTCACGGCGGCGTTTCTGTCCGTCGGCTTTCTCGGCGGCGAAGTGACCACGCTTTTCGCGGCGGGCGCCTGCCTCGGCGCGGCGCTTTCGGGGCTGTTCGGCCTGCCCGCGGAGGTCGCCGCCTGCCTCGGCTATGCGGCTCTGTTCGGCGGCGCGACCAACACCGTCTTTGCGCCCGTTCTGCTTTGCTGTGAGATCTTCGGCGGCGGGATGCTCCCGTATGCGGCGATCGCCTGCATCGCGGCGTATCTGTTCAATTTCGGGCATTCGGTGTACGACCAGCGCGTACGCGAGGACATCGTCGCGCACGTCGTCAAAAAGATCGCAAAAAAGAACAAACTTCCGCGCCTTCCCAAGCCGCTCTATTGACTTCTCGGCGCGTTTGCGCTATACTTAGACCATGGAACTTTTCGGCGCCGCGCGCCTGCGCGGAAAAAACATCTGCGTCGCGCTCTCTGGCGGCGGCGATTCGGTCGCGCTCTTTGACCTTCTCCTCTGCGAGGCGGAAGGCCTCGGCGCGCGCGTCTGCGCCGTCAACGTCGAGCACGGCATCCGCGGCGCGGCATCGCGCGCGGACAGCGCGTTCGTGCGCGCGCTGTGCGCGGAACGGGGGGTGAAGCTGTACTCCTTTTCGGAGGACGTCCCCGCCCTTGCGGGGCAGTGGGGCGTCGGGCTGGAAGAGGCGGCGCGCCGCGTGCGCTATTCCTGTTTTCTCAAAGTGCTCTCCGAATGCGACCTCGTCGCGACCGCGCACCACGCGGGCGACAACGCGGAGAGCGTCCTGTTCAACCTGTTCCGCGGCAGTTCGCTCGCGGGCGCGGGCGGCATCCGCGACTTTTATCCCGCCGAAGAGCTCGCGCGCAACCTCGGCGAGCCTGCGCCCGCAGGGGCGGGCAAGGGCATCGTGCGGCCCCTTCTCTCCTCGGCCAAAGAGGAGATCTCGCGCTATCTTTCGGACCGCGGCCTCGCGCACTGCGAAGACGCGACAAACGCGGACATTTCGTACGACCGCAACTTTCTGCGCCGCGAAGTGCTCGCGCGCGCAAGAGAGCGCTTTCCCGCCTGCGAGCGGGCGCTCTTCCGCTTTTCGCGCATCGCGCACGAGGACGAGGAGTTTCTCTGCACCCTTTCCGAAAAATATCTCTCGCAGGAGGACGGGGCATTCCTCATCGCCGCAGACGCGCCGCGGCCGCTCTTCTTCCGTGCCGCGCTTTTTGCGCTCTCGCGCTTCGGCGTGACCAAGGACGTCACGCTCGTGCACCTCGAACAGGCCGCCGCGCTGTGTCAAAAGCGGGCGGGGACGGGCATCTCGCTGCCGTGCGGCGTTCGCGCCGTGCGCGAGTATGACTGTGTCGCCTTTTATCTGCCGCAGGCGTCGCCGCGCGGAGAATATCCCTTTTCCGAGGGCAGTTTTGCGTTCGGCGGCCGCACGCTCGAAGTCTCCCGCGGGAAAAAGACGGGCGCGCTCGTGCTGGACGCGGGCAAACTTCCCGAAGGCTGTGTGTTCCGCACGCGGCGGGAGGGGGACGTGATCCGCAAATTCGGCGGCGGCACGAAAAAGCTCAAGGACTATCTCATCGACAAGAAGATCGCGCGCAGGGAGCGCGACTTTCTCCCCGTGCTCGCGTGCGGCGCGCGGGTGTTCGCCGTCTGCGGCGTGGACGTCTCCGAAGACGTGCGCGTAGACGATGACGGCGCGGACGTCTTCTCGCTGTCGCTGACAGGGTATGCATCCCGATAAAAAAAGAAAAAATCAAACAAGGAGATACACAAATGCATCAGGACGTGGAGAGCATCATGTTCTCGAAGGAGCAGATCGCGGCGCGCATTGCGGAGCTCGCGAAACAGCTGGACAAGGAATATGCGGGCAAAAAGCCGCTGATGGTGGGCATACTCAAGGGGAGCGTGATGTTTTACGCCGACCTCTTGCGCGCGATGACCATTCCGCTGGAGATGGATTTCATGGCGATCTCTTCCTACGGCGCGGGCGCAAAGTCCTCGGGCGAAGTGAAGCTGATCAAGGACCTTGACCGCACCATCGAGGGCAGGGACGTGATCATCGTCGAGGACATCATCGACTCGGGCTACACGCTCTCCTATCTGAAGCGCATGCTCTATTCGAGAAAGCCGGAGACGGTGCGCATCTGTGCCCTGCTCGACAAGTACAGCCGCCGTGTCGTGCCCATCGAGGCGGACTACAAGGGCTTTGACTGCGAGGACGAATTCGTCGTCGGATTCGGGCTCGACTATGCCGAGCGCTACCGCAACCTGCCCTATATCGGCATCCTCAAGCGCAGCGTATACGAAAAGTGACGCAAAAAACGCGCATACGTCTTGCGTTTATGTGATCGGGAAAGGCTCACGAGCTCTCAGTTGAGGGGCATAAAACTTCTTTGTTATTGCAGAAGATAATATTTTATGCCTTAAAATGGCCTCTGTGCGAAAAAAACGGCATTTTGTCGTTTTTTTCGCACTTTTTTTTATACAACGGTCGGCTCTTTTTGCACACAGAGAAGGAATATGAAGAAAAGACGATTTTTTTGCGTGTTTGCGCATTTTTTTATGTACAAGTATTGACAAAATGAAAAAAGGAGGGTATACTAAAAGCAGGAAGTTCACTTCACATGCGTGCGGTGACATCATTTTGCGCATACGTATGTGCAAAATCGTTACAAAATGACTGAAACCGATCGGGGGAATGAGTGCTCAAATCTCATAAGGGTGCCTCGTGTGAACATACCGATCGGTGTAGGGGGAGGATAAAGCATATGAGCAAATCAAGGACGAAGGTTCTTGCGGTTTTGCTCGCGTTGGCGGCGGCAATGATGTTGTCCGCCTTGTTCTGCTTGTGGCAGCCGATACAGGCCCGAGCGGATACGCAGGAGACCGCATTGCAGGAGAAGATCACCGCTGCTGAAAGCGGCGCGACGATCAAACTGACAGGGAATGTAACGGAGAGCATCACGATCCCCGAGGACAAGAAGATCACGCTCGATCTGAAAGGGTACACGCTGACCAATGACGATGATCACACCATCATCAACTACGGCGTGCTCACGATCGTGGACTCCGTCGGCACGGGCGTTGTGGACAATGTCACGCACGAGCACGGGGCTTTGGTGAACTACGGCATGGCGACCCTGCTCGGCGGCAATTTTACGAGGAGCCGTGAAAACGGGCAGAACGCGGAGGATGCAGGCGGGAACAGCTGGTATGTCATCAAGAACTACGGCCATCTGACGATCGGAAATGAAGGCGAGGCGTGCGGGGTCTCCGTCACGCAGAGCGGACATTTCTCCAGCATGATCGCGAACGGTTATTATAACAGTGGCGACTATACAAATAACATAGATCTTGTCAAAACCGCAGACAAGGTCCCCACGATCACGATCAACGGCGGCACGTTCGACGGCGGACTGAACACCGTAAAGAACGATGACTATGCGAAGATGACGATCAACGGCGGTGCCTTCAAGAATGTCTCGCAGGCAGTCGTCTTCAACGTGAATGAACTCACGATCACGGGCGGCACATTCGATATGGTTGAGGGTGCAGAGGCAGCGATCATCACGACTTTCTGGGATGCTGAGATCGACAAAGGCACGACGACGATCACGGGAGGCACGTTCAACGGTGCGATCATTGAAGGCGTCGGAAAGGGAGAGGCTACCTACACCGTCAGCAGCGGTACATATGCGACGGCTCTTCCCGAGAGCTACATCGCAGACGACAGCCTGTTCTATCCCACGGAAGCCGGCTACAAGGCGGTTGCAGGAACGGAGATCCCTGCAGACAGCGTCGGCGTAGCGGCAGTGGACAACGCGGTGTATAAGACGCTTCAGGAAGCGATCTACTATGCATCGGACGGCGCCACGATCAAGCTGGTCAAGGATACGAATGAAAATTGCGAAGTGAAGGCTCTCGACAAAGAGATCGCGATCAATCTGAACGGATATACTCTCACGGCGGCAGATCCCGAATCCTATGCCCTGTATATTCAGAGTTCGAAGAACATCGCGCTCATGAACGGCAAGGTGAACGGCGAAGTCGTGCTCAACGGCTCGCAAGCGATCGACATCACGGTGGAAGACATCGACATTGTGACCAATAACAGCCGCGGGATGCAGATCGCGGGTGTCGGAAGCGAAAGAGTCAATGCTTCTTTGAATAATGTGACGGTCAACACGACGTATGATATCTCGACGGAGATCGGGAAAGGCATTTATCTTTATAAAGCAGATTCCGAATTGAACAATGTTGAGATCGTGCTCGACCATCCGATTGAAAAGGGCGGTGAACAGAGCCGTGCGCTTGAGATCGATACCTCCGATGTTTCGGCGACAAACCTCTCTATCAGCGCAACCTATTACGGTATCGTTTTCTGGGGTCCTTCTCAGACCGCTTCGGCAGATGAATCCACTTATGATTCTCTTGTGTTGAAGAACAGCACCGTCGAAGCAAGCGCACCTGCCATTACGGGTAACGGGACCTGGCACGGCACGATCATCGAGCTGGAAGGCTGTGTGCTCACGAGCGAAAACGCTCCTGCGATCTATCATCCGCAGTACGGCAAGCTCTATGTGCGCGGCAATGACAACGTGATCACGGGTGTCACGGGCATCGAGATGCGCGCGGGCGAACTGGTCGTAGAGGGCGGCACGATCACCGCAACGGGCGATCCCTTCACGGCGGATCCCAACGGCAACGGCTCCACGACGGTCGGCGCGGCCGTGGCGGTTTCCCAGCATACGTCCAACCTCGGTCTCTCCGCGACGATCAGCGGCGGCACCCTCATCGGCGTGCGCGCGCTGTATGAGGAGGATCTGCAGGACGAAAATGTCGGCAACATCTCGCTCAGCGTCACGGGCGGCCAGTTCAACGGCGAAGTGATCAGCGAGAACGTTGCGGGCTTTATCAGCGGCGGTACATATGCGACGGCTCTTCCCGAGAGCTACATCGCAGATGACAGCCTGTTCTATCCCACGGCGGACGGCTATGCTGTCGGTGTGTATGATAACGTTGTGGAAGAGGTTAAAAACAGCGAAGACGTGGCTGTTCTCTACGGCAACAAGGCGTATGCAGACATTGATGAAGCAGTAGAAGAAGGCGTGTTTTTCCTGATCGGCAAGGACGGTTATCAGACGCTCGCAGACGCGGCGAAAGTGGCTGAGGACGGCGCGATGATCAAGCTGTTGAGCGATGCGACACTGGATGCTCAGCTCAAGTTCGAAGAGGACAAAGCGCTTACGCTCGATCTCGGTGACTACACGCTGAAGATCGGCGCGGACATGGGCAACGTCTGCGCGTTGGATGTACGCAGCGGCAGTTTAACCATCGTTGCCGGCGAAAACGGTGCGATCAATGCTGAGGATGCGGACGAGCTGACTGTTCCCGTCGGTGCGATGGCAAGCGGGGCGCTCGTCACGATCGAGGGCGGTACGATCACCGTCAACACAAATAAAGAATCCTGCGTCTATGCGGGCGGCGGCGGCAAGGTCGTGATCAACGGCGGCAGCTTTATCAACCTCTGTAAAGACCCGTTTGAATACGATAAGACTTCTCCTTCGCTTGCGGTCAACGTCAGCGACAGCGGCAGCGGCGTGCAGATGGAGATCAGTGGCGGCACTTTTGTCGGACGTAACCCCATCCTCGGCGATACAAACGCAAATATCACGGAGAGCTATCTTGCGGAAGACGTGAAGGTTGCGCTCGCGGCAGACGGTTCCTTCATCGCCTTCACGGGCGAGGCGCCCGCGGGTGTCGAAGCGGTGTACAGCGAAGGTGACGACGGTCTCATCGCGGACGCGTATACGGCGACGGCTTTCGCTGCGGCAATCGAGAGCGGCGATTATCAGACAGTGCGTCTTGGCGCGCAGATCACGCTCAATTCGCATATTTCGGTGACAAGTGATGTCGTCATTGACCTTGGCGGATTTACGGTCAACAGCAAGGGCGCAGCTTTTGTTGCGGTACTCAGCGGAACGACCACCGTCAAAAACGGCACGGTGTTGGCTGACAAAGCTGCTTTCTATGTGTTGCCTCAAAACGCCGTCGATGTTGCAAAACTTGTGCTTGAAGAAACTCTTACGGCAGAATCCCGCACGGGTTGTGCGGTCTTCATTGAACCGGAAATTTCGGTGCAAGACCTTGACAATCCGATCGCGGTTTTGGTGACCTCTGCAGTGCTCAAGTCCTGGAATGACGGGGCGGAGACCTCTCAGGAATGCAGCGCTACGATCCAGGGTAACGGAGAGGCACATGGCACGAGCATCACGATCAACGGCGGTGAAGTGTATAACTCCAAGGATGTTGCGATCTATCATCCGCAGTACGGCACACTCATCGTCAACGGCGGATCTGTCTATGGCGGCAGAACGGGAATTGAAATGCGTGCGGGCGAACTCGTTGTCACGGGCGGCAAGATCGAAGGTGCAGGCGATCCTTTCGAGGCAGATCCCAACGGCAACGGCTCCACGACGGTCGGCGCGGCCGTGGCGGTTTCCCAGCACACGAGCAATCAAGCTCTCTCCGCGACGATCAGCGGCGGCACCCTCATCGGCGAGCGCGCGCTGTATGAAGCGGATCTGCAGGACGACAAGGTCGACAACATCGCGCTCAGCGTCACGGGCGGCACCTTCAACGGTGAAGTGTTCAGCGAAAACGTCGAGAAGTTCATCACGGGCGGCACCTTCTCCGAGAATCCCAATGCGGCTTACTTTGCAGACGGGCTCGAAGGGGCGTTCTACAACGGAATGTATTATGTGGTCGCGGCGACGTCCACGGACACCGAAGCGCTGCTGAACGCGCGCCTTGCGGCACAGACGGACATCCGCACCTATGCGGCGTCCTGCGGCCTGCGCTGGAACGACGTCAAGGCCTATGCGCAGGGCGAGACCTTCAAGTATGCGGCAGAAGCTGTGCTCGCGGCGTATGACGAAGTTGCGGCGGCGGAGAGCGAGGGCAAGGTCCTCCTCGCCAAGCTCGCGGCGTTCGACGCAGTGGACGCGCTCCTCGATCAGATCGCGGGCGATCTCGCTTCTTACAAGAAGGAGGCGATCGAAGCGATCGAGACAGAGATCGGCGACACGGGCATCGTGCTCCCGACTTCCACTTACGCGGCGATCCTCAATGCGGCTTCCAAGGCGGAAGTGGATGCGTACAAGGCAAACGCGCTTGCGGAGATCGAAGACATCGCGGCGGCGCGTGCCGAGATAGCGGCACAGACCGAACAGCTCGAAAAACTTGAAACGCTCTTCAACGGCGCGATCGCAGACATCGGCGACGAATTTGTTGCGGTCACCGATCAGATCGAAGCTGCCATCACGGCGGCACAGAATGCGATCAACGCGAACACGTCCGAAGAGCTGGATGCGGCAGTCGAGACCCTGACGGCGGCGATCACGGCGGCGCAGAATGCGATCAATGCCAAGATCGACGCAATGCAGGCGGACATCGACTCGCTTGAGACAGACGTCGATTCGCTCAGCGGCGCGCTCGAGGATGTCAATGCAGACCTCAAGGCAGACATCGCGGCGGCGGTCGCAAAGGTAGAAGAAGTCAAGGAGGCGCTCGGCTCGCTCGCGACTGCGGAAGATGCTGCGGCGCTCGCGGCGGACATCGCAGACCTGCAGGCGGCGGTCGATGCGATCGCTACAGAGGTCACTGCGATCAAGACGGCGCAGACGGAGATCGGGAATAAGATCGACGCAATGCAGAGGAAAATAGATTCTCTTATTACAGACGTCGGCGCGCTTGAGGATGTCAATGCAGACCTCAAGGCAGACATCGCGGCGGCGGTCGCAAAGGTAGAAGAAGTCAAGGAGGCGCTCGGCTCGCTCGCGACTGCGGAAGATGCTGCGGCGCTCGCGGCGGACATCGCAGACCTGCAGGCGGCGGTCGATGCGATCGGCGAAAAGGTCACGGCGGCGACCAATGTAGAGACGGCGAAGACGGACGCGAAGGCAGAGATCGACAGCTGGCTGGAGGCCTATGTCGAGTCCGTCACCGAGGCGAAGGCGCTCCGCACCGCGGCGCTCTCGCGCGACAGCGTCAGCGACAAGCTCGAAAATGCGTTCGGCAAAGAGAATGCAAAGATCATCCTTCGCTACTACGATGAGGCGGTCGCGTCCATCGACTCTGCGACGAGCGTGGAACAGGTCGCCGTTGCGGTCGCCACCTTCAAGGCACAGGTCGCGTCCATTGAGGCGGCGAACGGAAACAGCACCGATCTGACCGTCGTGTACATCCTGCTCGCGGTCGCGCTGGTGCTCCTCGTCGCGGCGGTCGTGCTCCTCGCGCTCCGCATGCGCAGAGGCGAAGCGCCCGCTCCCGCAAGCGAGGACAGCGCTCCCGCAAAGGCGTGCGCGGAAGAGGCGGAAACCGTCTCCGTCGCGGCAGAAGAACCTGCAGAAGAACCTGCAGAAGAACCCGCAGAAGAGCCCGCAGAGGAACCTGCAGAAGAGCCCGCAGAGGTGCCTGCAGAGGCGCCCGCTCAGGTACAGGAAGAACTCGCGGCAGAGGAGGACGACAGAGAACAGGTCACCATCACGGCGAGCCCGAAGTCCTTTGCCGAAGCATACATCGCAATGGATGAGTCGCTGCGCGACATCTTCAACAAGATCCGCGACTACGCGCTCACCAAGAAAGACGCGATGGAGGCAAAACTCGGAAGCGGCGTGTGCGTCAAGCGCGGAAGCCGCAAGATCGTCAAGCTGACGGTGCGCCGCGGCTATCCCGTTGCGCTGTTCCAGCTGGAAAACGAGATGCTCAAGGATTTCCGCAGGACGACAAGCACCGTCTCCAAGCTCAAGATCCCCGCAACCGAACTCGTCGTGCGCGACGAGGAAGACCTCGAAACGGCTTACGCCATGGTTGACCTCTCCGCCGATCAGATCCAGCGCGACATCGAAGACGCGCGTGCGCGCAGGCGTGAAGCCAACCGCGCCCGCAGGCGTCAGAGAGAGGCGGAAAAGGCGGCGCAGAAGATCGCAGAGGCGGAAGAATCTCCCGAAGCCGACGAGGCCGAGGCTCCCGCAGAAGAGTGACAGATTAAAAATACGGCCCGCCGCGCATAAAGCGCGGCGGGGAACAGAACGACACCGCTGAAAAAGCGGTAAAAGCGGTAAAAGCGGTCCCGCACCCGATGGGTGCGGGACCGTACTTTTTGCCGCAGGGAAAGCGTTTTGCGGCGGGGGAAAGGCCGCCTCGGTCAAAGCCTCATGCGTGCCTTTTGCGCCGTCCTGCGCCCGTTCTGCGCAAAATAACGCGCGCTTGCAAAAGACGCGCCGCGCGCACGTTTTCCGCATAAGACCGCCCGCGCGCGGCGCGTTCGTCGCGGCGCAAAAAAAGGCTGCCCCGCAGGGACAGCCCGATTTTATTAGAGGAAAGAAGGTCAGCGCAGGCCCTCTTTTTCGCACAGTTTGAAGGCGCTCGCGATGACTTTGTCCATGTCGTAGTATTTGTACTCGCCCAGCCTGCCGCCGAAGATGACGTCGGGGCGCTCTGCCTTGATCTTCTCGTACTCTGCCGCAAGTTCGGTGTTTTTCGCGTCGTTGACGGGGTAATACGCCTCCATGCCCTCTTCGTAAGCGGCGGGATACTCGCGGGTGACCACCGTCTTGGGCTGTTTGCCGAAGTTGAAGTGCTTGTGCTCGATGATGCGGGTGTAGGGGACCTCGCGCTCGGTGTAGTTGATCACCGCATTGCCCTGGTAGTCGGGGGTGTCGAGCACCTCCGTCTCGAAGCGCAGGGAGCGGTACTCCAGCTTTCCGAGGCGGTAGCCGAAGAACTCGTCCGCCTTGCCCGTGTACACCGTCTTTCCGAAGGTGTGCTCCGTCTCCTTGATGAAGTCGAAGTAGTCCTTGCCGAGCACGACGTCCGCGCCCGCGAACATCTTTTCCACCATCGCGGTGTAGCCCTCTTCGGGGATGCCCTGGTAGGGGTCGTTGAAGTAGTTGTCGTCGTAGGTGAAGCGCAGGGGCAGGCGGCGGATGATGAAGGCGGGCAGCTGCGTGCAGTCGCGTCCCCACTGTTTTTCGGTGTAGCCCTTCACGAGCGTGCGGTAGACGTCCGTGCCGACCAGGCTGATCGCCTGCTCTTCGAGGTTTTCGGGCGTCTTGCCGTTCAGGCAGGCGCGCTGTTTCTCGATGATCGCCTGCGCCTCTTCGGGCGTCTTTACCCCCCAGAGTTTTTCAAAGGTGTACATGTTGAAGGGCATGCTGTAGATCGTGCCCTTGTAATTCGCCTTCACGCGGTTGACGAACCCGTTGAAATGCGCAAAGCGGGAGATATAGTCCCACACTTCTTTGTCCGAGGTGTGGAAGATGTGCGCGCCGTAGATGTGCACGTCGATGCCCTCCACCTTCTCGGTGTAGATGTTGCCCGCGATGTGGTCGCGGCGCTCCACGACGAGGCACTTTTTGCCCGCGCGCACCGCGTGCTCGCAGAAAACGGCGTTGTAAAGTCCCGCACCGACCAAAAGATAATCGTAATGCATGTGTTTCTCTCCTTCTCTCGTATTTTATTCAGATGCGCTCTCTCGCGTGGGTGTTTCTGTCTTGTTCTCTGCGGGCTTTGCGCTCGCGGGGGCGGGCATTGCAGTCGCCGCAGTCGCCGCGCTTGCGGGTTTGTTCTCTGCGGGCTTTGCGCTCGCGGGAGC
>JAHZBZ010000006.1 GCA_019423125.1 Bacillota bacterium | reverse complement strand
CCGCACGCCTGCGGCTGACGGCGTTTTCCCCTCTGCGAAAATGTTTAAGGGCTCTCTTATTATCAAAATTTTCGCATTCACCTCTTTCACGTGCGCCGCTCCTGCGGCGTATCGGGAAAAAGTCAAAAATGTGATTTTGACTTTTTCGAGAGAAAAATTGACTTCGCGCGAATCTCGTAAAAGAGATGCATTGTGTGTAAAAACAAGCGTATAGTTTGTCACATAAAAATTTTCTTATGCATCCCGAATGCAACGCCGTTGACACCGTTAAAAACATGTGACAACGGTATATTTTTTTGAATCTTGCAATATTCCATTTCGGCGCAAAATTTTTATGATGTATATGTTATATATAAATATAATTGTGTTATATACTACAATATATGATATGCAATATAATATTTTTGCGCTGTGTTAAGGTTTTTTATATTTTATTCGTGCAGTGATCCTATCCTCTCTATATTTTCGTATATGTAAAAAACCGCCGAAGCGCCGCACAAAAAAACTATTATTCTGTCGCAAAAACAGCGTTTGGCGAAAGCCGCGAAAAAAACGCAAATGCCGCTCTGCGCAAAAAGCGCGATCGAACTGTCGAAAAAAACCGCGTTTGGCGAAAACCGCAAAAACGTAACTGACGCTCTGCGCAAAAAGCGCGATCGAACTGTCGCAAAAACCGCGTTTGACAAAAACCGCAAAAAACGCAAATGCCGCTTTGCGAGCGCGCGGCAAAAACCCGCCTTATTCTTTTCCGAGAAGGTCGGGGCGCTTTTCGCGCGTGATGCGCTCGGACTGCTCCCGCCGCCACTTGTCGATCTCGGCATGATTGCCGCTGCGCAGGACCTCGGGCACGGTAAGTCCCCTGTATTCCACGGGACGGGTGTACTGCGGGTATTCGAGCGCGTTTTCCGAAAAACTCTCCTGCACGAGCGAAGAGGTGTTGATCACGCCGTCCACATACCGCGCGACGCAGTCCGCGACCACCATTGCGGGGAGTTCGCCGCCCGTCAGGACATAGTCGCCGATGCTGATCTCCTCGTCGATGAAGAGATCTATCGCGCGCTGGTCCACGCCCTCGTAATGCCCGCACAACAGAATCAGGCGTTCATATTCCAAAAGCTCGAACACCTTTTGCTGGCGGAAGGTCTGCCCCTTGGGAGACATGTAGATGCGCCGCGCGCGGTGCTCGGGGTCGAGCGCCTCGATCGCCGAGCCGATGGGCTGGGCGGTCATCACCATGCCCGCGCCGCCGCCGAACGGATAGTCGTCGCAGCGCTGGTGCTTGTCCTCCGTGTAGTCGCGGATGTTCACGACGTTGATCTCGATCTTGTTTTCCTTTTGTGCCCTGCCCAGAATGCTCGCCGTCATCGGCGCAAACATTTCGGGAAAGAGCGTCAGTATGTCTATGCGCATGACCTGTCCCCGCTTTTTCCTTTTACAAAGATCCGCTTCACTGCGCGACCATGACCTGCGCGATGCGCTTTTTGCTGACGGTGATGCGCTTGTTCTCCACATCCACGTCGAGAATGACGCCGTCCGCCGCGGGGAAGAGGTATTCCGCCTCGCCGTCCGTCAAAACATACACGTCGGTATGCGCGGGCAGAACGTCCGCGATCTCGCCGAGGCGTTCGCCCGCATCGGTGAAGACTGCGCAGCCGACGATGTCCACGATGTAGTAGCGGCCCTCTTCGGGCGCGGGGACGTCGGCGCGCAACGCCTCGGCCTGTTTTCCGCGCAGAAGCTCCGCCGCGTCGCGGTCCGCGACCCCCGCGAGCGCGAGATAGGCCGCCGCCGCGTCGTGACGGGCGGAGAGGACCTTGTATTCCCTGCCGTCTATGTAGACGCGCCGAAGCTGTTTTACGATGCCGACGTCGTCCAGCAGAGGCCTGAGCTTGATCTCGCCGCGCACGCCCTGCGGTTTGAGAACTTCGCCGATCACGATCTTATCCTGCATATTTCCCTCCGTACGAAAGAAGGGAAAAACCATACGATCTTTCCCTCCCGTCCGACGCGGTCACTCCGCGATCGTCTTTTCTTTGATTTCGATGTTGTACTTCTTGTTTTCCTTCGCGGACGCGCAGCGAACAAGCGTTCTGAGCGCCTTCGCGATCTTGCCCTGTTTGCCGATGACCTTGCCCATGTCCGATTCCTCGAGAAGCACCGTGATCTCGACGGCGTTGTTCTTTTCCTCGACGAGGTACTCGACCTGATCTTTGTGTTCGGCGAACTGGCTCACCACGTATTTGACAAGCTCAAGCATTTTTCGCCCTCCTTATCCGATCACTTCTTCTTTCTCGTCTTGGTGCGGGGCGCGGAAAGTTTGGTCGGCTTCTCGACGATGCCCTCGCGGATAAGAAGGGTCTTCACGGTATCCGTGGGCTGAACGCCCTTGGAGAGCCAGTCCTTCGCCTTGTCCGCGTCGATGACAAGCTCTGCGGGATCGCAGGTGGGATTGTAATGCCCCACTTTGTCGATGTATTCGCCGTCGCGCGCCTTTCTCGAATCCACCACGACGATGCGATAGATCGGGGACTTCTTGTCGCCCAGTCTCGTAAGTCTCATTTTGACTGCCATAATCGGTTCACTCCTTGTTTCGATACAAAATTCTGCGCCCTCTCGGCGCCTTTTTACCGCTCTATTATACCCGAACGAAAAACGCCTGTCAAGCATTTTTACTTGACAGGCTGATTTTTCTCAGCGGAAGAAGGGAAGTTTTTTCCCGTTTTTGAGCTGTTTCATCATGAGCTTTGTCTGCTCGAACTGCTTTAAGAGCTGGTTGATGTCCTGCACGGTGGTGCCTGAGCCCGCCGCGATGCGCTTTTTGCGCGAGGAGTTGATGATCTCGGGGCGCTCGCGCTCCTTTTTGGTCATGGACAGGATCATCGCCTTGAGCTTTTCGATCTTCTTCTCGTCGAAGTCGCTCTCCTTGATCTTGAGTTTGCCCATGCCCGGCATCATGCCCATCACCGAAGCGATGCCGCCCATTTTTTTGAGCGAATCGAACTGCACGAGATAGTCTTCCAGCGTAAAGGACGCCTCGCGCAGCTTTTTCTCCATCTTTTTCGCCTCTTCCTCGCTGACCGCCTCCTGCGCCTTTTCGATGAGGGAGAGCACGTCGCCCATGCCGAGGATGCGCGAAGCCATGCGGTCGGGGTAGAAGGGCTCGAGATCTGTGAGCTTTTCGCCCACGCCGATGAACTTGATGGGCTTGCCCGTGACCGCCTTGATGGACAGGCAGGCGCCGCCGCGGGTGTCGCCGTCCAGCTTGGTGAGGATGACGCCCGTCACTTCCAGCCGCTTGTTGAAGGTCTCCGCGACGTTGACGGCGTCCTGACCCGTCATGGAGTCGACGGTGAGCAGGATCTCGTCGGGCGAGACCTCCTTTTTGATGTTTTCCAGCTCCTGCATGAGCGCTTCGTCGATGTGCAGGCGGCCCGCCGTGTCGATGATGACGGTGTCATAGCCCATCGAACGCGCCTGTTCGATCGCCTGTTTCGCCGTCTTGACGGGGCTCTGCGTCCCCTTTTCGAACACCTCGACGCCCGCCTTTTTGCCGACGACCTGCAATTGGTTGATCGCGGCGGGGCGGTAGATGTCGCCCGCGACGAGCAACGGCTTTTTGCCCTGTTTTTTGAGATACACGGCGAGCTTTCCGCACAGCGTCGTCTTGCCCGCGCCCTGCAGGCCGCACATCATGATGACGGTGGGCGGGCGGTCGGCGACGGCGAGTTTGGCGTTGGAAGAGCCCATCAGCGCGATCAGCTCCTCGTTCACGATCTTGATGACCTGCTGGGCGGGGTTGAGGCTCTTGAGGATCTCCTGTCCCACCGCCTTTTCGGAGACGTCCGCGATGAACTTCTTTGCGACGAAGATGTTGACGTCCGCTTCCAGAAGGGCGATGCGTACCTCGCGCATCGCGCCCTTGATCTCCAGCTCGGTCAGCCTGCCGTGCTTGGTCAGTTTGGAAAATATATGGTTCAATCTCTCGGAGAGTGAAGAAAACAGTGCCATAGGCCCTCCTGTCCGTTTTGTTTATTCTTTGCCCTGACGGGTCGTGACCGTCGCGATGTGTTCGCCGTCTATCTGCATCAGATCGATGATCGCGTCGATCTCCCCGGCCAGCGCGGGATGGCGTTCGCGCATCGCCTCGAGCGCGCGCAGGGTGCGCGTGAGCATCCCGGAGATCTCGAGCGAAACCTCTTCGTTCATCCCGCAATAGTGAAGTTTGCCCTCGTATTCGTCGAGCAGGGCGCGGCTCTTGGCGAGCGTGTCCGAAACGCTCTGTTTGGAGATGCCCTTCTGCTCCGCGATCTCGGTCAGCGAGAGGTCGCACAGATAGTACAGCTCGCAGATCTCGCGCTGGTGCTCGGTGAGAAGCGGGTTATAGGCGTCCCACAGTTGAAGATATTTCAGATCTTTCACGGCGCTTCCCCCTTTGACGGTTTACAGTATTACAATATTATATAGATAAGGCGCTCAGAGGATGCCCTCGGTGAACTCCTCCGCATCGAAGCGCTGCAGATCTTCCAGCTTTTCGCCCGTGCCGACGAACAGGACGGGGATCTGCAGTTCGCCGCACAGCGAGACGACGAAGCCGCCCTTTGCGGTGCCGTCCAGTTTGGTCAGCACGATGCCGTCCAGATCGACCGCCTCGTCGAAAAGGCGCGCCTGCGAGAGCGCGTTCTGCCCCGTAGTCGCGTCGAGGACGAGAAGTTTGTAAAAATGCGCCTCGGGATAATCGCGCGAGACGACGCGGTCCATCTTTTTGAGCTCCTCCATCAGGTTTGCCTTGACGTGAAGCCTTCCCGCCGTATCGACGATGACGACGTCGGTGCCCTTCGCCTTTGCGGAAGAGACGGCGTCGTAGACGACCGCCGAGGGGTCGCTCCCCTCCTCGTGCTTGACGATGCGAACTTTTGCGCGCTCCGCCCAGACGGTGAGCTGGTCTGCCGCCGCCGCGCGGAAGGTATCCGCCGCCGCGACGGTGACGCTCTTCTTTTCGCGGACAAAATAATTTGCGAGCTTGCCGATGGTCGTCGTCTTGCCGACGCCGTTGACGCCGACGAGCATGATGACCGCGGGATAGCGGATCTCGGGGACTTCCGCCTGGTTGAGGGTGTCCTCGATGACATCTTTGAGGAGGTCGATGACGTATTCCCTGTCCTTGAGCTTTTCGCGCTTCGCCTCCGCGCGGATCTGCTCGACGATCTCCTCCGCAGTGACGACGGAGATGTCGGCGGAGATGAGGATCTCCTCGAGCTCGTCATAGAAGTCGTCGCCCAGCCCCTTCGCGAAGAGGGCGGAGAGCTTGGAGGAGATGCTGTCCTTTGTCTTTTTGAGCGCTCCGATGATCTTGCCGAATATACCCAAACCCGTTTTCTCCTTAATTAAAAAATTCTTTGCCTTATCCCGCGCCGCGTTGAACTCTCGTCCGACGCGGGGGTCGTTTCCCTATTATACCACCGTATCCCCGCCCAGTCTGGATTCGACCTCCGAGAGTTTGACGGAGACGATCTTGGAGACGCCCTTTTCCTCCATCGTGACGCCGAACAGGCTGTCCGCCTTTTCCATCGTCGGCTTGCGGTGGGTGATGACGATAAACTGCGTCTCCTTCGCGAACTTTTTGAGGAACTGCGCGAACTTGTCGACGTTCGCCTCGTCCAGCGCCGCCTCGATCTCGTCCAGCACGCAGAAAGGCATCGGGCGCAGCATCAGGATGGCGAACAGGATGGCGATCGCCGTCAGCGCGCGCTCGCCGCCCGAGAGCAGGGAGATCTTGGTCAGCTTTTTGCCGGGCGGGCAGGCGACGATCTCGACGCCTGCGGACAGCGGATCGTCGCACTCGGAATAGTCCATCTGCAATTCCGCCTTGCCGCCGCCGAACAGCTCCTTGAACAGCTTTTTGAAGTTCTCGTTGATCTGGTTGAAGCCCTCATCGAACTGCTTTTGCATCTCGCCCTTGAGCTCCTCGAGCGCCGCCGTCGTGTCGTCGATGCCCTTCTGCACGTCGTCGCGCTGGGCGGTCATCTCTTCATACTGCGCGTTGAGCGTCTCGTACTCCTCGAGCGCGTTGTGGTTGATCGCGCCCAGCGAGGAGATCTCGCGCTTGAGGCGGTTGACTGCCGTCTGCCCCGCCTTCGGGTCGAACGTCTCGTCTTTATACGCGAGACAGCTCTCGTACGTCTCCTGGTATTCCTCGTCGATGCGCGCCTGCAGATTTTCCAGCTCGGAGTCGATCTTGGTCAGTTCGATCTCCTGCGCGTGTCTGCGTTCGGAAAGCTCCTGCCCGCGCTCGGTCAGCTCGCGCGAGAGGCTCATGATGCGGCCGAGCTCGGCGTTGATGCGCTCCTTTTCGCGCAGCTGTTCCTCCTGTTTCGCGCGCAGCGCGTTGAGCTGCTCGCGCTCCTGCGGAGTGAGCGCCGTCTTTTCCGCCATCTCCTCGAGGTCCGCGATGGTCGCCTCTATGTTGCGGATGTTCGCCTGCGCGTCTTTGGTGCGGGCGCAGAGCTCCTCGCGCTCGCGGGCAAGGCGCGCGATCTCCGACTGCGCCGACTCCATCGCCGCGCGGTACTGCGCGACGTACACTTCCAACGCGTTGACGCGGAGGTTGCGCTCGCCGAGATCGGACTTGATCTTGCCCGACTCCCCGCGCCTGCGGTCGGATTCGCCCTGCGCAGCGTTTTTGAGCCGCGCGATCTTCTCCTCGCCCTCCGAGGAGGTGGAAAACTCATTGTCGATGCCCTGTATGCGCTCGTTGAGCACGGCGAGGGTGTCTTCCTGCACTTTGAGCTGTTTTTCGTCCTCCGCGCACTTAGCGGAGAGCGTCTCGCGCTTTTCGGTGAGCGCCGCGATCTTCGCGCGCGCTTCCTGGAAGCTCTCGCGCAGCGTCTCGAGCTCGTCGAGCGCCTTCTGGCGCTTGTCCTCGAGCGCGGCGCGGCGGGCGGTGAGCTGTGCCTTTTCCGCCTCTGCCCTTTCGATGTTCGCCTGCGTCTCCTCGATGCGCCGCTCGTTGGCGAGGAAGTTGCTCCCGCCCTCGCGGCGGGAACCGCCGCGCATGGAGCCGCTCGTCGAGATGACGTCGCCGTCCAGCGTGACGATGCGGAAGGCGTGCGGGTATTTCTTTGCGATCTCGTTCGCGTTCGCGATGTTGTCGGCGACGAGCGTGTTGCCGAGCAGGTTGTAGATCACGTTGTCATAGTATTTGTCATAGCGCACGAGAAGATTCGCGAGCCCCACGGCGCCCTTTTCTTTGAGCGCGCGGCGGGTGTAATCGGTCTCGTAGTGCGGCTTGATGGACGCGACGGGCAGGAAGGTGACCTGACCGCCCTTCGTGCGCTTGAGATATTCGATGAGGTAACGCGCGTCGTCGCTGGTCGCGGTGACGATGTTCTGCATCGCGCCGCCGAACGCCGTCTCGATCGCGACCTCGTACTTTTCGTCGCATTTCACGATGTCGGCGAGCACGCCCTTGACGCGCTTGCCGATGTCCGCGTTGCGCTTCGCCTCGCTCATCAGCTTTTTGACGGAGAAGGAATAGCCCTCGAACTCGTCCTTGACGTTCTGATAAAAGCGCTTGCGGTCGTGCAGGGCGGCGATGCGCGCGTTGGCGTTGAACAGCGACTCGCTCACGGCGTCGCCCTCGGCGACGACGGCGGCGATCTCCTCCTCTTTCGCGGTGCGAATCTCCTTTTCGCGGGAGATGTACTCCTGCACCTCGTCCCGCCATTCCTCGCATTCGGAGAGCGCCTGTTTGTCCTCGGCGAGGCGGGCGCGGATGGCATCCGCCGCCTGCACGATCTCGCCGATGCGCTCCTGCACCGCCTCCTTTTTCGCGGAGAGGGTGCCGATGTTCTGGCGGATCTCGGAGAGGTTCTCGATGCTCTCCACCACGCTGCGCTGGGACTGATCGGAGAGCGCCTCGTACTCGGAGAGCTTCTTTTCCAGCTCGGCGATCTCGCCGTGCAGCGTCTCGCTCTCGCGGCGGGCGGACTCGATCTTTTTCTCGTAATCGGCGCGCGTGCGCTCGTTCTGTTCGGTCTCGGCGTCGATCTCCTTGGTGCGCGCCGCCGCCTCCGCGACCGCGCGCTCTTCGGACGCACGCTGGTCCTTGAAGAAGTCGATGCGCGCGCGGATGACGTTGACGTCGCCCTTTTTCTTCTCCGCGCCGACGGTGAATTGCAGGATCTGTTCCGCGAGCTTCTGCGCGAGCGCGTCCGACTCGCTCAAAAGCCTGCTGTCCTCGGCGTAGCGCTCGTCCAGGCGGCGCGTCTCCTCCGCGTTCGCGTCCGCCTGCGCTTTGAGCGCGTCGATGACGGCGCCGATGGAAGCGCGCGCGGATTCCGCGTTGTCGTGCTTGTATATGTAGAGGTTGATCTCGTTGTTTTTGAGCTGTTCGTACAGTTCGCGGTATTTTTTCGTCTTCTCCGCCTGCCGCGCGAGGGGCGCGAGCATGTGCTCCACTTCGCCCATGCGCTGGAGGAAGATGTTGAGGTTGGTGTAGGAATTGGCGAGGCGCCGCTCGATGTCCTGCTTGCGCGACTTGAAGACGATTATGCCCGTCGCTTCCTCAAAGATGGAGCGCCTGTCCTCGGGCTTGGCGTTCATGATCTGCTCGATCTTGCCCTGCCCGATGATGGAATAGCCCTCTTTGCCCAGCCCGACCGCGTGCAGGCGGTCGACGATGTCCTTCATGCGGCAGGGCTGTTTGTTGATCAGGTATTCGCTCTCGCCGCTGCGGAACAGCCTGCGGGTCATCGCGACCTCTTCGTAATCGAGGTCGGCGAACATGTGCGTGGAGTTGTCGAAAGTCAGCGTCACTTCGCAGAAAGACTGGCTCTTGCGCTGTTGCGTGCCGCCGAAGATGACGTCCTGCATGTTCGAGCCGCGCATGGACTTCGCGGACTGTTCGCCGAACACCCAGCGGATGGAGTCCGCCACGTTGCTCTTGCCGCAGCCGTTCGGCCCGACGATGCACGTCACGCCCTTGTCAAATTTGATCTCGGTCTTGTCCGCGAAGGACTTGAACCCGTTGAGTTCGACTTTTTTGAAATTCACCTTGATTCTCCCCTATAGACGAGCTGTTCGAGCAATGCGCGCGCCGCCGCCTTTTCCGCGGCACGAAGGCTCCCGCCCTCGCCGACCGCGCTTGCGCCCGCGGCGTCCGCCCGCACGACAAAATGCGGGTCGTGGTCCTCGCCCGTGCGCCGCTCGAGCGAATATTGCGCCCGTTCAAGCCCCCTTGCCTGCAGCCATTCCTGCAATGCGCCTTTATAATTCGGCTCCGCCTTCGCGACGGGAAGGAGCAGGCGTTCGACGAATTGCCGCGCCTCTTCCATGCCGCCGTCCAGGTAAATTCCCGCGACCAGCGCCTCGAACAGGCTGGAGATGCCCTTCTCGCCGACGTGAGCGCCGCTGCCCGCGAGCAAAAAGGCGTCCAGCCCCGCGCCGCGCACCGCCGCTGCGAGCGGCGCCTGCGAGACCATGCGTGCGCGCTCGGCGGTCATGTCCCCCTCGCTCCCCGCGCGCCGGGAATACAGCGCGTCCGAGACGAGGTAGCAGAGCACCGCGTCGCCGAGAAATTCCAGCCGCTCGTTGGAGCGCTCCCTGCCGCACGACGCGTGCGTGAAACAGGTGCGCAGAAGTTCGCGGTCGCGGAAACGGTAGCCGATCTTTTGTTCGATCTCCTCAGCCCTGAACACCGACGCTCTCCAGATCCGCTTCGGAAAGGAGGGACTTGATGTCATCGACCAGTCCGCTGTCCGCCGCTTCCTGCGCCTGCAACAGCGAAGCGCAGATCGAAGCCGCCTTGCTCGAGCCGTGCGACTTGACGACCACCTTCTCGATGCCGAGAAGGACGGCGCCGCCGTATTTGTTGTAGTCCATGACCTTTTTGATGTTGGAAAACGCCTTGCGCATGAACAGCGCGTAGCCGATCTTCGCCGAGAGCGACGCCTCTATGTTGCTCTTGATGATCTTCATCAGCGCGAGCGCGGTGCCTTCCGCCGTCTTGAGCGCGATGTTGCCCGAGAAGCCATCGCAGACGGCGACGTCGATGTCGCCGCTCATGATGTCGCGGCCCTCGACGTTCCCGACGAAGTTGATGCCCTTGAGCGTCTTTAAAAGTTCGTGCGCCTCCTGGTGCAGGGGATCGCCCTTGTGTTCCTCGGTGCCGTTGGTCACGAGCCCGACACGAGGCTGAGCGATGCCCGCCGCGCGCGCATAGGCGGTGCCCATGAGCGCAAAGTGGCAGAGGTTGAGCGGCTTACATTCGGCGTTCGCGCCCGCGTCGATGATGTACACCCTGCCCATGTTCGCCGTGGGAAGGACGGGGCAGACGGCGGGACGGGAAATGCCGCGGATGCGCCCGACGCGCAGGAGCGCGCCCGTGAGCACGGCGCCCGTCGAGCCCGCGGAGACAAAGCCCTTTGCCTCGTCGTCCTCTTTGAGCATTTTCAGCGCCACGACGAGCGAGGAGTCCTTTTTCTGACGGATCGCGACGGTGGGCGCATCGTCGTTGGTGATGATCTCGGAGCAGTGCACGATCTGAAGCCGCGCGGGATCGTACGAACGGCCGGAAAGGCATTCGCGGATCTTTGCCTCGTCACCCGTGAGCACAAGCGAGAGCGTGTTGCTCTTTTCGAGCGCGAGGAGCGCGCCCTTTACGATCTCGAGCGGGGCGTTGTCCCCTCCCATCGCATCCAGAATGATCTTTGACATGATAAACCTCAGAGAAAAATTTTTTCTCACGAAAACCTCGGCGAGCTGTCGCCTGCGGTTTTCCGTGATTTAAGGGCGACACCGCCGTTCAAACGCCTTTCGGCGTTTTCTGCGGCGTTTTCTCCCTCTTTGCGCCCTTTATAGGGGCACGCATATTATTTTATGGGCGCAAATTCACCCTCTTCCCACAAGCCGTAAGTTTACGGCAAATCGGGGGCGCTCAGGCAAAAACGTGGTTTTGCCTCGCGCAGAATAAAATAGAAGCTTCGCGCGAATCTCGCAAAAGAGATGCTGCGATTCGCTTGAGTTTTAGAGAAAACCCGCGGGCACGCCCGCTCTGCGGGCTGACCGCCTGTTTTCTCTCTGCGGCGATAAGTTCACAAATTTTCTTTTGAGCTGACAAAAGAAAATTTCGTGAGGAAGAGGGCCCTGCCCTCTGCGCGCGATAAAATAAGGGCACACCCTTGTCAGAATCGCGCGCATTCACCCGCTGAGGCGCATACGCGCAAATTGAGTGCAAAAACGAAAATTGCGATTTCCGTTTTTGCAGGTTTTTATTAAAAGAACGAAAAAGTCAAAATCACACTTTTGACTTTTTCCCGATACGCCGCAAAAGCGGCGCACGGATGGGGTGAATGTCCGCGATTTTATATGGCGTGCCCTTATTATATCGCGGACAGAGGGGAAAACCGTTCGGGTTTCCCCTCAAACTCACGGCGTTTCGCAGGCGTCAGCTCGCCGAGAAACGCGTGAACTGTTTTCGAAAAAGTCAAAATCACACTTTTGACTTTTTCCCGACACGCCGCGGGGCGGCGCACCGAAAGAGGTGAATGCGAAAATTATGATAATAAGGGAGCCCTTAAACATTTTCGCAGAGGGGAAAAACGCCGTCAGCCGCAGGCGCGCGGCGGTTGTCCCCTAAAAATCAAGCGTTTCGCAGTATCTCTTTTACGAGAAACGCGCGAAGTTTGTTTTCCGTGCGCAGAGCCGCCAAAATGCGGCGAACGCAGGGGTTTTCCTCAAACTCACGGAATTTTCTTTTGTCAGCTCAAAAGAAAATTCGTGAACACAACGCGTGAACTGTCTCAATACTCCAAATTCCCCACTGTTCTCGGGAAGGGCAGAACGTCGCGGATGTTCGCGATGCCCGTGAGGTACATGATCATGCGCTCGAAGCCGAGCCCGAAGCCCGCGTGCACCGTTCCGCCGTAGCGGCGGAGGTCTATGTACCACGAATAGTCCTCCGCGCGGAGCCCCATCTCCTTCATGCGCGCAAGGAGCACGTCTTCGCGCTCTTCGCGCTGAGATCCGCCGATCAGCTCGCCGATTCCGGGAACCAGCAGGTCCGCCGCCGCGACCGTCTTGCCGTCGTCGTTGAGGCGCATGTAAAACGCCTTGATCTCCTTGGGATAATCGGTGAGGAACACGGGTTTCTTATACACCTGCTCGGTCAGATAACGCTCGTGTTCGCTCTGCAGATCGCACCCCCAATATACGGGGAATTCAAATTTGTCCTTGACCTTTTCGAGGATGGAGACCGCCTCGGTATAGGAAAGCCGCACGAATTCGCTCTCCAGCACGTTGTCCAGCCGCGCGATGAGCTCCTTGTCGACAAAGGCGTTGAGAAAAGCCAGCTCCTCGGGGCACGCTTCCTTGACGTGGCGGATGATCGCCTTGACCATCGCCTCCGCGACGTCCATGTCCCCCGCGAGGTCGCAGAACGACATCTCCGGCTCGATCATCCAGAATTCCGCCGCGTGGCGGGTGGTGTTGGAGCGCTCGGCGCGGAAGGTGGGACCGAAGGTGTACACATCCGAAAACGCCATCGCGTACGTCTCGACGTCCAGCTGTCCGGACACGGTCAGGGACGCCTTTTTGCCGAAGAAATCCTTTTTGTAGTCCACCTCACCTTTGATCTTGTCCAGATCGAGGGTGGTCACCTGGAACATCGCGCCCGCGCCCTCGCAGTCGCTGCCCGTGAGGATGGGCGTGTGGACGTAGACGAAGCCGCGGTCGTGGAAGAACTTGTGGATGGCGAAAGCCGCCTCGCTGCGGATGCGGAACACCGCGTTGAAGGTGTTCGTGCGCGGGCGCAGGTGTGCGATCTCGCGCAGAAACTCCATCGAATGCCTCTTTTTCTGCAGCGGATAATCGGGCGTGGACGCGCCCATCACTTCGACAGCAGACGCCTTGATCTCGAAGGGCTGTTTGTTCTGCGGCGTGCAGACGACCTTGCCCGTCACGACAAGGCTCGCGCCGACGTTCTGGCGCGCGATCTCGTCGTAATTTGCGAGCTTGTCCCGCTCGAACACGACCTGGCAGTTCTTGAAAAAGCTGCCGTCGTTGAGCTCGATAAAGCCGAAGGCCTTGGAATCGCGCAACGTGCGGACCCAGCCGCAGATTGTGACCTCTTTGCCGTCATACGCGGCGGCGCACCTGTAAAGTTGACGAATGTGCGTTCTCTGCATAACCTCTTGTCTCCGAAAATGAGTTCATTGTGCCATTTTATTCTCTCCATTGTAACATTTTTTTCCCGATTTATCAAGTATATGGCGGAGATTCCCGAAAAGATTTATACGCGCACCCGCGCGTTCTGTCCCGCGCGCGCATGTGGCAGGCTGTTTCTCTCCTGCCGTGCCCCTCTCCGTCTCCCCATCTTTTTGCTCCTCTTTCCGCTTCTGCACGACGCCGCGCACCGCGGCATAGCGGTCTTTGCGCAGGCGGACGCGCCGCTCCTTTCCGCCCTCGCGCACGATCAGCCAGCCCTCGCTGGAAAGTCCTTCCTTGGCGGCGCGGATCTCGCAGTCTTCCTCCCCCTCGCGCACCTCGGGCTCGGGCGGAGCGATCCTGCCCGTCACGACGCTCTGCCGCGTCACGCTGCGGTCGCTCTCCTCGGCGTACACCTCCGCGGTCACAAAGCCCGCCCCCGCGACCATGCGCACATACGCGGTACAGCCCAGCGTGTTCTGAAAGCGCAGATCGCTCTCCCCGCTCACCATCGCGTCGAAAGAGGGCTCCACATACCCGACCGCGAGGCTGTGCGGATGGCATTCGAGCACGTCAAAGCCCGCGAGAAGGGCGGCGTTGTAGAGCGTCGTGCTGACCTGGCACACGCCCCCGCCCACGCCGGGCACGAACTCGCCGTCCAGGATGACGGGCGCCTCCGCAAATCCGTTCTCGCGCGTGCGCCTGCCCACCGTTCCGTTGAAGGAGAACACCTCCCCCGGCGCGAGGGTGCGGCAGCCGATCAGCTCGCACGCCCGCGCAATGTTGCCCGAACGCGGCGCGTTGCCCGTGCTGAACCGCGTGGTGAAGCGCGCGACGCACGCCGCGCTCCGCTGAGCCTGCTCCGTGGAGACGCAGGGCAATATGGACAGAAGGCACGCCTCTATCCTGCCGCCGCCCGCCGACAGAGCCGCACCGACGTCCGCGCGCAAACGCACGGCGTCCACGCGCACCCCCTGCGACGAAGGGAGCACGCGCACCCCGTCCGCATCCGCGAGCACGCGCGCGTTGACGCAGGGACGATAGGCATCCTCGCAGACGCGCGCGATCGCGCTCTCCTCCCCGCGCAGGCACAGCCGCTTTTCCAGCGGGTATTTTCCGCCGCGCACGATGCCGCGCAACACTTCCTTTGCGTCCGTGCGCACGTACAGCTCGGGCGCGGCAAAGACGTATTCGCGCCCGCCCGCCGCGATGCACAGCTTTGCGCCCGCGAACTCTTCCTCGCACCGCTCGCTGAGCAGTTCGAGCGCTTGCGCGCGCGTGAGGCGGGACACGTCCGTCCCGTCCACGAAACAGTTGCGGGGCAGGCGCGCGGGCGATGCGCCTGTGCCGCAGAGCAAAATGCCCGCGGCGAGCGCCGCGGACAGCAAAGTGCAAAATCCTTTCATCCTCTTCTTCATCTGTCCGACCCTCTCTTTTCTCACAGTATGCGCAGGATATGACGCAAAATCCGACAGACGTATTGCAAAAAACGTGTCAAAATCTGTCAGCGGCGCGCCTTCCCGCCCCTGCCGCGAAGCGCAGGCAGACACACGAAAAAAGGAGCTTTCGCTCCTTCTCAAGTTTTAAAAAGCGCTTGCGCCCGCACTCTTTCCGAAAGGGCGTCGGGCGCGGATGTCATCTTTTGATCTTTCCGCCGACGATGCGGATCTTGTTGACCTGCTTTCCGAACAGCACCTTTTCGGTGTGCGTGCAGGTGAGAAGCGTCTGCACCCCGTCCAGATAGGCGAGCAGTTTGCGGCGGCGGGCGAGGTCGAGTTCGCTCATCACGTCGTCTAAGATCAGCACGGGGCTCTCCCCCGCGACCTCGCGGAAGATCTCCACCTCGGCGAGCTTGACGGAAAGCGCCGCCGTGCGCGTCTGGCCCTGCGAGCCGAAGGCGCGCGCCTCTTTGCCGTCGATCAGGATGCGCAGGTCGTCGCGGTGCGGGCCCGCCGTCGTGAACCCGAGGCGGACGTCCTTTTCGTAATTTGCGCTCATCTCGCGAAGGAGCGCCGCCGCGATCTCCTCCCTGTCCGCGCCGAGGTGCCGCTCGGCGCCGATCTCGAGGCGCTCGGCTCCGTCGGTGAGGCGGGCGTGGATGTCCGCGGCGGCGGGCGCGAGCTTTTCGAGGTATTCGCCGCGGCGAAGGACGAGTTCCGCCGCATAGCGGCAGAGCTGTACGTCCCAGACGGGCAGCGTCTCGAAGACGAGTTCCAGATCGCGGTTCTTGAGCAGGGCGTTGCGCTGTTCGAGGATCTTGTTGTAGCGGACGAGCGCGGTATAATAGGCGCCCGAGAGCTGAGAGAGCGAGACGTTGAGAAAGCGCCTGCGCTCTTCGGGGCCGTCCTGGATGAGCCGAAGCTCGGAGGGGCTGAAAAAGACGCCGTTGATGTTGCCGAACAGGTCGGCGTTCTTTGCGATGCGGATGCCGTTGACGCGGATCTCGCGGCGGTTTTCGAAGATCTCCGCCTCGATGGAGATCTCGCCGAAGCGGCTGTGTGCGGCGGCGCGGACCTGCGCGCTCTCCGCGCCCGTGCGGATGAGCTGACGGTCCTTCCGCGCGCGCGGAGACACGCCCGCGCAGAGATAGAACACCGCCTCCGCGCAGTTGGTCTTGCCCTGCGCGTTGCGGCCGTAGAGCACGTTCAGGCCGTCGGAAAAAGTGAATTCCTCGTCCTCGTAATTTCTGAAATTTTTAAGGGAAAGGGTGCGGATGAACATTCTCACATCTCCCGGGCGGCAGATTTTTCTGAAAAAAATAGCGGCATTTTAGCTTGTGTTTCTCGGAATTTTATATTATAATAGAATCCGAACACAGGCACGCGGCACCCGTTTGGCGAGGGGCCGCGGTTTTGCGCCCCTGCGGGGGCGACTTTCGCCATTATTATAACACATTTTAACGAAAAAGACAAAAGTTCCGAGGTTATTTATGTCCGAAAACAATCAGTACGAATTTCTGTGGAAGCACATCCGCGAGACGCTGCAGGAGAGCATGTCCACGGTGACTTACAACACCTACATCTCAAAGCTCGTGCCCGTGGACATCGACGGCACGAAGATCGTGCTGCGCACGGACGCGGAACTGTTCGCAAACTACATCGGGAAAAACCTCACCGACAAGATCAAGGCGGCCTTCCGCAAGGCGGACACGGGCATCACCGATTTCGAGCTGATCGTCGAGGGAAACGACGAAGTGTACTTCACGAGCGCCGAGGAGGATTCGGAAGAGGACTACGTGCCCTCCTCCCTTGACCCGCGCTACACCTTCGAATCCTTCGTCGCGGGCAAGAGCAACGAGTTCGTGTTCGCGGCGGCGCAGTCGGTCGCGAAAAACCCCGGCGCGAACTTCAATCCCCTGTACATCTACGGCGCTTCGGGGCTGGGCAAGACGCACCTTTTGCAGTCCATCGCCAATTACATAAACCTGCACAAGCCCTCTCTGCGCGTGCTCTACACCACCTGCGAGAAGTTCATCAACGAGCTCATCGACTCCATTTACCTGAACAAGGGCAACAACAGCCGCGACCTGCAGGCGCGCTTCCGCAACCGCTACCGCGGCGTGGACGTTCTGCTCATCGACGACGTGCAGTTCCTCGCCAAGAAACAGGCGGTGCAGGAGGAGCTCTTCCACACCTTCAACGCCCTGCAGGCGGACAACAAACAGATCGTTCTGACCTCGGACGTCCCGCCCAAGGAGATCGCCACGCTGGAAGAGCGGCTCCGCACCCGCTTCGAAGGCGGGCTGATCGCGGACATCCAGCCGCCCGACAACGAGACCAAGATCGCCATCCTCAAACAAAAGGCGTTCGAACGCAAGGCGGTGATCCCCGCGGACGTGCTCGAATTCCTCGCGCGCGACTCGGGCACCGACGTGCGCACCCTCGAAGGCAGGCTGACAAAGGTCGTCTTTGCGAGCAAGCTGCACGAAAAACCCATCACCCTCGAGCTCGCGGGCACCGCGCTCAACGAGGCGGTCAGCGAAGAGCACGAGGCGGTCACTTCGGACAAGATCATCGGCAGCGTGTGCTCCTTCTATAAGATCACGCGGGACAAGCTTCTGGGCAAGAGCAAGAAAAAGGAGCTGGTCCAGCCCAGACAGATCTGCGCCTACCTGATGTGCGAGATCATGAACATCCCGCTCGTCTCCATCGGCGAGACGCTGGGCGGGCGCGACCACACCACCATCATCCACTCCCGCGAGAAGGTCTCCAACCTGATCAAGGTCAACGACCGCATCGCAAAAGAGGTGGAAGACATCCGCAACATCATCCTCAAACAGTGACAAAGCGGAGCGCATGAGGCGCATCCGTTCGCGCCGCGGACAAATGCGGCTTTCAACAAAAAATTTTTCACCGTGCAAAAGGCGAAGGTCTTTTGCACTTGTGTTTTCGGGGGCAAGACCATGCAGGTTTCCAACAGATTCAAAACGGAGGGGTACGACGCGGTCGTCGTCGGCGCGGGGCACGCGGGCTGTGAAGCCGCGCTCGCGCTCGCGCGGACGGGCATCGAGACCCTCCTGCTCTCGCTCAACCTCGACAGCATCGCGTTCATGGCGTGCAATCCCTCCATCGGCGGCACCGCGAAGGGGCATCTCGTGCGCGAGATCGACGCGCTGGGCGGCGAGATGGGCGTCAATGCGGACAAGACGGCGCTGCAGATCCGCATGCTCAACGTCGGAAAGGGCGCCGCGGTGCAGAGCCTGCGCTCGCAGTCGGACAAGCACGCCTACCACGCCGAGATGAAAAAGACGCTCGAACACACCCCGCACCTCACCCTCGCGCAGGGCGAGGCGGCACAGGTGCTGACGGATAAAGGCAGGGTGTGCGGCGTGCGCACCACCTTCGGCGAGGAGATCGGCGCCCGCGCCGTCGTGCTCGCGACGGGCGTGTATCTGTGCAGCGACGTCATTGCGGGAGAATACCGCCAGAGCGCGGGGCCGAACGGCTTTGCGCCCGCGACCGAGCTGACAAAAAACCTTCAGGAGCTCGGCTTTTCCGTGCGAAGGTTCAAGACGGGCACCCCCGCCCGCGTGGACGGGCGCACCATCGACTATTCCAAATGCGAGCGGCAGGACGGAGACACGGGCGTATATCCCTTCTCCTATCTCTCGGACGGCGTGCCGCAGGAACAGACCCCCTGCTGGCTGACCTACACCAACGAAAAGACGCACGCGATCATCCGCGCCAACCTCTCCCGCTCCCCCCTCTTTTCGGGCGCGATCAAGGGAACGGGGCCGCGCTACTGCCCCTCCATCGAGGACAAAGTCGTGCGCTTCGCGGACAAGGAGCGGCACCAGATCTTCCTCGAGCCCGAATGCGCGGGCTCGAGCGAGGTGTATGTGCAGGGGATGTCCTCCTCTCTCCCGCACGACGTACAGCGGGAGATGTACCGCACCGTCGCGGGGCTGGAGAACGTGCGCATCCTGCGCTACGCCTACGCGATCGAATACGACTGCATCGACACGCTGGACGTTCTGCCCACCCTCGAGTTCAAAAAGGTGAAGGGACTGTATACGGCGGGGCAGATCAACGGCACGAGCGGCTACGAAGAGGCGGCGGCGCAGGGGCTGGTCGCGGGGCTCAACGCCTCGCTCGCACTGCGCGGCATGCCGCCGCTCATCCTGCGCCGCGACGAGGCATACATCGGCGTGCTCATCGACGACCTCGTGACAAAGGGCACCAACGAGCCCTACCGCATGATGACTTCGCGCGCCGAGCACCGCATCCACCTGCGGCAGGACAACGCGGACCTGCGCCTGACGCAGAAGGGATACGAGGCGGGACTGGTCACGCCCGAGCGGTACGCGCGCTTCCTCGCGAGAAAAGAGGCGCTCGCGCGCATCGCCGAGGCGCTCCGCACCCGCGTTTCCCCCAAGGATTGCAAGGAATTCTTGCAGGAACACGGCTTCCCCGCGCCTGCGGGCGGCGTCTCCTACGAGGACATGCTCCGCCGCGGCATCCCCGAAGCGGACATCTGCGCGCGGTTCGGCGTGCTGAAGGGCGAACGCGCGGACGACGTTGAGACCGCCTGCATCGACGTGCGCTACGAAGGGTATCTCAAGCGCGGGCTGGAACAGATCGAAAAGGCGAAAAAGCTGGAGGACAGAAAGCTCCCCGACGAGATCGACTACGAAAAGATAGACGGGCTCCGCCTCGAAGCGCGGCAGAAGCTCAACAAGATCCGCCCCGAAAACCTCGGCCAGGCGGGCAGGATCTCGGGGGTCAGCCCCGCGGACATCTCCGTTCTGATGGTCTATCTCTCCCTCAACAAAAAATAGACGGCTCCGCCGCGCCCTTCGGGGCGCGGTTTTTTTTGATTCGGGTCCGCGCCCCGCGGGGCGCGGCCTTTTGCCCTTCCCGCCCGAAAAGCACCTGCCGAAAATTTTTTCGGGCGCGGGCATTTTTCCCTTGCGGCTTGCCCGAAAGGGGCGCGTTTTCGCCAAAAAGGGGCAAAACGGGGCAAAAAGGGACACTGCCCGCGCGCGCGTGCGTGGTACAATGTGAAAAAATACAAGACACAGGAAAAGGTACCATGCCCGAAAAATTTTCTCTGCGCCACTCGTACAAGACGGCGCTCTTTTACCTCGCCCTCGCGGCGGGGATGTTTCTGCTCGACTTCACGGCGACGCAGTTCGAACCCTTCTCGCTCGCACTGCTGTACGCGGCGCTCGTGTGCGGCATTTCCCCGCTCGCCGCGGGGCTGTGTGCGCTCGCGGCGGGCACGGTGTCGCTCGCGGCGGGATGGATCCCCTTTCTCGTGCACGCGGCGCACACCGTTCTGCTGAGCGGAGGGTTTCTCCTGTTTGCGCGGGCGGGGAAAAACCCGCGCGCCGCCTCGGCGCTCCTTCTCGTCGCCTCGCTCGCGCCATATCTCTTCCTCTACGGGAATTATGTGTACGGCGATCTCCTGCGCGCCGCCGTATTCGCCGCCGCGATCTTCCTGCTCGGGTGCGTGTGCGCCGTCGCGCTGCGGTGCGCGCTGTTTCGCGCGTTCCGCAGAAAACTCGCGCCCGAAGAGCCGCTTCTGTGCGGCGCCGCCGCCGCGGCGATCGGGATCGGGCTGTACAACTGCGCGGGTGCGGCGGTGTCCGAAGGGGTCTCCCTCTTTCTGCTTCTGCTGTGCTGTGCGCTGCGCAGGAAGGGGGACGCGATGTTCTGCGCCGTGCCGCTCGCACTGCCCGCCGCCATCTGCGAGAGCGTGGAGGCGATGCAGCTCTCGGCGGGGGCGCTCGGGTTTTTCACCCTCTACGCCGCCGTGTGTCTGTGCTTTCTGCGGACGGGGAAGTTCCCCGCCGCACTCGCCGTGTTCTTCTGCGCGGTGCTCGTGCACTTCTTCGAGGCGTTTGCGGGCGGGAGCGCCGCCTTTCTCTCCGCGCCCGCCTTTTACTACGGACTGCTCGCGCCCTTTCTGCCCTGCGCGCTCTTCGCGCTGTTGCCGAACGCGCTGCTCGACGCGGGCGCAAACAGGCTCGCGCAGTACGGCGAGCGACAGCTCACGAAGGCGAGCATCAACCGCAACCGCGCGCTGATCGGAAACCGGCTGTTCGACGCCGCGGCGGCGTTCCGCGAGATCGAGGGCGCGCTCGCACCGCAGGAGGGAGAAGACCCCGTGCGCGGCGCGGCGGAGGGACTGCTCCTGCAGGCGGTGCTCTCGGAGGTGTGCGCGGGCTGTGACGCCGCAGGAGACTGCGCGGGACGGGAGGAGGAACTGCGGCGGCTGATCGGCGTGGGGTGCTCGAAGGGAAAGGTAAACCTAATCGACATGCCCGCGGCGCTCGCCGCAAAGTGCAGAAACCCCTCTTCCCTGCTCTTCTGCCTCAACCGACAGCTGGTCGAATTCCGCCGCCGCGAGACGGAAGCGGAAAACGCCGCGGTGGGAAGGCGGCTGCTCGCCGACCAGGCGCACGCGCTCGCCGACCTGCTCAAGGCGCTCGCGCTCGAACAGAGCGCGCCCGTCGGCGCCTTTTCGGAGGCGGAGAAAAAGGTGCAGGATTCGCTCGCACGGGCGGGGATCGGGTGCGACGAGGTGTTCTTCGCGCAGGAAGAGGTGTTCGTCACCGCGCCCGAGAGCGCGGACGGCGAAAAGATGCGGCGCGCGGCGGAGCGGGCGCTGGGCGTGCCGCTCGCGCTCTCCGAAAAGCGGATGCTGCCCGGCGGGCGCGCATGCAGGCTGTTCAAAAAGCGGCCCAAGCTGGACGCCGCGTTCGGCGTGGCGAGCCGAACCAAACAGGGCGAGGCGGCGTGCGGAGACACCCATTCGGTGCAGAAAATAGACGAACGCACCTTCCTCTTTGCGCTCGCAGACGGCATGGGCAGCGGCGAACGCGCGCGGCGAATCTCCGACTGCGCGCTCTCCCTGCTCGAGAGCTTTTACCGCGCGGGAATGCAGGGCGAGCTCGCGCTGGACACCGTCAACCGCCTGCTCGCGCTGGACGGGGAAGAGAATTTCGCGTGCATGGACGCCGCCGCCGTCGATCTGGACACGGGGCGGGCGGACATCGTAAAGATCGGCTCGCCGCTCGCCTTCCTGATCGGCGAAAAGAGCGTGGAGATCCTCGAGAGCGACTCCCTGCCGCTGGGCATCCTCGAAGGGGTGCGCCCGACCACCCTGACGCGCACCCTCTCGGACGGAGACGTGCTCCTCTTCCTCAGCGACGGGATCACGGCGGCATTCGGCTCGAGCGCGGACATCGCGGAATTTTTGGGCGCGGAGCGGGCGAACAACCCGCAGACGCTCGCCGAAAAACTGCTCTGCGCCGCGCTCGAACGGGCGGGCGGAACCGCGGAGGACGACATGACCGCCATCGCCGTGCGGCTGTTCTCCGCGGCGTGAAAAAAGTGGCAGAAAAACTGGAACGCGCCGCAGTTTTATAGTACAATGGTATTGCGGCGGGAAAAATTCAATCATCGGACGGGCGGCGGCGCGCGCAGTTTTGCGCGCGCCGCCGCTTTTGTCACGAAAAGGCGGTTGCAGTGGACGTGTTTCAGTTTTTCAACTATCTCAAGCAGTTCAACGCGGACGTCATCCTGATCGGCTTCGCCGTGTGGGGGCTCTCCCTTCTCCTGCGCAAGACGCTGTTTCGGCAGCTCGGCGCGCGCACGGCGGGGCTTATGCCCTTCCTGCTCGGCATCGCGCTGTATGCGGCATATGCCGCCGCGACGGGTACGTTCGACGCGGAAGTCGTCGCAAAGGGCGTCACCTGCGGGTCGCTCGCGACGGTGGTACAGGTGGTGTTCGGGCAGACGGACGCAAAGCAGACGGACGTGCGTACCGCGTGCGTGCTCGCGCTGACGCAGGCGTATGCCGCCCTTTCCGAAGAGGAGGCAAAGAACATCGCCGACGCCTATGCCGAGGACGCCGCGCTGGGCAGACAGCGCCTGGAAGAGCACATCGGCGGGGAGGCGGCGGACGCCGTCGCGCCCCTGCTCGAAAAGACGCTCTCCGCACTCTGAGTTTTTCCTCGGGCACGGCCCCGCGCGAGATCGCGCGGGGCCGTTTGTTTTTTTGCATGATTTTTCCGCGTTTTGCACAAACTCTCGGCGTGGAAAAGGCAATTTTCGGAAAAGATGCGCGCGAAAACGCGCGCACGCTCAAACAGATCCTGCCCGCGGAGGACGTGCTGACCTTCGCGTTCGCGACCCGCGACGGCGCGGCGTGCGTCACCGTGTACACGGACGGGATCACGGACAAACAGCTGCTCGGCGAGCTGATCGCGCGGCCGCTCGCGGCGCAGGACGCGCCGAAGAGCCGCGCGGAGGCGATGCGGACGCTCCTCTTCCCCGAATGCAGGGAATGCGACGACGCGGACGAGGCCGCCGCCGAAGTGCTCGCGGGGAACCCCGTGCTCTTTCTCGACGGCGCCGAAGGGGGCATCGTGTGCGGCACGAAACGGGTGTCCATGCGCGCGATCACCGAGCCGCAGACCTCCGTCACCGTCAAGGGCCCGCGCGAGGGGTTCATCGAGGACGTCAAGACGAACATGGCGCTCATCCGCAAGCGGCTCAAGACGCCGCGACTGCGCTTTCTGCTCAGCGAGTCGGGCAGGGAGAGCCGAACGTTCGTCTGCGTCGCGTACCTCGAAGGCATCGCGGACGAAAAGCTGGTGAAAAAGGTGCAGGAAAAGCTGGGCGCGGTGCAGATCGACGGCATCCCCGACTCCTCCTACGTCGCGAAATTCCTCGCGGACCGCCCCTTCTCGCTGTTCAAGCAGATCGGGACGACGGAAAAGCCGGACGTGCTGTGCGCAAAACTGCTCGAGGGGCGCGTCGCCGTGCTGACGGACGGCTCGCCCATCGCCCTCACCCTGCCCTACATGCTCGCGGAGGATTTTCAGAGCGCGCAGGACTATTTCGTCTCGCCTTGGCGGGCGACGCTCTCGCGCGCCCTGCGGCTGTGCGCGGTGCTCTTTTCCCTGCTTTTGCCCGCCTTTTACATCGCCGCTCAGCTGTTCAAACTGCAGATCCTGCCCTTCGCCCTGCTCATGACCATCTCGGGCGGCATCCGCGACATCCCCCTCTCGCCCAGCCTCGAGCTGTTTTTCCTGCTCGTGGTGCTCGAGATCCTCATCGAGGCGAGCGTGCGCATGCCAAAATACGTCGCGCTCGCGCTGTCCGTCATCGGAGCGCTCGTGCTCGGCGACACGGCGGTCAAGGCGGGGCTGGTCTCCTCGCCCGCGATCATCATCGTCGCGCTCTCGGGAATCTCGGCATACACCGTGCCCGACCTGACGGGCACCCTGTCCATGCTCCGCCTCGCCTTCATCGTGGTCGCGGGGAGCATCGGCACCTACGGCATCGTACTGCTCGCCGCGCTCATCCTCTGGATCCTGATCTCCGAGGACAGCTACGGCACGCCCCTGCTCGCGCCCTTTTCGCCGCTCATCGGCAAAGACCTGCGCGACTCGCTCTACAAAGCGGATCTCTATGCGCTGGACACCCGCCCCGCGGTCTTCCGCGGAAAGAACAGGCGCAGGCTCAAAAAGGAGGGGTCTCATGGATAAGATCAACGTGCGGCAGATCGCCCTGCTCTACGCCGTCGTGCTCCCCGCGACGCGCTTTCTCGTATACCCGTCCACCCTCGCCTACTATGCGGGGAACGACCTTCTGTTTTCGGCGGCGGCGTGCATCGCGCTCGAGGGCGGGATGCTCGCGCTCGTGTTTGCGATGTCCAAACGCACGGACAAGACGCTGTTCGGACTTCTGGAACAGGGCGTCGGGCGGCCGTTCGCGCGCGCCGTCTATCTGCTCTTCTGTCTGTATTTCGCATGGGCATCCTTCTTTCCCCTGCTCGAACAGAAGATCTTTGTCCTGCACGCCTTTTACGAGAACGTGCCCTCCCTTTTCTCCTTCATCCCCTTTTTCGCGGTGAGCCTGTACGCCTGCACGAAGGGATTTTGCGCCGTCGGGCGGGCGGCGGACCTGTCTCTGCCCGTCTTCGCGCTCTGCTTTTCCGCCCTTCTCCTGCTCTCCCTGCCCGAAGCGGACTTCTCGGCGCTGCTGCCGCTGGGCGGCGCGGGCGCGGAGGGCATCGCCAAGGGCGGACTGTTCGGCATCGAAAAATACGCGAACTGCCTGTACCCGCTCTTTTTCCTCGGGCATTTCGAGCGGAAAAAGGGGGACGCGGCAAAGCTCGCGGCGGGATACGCCGTCGGCGCGGCGGCGACCCTGCTCTTTCTCGGGTGCTTTTACGGGATCTATGCGCAGACGTCGCTCAGCCAGCAATACGCGCTCTCGCAGACGGCAAAATACACGACCGCGTTCACTTCGCTGGGCAGGATCGACCTGCTCTTCGTGTATGCGCTCTCGCTCGTGCTCTCCTTTGCGGCGTGCCTGCCCATGCAGCTGAGCGTGCACTGCGCAAAATCGGCGATCGGGTGCAAGCCGCTCGTGCCCGCGCTCCTGCTCAACGGAGCGCTGCTCGCGGCGAGCGTTTTCTTCAGCGGCGCATACCGCGAATTGCAACAGATCGTGATCGAACGGCTGTGGTTCCTGCCGCTGCTGTTTGCCTACCTTCTGCCCGCGCTCGCCGCCCTCTTCGCATTCGCGAAAGGGAGGAAGAAAAATGCGTAGAGTGTTCAGCAAGGCAGTTGCCTTCTTCGCGGCGTTTCTGCTGCTGTTGTTTTTCACCAACGACTTCGGGCTCATCGACATCCACAGCACCTCCATCGTAACCGCGATCGGGATCGACGCGGCGGAAGAGGGCGGGCTGGACGTCACCGCGCAGATCGCAGTTCCCGATTCGAGCGGAACAGGCGGCGCGAGCAACGTGACCGTCGAGGGCGCGGCGACGATGGGCGAGGCGATCGCCGAGCTCAACAGGCGGACGGGGTGGTACCCGACCCTCGTGCATTGCAGGCTCATCCTGCTCGGAGAGCAGACGGCGGAAAAGGACGTGTTCACCGTGCTCGATTATTTCCTGCGAAGTGAATTTGTGGAGGATTCCTGCCTCGTCGCGGTGTGCAGCGGCACGGCAAAGGAGCTGTTTTCCGCAAAGACGCCCGCGGGGGATCTCACCTCTTCCGCGGTGACAAAGGTGCTCTCGGACGAGGCGCAGAAGACGGGCAGGATCACCGCGATCAACCTGAGAGACTTCACCAAGGGGTATTTTTCGGAGGGGAGAAGCGGATTTTTGCCCTTTCTCGCCGCAAAACAGGAAGCGAGCGGGGACAGCGGCGCGCCGCAGAGCGGCGGGGTCGCAGCCGCCGCGCAGGAAGGCGGACAGGCGCAGGGACAAAAAAACGGGGAGGAGATCATCGACGCCGCAAGGACGATGCTGTTCGCGGGCGGAAAGCGCGCCGCCGTGCTCGACGACGAGGAGACGCTCGCGTTCAACCTCGCCTGCTCCCCCACCGACCTCGCGGAGGGAAAGGTGACCGTCCTTGAAGAGGGAGAGGAAGTGACCTATTCGCTCAAGATGAAGATCAAAAAGCGGAGCGTGAAGGCGGACGCGCCGGGCGGCGTGCCCCGCCTGACCTTCCGCATCCGCGTTGCGGCACAGGTCACCGACGCGAACAAGAGCGCGAGCCTCGTGGAGATCGCCGAGACTTCGATCGTGCCCGAACATGTACTGCGCGCCGCCGAAGAAAAGTTCAAAGCGCTTCTTTCTTCCGTATTGGAAAAGGCGTCGGCGGCGGGATGCGACCTGTTCGACGCGGCGCAAAAGCTGCACCGCTTTCACCCGCGCGCATATAATGAAGTGAAGGACCTGTTGCCGCAGGGGCTTCGCCCCGCCTTTGACATCCGCTTCGACACCCTGCGATAAGCCGTGAGTTTTTCACAAAAAATTTTAATTTTTTTCACATTTCCCCCTTGACAAAACGGAAAAGCATGGTATAATAAAAGTGACCTAAGGGAAAAATCCCATCTTTCCCTCGGTACGACTCAAGCTCGGACGGCACGCAGAATTGCCCTCTCCCAACACACTTGATTGCGTCGGTTTCTTCCTAAGGAAATGTGCACAAAGAACATCGGCGCGAGGGGTAAAAAGGAAAGGAGAAAGGTAAAGAATTTTGCGAGGGCAATCGAGCGGGAACATTCGGTCTCTTCGCATCACACTACGGCGATCGGAAAAGAGTGCTGCAAGACACGAAGAGAGGGGTGCTCCACGCAAGACGGGCAAGGGAGGTACTGTATGTACAAATCCGACCTGAGGAAACTTGCTTAAACGGAGGGCGGTCCAATGTACGATTTTAGGACGGGAACGGCTTAAAAGACGTAAATCTGAAAATGATAGCGGCGTAGCCGAGCGAACAGCTGGCGGGAGGCTGCCGCGCTGATTATAGCGTAAACGTAGAGATGCCGTCTGATCGGTTCCCCTACAACTGAATACGAAATTCTATGCCCGAGGCGCTGTTTTAGGCGGCTCGGGTTTTTCTTTATTTGCGCAAGGAGCGAAAGCGTTCCGTTATACGGCTTCCCCTTGCCCCGCGGGAGGCATGCGGTACGGATACCCTGCCGCACAAGGGCGGCGAACCTTTGCCGGGAGCCGGACGGACGGGGCATTGCGCGCCCCTCCTCCCGGGCGGCGATCCGCTGCACGGCGCCGACGCCTCGGGCGGAACGACGTACAAACCGCGCCGCAGGCAACCGCAGGCGAGATTGGCAAAAAGGCGGCAACAAAATTGCCCGCCCGAGAAAGAGAAAAGGCTCTCCGCAGGGAGAGCCTTTTGTCAATTTTAGATAATTTAAGCTGCCGCGTCCGTAACTTCGACGGTGATGACGAGCAGAGCCGCGTCGCCGAATTTATGCTCGTTTTCGACGCGGAGCACGATTTGCGCGGTGCCGGCGCTGATTTTCGAACGGTCGATCCTGACTTCAAATCCCGTTGCATCGTTCGGATAATTGCTGTTTGCGTGGAGAGCAGAAACGCTCAACGCTTCGTCGGGGATGACGTCTTGATTCATGGAAAACGCCGTCTCCTCATGACTGGAAAAATAGCCGCCCGATTGCGACGGAGACTTAAATACATCCGCCGTCAGCCGATTCCCGCTTGTATCGTATTGCGGATTGTACCGCTCTTCCTCCGCATCGGTCGTCATGACAAAGGAGGAAGGATTTTCGCTGTTCCACTCCAAAAAGTTATCCGACTCGTTGTCGGTAAAGCTGTATTCGACGGTGATTTCGACGTTTGCCGCTGGCATGGTGAATTCGTAGCGGTTCGCCTCGGTTGCGCTCTCCGTGCATTCCTGCCCGTTGAAAAGAACCTTGTCGATGCTGACCGCGTCAAACTGCGGTTCAATTGCGACATATGCCGCGCTGCCCGCGGTCGCAGAGCGCGTTTGCCCGTTCACGTCGTAAAAATCCGATTCCTCGGCGGTGACTGTGTAGACGGTGGGATCGGTGTTGTCGTCCCCTTCATCCGGAGCCCCGCCGCAGGCGGCGAAGAACGCGCCCGCAGACAGCGCCAGAAGCGCCGCCAGAATACCTGTGATCACTTTTTTCATTCCTGCACTTCCTCCTTTTTCGCCATGCAGTGCGCCTTTATACCGTTTTCCGATAAACGTACACGGATTTTTGGTTCAAAAATCCGCAGCTGCAGCTGCATGGGATTGGCTATATTATAGCACCGTTTCCGCTCAAATGCAATCAAACGATAAAAAACCGCCCGAAAAAACGGACGGTTTTTCCCTGAACATTTTTCCTTTGCCGCCGGAGCAGTAATTCAGCTCTTTTTGACCGCGGCAACGCCGGCTTCGAAAGCGGCGCGGTTGCAATCGAGTACATGCGGCTTGCCGACGAACTTTTCGTTCAGGCAGTTGAAGATACTGCGCTCCTTGACGGCGCCCGTGAGCGCGATGAACGCGCCGAGCATGACCATGTTCGCCGAGCGTACGTCGCCCGCCTCGAGGGCGATGTCGCCTGCGGCGACGTCGCAGATGCGCACGTCGTCACGCCCCGCATAGCAGTCGGAAACGGAGCCGTTGACGAGGATGATGCCGCCGCTCTTCACGCGGGGCGCAAATTTATGAAAGCTGGGACCGTTGAGCGCGATGAGCACGTCGGGGTTGTTGCAGAGGGGCGACGCGATCTCCTCCTCGGCGATGATGACCGAACAGTTCGCGGTGCCGCCGCGCATTTCGGGGCCGTACGCGGGGAGATAGGAGACCTCCTTGCCCTCGTGCAGTCCGCTCTCGGCGAGGAATTTCCCCGCGCTGAGCACGCCCTGGCCGCCCTGGCCCGCCAATAAAATACGGATCATGTTCTCTTTCCTCCTCGCTCAGTTCTCCCCTGCCGACTTGTCGCGGAACACGCCGAGAGGGAAAGTCTTTGTGCACTCTTCGCCCATGAAGCGGAGCGCGTCTACGGGCGCCATGTGCCAGTTGGTCGGGCAGGAAACGAGCACCTCGACAAAGGTATACCCGCGCCCCTCCGACTGGAAGCGGAGCGCCTTTTTGATCGCCTTTTTCGCCGCGAGGACGTGTTTGACGTCGTGCGTGGAGACGCGCTCGATGTAATAAGGCGCGTCCAGCGTGGACAGCAGCTCGCAGATGCGGATGGGATAGCCGTTGACTGCGGGATCGCGGCCGTTCTGACAGGTGGTCGCCTTCTGGCCGATGAGCGTGGTGGGCGCCATCTGGCCGCCCGTCATGCCGTAGATGCTGTTGTTGATGAAGATGATGGTGATGTGCTCGCCGCGCGCCGCCGCGTGCACCGTTTCCGCCATGCCGATGGAAGCGAGGTCGCCGTCGCCCTGGTAGACGAACACCGTGCGGTCGGGCAGACAGCGCTTGATGCCCGTCGCGACCGCGGGCGCGCGGCCGTGCGCCGCCTCCTGCATGTCGCAGTTGAAATAATCGTACGCGAACACCGCGCAGCCGACGGGCGCGATGCCGATGCATTTTTCCTGAAGTCCGAGCTCTTCGATGCTCTCCGCGACCAGCCTGTGCACGATGCCGTGCGTGCAGCCGGGGCAATAGTGCATGTGGGCGTCCGTCAGCATCTGCGTCTTCTTAAACACTTTCATTTGCGAGAACCCTCCGCTTTGACCTCTTCGAGCGCGCGGACCGCCGCCTCGACGATCTCGTCCTCGTCAGGCACGTTTCCGCCCGTCCTGCCGTAGAAACGCACGGGCACCCTGCCGTTGACCGCGAGGCGCACGTCCTCCACCATCTGTCCGAGCGAGAGCTCGACGCTGAGAAAGACCTTCGCGGTCTCACAGCAGGCGATGTAAGCATCGTCGGGGAAGGGATACAGGGTGATCGGGCGGATGCAGCCGGCGCGGATGCCGCGCTCGCGCAGTTTGTTGACCGCGCTCTTGCAGATGCGCGCGACGGTGCCGTATGCAGTGAGGACGATCTCCGCGTCCTCCGTGCGGTAAGAGGCCGCGCGGCGCTCGTTGCGGTAGATCTCGTCATAGACGCGCTGCAATTCGTTGACGTGCGGTTCGAGCACTTCGGGCTTGATGAGCAGGGAGTTGAGCACACGCCTGTCCTTGCCGTAGTGACCGCTGGTCGCCCAATCCTTTTCGGGGATCTCGCGCAGATCGCGCATGGGCGGGAGTTCGACGGGCTCCATGAGCTGGCCGATCATGCCGTCCGCGAGGATCATCGCGGGGACGCGGTATTTGTCCGCGAGGTCGAACGCGCGGTAGGTGAAGTCGCACGCCTCCTGCACCGAGGAGGGCGCGAGGACGATCAGGTGATAGTCGCCGTGGCCGCCGCCCTTGGTCGCCTGGAAGTAATCCCCCTGCGCGGGCAGGATGCCGCCTAAACCGGGGCCTGCGCGCATGATGTTGACGATGACGCAGGGAATGCGCGCGCACGCGATGTAGGAGATGCCCTCCTGTTTGAGGCTGACGCCGGGGCTGGAAGAGCTCGTCATCGCGCGGATGCCCGCGCCCGCCGCGCCGTAGACCATGTTGATCGCGGCGACTTCGGACTCCGCCTGCACAAAGGTGCCGCCGATGAGCGGCAGTTTGACGGACATGTATTCGGGGACCTCGTTCTGCGGGGTGATGGGATAGCCGAAAAACGCGCGGCAGCCGTTGCGCATCGCGCCCTCGCAGATCGCCTCCGTTCCGTGTAAAAGTATCTTTGCCATAGATATAACTCCTTCCGCCGCGCGGGGCGCGGCAGATCATTTCTCAGATCCTGAAAATTATTTGTCCACCTCGATCGCACAATCGGGGCACATGATCGCGCAGAAGCTGCAGCCGATGCAGTTCTGCGGGTTGACCGCCTCCGCGACGAAATATCCGTTCGCGTTCATGCGGTGCTCGCTCAGCGAGATCACCTTTTTGGGGCATGCGTCGGCGCAGAGCCCGCACCCTTTGCACACCTTTTCGTCAATCGTGATCGATGCCATTCTCGTTCCTCCTTCTCGTAATAAAAGAGATATTGCTGTACGATCCCGCCCTCGGCGCCGAACCGTCCGCGGAAATATGCCGCGATCTTTTCCCTGTCTCTGAGCGCTCCGCCCATCCGTTCGCGGTAGATACGCTCCACCCATGTGTCGACGGGAAAAGCCTCCGTCCGCGCATACCCGAAAAGCAGGATGCAGTCCGCGACTTTCGGGCCGATGCCGGGCAGGGACAAAAGCTGTCCGCGAAGTTCTTTGGTGGAAAGCGAAGGGTCGGGCATGCGCTCGCACAGCCGCGCGCAAGTCTGCGCGAGATAGGCGGCGCGGTAGCCGAAGCCCAACTCCCGATAGAACGCCTCCCCTGCCGAAGCGAGCTTTTCCGTCGCGGGGAATGTGAAGTACTCCTCACCGCAAAAGCTGCGGCGCTCGCCGAGCGCCTCGCAAAGGCGGAAGAGAAGAGAGCGGATGCGCGGGATGTTGTTGTTCTGCGAGAGCAGAAAGGAGACGATGGTCTCGGCGGGGTCCTGCCGCAGGATGCGGATGCCCTTGCCGCACTGCGCCGCGCGGCAGACGAAGGGATCTGAGCCCGCCTGCGCCGCCGCACAGATTGCGGCATAGTCCCGCTTTAAGTCGAAATACTCCTCAAAAAACGCGGCGTCCTCGCAGAGTATGTGCACGAGTCCCTCCCGCTCGCCGATGCGGCACGCCCGCTCTCCCGCAAAGAGGAGAAAGTCCTCCCCGAGCTCGCGAAAGCGGAACACCTGCCCGCAGGTCAGCGTGGCGCGCGGAGAAAAATACTCGGAGGGAAAGACAATTTCCTGCACTGCACTCTCCCTTTTTGCGCGGATATGCGCCCGCGCACATAAAAAATGCGTTATTTCACTTATTATAACACGCGCCGCGCGGCATTGTAAACAAAAAAACGGTTTTTTCGCGCAAAAATATCGCAAAATTCTTCTTAAAAAGATTGCCAAAACGCGCTTTTCATACTATACTTACTGTACAAAAGCAAAATCCGGCGGACGATCGATGAGTTTCAGACAAAAAATAAAAACTTCAAAATTTGTGCTCAGCTGCGTCTTCTGCGCGGGGTATGCGCTGTATTCGGCATATGCGCTGTACTACTACCTGACCTACCGCTCGCCGCTGGGCATCGCACTGCTGTGCATGATCGGCGTCGCGCTGTTTTTGTCCTGCATCATCACATTTCTCAGCTACCGCATCAACCTGCGCAACAAGCCGCGCCCGAAGCTGCACCGCTTCGTCAAGATGGCAAAATACGCCGTACAGCTGCTCTGCTCGGCGCTGGCGTTCGGCTTCATCTTTTCCGCCGTGCATGCGGACAACGTCGTCTCCGTCGTCATGACCTGCATCTCCGTGCCCTTCCTGCTCTGGGGACTGTTCGTCAATGCCGTGAGCGAATACTTCGAGCGCAAGTTCGCCGCTGGATTCGGAAAAAGGGTGTTCATCCCCTCCCGCCCCCAAGACGCCGAGGGAAACGAGCTCGATCTCGACGAGGTGATCGCCGCCGTGGACGGCACCGAACAGTTTGACGAAAAAAAGCCCTATTGACCGCGTCGTATTTTTTCACATTCCTTTTCGGGGCAAGGGGTTGACGAATGCGGAAAAAAAAGGTAAAATAGAGAAAAACCGCAACGCGGAAAAACAAGGAGGTCTATTCCATGTTCAAAAGTTTTGAAAAGGTGTTCGACATCATCGGCGAGATCCTCGCAGTGCTTCTCGTCATCGTCTATGCCCTGCTGATCATCAACTCCAACTTCAATTTCCTGCCCGATTCCGTCTACAACGTGTTCGAAGTGATCCGCGCTTACGGTTCGCTCGTCCTCGTCGGCGTGGTCGGCTGTGAGGCGATGTCCAAGCGCAACTTCCTCTTCCAGATCATCTTCCTCGCGCTGTGCGCGCTCATCGTCGTGTTCCTGTTCTTCCCGAACACCTATTCACAATTCGTAAACATCGTCGGCTGACATCCTTCGGGGCGTGCGATCGCACGCCCCGTCTTTTTTGTCTGCCCTGCCGAAAAAACGCCCTGTGGCGCAAGCCTTGCGCCGCAGGGCGTTCTCTTGTCTTCTCGGAAAAGGGTCAGAGGTTGGCCTTTGCCCATTCCGCGATGCGCGCCTCCGACTGCGCCGCCTCGCACCCGCGCACGGACAGTCCCTTTGCGACGCGCGCGCCGGGGCAGAGCTTTGCGATGTCCGCCTCGCTGCGGCCCATGCCGCTGCCCTCGTTGGTGCAAAAGGGCGCGATCGTCTTGCCCGAAAGATCGAAGCTCTCCAAAAAGGTGAACAGCGCCATCGGCATGGTGCCGCACCAGTTGGGATAGCCGAGGAACAGGACGTCGCACTCCTTTGCCTCTGCGGGAAGCGCTTTCAGCGCGGGGCGCGCGTTTTCGCGCAGTTCCCGTGCCGCCTGCGCACAGCAGGCGCGGTATTCGGCGGGGTAGTCCTCCGCCGTCTGCACCTCAAAGAGCGCGCCGCCCACCGCCTTCTGCACGAACTCCGCCGCGATCTCGGTGTTGCCCTTTTCCAGATCGCGCACGGCGCCCTTCCAATAGTTCTCTCCCTTTCGGGAAAAATACACCGTCAGGATCTTCGCCATGGTCTTCCTCCTCTTTCGGTTTTTGAAAATGCCGCGCGGCGCTTTTTTTCAAAAGCGTACGGCTTCCCGTTTTTACGCCCTCATTTTATCATACACCCGAAAAAAAGACAACCGAAAAGAAAAAATCGTCCCGAAGCGAATGCTTCGGGACGATGCGTGTCTTTTTTTACTCGGCCTTCGCGTAGACGCTGACCTGCTTTTTGTCTTTGCCCAGTCTCTCGAAGCGGACGACGCCGTCGACCAGAGCGAACAGAGTGTCGTCCTTGCCGATGCCGACGTTGTTGCCTGCGTGGAACTTGGTGCCGCGCTGACGGACGAGGATGTTGCCCGCGAGCACTTCCTGGCCGTCCGAACGCTTTACGCCGAGGCGCTTCGCCTCGCTGTCTCTTCCGTTGTGCGACGAGCCCGTTCCTTTTTTATGAGCAAATAAATTGATGAACATCATTTTATTTTACCTCCTGTGTTCGATTACAGCACGATCTTTTCGATCTTGACTGCGGTGAAGGGCTGTCTGTGACCCTGCTTTTTGCGCTCGTTCTTCTTGGGCTTGTACTTGAAGACGATGATCTTCTTGAACTTGTCCTGCGCCTCGACTTTCGCCTCGACCTTCGCGCCCGCGACGTCTGCGCCCGTCTTGACCCCGTTCTCGTCGGAGACCATGACGACTTTGAATTCGACCGACTCGCCCACATCCGCCTTGAGTTTTTCGACGCGGACGACGTCGCCCTCGGAAACCTTATACTGCTTGTTTCCGTTCTCGATGATTGCGTACAAAATAGAATACCTCCTCTTTCCAGTCTCGCCGTGTGCCAAGGCGGCGCGAAAAAGCGCGCACTTAAAAAGCCCGCTACGAGCGGCTCATGCTCTATTTTATCTTATAAAGGGATACAAGTCAAGCATTTTTAAAGGGCGCGGACGGTTTTTTTCCGTCCGCGCCCTCTTTTTGGCGCACTCAGCAGAGATATTTTTTGAGCGCCTGTTCGTAGTCCTGTTCCATCGCGAGCAGATCGCCCGCGAGCTCCAGGACGTCCCGTTCCGCGTCGTCCTTCGCCTCGCCGATGGAGCGGAAGAGCGAGGTGATGCCCATCACGGTGCCCTGCGTGAGCATCTGCGCGATGTGCTCTTCCGAGCCGTCTTTCATCGTGTTGAGCTTGACGCCGCCCCACATCATCGCGCGCTTGACGGGGTTGGGCTCGCGCAGCTGAACGCCGCGTTCCTTTGCGATCTGCGCCGCCCTGCCGCCGATGCGCTCGTAGCCCTCGTGCATGCGCTTGATCTCTTCGCGCAGCGCGCCCTCTTCCGTCTCGGGCAGGATGTCCGAAATGGACGCGATCGCGTAGTGCGTGTTGCGATAGACTTCTGCGAGAAGTTCGCTTCCCTTTTTGTCTCTTTCCATAGTTCCCTCCCGCATCAGTATGCGCAGGGAACGGGCGGGTTATTCCACCGTAACAGATTTCGCGAGATTGCGCGGGCGGTCGGGGTCGTAGCCGCGCAGCAGGCACATGCTGCACGCGAAGTATTGCAGCGGGATGACGGACAGCAGGGGCATGAGCCGCTCGTCCGCCTCGGGAAGGCGGACGCACACGTCCGCGCACGAGCTTTCCAATGCCTCCGCATACTGCGAAAAGAGCACGGTGAGCCCGCCGCGCGAGCGCACCTCCTCGAGCGCGCTCTCCGTCTTTTTGAGAAGTTCCGCCTTCGTGGAGAGCGCAAACACGGGGAACCCCTCCTCGATGAGCGCGAGGGTGCCGTGCTTGAGCTCGCCCGCGGCGTAGCCCTCCGCAAAGACGTAGGCGATCTCCTTGACCTTGAGCGCGCCCTCTCTCGCCGTGCGCACGTCCTCGCCCCTCCCGATGAAATAGAGCGCGCGCACGCCACGCAGGGAATTTGCGAGGGAGTGCATCTGCGGGAAGAGGGAAAAGGTCTGCGCCGTCGCCGCGGGCAGAGAATCCAGCGCGGAGAACCAGGCGGGAAAATCGCAGAATTTGTAGAAACAGACCATCGCCGCGAGGTAGTACAGGCAGAGGATCTGACAGTTGTAGCTCTTGGTCGCGGCGACGGCGATCTCGGGGCCGGCGCACATCGCGAGCACGAAGTCGCTCTCCCGCGCGAGGGTGGAACAGGCGACGTTGGTCACGCACACGACGAACGCGCCGCGCCCGCGCGCCAGCCGCGCCGCCGCGAGCGTGTCCGCGGTCTCCCCGCTCTGGCTGACCGCGACGACGACGTCCCCCTCCCCCGCGAGCGGATCGCGGCAGCGAAATTCGGAGGCGGGCTGACAGAGCACGGGGATGCGCGCGTCGCGCTCCAGCGCGTCCTTGAACAGCAGGGCGGCGTGATACGCCGTGCCGCAGGCGACGGCAAACACCCGCTTTGCGGCGCGCAGGACGCGCGCCGCGGGCGCAAAATCCGTCTCCCGCATGCCCGCGAGGGTGTCCGAAAGGGCGCGCGGGATCTCGAAGATCTCCTCTTCCATGCAGCTCTTTGCGGAGCGCTCGCGCAGGCGGGCGCAGACGGGCGGACGGGTGAAGGTCTTGGGGATCACGTTGCCCTCGCCATCCAGAAACCACATCGCGCCGTCGCGGATGCGCACGAATTCGCCGTCCTGCATCGGGCAGATGAAATCGGCGTCGTCCAGCGCGGGGATGTCGCTGCACACGTACAGCGCGCCGCCGCCCGCCGCCGCGATGAGCGGACTTCCGCGCCGCGCGCAGATGAGCTCGCCGGGAAAATCCTCGCACAGCACGGCGATCGCAAAGGCGCCCTCCACCCGCGCGCACGCCTCGCAGACCGCCGCAAAGAAGTTGCCGCGGTAGGCGCGGTCTATGAGCCGCACGATCACCTCGCTGTCCGTCTCCGAGACGAAGCGCACCCCCTCTTTCGCGAGCTCTTCGCGCAGGGCGGCGCAGTTTTCGACGATGCCGTTGTGCACGAGCGCGAACTTCCCGCTGCAATGCGGGTGCGCGTTGACGTCGCTCGGCCTGCCGTGCGTCGCCCAGCGGGTGTGCCCGATCCCGACGTCGCCCTCCAGCCGCTCGCCCGCAAGGCGCGCGACCCCGCCCTTTCGCTTGCGCAGGGAAATGCGCCCGCCGCACCCCTCCTCCCGCCGCAGGACGGCGATGCCCGCCGAGTCATAGCCGCGGTATTCCAGCCGCAAAAGCGCGCCGAACAGCCGCTCGTAACACCTCTCTTTCGCAAAACAGCCGACGATGCCGCACATACTCCCCTCCTACTTTTCGGCGAGCGCGACCGCACGCCGCACCCGCTCGCACGCCGCCTTTGCGGCGCGCACGTCCTCCGCCTCCGCGAAGATGCGCACGACGGGTTCGGTGCCCGACGCGCGCACGATCAGCCGCGCGACGCCCGCCTTTTCGCGCTCGCACGCCGCCTGTACCTGCGCGTTGCCGAGCACGCGCACTTTGTCCTTGACCGTCACGCTGAGATTGTACTGCGGAAAGAGCGGAAAATCCGAAAGCTCCGAGAGCCTGCGCCCTCTCAGCAATGCCGCCAGCCGCACCGAGGTCAGGATGCCGTCTCCCGTCGTCGTGCGCGCGGCGAGGATGACGTGCCCCGACTGTTCCCCGCCCACCGCCGCGCCCGTCCTGCGCATGCACTCCGCGACGTATTTGTCGCCGACGTCCGTGCGCAGAAGGGTGATCCCCTCCCGCGCGAGCGCCCGCTCCACCCCCGAATTGGTGTGCGCCGTGCCCACGGCGATGCCGCCCGTCAGCTTCCCCGCGCGGTGAAGTTCGCGCGCGAAGATGCACAGCACCTTGTCGCCGTCCACGATGTTCCCGCGCTCGTCGCAGGCGATGAGGCGGTCGGCGTCCCCGTCGTAGCAAAACCCCGCGTCCGCGCCCGTCTCGCGCACCGCACGGCAGACGGAGGCGGGATACAGCGCGCCGCACCCGTCGTTGATGCGCCGCCCGTCTCCCGAGCAGTTGAGCGCGATCACCTTCGCGCCCAGGCGGCGGAAGAGCGCGGGCGCGACTCTGCCCGCCGCGCCGAAAGCGCAGTCGAGGACGAAGGTCTTTCCGCGCAGGTCAGCGTCCTCGGCGAGCGAATCGGCGTAGGCGCCCTTGCCGCGCAGGGGCACGCGCACGCCGCAGGAGAGCGACGGCGCGTGCAGGTAATCGCCGAAAAACTTCTCCGCGCGCTCCTCGGCGCGCTCGGACAGCTTGCAGCCGTTCTCGTCGAAGAGTTTGAGGCCGTTGTAGCGCGCGGGGTTGTGCGAGGCGCTGACCACCGCGCCGAAATCGGCGCCCTCCCTGCGGACGAAGAAGGCGACCGCCGCCGTGGGCAGAACGCCGCCGTCCAGCACCTTCCCGCCGCCGCTCGCGACCCCCGCCGCGAGCGCGAGCGCGAGCATGGGCGAAGAGGGACGGGTGTCCCTGCCCAGCACCACGCGCGGCTTTTCGCGCAGGCGGCAGAGCGCGTTGCCGAGCGCAAAGGCGACGCGCGCGGTCAAATCCTCCCCCGCGACGCCGCGGATGCCGTCCGTGCCGAAATACTTAGCCATTGCCGCCCTCCGAAAGGGATGCGGGCATTCCCCGCTCCGCCTGCCGCACCCGTCCGATGACGAAGGCGCCCGCGGGCACGTCGCGCGTGACGGTCGTGCCCGCCGCTATGTAACAGCCGTCGCCGAGGCTGAGGGGCGCGACCAGGTTGACGTTGCTCCCCACGAAACAGCCGCTGCCCATCCGCGTGCGGCTCTTTTTCCTGCCGTCGTAGTTGCAAAAGACGGCGCCGCAGCCGATGTTGCACGCCTCGCCCACGTCCGCGTCGCCGACGTAGGCGAGGTGCGCGATCTTGGTGCGCGCGCCGATCGAGGCGTTCTTGATCTCCACGAAATCCCCGACGCGGCAGTTTTCGCCCACGCACGCGCCCGCACGGAGGGTGCAGAACGGCCCCACCTCCGCGCCCGCGCCGATCTTCGCGCCGCGCACGACGCTCGCCGTCAGGCGGGCGCCTTCGCCCACCTCGCTGTCCTCGACGATGTTGTTCGGATAGAGCACCGCGCCCGCCCCCACCGTCGTGTCGCCCAGAAGGTGGTTGTTGGGGTAAATGGTCGCCCCTTCTCCGATGCGTACCCGCGGCCCGATCGTGACCGTGCCGGGGCTCATGATCTTATAGCCCATCCCGCCTCCTTGAAAAGAGAAATCTCTACATTGTATGCGGGGATCGGGCAAAAGGTTTTTTGCTCGCCGCCGCAAAAACACTTGCGCGCGGGCGGGAAATGCGCTATACTGCGGGCATGGAACTGAAAGTGAGCTGTTCCGCGCTCTCGCGGGACGCAAAGGAAATACGCGAAGAGGTGTTCGTGCGCGAACAGGGATTTTGCCGCGAATTCGACGAGACGGACGCGCAGGCGGCGCACCTCGTGCTGTACGCGGACGGCGAACCCGCCGCCGTGTGCCGCGTCTATTTTTCGGAGGGCTGGCACATCGGAAGGCTCGCGGTGCGAAAAAAATTCCGCGGCGGCGGGCTGGGCAGGGAACTTCTGCGCGCGGCGGAGGCGGAGATCAAGCGGCGGGGCGGGAAGGCGTGCTCGCTGTGCGCGCAGACGCGCGCCCGCGGCTTTTACGAGAGCTGCGGCTACCGCTTTTCGTGCGAGGCGGAGGCGGACGAGGGCGTGCCCCACGTCCGCATGGAAAAGCGGCTCGGCTGAAAAAAAGGCGCCTGCCCGCGCAAATTTTGCGCGGGCAGGCGCCGAAACACTGTAAGACCGCAAAAGAATGAAAAACGCCCTCCTTCCCGCAAGGAAGAAGGGCAATTCTTCGTTCAAGGGAGCGAAAGACGCTCTTGCCGCGATTTCCGCAATGCGCGCGGCGCGCAGAAAAATACAAAGCCCCCCTTCCTCTCCGGCGGGGGATGCGGCGGGCGCGTTGCGGACGGCTCTTTGCGCGGTTTTCCCCGCGCCGCGGGCCTGCGCACGCCCTCTTTGCACCTCTATTATACGAAATAGATGTAATAAAAATTCCCCTTTTGTTTGAAAAAATTGTAAAAACTTTCCGACTCGCGTCAGTAGAGCAGTTTTGCGGTGTCGGGAAGGGTGAGCACGGGGTTGTTGTCCCCGCGCACGACAAAATACTCGTCGTGGAAGGTGCGGTGCGGGATCATGTACACCCGCTTGTCCCGCCATTCCCCGCGCACGAGCTTGCTGAAAAGCCTTTTCCCGACGATGCAGGCGTAGATGCCAGCGTTGAGCTCGACGATCGCATTCTCGTACCCGTCCGAAAACAAACGCTTGAGCGCGATCTGGATGCGGAAGGCGATGTAGGAATCGGACAGGACGATGCCCGAGCCTTTGCAGTAGGGACAGCTCTTGGTGAGCATGGAGACGTTGTCCGTCTTGACCTTCTTGCGGGTGAACTGCACGAGCCCGAGCTCGGTCATCGCGGAGACGTTGCACTTTGCGCGGTCCTCGCGCAGGTATTTTTCCAGCTCCTCTACGACGGCGGCGCGGTGCTCGGCGCTCTCCATGTCGATGAAATCGACGACGACGATGCCGCCGATGTTGCGCAGGCGCACCTGCCGCGCGATCTCGCGCGCGGCGAGCAGGTTGGTGCGGTAGACGGTGTCTTCCAGCCCCGTCTCGCCCGTGAATTTGCCCGTGTTGACGTCGATCGCCGTCAGCGCCTCCGTCTTGTCAAAGACGAGATAGGCGCCGCTCTCCAGCGCGACGCGCGGGCTCATCAGCTCGTAGATCTGCTGTTCCAGCCCGAAATGATCGAACATCTCGCGCGTGCCCGTGTACAGCTCCGCCTTGCAGCGGTAGCGCGTCTTGCGCAGCATCTCCTCCACGCGGGCATACGCCTCGCGGTTGCCGATGTACACCTTGTCGATGCTGTCGAGATCGAAGTCGCGCAAAAGGCGGGCGTGCACGTCCTCGCTGCGGTAGATCATGTCCCCGACGCAGGCGTTCTCGTAGGCGGCGCGCGTCGCGTTGTACAGCTCGCGCAGGTATTTTTCCTCGTGGCGAAGCTCTTTGAGGGTACGGCTCTGCGCGTTGGTGCGCATGATGAAGCCGCCGCCGTCCGCGCGCAGTTTTTCCAGCCACTCCTCCATGCGCGCGCGCATGCCCTCGTCGGTGATCTTGCGCGAGATGGCGCAAAAATCCGCCGTGGGGAGAAAGATCAGGTTTTTGCCCACAAAGGATAGGTTCATGCTCAACCGCGCGCCCTTGGTGCCGATGGGGGATTTTGAGACCTGCACCATCACTTCCTGCCCCACGCGCACGTTGAGCTTCTGTTCGGCGGCGGACTGTCCGATCTCCGCCGCACAGGGGATGTCCCCCGCGTACAGATACCCGTTCTTTTCCCTGCCGAACGCGACAAACGCCGCCTGCATCCCGTCCAAGACGTTGACCACACGGCCCTTGTAGATGTTTCCCGAGATCTCAGACGCGCTGTCCGAATCCAGGTGGAATTCGACCAGTCTGCCGTCTTCGGCGACTGCACCGAAGCAGTCCTTCCCGAAGAAATCAAAATACATATTTTTTTGCATAGATATGATAAACCTGCGGCGTAAAACCGCAGCAAAGCCGCAGTTTCGCGCAAAATGAAATACAGATCGAGTCGGAAAAGGCTCCTTTTTTCATTTTATCACACATTTGCGGCTTTGACAAGGGGGGTTTGCATTTTTTTTAAAAGAATATTCCGAAAAAAGAACGCCTGCGCAACAATCTGTGTGCAGACGTTCTTTCCGACGCATAAAAATGCAGAGCGGAAGAGATCTTCCGCTCTGCGCTCTTGGGGCAGCTCACTCCGCGTCGGAAGCGTTCTGCCTTTTGCCGAGTATCTTGTTCCAGGGAACGAACAGGTACAGCCCCAGCGCGAGGGTGCCCGCAAAGAACACCGCATCGATCGCGCCCAGAAGCCAGATCCACCAGTAGTCCGCACTCCCTGCCGTGCGCACGCCCGCCACGACCTGATAGGGATTGTCCGCACTGTCAAAGTCGCGCGCGTATTTGTACGTGGAAACATATGTATAGAGATTGTTCTTCGCCGCAAGTTTCGCGCAGTACATTTCCGTCGGGTCGTTCTCGTCCAGCGGCGTATAGTTCTGCGCCATCGGGTTGAGCCACAGGTCGTTGCCCGCACGCACGCCGCGCGGCGTGTTCATGATCTCGTCGCCGCTGCTCCAGTCGGTGACGACGGAGCCGACGAATCCCCACTCGTTGCGAAGCACCTCGGTCAGGAGATCGTAATTCGCGCCCGCCCAGACGGGGCCGATGCGGTTGAACGCGGTCATGATCGCGTTTGCGCCCGCCTTCACGGCGATCTCGAAGGGTTTGAGATAGATCTCGCGGAAGTTCTGTTCGGTGATCCAGGTGTCGACGCCCTTGGCGTTGTCCCCTTCCTCGCTGAGCGCGAAGTGCTTGAGATAGCAATACAGTCCGCCCGATTTCGCGCCCATGATGGTCGCCGCCGCGAGCTTGCCCGAGATCACGGGATCTTCGCTGTAATACTCGTAATTCCTGCCGTTGTAGTTGGAGCGGTGCAGGTTGACGCCGGGGGCGTACCAGCCGCTGATGCCGCTCTTGGACGCCTCATACGCCACAGACTGCCCGATCTCGTTGGAGATCGCCTCGCTCCACGAGCACCCGACCAGACACTCGGCGGGATAGCTCGTCCACGCGGACTTGTCCTCGGCGGGCTTTTGCGTGTTCTCGTTGAACCCGCTCGGGCCGTCGAAGTCCAGCGTCTCCACCTTGCCGATGGATTCGATCGCCGCGGAGCCGAACCCGCTCTTCTCGACGAGGTCGCGCACCTCTTTTTTGGTCATCTGGTCGACGAGCTGATCCCAGAGCGCGCCGTCGTAGTCGGCGGTCAGGCGGTCGACGAGCTCGTCGTTGAACACCAGCCCTTCCGCGTCTTTGAGCTCCTCCGCGGACGCCTTCGTGCCGTCCGCCTTTGTGATGATGTACAGACCGTTGTACGCGCCGAACACGGGCATCTCGTCGGTGTTGTTCGCACCCGACGCATACAGCCTGCCCTTGACCACCTTGTCGGTGTCCTCGGGAAGGGGCGACTGACGGTCGCGGAAAGAGCCGTAAAAGTCCTCGCGGGTCAGGTATTTCTCTTTGAGCCCCACGTTGGAGCCGTCGATGGAAACGCCCGCATATGCCTCGTCGCCCGTAAAGCGGTTGATGACGTCGTAACCCGTCACGGGATCTTCGCTGAACAGGATGGTCTTGTCTACCGAATAGGAGAGAGTCGCGCTCTTCATGTCCTTGAGGGTATGCACGTCCGTCTTGAGCTCGAGGGTATACTTTCCGCCGTCCAGCTCGTAGCCCGTGTTCCCGTTGCCGTTCTTGTCATAGCAGTCGTAAGACGCCATGTCATAGGCGGTCAGCGTGAGCGTCACGTCCTGGCTCTCGCCCGGACGGAGCACGGAGGTCTTTGCGAAATCGCCCAGCGTGATCGAGCTCTTTTCGATGCCGCCCGGGGTATAAGGGGTGCGGAAATACAGTTCCACGACGTCCTGTCCGGGATAATCGCCCGTATTTTCGACGGTGACGGTCAGCTTGAACTCCGTGTCTTTTTCGATCTTCGAGCCGTTCGGAACGCTGACTTTTTTCAGCGTCCAGTCAAACGTGGTATAGGAAAGCCCGTAGCCGAAGGGATAGATGACCGCATCGTAGTAGTCCTTGATGAACCCCTCTTCCGCCGCCGTCTCGTACCAGCGATAGCCGAAATAGATGTCCTCCTGATAGACGATGTTGCCGCCCGTCGCCGATTTGTTGCGCACCGCGTAGTTCGCAAAGCCCGGCTCGCTGCTGTAATCATAGGCATAGGTGTCCGCGAGCCTGCCGCTCGGGCTGATGAGCACTTCCTCTTCACCCTCCTCCGTCTTGACCGTCTTTTTGCCCGCGATCAGGTTCGCGACCGACTCCGCGCCGCAAAGTCCCGTCGGACCGCAATAGAGCGCCGCGTCGATGCCCTCGTCGGTGAGGAAACCGCACTGCATGTTGTTGGAGGTGTTGAGGATGACGATGACCTTTTCAAAGGTCGAAGTCACCTTTTCGAGCATGTACTCCTCTTTTGCGGAGAGGTCGAGATAGCTGCGCGACTCGTCCGTCTTGCCCGTGAGGTAATCCACCGAGACGGTGGGCACTTCGCCGACGTTCTCGCCGCTGTTGCGGGAAAGCACGACGATCGCCGTGTCGCTGAAATTGCGCGCCGCCTGCATGCGCTCGTCCGAATAGAAGGAGTTGTCCGGCTGCAGGATCTTGCCGTTCTGATTCATGGACATCCATGCGTCGTTCGAGGGGATCGCCTCCTTGTACGCCTGAATGAGATCGGCGTTGTACTCAAACCCCGCATTGGTCAGACCCTGCAGGATGCCGACGCGCTTTTCGGGGTCCGGCTTGCAGGAGCCCGAACCCACGCCCGTGAACACCCATGCGTTGTCCAGCGCGGTGTAACCGAACACGTTGACCTTGTTGTTTTTCGTGAGGTCGAGGGGCAGGGTGTCGTTCTCGTTTTTGAGAAGGACGGTGCCCTCTTCGCTCACTTTTTTGACGAGCTCCGCGCCCAGCTCGGCGCTCGAAGTGTCGCCGTAGGTCGCGCCCGTTCCCGAGATGGCCGCCGTGATGAAATCGACGCCCAGCACATTGAAGCACACCACGTTGCCGGCGATGATCGCCGCGCAGAACACGCATAAAATTCCGAATGCTATCTTTGAAAAAAAACTTTTCGTCCTCATTGAATCCTCCTCAGTCCCCTGCTCCCGTCGGCAGGATCACCTGGTACCCGCTGTACCAGTACTTGCTCTCGCCGTCCAGCGCCTCGAACTGCCGCCCGAGCACCGCGACGTAGTCCTCGTAGACGCGCACGTAAAGCCCCTGTGCGCCGCCGTTTTCATAGTCGCCGCCGCCGTAATGCTCGCCGCCGCCCGTGCCCTGCCACAGATAGCCGATCGCCGCCGTGTTGAAGCAGGAGAAGGAATCCTCCCCGATCAGATAGGGGGACTCGCTCTCGAAAGACCAGTGCGAATGGGAAGAAAAGACGAGCGTCTGCGGATACTTGCCGAGAATGGCGCGGAGCGCCTGCTCCTCCTCTTCCGAATAGCCGTACCACGTCTGCGAAAGGTCTGTCAGCGAGCCGCTCACCGTGTCGCGCAGCGAACCGTGCGAAAACAGGTAGATGGGCTTGCCGCTCCTGCCCGCCTCCTCCATCGTCCGCTCCAGCCAGGAGAGCTGCTCGGCTCCCAGCGTGCAGTCCGCGCGCGTGTTGCCGTCCAGCTCGCGCGGCATCGCCGTCGTGCCCAGGAAGATGAACCAGCTTCCCTCGATCTCGCGCGCAAAATACGGGGAATCGTTGCCCGTCTTCTGCTTCCAGAGCGCGAGCCGCTGCTCGTAGCGCCGCGCAAGCTCCGCTTCGCTCACGCCGTCGTAGCGGTCGTTCTCGCTCTGCACGATGAACTCGTGGTTGCCCAGCCCGACCAGCATCTGCGTCCCTTCATCGCCGTAAACGGCGGAATAGGACTCGTAAAAGCGGTCGTAAAAAGCCGCATTCGCCTCGTCGACGATGTCGCCGTTGACCGCGATGAGCACCGAATCGGGGGAATTTTCCCTGATGTCCGCAAAGGTCTTCTCCGAGCGCCTGTAAAAGGCGTCGAAGGCGGAGAGCTGCTGATCGCTGATCACCTGAAACTCGTAGAGAAGTTCGCTCTCCTGCTTGTACGCCTCCACGCCCGTGCTCCCCGCGTCCAGAACGTTGCCCTCCGCGTCGAGAAGCTCCGCGCGGAGCTTGGTCGCACCTTCGGGGATGAGCGCATTGTCGGGAAATTCAAATTCGTATTCCCCCGCGCTCAAGTTGTCGAACGAGGCAAGCGGGCTGTAGCCCTCCAGCGCCCCGTCGTCCGTGCCCCAGCACAGGCGAAGACATGTCCCCGCTTCGTCGGGATCCGCCTTTTTCGTCACGAGGACAAGCCCTTCCGCGCAGTTTTTCAGTTCGGTCTCGCTGTAAAAGGCGATGTCGTAATACTGCGACACCGCATCGGGCGCGGGGTCGTCCCCTTCGTCCGGGGGCGGGGGAACTTCTCCCCCGCACCCGGCGAAGGCGGAGAGCAGCAGCGCTGCGCCGAGCGCCGCCGCGATCGCCCTTGCCCCGAAATATTTACGTCTGTTCATATCCACCCGTTCAGGCCTCGACATACCCGCCGTACAGAGCGGGATCGTCCCACACGCCGATGGTGACGTAATCGGTGATCGTATAGCCGTTCTGCGCGTTCTTGCCGTCCCATTCGAAGTATACGATCAGATACATGCCGCCCGTCGTCGCGTCGATCAGAGGCCGCTCGCTGTTGGGGTTCTGCGTGAGGATGTTGACCCTGTCGCCGAGGTGCGCGACGCCGTCCGTGTTCCACTTCGCGTTGGTCGGGTAGTAGTAATACAGAGAGCCGACGCTGTTCTCTTCGATGGCGTCGCCCACCCTGTAAACTGCGATCCAGCAGTTGTCGGGCGTGCTCTCGGAAACGGCGTCGCAGGTCACCCAGATGGGCTCGTTGTTGCCGTCGTCGAAGTAGCTGTTGCGGTCCGTCCAGAAGTTGACTTCATACGCGGTGAGCGAAGCGGAAGAGGTCAGCTCGATGTAGTCCAGCGCGCCGAGGAACTCGTAGTCTTTGTCCGTGTAGTTCTGCGCCTCCCAGACGATCCTGTTTTTGCCCGCACGCAGTTCGATCTGCGTCTCGATCTCCACTTCGGTGTAGTTCTCCTTGTCGCCGAGGGCGCCGTTGCCCCTGACGATCTCTGGCGTGCTGACCATGACGCCGTTCACCCACAGATCGCCGATGTTGCCCAGAGTAACGTCTTCCGCCGCCGTCTGCGCGTTGATGTAAGGCGCCGCGACGCGGAGTTTGATCGTCGCATAGGTCGCCTGATCCGCTTCGATGCCGAAGATGATCTTGTTGGTCTCAAGCTTGTTGACGTATTTGTCCGTCTCGACTTTGTACGCATCCTTGAACTCGACGCTCGTCGCGCCGTCCGCAAGCGTATAGCCGACCAGCTTGGTCGTCTCCGCCTCCGCCTCGAGGCGCACCGTCGTCTGCGGCTGCGGCTCTTCCACGAGCTGCGCGGCGACCTCGCCCGAAACGTATTCCGCGACGACGAAGTCAAGTCCGCCGAGGTATGCGTAACCGTCAATCTTTTTCGCCACGACGTTGAGCACGTTCTCCCCTTCGGAGAGTTCGGTCCAGCCCGTCGTGAGCTCGGTGAAGTTTTCCTTGGTGTTGACCTCGTCGCAGCCGCGCACGGTCAGCGAGCCGAGGTCGATCTTCTTGCCGTTGAGGGTGAGAGAGATCATGTCCGAAAGCGCGACATCCTCGATGGGCGCCGCCGTCGTCTTATACGGAGAAGCGACGCGGAGCGTGAAGCGGACCTTCTTCGCCGTGTCCGCGTTCATGCCGAACATCACGTTCATGTTTTCCTTGAACTCCGCGAAGGTCTTGCCCGAAAGATCCGCCTTCGGGACGTCCGCGCTCTCATAGACGCGCGTCTTCTCCGCTTCCGCCTCCATCTTCAGGGAAGCAAACGCGACGTCGGGATCGGGATTTTCCACCTCTTCGGTGTTCTCGACGAAAGTCAGGTCTTTGGAACTGAGCACCGTAATGCTGTCCACGTTGCCCAGGCAGGTGATGTTGCCGTTGTAGATGCCCTCGTTGATCGAAGTGACGTCAAAGCGGTTGGAGACGACGAAGGTGATGACGTTGAGCCCCTTCTGCAGCGAGATGCCGCCCAGTTCGACGTCCTTGACCGCATAGTAATCCGCGACGGCGCCCTGGTTCGCGGTGCCCTCGATGCGGATGTTCTCCGTGTCGATCGTCTTGCCGTTCACCTTGACGGTGTACCAGTCCGCGAAAGTATAGGGAATGGAATCCCACATGCCCAGCCAGCCGCTGGGTCCCATCAGGCGGATGCGCAGGGCGGCATTGTCGTCCGCCTCGCTCGCCTCGAATCCCCAGATCAGGCGGTCGCCCTTGCTGAAGGTGCCGACCACGCCCGTGCCGCTGAGGCGGTCGTCGGTGACGTATTCGGTGTGCATCGTGCTGCCCTCGGCGTGGCCCTGCGTCGCGTCTTCCGCTTCGAACAGGTTTTCGTAGCGGCCGCTCTCATCCGTGCCAAGGACGGTGAGGGTGGCCTCCGCCTTTTTGGCGGGCGTGCTCTTGGAGCGCGCCGTCACGATGACGGTGCCCGCGCTGAGGCACTCGACGGACGTGCCGTCTTCGGTCACCTTTGCGACCGATTCGTCGTTGGTGGAGAGCGAATAGCTCTTGTCCGTCGCATTGTTGGGTTTCATGGTGACCTTCACGCCGATGGTCTCGCCGACGCGCGCAGAGGCCTTGTCCAGCTCGAGGATGACCTCCGTCACCGCGACGTCGTCTTTGCCGCCGTCGGGCGGGGGCGTGGGATCGCCGTTTCCGCCGCATGCGACAAAGCAAAACAGGCATGCCGTCGCCAGAAAGATCGCGAGAACGCTCGCGAAAGTTCTCATCTTTGCCACTTTTCCTTTCATAATCTGCTCCTTTTTTTTCTTGGGTCCGCAAGGCTTGCGGGGCGACGGCCCCGCGCCCCCTCGGACCCCGATTGCACGACTATCATAGCAATATTTTTGTATTTTGTGTGGTTTTTTCCGTAAGCCGCGCCTCTTTGCGCGCAGATAATGCGCGCGCTGTCGTAACCGGGCGGTTTTTTTGCGTAACCCGCAGGCCGCGCCCGCCGCGGCAAAAAAAACAGGGAGCGGACGCGCCCGCGCGCCTTCCGCTCCCCCTTCTCTCTTTTGCTCAGCGCTGTGCTTCCGCCGCGACGGCGCTCAGCTCTGTCTCGCACTTCACCGTGATGCAGTCGACCGTGCCCGCCGACGCATAGACGTTGTTCTGGCGGTTGGTCAACGAGAGCGAAACGACGTTTTTGCCCGCCGAAAGCTCGATCTCGACGGCGACCTCCGCCCAGTAATAATAGTTATAGTGATCGGACACGTCCACCGAACCGAGCGGACGCGCGCCCGTCTCCGTCTCCGCGCCGTTGACGGTGAGCGTGTACAGCCCGTCGAACAGGAACGCCTGCGGGAGGTTGAAGGTACCGACCCATCCGAGCGGACAGGAGACGCGGACGACGAGCAGCGCGTCCTCCTCCGCTTCCGCGGCGTCTATCTCCCAGACGATGGCGGAACCGTCTTTCAGGTAGCCCACCGTCTCCCCGCCGTGCGCGGCGTATTTTTCTTCCACCTCGACGACGTCGCAGTTTTCCAGCGCCGCGTCCTCCGCCTCGAAGACATACTCGCGGCTGCCCGTCCAAGGGTCCGCCCTCCCGCGCTGTGCCGAATAGACCGCGGCATAGACGATCGCCGCGACCACGAGAAGCGCCGCAACGAGTAGAACGATAAATTGTCGTTTGCCCTTCAGCATAATTTCTCCCTCTGAAAACACGCGGGGACCGACCCGCGTCCGATTCGCAATTCTATTCTACCACATGAGCGCGCGCAAGTGCGCGCGGGGGCGCAAACGGCAGCGAGACTGCGCACTTCCCCGCCCGCCTGTCGCAACCCATGCGTTTGCGCGCGTAACTTGCACGTCGCCTTCACTGCGCCTGCGCGGAGGGCGGGAACAGGATGTTGACGGTGAACATCCCGTCCTTTGCCGCCATCGTGAGCGTCCCGCCGTATTTTTCCGCGATGTAACGGATGCTCTTCGTTCCGTAGCCGTGGACGCCCTCCCCGCCCTTGGTCGTCACGGGAAGGCCGTCGCGGAATTCAGGCTCGCCCTCGAAGTGGTTCTCCACCCGCACGCGCACACAGCCGCATACCTTGGACGCGGAGAGACTGATGATGCGCTTTTCGGGGTCCGGCTCCTTGAGCTCCGCCTCGATCGCGTTGTCCAGCGCGTTGCCGAAAAGCGTGTAGGCGTCGACGTCCGAGAGAAAGGCGAGCGACTTTCCGTCCGCGATATAGCTGAACGTGATGCCGTTCTTCTTGCAAAGAAAGGATTTTTCGGCGAGAACGGTGTCCAGCGCCTCGTTGCCCGTGTTGAACACGCTCTCGTAATCGGAGACGGTGCGGCGCAGCTCGCCGAGCAGCTGATCGCGGCGGCGGGAATCCGTCTTTTCGCTCTCGAGCAGCTCGATCTGGTGTTTGAGGTCGTGACAGCGCATGTTGACCATCTCGATGCTGCGGCGGGAGACCTCCTGGTTCTTGCGCTCGAGGCTGAGCAGGTTTTCCATGCTCTTCTTTTCGTTTTCGAGCTCCGTTCGACGAAGGAGCCCGTACTGCACGTTGAGCGCGAGCGCACAGCTCACGACCGCATAGACGTAGTAGAGAATGTTGACGGTGTCCTTTCCCTCGGGGATGAGTTCGCCGCAGATGATGGTCAGCCCGAGGATGATCGCAGAGTTGACGAGGATGCTGACGTCACCGATCATGTAGATGTCGCGCACCTTGCGCACGAGCAAAAAATAACAGACCGCCGCGACGAAGAAACAGAGCGACAGCGACAAAAAAAAGTCCGCAAAACCCGCGGACGGGATGTCCAGCGGGATGCTGAGAAGTTCAAACAGATAGCGGGAGATGTGATAGCCCGCAAAGGCGCCGACCGCCGTGTAGATGAGCGCGTACACCGTGCTCTTGAAACAGGCGAACATCCAGAGCATGGACAGGGTGAAGAGCACGACGTTGTAGAGAGAGCCCTGCGTGATCGGGATGAAGAAAAAGGAGAGGATGTACAGGACGCCGAAGCCCGCGGCGCGGAAATAAAAATACTTGCGCCGCTTGAGCGGCACGGTGAAGAAGAGCAAAAATACGATGACCTTGAGCGGATAGTAAAACGCGAATTGCAGTACGGTCGCAAACATCAGCTCTTCTCTCCGAGAAACTCAATGAATTTTTCCTGGAAAGCCGCCTTGCGCGAACGGCTGATGGCGAGCTCTTCGCCGTTTTCGAGCAGGAGCGTCACGCCCCTGATCTCTGCGATCTTGTTCATGTTGACGAGATAGCAGTTGTTACAGCGGGAAAAATTGTCCCCTTCCAGTGCCTTTTCGCGCTCGGACAGAGAGCCGCGTGCAGAGATGTTCCCGCCCGCCGTGTGATAGACGAGTTCGTGGTTGAGCACCTCGATGTACAGCACTTCGCCGAGGTTGACCTTTCGCACGTTCTCCCCGTTTCCCACGCTGATGCACTTGCCCGTCCTGCGGGAAGCCGCGATCGCCTTTTTCAGCTTGAGGGAGAAGTTGTAATATCCCACGGGTTTGAGGATGAAGTCCAGCGCGCCCACCTCGTAGCCGTTGATCGCATACTGTCCCATCCGCGTGACAAAGATGAGGCTGACCTCCTTGTCCGTCTCGCGCATGTGCTTCGCCGTCTCCAATCCGCTGATCACGGGCATCTCGATGTCCATGAATACCACGTCGTAGACGGGCTTGAAATCCACGAGAAATTCCATCCCGTTCTTGAACACGTGCATCGGACAGCGGATCCCCTCCTCTTCCTGAAAGCGGCGGATGTATTCCGTGAGCGTGTTTCTGTAATTTTCTTCGTCCTCCACGACGGCGATGTTGACGACCTGCATGATTTTTCCCTTCTTCCCGCGTTTTCTCCCGTGCGCCCTGCCCCGCTTCTTCGGGCGGGGCAGGGCGCCGCTTTGCTGATAAGTATAACATCCGCTTTGCCTTTTGTCAACGGCAAATTTTTACATTTGCATTTTTACATTTGCATTTTTTTGTGCCGTTTTCGGCAGGATTTTGTCACATATCGGACAGATACTCCCCGATCGGGCGGTAAATGTCCGCCTTTTCGAGCATTTCCAGCACTTCCTGCTGCGAGAGCGCGCACAAAAACTCCCCGTTTTCGTCCGTCACTTCCAGCTCGAGCAGGCTCCCGCTCTGCAAAAAGGGCAGGATCCTGCGCACGCGGCAGTCCTTTCCGATCGCGATCTTGCGCACGGGCGCGCCGCGCTTTAACTCGCGCGAGAAGTCGTAGCGGATGCGCTCGTAGCGGCAGTCCTTGCCCGTGAATGTGCCCGCGAGCACGAACAGCGGGAAAAACAGGAGGGTGAAATTGGGCTCGGAAAACAGCGACAGCACGAACAGCGCCAGAAGCGCCGCCGCGACGAGCACGCCGCTCACGCGAAGCCAGAGGCGGGCGCACGCCTCCCCTTTTTTGCGCGCGATCAGACAGCGGAGCACCCGCCCGCCGTCCAGCGGGAGCGCGGGCAGAAGGTTTACGAGCGCGAGCGTGAGCGAGACGTATGCCGCCGTGTCCGTATAGGGATAGGTCTCGGGAAAGACCCACCACAGCGCAAAAAAGCCGAACGCGCACACCGCGTTGACGAACGGCCCCGCGAGCGCGAGACGGATCTCGTCGGAGAGGGAGATGCCCTGAACGTCGCCCGTGACGATCGCGCCGCAGGGAAGCAGACACACCCTGTCCAGGCGGCAGCCGATGCGCGCCGCGTACAGCGCGTGCCCCGCCTCGTGCAGAAGCGCCGCGCAGGTCGCGCTCAGAAAGAGCAGTGCCCTGCCCGTCAGCGCGTAATAAGCGCCGAACAGAAGAAAGAGCGGGTGCACCCCGAAGGCGCGCCGCGCTCTTTTTCGCTTTTCGTCAGACATTCCAGACGATGTCCCCCGTCTCGCTCACCGAATAGGAGCGGATCAGAGACCCGTCGTCGTACAGCGAGGCGTTGACCGCCGCGCTCCCGTCCGAATACCCGACGGGGATGGTGGGAAGGACCTCCTCCCCCGCCGCATAGTAACAATAGGTCAGCCCCGAGAGCACGGTGGAAAAAGAAGAGGTGTGACGGATCTCGACGGTGTACGTGCCGCCCGATTCGCTCACGCGCTCGACGGTGCCCGCGCAGGGCGCATAGACGCTCGCCGTGCCCGTGAAGGTGAGAACGCCCGCGTCGGTGACGGTGCACGCGATGCTCTCGTCGCGCACGATCGAGCCCGCTTCGAGCTCGGTGTAATCGCGTTCGTCCACCGCTTCCGTCTGCATGCCTTCCACGATGCCGCGGAAGAAGGTGTTGATCGCGCTCGCGGGATAGAAGATGTTGGTCAGGAGAATGCCCGCGCAGAGCGCGAGCACCGCGACGAATTCCGCGAGCAGGAGCTTGTTTTCCAGGAATTTTTTTGCGGGCGGCGCGCTCTTTTCGGCGAGGGCGCCGTAGTCCACGACGTTCTCCTCCTGCGCGCGGGCGCGCTCGTTCACTTTTTCGACGACCTGTTCTTTGAGGTCCTCTTCCTTCTTTTTGCGGCTGCGCTTTTTGGTCACGTTCAGCGTGTTGACGGGTATTTCGAGCATCTCCGCATAGTCGATGGTGTCACTCATGGCAAATCCTCCGCTCTGTTGTTGTGTGATTCTATTTTATGCTGCGACGGGCGGGAATAGAACTTTTTTAAAAAAAGTTGCGTTCGCGGCGCTTTTCATGTATAATAAATGGAAATAAACAGCGCGGGCGTGCCCGCGGAGGACAAAAACATGGTCATCTCTCAGCTCTTCGATCGGAAAAAAGCGGTCTATTCCTTCGAGATCTTCCCGCCCAAGCCGACGACGGAAGTGGACAAAGTGCTCGCAACCGTGCGCGAGCTTGCAGACCTTCGCCCCGATTACATCTCGGTGACGTGCAGTGCGGGCGGCTCCGGCAATTCCCGCACGGCGGAGATCGCGCGCGCGGTCAAAGACTGCGGCGTGGAGCCGCTCGCGCACCTGACCTGCATCAACGCGGACAAGCGCTCGGTGGACGCCTCGCTCGCCCAGCTGCGCGAAAACGGCATCTGCAACGTGCTCGCGCTGCGCGGCGACCGCATCGAAGGCGCGCCCCTCTCCGAGGACTTCGCGCACGCCTCCGACCTCGCCGCCTACATCCGCGAAAAGGGCGGGTTCGACATCGCGGGCGCCTGCTATCCCGAGGGACACCCCGACGCGCCCTCGCTCGCGCAGGACGTGCGCAACCTGAAATACAAGATCGACGCGGGCGTCACCCACCTCAATTCCCAGCTGTTCTTCGACAACGAGGATTTCTACCGCTTCGCCGACCTGTTGCAGGCGGCGGACATCCGCGTGCCCGTGCAGGCGGGCATCATGCCGCTCGTGCGCAAAAACCACGTCGAGCGCATCATCCGCCTCTCGGGCGCGAAGATCCCCGCAAAGATCTCGCGCATGATCGCGCGGTTCGAGGACAAGCCCGACGCCCTTCTCGAAGCGGGCATCGCCTACGCCGTCGACCAGATCGTCGACCTGCTCTCCGCGGGCGTGCGCGGCGTGCACCTCTATGTCATGAACAACACCTACGTCGCGCGGCGCATCACCGAGAGCGTCGCGCCTATCCTGAAAGAACTCAACTCTGAGGCGTGAACATGGATTTTTCGCAATTTCTGCGCGAGAACATCGTGCTCTTCGACGGCGCGTTCGGCACCGTCCTGCAAAAAAAGACGGACAAGACGGGCACACTGCCCGAACTGCTCAACCTCGAGCGCCCCGAACTCATCCGCTCCATCCACGAGGAATACGCCGCGGCGGGCGCGGACGTGATCACCGCGAACACCTTCGGCGCGAACGCGGTCAAGACGGGCGATGCAGACCTCTCCGACAAACTCGTGCGCGCCGCGGTGCGCATCGCGCGCGAGGCGGCGAAGGACAAGTTCGTCGCGCTGGACATCGGCCCCACGGGAAAACTGCTCGCGCCCGCGGGCGAGCTGACCTTCGAACAGGCATACGACGCCTTCGCGCGGATGGTGGAGGCGGGCAAGGACGGGTGCGACCTCGTGCTCATCGAGACCATGTCCGACCTCGGCGAACTGCGCGCGGCGCTTCTCGCGGCGCGCGAACACTGCGACCTGCCCGTGCTGTGCACGATGACCTTCGACGCCACGGGGCGGACCTTCGTCGGGTGCGACCCCGCCTGCTATGCGCTCGCCGCCTCGCCGCTCGCGGACGGCGTGGGCGTGAACTGCTCGCTCGGGCCGCAGGCGCTCGTGCCCGTGGTCAAACGCATCCTCGAATACACGGACAAGCCCGTGATCGTGCAGGCGAACGCGGGGCTTCCCGACGAAAACCTGCTTTACGACGTGTCGCCCGCGCAATTTTGCGACGCGTGCAGGGAGTTCCTGCGCATGGGCGTGCGCGTGCTGGGCGGATGCTGCGGCACCACGCCCGAATACATTGAAAAACTGCGCGCGCTGATCGGCGGGCGCAAGCCGAAAAAGAGAAGAGCGCGCCCCCGCTGTGCGGTGTGCTCCCCTTCCCGCCTCGTCGAGATCGACGACGTGCGCGTGATCGGCGAACGCATCAACCCGACGGGCAAAAAGGCGATGAAACAGGCGCTCCTTTCCGAAAATTACGCCTTTGTGCGCGAACAGGCGATCGAACAGGCGGAGGCGGGCGCGGCCATCCTCGACGTCAACGCGGGCCTTCCCGAGCTGGACGAGGCGGCGGTGCTCCCCCGCCTCGTGTACGAAGTGCAGGCGGCGTGCGATCTGCCCCTGCAGATAGACTGCGGAAAGGCGGACGCGGTGGAGCGCGCCCTGCGCGCCTGCAACGGAAAGGCGATCGTCAACTCCGTCAACGGCGAGGACCGCGTGCTCGAAGCGATGCTGCCCGTCGTCAAAAAATACGGCGCCGCCGTGGTCGGGCTGACCATGGACGAGCGCGGCATCCCGCGCACCGCAAAAGAGCGCGTCGCGATCGCGGAGAAGATCGTAGCCGCCGCAAAGGCATACGGCATCCCGCGCGAGGACGTGTTCATCGACTGCCTGACGCTGACGGTGAGCGCGGAACAGGCGCAGGCGCGCGAGACGCTGCGCGCCGTGCGCGAAGTGAAGAAGCGGCTGGGCGTGCGCACCGTGCTCGGCGTGAGCAACATCTCCTTCGGCCTGCCCGCGCGCGCGATCGTCAACTCCTCTTTCCTGACGGCGGCGCTGTTTGCGGGGCTGGATCTGCCCATCCTCAACCCCAATATCCCCGAGAACATGCAGGCGGTCGCGGCATACCGCACGCTGAGCGGAAAGGACGCGAATTGCGCGGAATTCTCCGAACGGTACGCGAATTTTGCGCCCGTGCCCGCGCGCGGCGAGCGGATCGGCGCGGCACTGCCTGCCCCCGCGGCGGCGCAGGAAGGCGCGACGGACGAGCGCGGCGCGCTGATGTTCGCGATACGGAAAGGCTCCCCCGACGCGGCGAAGCTGTGCGCGGACATCCTGAAAAAGGTGCCCCCGCTCGAGGTCGTCAACGACTACCTCATCCCCGCGCTCAACGAGGTGGGCGACGCCTTTGAAAAGGGCACGCTGTTCCTGCCCCAGCTCGTCTCCGCCGCGGAATGCGCGAAGGGGTGCTTTGCGGAGGTCAAAAAGTGCCTGCAGGGCGGCGGCGCAACGGGCGGCATCATCGTGCTCGCGACCGTGCACGGCGACATACACGACATCGGAAAGAACATCGTGCGCACCGTGCTCGAAAATTACGGCTACCGCGTGATCGACCTGGGGAAAAACGTCCCGCCCGAGGAGATCGTCCGATGCTGCAGGGAGGAAAAGGTGCGCCTGTGCGGGCTCTCCGCACTGATGACGACCACCGTGCCCGCAATGGAGGCGACCATAAAACTCCTGCGCGAGCAATGCCCCGACTGCCGCGTGATGGTCGGCGGCGCCGTGCTCAATGCCGACTACGCAAAAAAGATCGGCGCGGACCGATACTGCAAGGACGCGAACGCGAGCGTAAGATTCGCGCAGGAGGTCTTCCCCTCCCCCGCAGACCGATGAAACATCACAAAACCGACGGAATATCCCAAACCGACGAAATATCACAAGACAGCTGAAATATCCCAAACCGACGAAATATCACAAGACAGCTGAAATATCCCAAACCGACGAAATATCACCAGACAACTGAAATATCGGTAAACCGCCGGAATATCAAAGGGGCGCCTCTTTCGCAAAAGAGGCGCCCCTTTTTGCCCGCCCTTTCGGGCGGGTCTTTTTCTTTCGGCGCGGCGGACTGAATTAACGCGGAAATTTGCCAGCCCTTCCGGGCGGGTCTTTTTCTTTCGGCGCGGCGGACTGAAAAAACGCGGAAATTTGCCCGCCCTTTCGGGCGGGTCTTTTTTTCGGCGCGGCGGGCTGAAAAAACGCGGAAATTTGCCAGCCCTTTCGGTCGGGCCTTTTTCTTTCGGCGCGGCGGACTGAAAAAACGCGGAAATTTGCCCGCCCTTTCGGGCGGGTCTTTTTCTTTCGGCGCGGCGGACTGAAAAAACGTGGAAATTTGCCAGCCCTTTCGGTCGGACCTTTTTCTTTCGGCGCGGCGGACTGAAAAAACGCGGAAAAAGGAATCGGACGCAGAGCCTTGCGGTTCTGCGTCCGACCCAAATATGATAAGGGGGAAAATGATGAGCTGTATGGGAAGCGGACTTTTGTCCGCACTGTGAGCGGTGAATCGGACGCGCGGCCTTGCGGTCTGCGCCCGACCCAAATATGATAAGGGGGAAAATGATGAGCTGTATGGGAAGCGGACTTTCGTCCGCATTGTGAGCGGTGAATCGGACGCGCAGCCTTGCGGCTTGCGCCCGACCCAAATATGATAAGGGGGAAAATGATGAGCTATTGAGGTAACCAAACAAAGGCGCCTGCGCTCTTCGTTTGATTACACCCCTATTATATTCAATCCGCCGCCAATTGTAAAGTGCTTTTTTAATTTTTTTTCTAAAAATTTTGAAATATTTTTTCTTTTCAAAAATTGTTATATTTTATCACTTTTGGTCCTTTTCGGTGGAAATATCCCGAAAATCGTCGATTTGTGTGAATTTTTTACATAAATGAACAGACTGAAAATGAAAAGGTTAAAAATTCACATTTTTATCAGAACACGCGGCAGAGCCAGCATCCCGCGATCGCGGCGATGAAGTTTGCGACGAGCGCGATGGCGACGGGAAGGGCGGTTTTTCCCTTGATGCCCGCGAAATAGACGGCGGAGAGATAGAACACCGTTTCCCCCGCGGCGTACACGACGCAGGCACAGCGCGCGATGTACGATTCGACGCCGTATTCGGCAAAGACTTCGGACAGAACGGCGGTTGCGCCGCTGCCCGAAAAGGGCTTGACGAGCACGAGCCCCGCGAGCTGGGGCGGGATCCCGACGAAGGAGAAGGCGGGCGCGAGCGCCTTTTCGAGCGCGTCGGAGAGGCCGCTCGCCTCGAAAAGCGAGCTCAAGATGAGCACGGAGGCGAGAAAGGGAAAGAGATTTTTCAAAAGCGGGAGCGCATTCGCCGCGCCCGCGGCGAAGCTGTCGTACACCCTGACCTTTTTAGCGCAGGCGAAGAGGATGACCGCCGCGAACAGAACGGGAAGAAAGTAGTTCATTTTTTCCTCCCGTAGACGAGAAAGACGAGCCCCGCGCCGACGAGCAGGGCGAGCACGGAGGAGAGCAAGATGGGCAAAACGACGTCGAACGCCTGCGCGGCGCCCGCGGCGGCGCGCAGGGAGAGAACCGTGGTGGACAGGAGCTGTACGCCCGCGCAGTTCACGACGAAGAACATCGCACGCGAGAACTCCCCTTCCGCGGCGAGAAGGCGCATCGCGTCCACGCCCGCGCTCGTCGCGGCGCCGCCCATTCCGAGAAAGTTCGCCGAGAGATTGACGGCGATCTTTTCGAGCGCCGCGGGGTTGTCCGTGCGGAAGAGGCGGCGCGTGATCGGCCGCATCGCGCGCGACATACCGCGCAGGACGCCCGCGTCCTCGGCGATCTTCAGAAAGCCCAGCCACACCGCGTACACGCAGGCGAGGGACATGCAGAGCGCGACGGCGTCCTTTGCGCCGTCCAGAAGGGCGGGCAGAAAAGCGGCGGGGTCGCGCAGGCAGAGCGCGAAGGACGCGACGAGAAAGACGATAACAAAAAACAAATTCATGGGACAGACCTCTTTTTTTATGCGTATGCGCGCAAAAGGCGGGATATGCGGGCGAACTTTCACAAAAAGAGGTTTACAATCTCGGAAAAATGCGGTATAATGAGGAACGACAGACAAACTTTTTTACGCACGGAGGGAATCATGCAGAAAAGACCCTACTACATCACGACGGCGATCGCCTACACCTCGGGCAAGCCGCACATCGGGAATACTTACGAGATCGTGCTGACGGACGCGATCGCGCGCTTCCGCCGCAACCAGGGCTTTGACGTGCGCTTTCAGACGGGCACGGACGAGCACGGACAGAAGATCGAGGAAAAGGCAAAGACCGCGGGCGTGACGCCCAAGCAGTTCGTGGACGGCGTCGCGGGGCAGATCCGCGAGATCTGGGACCTGATGAACGTGTCCTACGACAAATTCATCCGCACCACCGACGAGGATCACGAGCGCCAGGTGCAGAAGATCTTCAAAAAGCTCTACGAACAGGGCGACATCTACAAGGGGACGTATGAGGGGATGTACTGCACCCCCTGCGAGGCGTTCTGGACCCCCTCCCAGCTCAAGGACGGAAAGTGCCCCGACTGCGGCAGAGAGGTGAAGCCCGCGAAGGAAGAGGCGTACTTTTTCCGCATGAGCAAATACGCGGACAGACTGCTCGAATACTACGAACAGCACCCCGAATTCATCACGCCCGTCTCGCGCAAGAACGAGATGGTCAACAACTTCCTGAAGCCCGGATTGCAGGATCTGTGCGTGTCGCGCACCTCCTTCAAGTGGGGCATCCCCGTCGATTTCGACCCCAAACACGTCGTGTACGTGTGGCTGGACGCGCTGACCAACTACATCACGGGGTTGGGCTACGACGCAGACGGCGAGAGCGGCGGGCTGTTCAAAAAATACTGGCCCGCCGACGCGCACGTCATCGGAAAGGACATCATCCGCTTCCACACCATCTACTGGCCCATCTTCCTGATGGCGTTGGGGCTTCCCCTGCCCAAAAAGGTGTTCGGACACCCCTGGCTGCTCATGGACGGGAGCAAAATGAGCAAGTCGCGCGGAAACGTGATCTACGCGGACGAACTTGTCAAGGTGTTCGGCGTGGACGCGGTGCGCTATTTCGTGCTGAACGACATGCCCTTCGAGGGGGACGGGAACATCACCTGGGAGCTCATCAACGAGCGCGTGAACTCCGACCTCGCCAACACCTACGGAAACCTCGTCTCGCGCACGGCGGCGATGGCGCTGCGCTATTTTGACGGTAAGCTGTGCGACAAAGGCGCGGCGGAACCCGTGGACGGCGAGCTCAAAGGCATGGCGACGGCGCTTTACGAAAAAGTCGCGGCGAAGATGGACGAATTCAAGGTCTCCGACGCGTTGGGCGAGATCTTCACCTTCCTGCGCCGCTGCAACAAATATATCGACGAGACCGCGCCCTGGCAGCTCGCCAAGGACGAGGCAAAGCGCGACAGGCTTTCGACGGTCCTCTACAACCTCTCGGAGAGCATCGTCATCGCGACTTCGCTCCTGCAGCCCTTCCTGCCCGCGACGGCGGAAAAGGTGTTCGCGCAGTTCGGCGTGTCGCTCCGCCCCTATTCTCAGCTCGGCACGTTCGGCATGCTCGAAAACGGAACCGCCGTCTCCCCCGCAGAGACGCACCTGTTCGAGCGCAAGAACTACAAGGACGTCGAGGCGATGTACGAAAAACTGCACGCGGAGGCGGAAAAGGCGGACAAGACGAAAAAGCCCGCCGAAAAGCCCGCCAAGGGACACGAGCCCGAATACCCCGCCGAGATCTCCATCGAGGACTTTGCGAAAGTGCGCATGCAGGTGGGCAAGGTCATCGCGTCCGAGAAGGTGGAAAAGAGCGACAAACTGCTCAAAAACACCGTGCAGATCGGCAACGAAGTGCGCACCGTGGTCAGCGGCATCGCGAAGCACTATTCGCCCGAAGAGATAATCGGAAAGAGCGTGATCGTGGTCACGAACCTCAAACCCGTCAAACTGCGCGGCATCCTCAGCGAGGGAATGATCCTGTGCGCGGAGAACGCCGAGGGCAAGCTCAGCCTGCTCTCTCCCGCCTCTCCCATCGAGGACGGAAGCGGAATTTTCTGAAAAAAAATCAAAATGTAAACCCTTTGTCGCGGTATTTCGACAAAAAGGTGGTGGACAAAACGCGCGCGAAGGCGTAGAATGTTTGTAACGTTCTGCCCGCACCGCGCGTTTTTTGTTTTTCGGACATAAAACAAATGAGAAATTTTCCATAGCCGGGGGACGGGTGCGGCGTTATCCCGGAAAAAAGGGGCGGGGAATTCCCCGCTCTTTTTTCAGAACAATTGCCCACACCTTCGGACGGGCGCGCCTCATCTCTCCCTTCCATTCCGCGAAAGCGGAAGGGCGCGCCTATCTCCCACCTCCCCGCCCGCGCCCCCGCGCGGGCGGGTTTATTTTTTTCGCGATCGCGAAAGTTTTTTCCGATTCGGCGCGCAAGGAGCACATACGTCCGCAAAAAAAGCTCCCTTTTTCGCGCCGCGCCTTGCGCGGGAAGAACGGCGCTTGCGGCGCGGGTGCCGCGCAGGAAAGCTCGAGAACGGCGGCGCGGACGGGCAACAAGGCAGAGGCGGATTTTTCCCCTCTTTTCGGAGGGCGAAAACTTTTAAACTGACGAGCACGCGCGCATACGATTGGCGCAGACGCAAAATGTGCAAAACGCTCTGCGGTTTTTGTGCCATATGCCGCCGCGCAACAAGGCAGAGGCGGATTTTCCCCTCTTTTCGGAGGGCGAAAACTTTCAAACTGACGAGCACGCGCGCATACGACATGGCGCAGACGCAAAATGTGCAAAACGCTATGCGGTTTTTGCGCCATACGCCGCCGCGCAACAAGGCAGAGGCGAGGTTATTATTTATGGCGGCGAACTTTCGGACGTTGCACGCGGGCGGCGCGAACGTGCGGCGTGGCGCAGGCATGCGGCGTGACGCAGGTGCGCGGCGTGCGGACGTGCTTGCGGGCATGCGGTGTGGCGCAGGCGGGCGGCGCGGCGCAGGCATGCGGCGTGGCGCAGGCGGGCGGCGTGCGGACGTGCTTGCGGCAGGCGGCGCGAACGTGCGGCGTGGCGCAGGCGGGCGGACGCGCGAGCGCGGCGGCGAGCATCGCGCAACGACGCAAAGGCAACGATCCTTTTGCGAAAGCGCTAAAGTTTCAGGCTGTTGCGAGGAAGCAGACGGGCGCGGCGAAGCGGGACGAGGGCGGTATTCGCTCTTTTTTTTGCGGGGGCGGCGAACTCCTTGACGAACGCGGACAAAAAATATAAAATAGAGAATATCAAAAAAAAGGACGAAAGAAATGTTCATCGACACGCACGCACACTTGAATTACGAAGATCGCTACGGCGACGCGCGCGAGGCGCTCGCGGAGGCGGCGCAGGCGGGCGTGAAAAAGGTGATCTGCGTGGGCTGGGACCTACCCTCTTCCGCGCTTGCGGCGCGCATCGCCGAACAGAACGACGGGGTCTTTTTCGCGGCGGGGTTTCACCCCTCCAATCTCGAAGGATTTTCCGAGCGCGCGCTCTGCGAAACGGCGGAGCTTTTGCGCTCCGAAAAGGGGGTCGCAGTGGGCGAGATCGGACTGGACTATCACTACGACGGCACGGACGAGCAGGCGCAAAAGCACGCCTTTGCGGCACAGCTCGAGCTTGCCTGCGCGCTTGAACTGCCCGTGAGCATCCACAGCCGCGACGCGGCGGCGGACACGCTGCAGATCTTGCGCGACAACCGCGGGAAGCTCAGATACGGCGGAGTCATGCACTGTTTTTCGGGGAGCCCCGAGACGGCGAAGGAGTATTTAAAGCTCGGGCTGTACATCTCCTTCGCGGGGCCCGTCACCTTCAAAAACGCGCGGCGCCTGGACGAAGTCGCAAAGATCGTGCCAAAAGACCGCATCCTCGCGGAGACGGACTGCCCCTATCTCACGCCCGAGCCGCACCGCGGAAAACCCAACGCACCCAAAAACGTCGTGTATGTATACGAAAAGCTCGCGGCACTGCGCGGCGTGCCCCCGGAAGAACTTGCCGACGAGATCGAGAAAAACGCGCACGCGCTCTTTTCCCTGTGAGCGCAAAAGGAGAAATATGGACAACTATACCTACGAACTGGGCGAAAACCTCTACATAAACCTGACGAGCAAGTGCTCCAACGACTGCACCTTCTGCGTGCGGAACGAACACACGACCTATTTCGGGCACAAGCTGTGGCTGGAGCACGAGCCGACGGCGCAGGAAGTGCTCGAACGCATCCCTGCGGACATAAAAAAATACCGCGAATACGTGTTCTGCGGGTTCGGCGAGCCGACCATCCGCCTCGACACCCTGCTCGAAGTGGGCAGGGCGCTCCGCGCGCGCGGCGCGCTCGTGCGGCTGAACACCAACGGACAGGCGAACATGCTCGCAAAGCGGGACGTGACGAAGGAGCTGTGCGAGGCGGTGGACGAGATCAACGTCAGCCTCAACGAGGGGACGGCGGAGGACTATGTAAAGCTGTGCCGCCCCGCCTACGGCGCCGCGGCGTTCGAAGGGCTGCAGGATTTTGCGAAAAAATGCGCGGCGCACGGCGCGAAGGTTTGGTTTTCGGTCGTGGACGTGATCGGACCCGAGAAGATCGCGCTGTGCCGCGAGATCGCCGAAAACTGCGGCGTGACGCTGCGCGTGCGCCCCTATATCGCGGACAGCGAATAAAAAAATCGGGAAACCGCGCAAAAAGCGGTCTCCCTTTCTCATTTGTCTCGGCGGCGGGAGTTCCCCGCTCGCTTCTTTGACAGTATGCCCGAACTGCGGGCGGATATTTCAACGGACGGGAGAGAAATTATGGAAAATCTGCGGCTTCTGCTCGCAAAACACGGCTTTTCCTTCAAAAAACAGTTCGGGCAGAACTTCCTCTCCGACGCGAACCTGCTGCGCGCGATCGTCGCGGACGCGGGCGCGGACGCGGAGAGCTGCGTGCTCGAGATCGGGTGCGGCGCGGGGACGCTGACGCGCGCCATCGCGCAGACGGCAAAGCGGGTGATCGCCTACGAGATAGACGAGAAACTGCGGCCCGTGCTCGCGGAGACGCTTGCGGACGTGCCCAACGCCGAAGTGCGCTTTCAGGACTTCCTCAAGGCGGACCTTTCCGCCGTCGAGGCGGAGCTTCCCCCCTACATCGTCATCGCGAACCTGCCCTACTACATCACCACCCCCCTTCTGATGAAGTTCGTCGAGGGGAGCAAAAAGGCGGTGCGCCTCGTCGTCATGGTGCAGGACGACGTCGCAAAGCGGCTGTGCGCACAGGCGGGCACCCCCGAATACGGCGCGATCACCGCCGCCGTCGCGCGCAGGGCGTCCGCCGCCATCGTGCGCAACGTGCCGCGCAATCTGTTCGTGCCAGTGCCCAACGTGGACAGCGCCGTCGTGCGGCTGGATTTCGAGGAGGGACGCATCCCCGTAAAGAGCGAAAAGTGCTACCGCGACACCGTGCGCGCCGCCTTTCTCTCGCGGCGCAAGACGCTGGAAAACAACCTCGTCAACGCCTTCTCGCTCAGCCGCGCCGAAGCGCAGGACCTGCTCGCGCGCGCGGGCGTGCCCGAAAAGGCGCGCGGCGAGACGCTCTCGCCCGAACAGCTCGCAACGCTTTCCGACCTGCTCTTCGAGCTCGGAAAATGACAAATTTGACACTGCGGGCGCGGTTTTTCAAAAAAACCGCGCCCGCAGACCGTGCGGCAAGGCAAACGCCCGCCTGCGCAAATTCCTTTGCGCAGGCGGGCGTTTGCCTCTCGTTGCCCTCTCATCTCGCGGGCGGCGCGCAAAGGGAACCTTTGCGCGCCGCCCTTTCGTCATTCCGGGCGCACGAGGCGCTTGCCCGTCCATTCGCGCACGCGGACGCGCACCACTTCGCACAGTGCGAGCGCGCGCGGCGCGAAGCTCTCGTCCGAAAACCGCTCGTCCGTGTAATGGCGCATCAGCACCTTGAGCCCGTGCAGGCGCTCCGCTTCGCCGCGCAGGATCTCCGCCTCGCCCCTGCCGCAAACGCTGGTGTAATCGCTCGTCCAGCCGCAGGGCGCCACCCCTTTGTTGAAGACGCGGTGCAGCCGCGCCGCGCAGAAGGCGACGCGCCCGTCCGCGCGCAGAAGATCGAGCTTTTTGCCCTCGCGCGCGCAGTGAAAGTACAATGCGACCCCCTCGCGCGTTTTCTCCGCGCCGAAATTGAGCGGCACGCAATAGGGCGCGCCGTCCTCGTCCGCGAGCGAGAGGGTGAGCCAGTCGCAGGAGAGGAGCGCTTCCAACCTCTCCGCCTCGTCTTCGATCGCGCGGTCAGCCTTGCGCATCTTCGCCCCTCCGCTTTTTGTAGTCCTCGATGGCGGCGCGGATCGCCTGTTCGGCGAGCACCGAGCAGTGGATCTTCTGCGGCGGGAGCCCGCCCAGCGCCTCCACCACCTTCTTGTTGGTCAGCTCGAGCGCCTCGTCCACCGTCTTGCCCTTGATCATCTCCGTCGCCGTCGAAGAGGTCGCGATCGCCGCGGCACAGCCGAAGGTCTTGAACTTCGCGTCCGTGATGACCCCCTCCTCCACGCGCAGGAACACCTGCATGATGTCGCCGCACGCCTCGCTGCCGATCATGCCCATGCCGTCGCAGTTCTCTATCTCGCCCACGTTTTTCGGGTTGCGGAACGCCTCCATCACCTTTTCCGTGTACATCTTTCAGTCCTCCTTTCTCTCGTATACTTCGTTTTTAAGCTCTTTGGGGAAGAGCGGCGAGAGCGCGCGCAGCCGCACGACGATCTCTTTGAGCCTGTCCACCGCAAGATCGACCTCCTCGGCGGTGTTGTGCCTGCCGAAGGAGAAGCGCAGCGAGCCGTGCGCAAGCCCCTCGCTCATGCCCGTCGCGAGCAGGACGTGCGAGGGCTCCAGCGAACCCGAAGAACACGCCGAGCCGCTGGACACGGCGATGCCCGCAAGGTCGAGGCTGAACAGCAGGGACTCCCCCTCCACATAGCGGAAGGAAAGATTCGCGTTCCCTGGCAGGCGCTCGGTCGGGTGCCCGTTGTACTTGACGTACGGGATCTCCGCGAGCACGCGGGAGACGAACCGATCGCGAAGGGCGCGCTCGTGCGCCGCGTCGCGCTCCCGCTCCAGCACGGCGAGGCGGAGCGCCTCGGCGAGCCCGACCACGCCCGGAACGTTGGTCGTGCCGCCGCGCATGGAGCGCTCCTGATGCCCGCCCGTCACGATCTTGCCGAGTTTAAGACCCGTGCGCACGTACAGCACCCCTACCCCCTTCGGGCCGTAGAACTTGTGCCCCGAAAGGGAGATCATGTCCGCCATGGACGCGTCTACGGGCAGAATGCCCGCCGCCTGCACCGCGTCGGTGAAGAAGGGAATGCCGCGCGCGCGGCAGAGCGCGTACAGCTCGCGCACGGGCTGCAGAGTGCCGATCTCGTTGTTCGCCGTCATCACGCCCGCGAACACCGTGTCCGCGCGCAGGGCAGCCGCAAACGCATCCGTGTCTACCCTGCCGTATTCGTCGACGGGGACGTATGTGACCTCGAACCCCTCCTTTTCCAGCTCCTTCGCGGTGGAGAGCATGGCGGGATGCTCGATACGGCTCACGACGAGGTGTCTGCCCCTGTGCGCGTTCGCGTGCGCCGCGCCGCGCATCGCCCAGTTGTCCGATTCGGTGCCGCCCGACGTGAAGTAGATCTCGGAGGGCTTTGCGCCCAACAGGCGCGCGATCTCATCGCGCGCGGCGTCCACCGCCTCCACCGCGCGCCTGCCGAACAGGTGCTGGGAGTTGGGGTTTCCGAAATTCTCCGCAAAAAAGGGAAGCATCTTTTCCAGCACGCGGGGATCGACGGGCGTCGTCGCCGCGTGGTCAAAATAGATCTCTTTCATTTTCTTTTCCTCTCAGCCCGCATGGCGGCATTTGCAGATGCCTTCCCTGCCGTAGTCGTCGATCATGGATTGCAGCGTCATCGAATCCAGCACGCCGTTGATGCCGTCGTACAGGCGGCGCCAGACCTCGCCCGTCGCGCAGTTGGGACAGCAGAAGGTCACGCAGTCCACGATCTCCATGTTGTCCTCCAGCGCCCGCGCGACGTCGCCGATCGTGATCTTCTCCGGCGCGCGCGTCAGGCGGTACCCGCCCGAGACCCCGCGCTCCGCCCGCACGATGCCCTTCGCCGAGAGCATGCGCATGATCTTTTCGATGTATTTTCCCGAGACCGCGATCTCCTTTTCCAAAGAGGACGCGCTCACGCACTTTTCGGGATAGTTGAGCGCCAGGATGTAACACGCCTTCAGCCCGTACTGCGATTTGGACGAGAGCCTCATTTTTCTTCTCCTTCCGCCCCCTTCGGGACGCCTTCCGTAATTGCAACCAAATTAGTTGCATTTATTATACAAAAAAATTCCCCGCCCGTCAAATGTTTTGCGAGGGGGAAGGGAAATTTTTTTGTTCGGGGCGGGCGGAGAAGGGACAGCCGCAGAAGTTCTGGCGATAGAGCGCGTGCTGCTTTGCGAGCTGAACGGAGCGCAGATAGCCGTTCTCCTTTTTGAAATCGGAATGCAGCCAGGGCACGCCGTATTTTCGAGAGAGCTCCTCGCCGATCGCGTTGAGAAGGGGCGCGTTCTTGTGCGGGCTCACGGAGAGAGTGGTCGCAAAACAGGCAAAGCCGTGTTCCTTTGCGGCGCGGGCGGTCTCTTCGAGGCGGAGGCGAAAGCAAACTTCGCAGCGGGCGCCGCCCTCGGGCTCTTTTTCCATGCCGCGCACCAAGCGGAGAAAGCGTTCGGGGTCGTAAGGCGCGTCGAGGCTGTCCGCCCAGCCCGTCTCGGCGAGAAAGCGGAGCTGTTCGCGCCTGCGAAGGGCGTATTCGGCGGGGTCGGCGATGTTGGGATTGTAGTAAAAGACGGTGACCGAAAAGCGGGAGATAAGCGCCTCGAGACAGCGCGAGGAACAGGGTCCGCAGCAGCTGTGCAGGAGCAGGCGCGCACCCTGCGGCGCCGCGTTCATCTCCTCTTTCATCAACCTGTTGTAGTCGGGTTTATTCATGCACACATTATAGCACGCCGCGAAAAAAAAGGCAACAAACGCGCCCGTCTGCCGCGCAAAAAGCGCGTTCGACAAAAAATGACAAACAAAGACAGGAAGCGGCAGGAAGAGTGTTTTTTCCTGCGGAGTTTTCCTTTACGATGTCGGAAAAATGGTATATACTGTTTCTAACGCCGAAGGAGGGCGAAAAACGTATGAACAACGATATCCGAAAGACAAGAAAGCACGCGTACTCCGTGGAGAGCTCCAACTTTGCCGAAGAGCTTCTCCCGCTGGTGGAGGATTTCTTCACGGCGAAAGCGGAGTACGCGGGTGACGCGCGGCTGAACGTATGTTTCACGAACGGGGAGAGGTTCGAGATCTCCGTGCGAAAGCTCTGAAAAATACGATGACTCCTTCCCGCATGCTCGCTTCGCGGGCATACCAATGACAAGGGGGGAGCGCCGCATCTGCGGCGCTCCCCTTTTGTCTTTTTGCAAGACGACGCGCCTGCGCGGCGCGCCCCTCTCTTTTTCGCAAAACCGACGCGCCTGCGCGGCGCGCTCCTCTCTTTTTCGCAAAACCGACGCGCCTGCGCGGCGCGCTCCTCTCTTTTTCGCAAAACCGACGCGCCTGCGCGGGGGACTCCCCGCGCAGGCGCGCTTTTTTCGCTTTTTAAAGAGCTTAGTCCTCGACGTCGAACGCCTCGATCCCCGCGCGTGCGGGCGGCCTCGCGTCGCCGTGGCGGACGAAGCACATCGTGAGAGCCGCGAGCAGGACGAAGAAGAGCGCATACGGGAAGAGGAGCATCATGCCCTCCTCACGCGCGCCGAACGCCGCGGTGCCGAGGTCCATCAGGATGCCCGAGATAAAGGGCGTGACAGACTGCGCGAGCATGGAAGCGGTGTAATAATAGCCCGTGTACTTTCCGACGTTGCCCGCGCGGCTCATTTCCACCGCCATCGGGTAGGAATTGACGCTGATGGTCGCCCAGCCGATGCCGCACAGCGCGAAGAACACGCAGATCAGGTAGAACCAGCCGTCCGAAAAGTAATTTCCGTGCGAGAAGTCGATGTCGAAGCCGAAATAGGTGGTGCCGAACACCGTCGCGCCGAGAAAGGCGAGGAAGAGAAAGCCGAGCCCGACGAAGATGGTCTTGCGCCTTCCCAGCCGCGCGGCGAGCATGCCGACGGGCACATACGCGACGATCGCCGCGCCGCTCGCGATCATGAGCGGAAGAGAGAAATCTCCGCCGCCGATCCCCCACACGAGCTGTGCGTACACCGAGAAAGAGGAAGTGACCGCGTTGTACGCCATGAACCAGAACACGACGGACAGGAGCAAAAAGAGCATGCTCCTGCGCTGTGCGCGGTCGGGGCGCGCGCCCTTTTCCCCTTCCGAAACTTCCTCGTTGTCCTCCGCGATGCCCAGCCGCTTTTCCTCTTCCTCGCGCGCGCGCACCAGCTTCTTCTCGCGCACGAAGATCAGAAAGAACGCGAGCGAGAGGAGCATGACGATCGCCGTCCCGACAAAAGAGGAGAGGTAGGAGGAGGGCTCGTCGGTGACGAGCACCATCATCATGACGAGCGCGAGGATGCCGCCCACCGCGCCCATCAGGTTGATGATCGCGTTGGCGCGGCTGCGCAGCGGCTTGACCGTGATGTCGGGCATGAGCGCGACCGCGGGAGAGCGGTAAGAGCTCATGAACAGCAGATCGAGCGCGAGCACGGCGATGAAGGGCGCGAGCATGCCGGGGCTCGCGCACACCCCCACCGCGACGAACGCCGCCGCCGAGAGGACGGTGCCGCACACGATGTACGGCGTGCGCTTGCCGAAGCGCGTCTTCGTGCGGTCGGAGAGGTGCCCGAACAGCGGGAGCATCGCCAGCGCCACGATGTTGTCCAGCGCCATGATGAAACCGCGCATGGTGTTGCTGAACCCGAACACGTTTTCCAAAACCTTCGGGATCATGCTGTCGTACACCTGCCAGAACAGCGTGATCGAGAAAAAGGCGAACCCCACGAGCAAGGTGGAGCGATAGTTGAGCTTCATAAAGACCTCCCGCGGCGGAGCCGCTCTAAAATCCCATGTATTGCAAAAACAGCGCGTTGAAACTCTCGTTCGAGGCGAGCTCCTGCGTCTGCACGCGGTCGGCAAACGCCTGCGCGCGCGCGAGCGCGTCCCCTTCGAACAGGCAAGCCGCCGTGCCGTCCAGCGCCGCGTTTCCGAGCGGGAGCAGGCGCGCCTGCGCGGGGAACAGCCCCACGCGCTTTGCGGACTGCCCGTTCAGGTAAAATCCAAGCCCGCCCGCAACGAAGACGTCGTCGAACCGCCTGCCCGCGCGCGCAAAGAGCACTTCCAGCCCCGCGCGCACCGCCGCCTTGGCGAGCTGGAAGGCGCGCACGTCCTTCTGCGTCAGGTACACCCCTTCGGCGAGGTCCGCCCTGCCGCAGGGCATCCTGCCGCCGGCGTCGATCACGCCCGCGTCCAGAAAGGTCGCGACCGCGTCGATCAGCCCCGCGCCGCAGATGCCGCGCGCGGGCGCGCCGTCCACCGTCGTATAGACCACCCTGCCCCTTTCCGCGCGGACGGACGAGATCGCGCCCGCGAGCCCGCCCATGCCGCACTCGATGCTCGCGCCCTCAAAACAGGGCCCCGCCGCCGCGGAAGCGCCGTATATCTGCCCGCCCGCGTTGACGAGCAGTTCGCCGTTCGTGCCGAGGTCGGCGAGCGCGCCCTCCCGCTCGTCCAGCCCCGCCGCGACTGCCGCCGCGACCGCGTCCGCGCCGAGAAAGGCGGACGCGCAGGGCAGAAAGAGCACGGGCGCGGGCAGTCCCGCGAGGGTGAGCCGTTCCGCGCGCAAAAAGGCGGGCGCGAAGGGCGCGCGCGCAAGCCCGCCGACGGGCGCGCCGCGCAGAAGATGGAGCATGGCGGTGTTGCCGCAGACCGCGATCGTGCGAAGGGGCGCGCCGCATTCGCGCGAAAACCGCGCAGCGCGCGCCGCGATCTGACCGCGCACGCAGTCGGAGAGTTTTTCCGCGTTCCCCGCCTCCGCGGCGGAGATGCGGCTGAGAACGTCCGCGCCGAAAGACGCCTGGGCGTTGCGCTCCGCCGCCCGCGCGATCACCCTGCCCGCCGCGAGGTCGCAGAGCGCATAGGCGAGCGTGGTCGTGCCGACGTCCACCGCCAGCGCAAACCCCTCTCCGCCGCCCGAAAAGCGCGTCCTCTCGCCGCACAGGCCCTCCCCCGTCGCGCGCAGAGCCCCTTCGAGGAGGACGGTGCAGGCGCGCGCGGGCGTGCGGCAGGCGAGGACGGGCGCGCGCTCCCCCTCGATGCGCACGAGGCATTTGCCGCAGGTGCCCCTGCCGCCGCAGTCGGCGGGCAGCAAAAAACCGCCCCTCGCGAGGGCGGACAAAAGCGTCTCCCCCTCCTCGAAGGGGAGAACGCGCTCGGTTTTACCCGTCTTTACGCGGAGCTCCATCCCTTTCCTCCTCAAAAAACGCGCGCGCGGTCTGCGCCGCCGCGGCGGCGTCCTCGGTGTAGGCGTCCGCGCCGATGCGCTCGGCAAACGCCTGCGTGACGCTCGCGCCGCCCACCATCAGCCTGATTCTCCCGCGCACGCCCGCGCGCTCGAGAGCGCGGACCGTCTCTTCCATCGCGGGAAGGGCGGTGGTCAGCATGCAGGAGAGGCAAACGAGCCGCGCGCCCTCCCGCGCCGCCCGCACGACGCGCTCGGGCGGGCAGTCGACGCCGAGGTCCTCCGTCTCGAATCCCGCGCTCTCCAGAAACATCTTCACGATGTTCTTGCCCACGTCATGCAGATCGCCGCGCACCGTACAGACGGCGGCGCGGGCGAGAAAACGCCTGTTCCCGAGCGCGGGCCGAAGTGCCGTCAGCGCGGCGTTCATCGCGCGCGCGCAGGCGAACACCTCGGGCAGGAACAGCTCCCCCGCGCGGTAGCGCGCGGAGACGCGACCCATCCCCTCCGTGAGCGCGTCGCAGACCGCCTGCGGAGAATGGCGCGTCAGGCTGTCCTCGACCAGCGCGGGGATGCGCTCGTGCCGCCCTGCCTCCAGCGCGGCGAGAAGCTCTTTCATGCGAGCTTGTATTCGTAGACGTAGTCGTCCATCACGAAGCCGTTTCCGATGTCGGTGACGACGGAATCGGTGCGGACGAACCCGAATTTTTCATAGGCGCGGATGGCGCGCGCGTTGCCCTTGTTGACGGTCAGGTACACGCTGTCCAGACCGAGGCGGCGCGCCATGTGCGCGATCTCGCCCAGGATGGTCTGCCCCAGCCCCCTGCCGTACAGGTCCGGGTCGAGGTAGATCTTGGAGAGGAACAGCCGCGAAGGCTCGGGCACGACGGCGACATACCCGCGCTTTTTGCCCCGCTCGGTTATGTAGAAATAGATGTAGTTGTCCTCGGCGATCTGCCCCGCGATCGCGCCCGCGCTCTGAAAATGCGCGGTCATGTAGTCCACCTGCTCTTTTCCGAGCAGTTCGTCGTACGCCGCATGCCACAGCTGCGCGATGTACTCCGCGAGCGCAACGCGCTCCCCCTCTTTTACCAGAACGAGATGTCTTTCGCTCATGATGTCCCTCCTTTTTTTTCTATTATAAACCTTTCGCCGCGAATTGTCAACGTCCGTCCGCACTCGACAAAGAACGAACGCGCGCAAAGACATTTTCGCGCGCGCGTTTCCATATAAATATTAAAAAAGACTTCGGACAAGGAGTACGAACCATGCAAAGCGCAAGAGAACTCATCGGAATGCCCCTCCTCACCCGCACGGGCGAGCGGGCGGGCTACATACGCGGCCTTTCGACCGACCGCACCCTGCGGCACATCCGCAACGCGGAATGCTGCGACGAGGAAGAGGAGGAATTTTCCCTTCCCTATTCGGCGATCAAGCCGGGGCGGGACGCCGCCATGGTGCTCACCCTGCGCCGACGCCCCTGCGAACGCGCGGTGCCCGCCCCCTTCTCGCGCGCGGTCTATACCCCCGCGGGGGAGTTCGTCGGGCAGATCGAGGACCTGCTCGCGGACGGGTGCAACATCCTTTCCGTACAGCTTTCGGACGGGAGAACGGTGTCCCCTTCCCGCCTGCGCGCGGGCGAGAACTGCGCCATCCTTCTGCCCGAGCGCGAACAGACGCCCGCACCCGCCCCCGCGCCCGCCCCCGCGCCGCAGGAACAGCCGCCCGCCCGCAAAAACAACGCAGGCAGCCGCCTGCTCACGGGCAAGACGCTGCCTGCGGATCTTCTGGACGCGCGCGGGAACGTGCTCGCGCGCCGCGGCACCGTCGTCGGCGCGGAGACCATACGCCGCGCGCTCGCCAACCAGAAGCTGTTCGAACTCACCCTGCTGTGCACGCGCTCGGGGTTATAAGTCGTATTTTGCCATCATCTTGAGCAGGGCGGCGAGGATGTCGTTGAGCGACTCCGCCTCCTTCTCGGTGAGCGTCTTCTGCGAATACACGGACAGGAGCGCGGCGAATTTTTCCGCTTCGAGGCGGTCGCCCGCGCCCAGCGGCATCTCGCGCAGGCGCTCGAGCACAGACTGCGCGTACTCGGTGCGCACGTCCTTCACCTGCGCGGGCACATCCTCCTCGCCGAAACAGCGCACTTTCGGCGGGAGCGTCTCTTCCTTTCCGGCGCATTCGCGCTCTCCCTCCTCAAACACGGGCGCCCTCTTCGCGCGGGGCTTTTTCTCCCGCACCTTTGCGGGAAGGGCGCAGACGAGCCCGTAGAGCACGATCTGCGCCGCCTTTGCGAGCAGGACGAGCGGCAGGATGCGCTCCCCCGCGTACAGCGAACACGCGAGAAGGACGAGCAGTGCGGCGTCGCCCGCATACAATGCCCAGCGCCGCGAACGCGGGCGCAGTGCGGGCGAGAGCGCAAGGAGCGCCGCCGCAAGAAGAAAGGCAAAGGGCAATGCGAGCAGGGTCAGCACGAGCGCGTCGCTCCACGCCTCGCCGACGCGCGCGAGCGCTTCGCCCAAGAGGTCTGTAATTGGTGTCAAGGTGTTGTTTCCTCCCATCGGTTTTTCCCGATTATAGCCGAAAAGCCCCGCTTTTATGCGGGACTTTTTGTCGTTTACGGGAAAATCGCGTCGCTTTTCGCGTGGGGAGCTCCTGACAGCCCCCTTACACGTCGACGATCTCGCCGCGCAGGATGTTGAGAAGGCAGGTGCGCACCTTCTCGACGCCCGCCGCCCGCCGCGCCGCCGCGGCGTACACCGAAAGCTGCGGGGCGTAATCGCGCGCCAGCCGCTTTGCCGAATGGGAGGAGAACTTGTAGTCGACGACCAGGCACTCCCCGCCGCGCACCGCCATCAGGTCGATGACGCCCTGCACCAGCACCTCGTCGCGCGCGGAGACGGGGAACACCTCGCAGGCGGGCAGGGTGAGCAGGAACTCCCGCTCGCGGTACAGCGTGTACCCCTCCAGCTCGCGGAAAATGGGCAGGGAGAGGATGTCCCTCATCTTCTTCTCGTCAAGACGGGTCTCCCCTTCCGCGCACAGCTCTCTGTACAGGCGCACCGCCTCTTCGGCGGGCGGCGCGGAAAAGTCTGCCCGCTCGAGAAAGGCGTGATAGGCGGTGCCCGTCTCGGCGTCCTGCGCCTCCGCATCCGCGGGCGGGCGCTCGAAGGACTGCCCTTCCTCCTCCCGCCGCGCGCGCAGGAGCGCGGAAGCGCTCGTCTTGACGGGGATGTTCAGCGAGTCGGCGTGCGGATAGGGCGCGGCATACTGCGCCTCCACCGCGCGGCGGACGCGCGCGTCCCCTTCCGCCGTCAGTACACGTGCCGCGGGCGGGGCGGTCTGCGCAGCGAACACGGGGGATTCGTCGGACGCGAACAGATCGGCGTCGATGAAGCAGGCGAAATTGGTCGCCTCGGCGACCTTGTCCGCGTCGAAAGCCTGCCGCTTGGAGAACACGAGGTGCAGGCTGTTGCGCGCGCGGGTGAGCGCGACGTAGAGCAGGCGCATCTCGTCCTCGGCGCGGCGGTGCACCATGCGGCGGCGCAGGAGCGCGCGCAGGAGGGTCTCGCGGCGGGTGCGCGCCTGCGTATCGTACGCCTGCATCGCAAACCCCCACTCGTCGTCGTAAAAGGTGCCGCGGAAATCCTTGGTGCTGAACGTCTCGTTGAGCCCCGCGACGATGACGACGGGGAATTCCAGCCCCTTCGCGGCGTGCATGGACATCATGCGCACGGCGTTTTCGCCGCCGCTCTCCGAGAACCCGACCTTATAGCCGCCGTCTCTGAGCTTTTCGAGGAACTCCCCGACGCTCAGCTCGCCCGCCTCCGCGATCAGGCGGTGTACCCGCCGCACCCGCTCGCCGCCGCAGGGCAGGGAGAGCAGGCGCGCCTCCTCGCCCGTCTCCGAGAGCACGAGCGCGAGGATCTGCGCCGCCGTGCGCACCTGCGCGAGCAGGCGCAGGCGCTCGCAAAGAGAGAGAAAGGCATCCACCTTTTCCCCGAGCGCGCCGCCGCGCTCTTTCGCCGCGCGGACGGCGTCGCAGAAGGAGCTCTCCCCGCCCGCCGCGAGGCGGATGTCCGCGAGCTCCGCGTCCGTGAGCCCGCCCACGTTTTTAAGAGACGCCGCGAGCGGGATGTCCTGTTCGCCGTTGTCCAGAAATTGCAGAAGCGAGATCGCCGCGCGCACTTCGGGATAGTCGCAGATGTTGACCTCCGCCGCCGCGCAGACGGGGATGCCGCGCCGCACAAGCTCGGCGACGATGCGCTCGGCGCGCGCCGCGTTCTTGCGCGTGAGGATGGCGATGTCGCCGTATCCGTTGCGCACGGGGGCGCCCGTCTGCGGGTCGGGGTGCTCCTTTTCCAACTCGGAGAGCACGATCGAGGCGATCAGCGCCCCCTCGGGGTCCTCCTCTTCCTTCGCCTCCGCGTGCGCGGAGACCGAATACACGTCGCGCTCGGCGCGCTCTTCCTCCTCGCGTTCGGGGACGTACTCGAAACACACGCTCCCGCCCGCCTGGCGCACGGGATCGCCCGCGCGCATGCGCGAGGTCGCCGCGTAGTCCACCGAGCCCGTCTCCTGCGTCATCACGCCCGTGAACAGGTCGTTGACCGCGTCCAGAACGCGCACGCTCGAGCGGAAATTCCCGTTGAGCTCGAGCGCCCTGCCCCGCGCCTTCAACGCGCGGTATTTTTCGGTGAAAAAGCGCGCGGAACAGCCGCGGAAGCCGTAGATGGACTGCTTCGCGTCGCCGACCATGAACACGTTTTCGCCCGCGACGAGGGAGAGGATGCGCTCCTGCGCGGGGTTGACGTCCTGGTATTCGTCCACAAACACGTGGGTGTACCGCCCGCGCACCGCCGCGCGCACCCGCTCGATCCCGAGAAGTTCGAGGCACTTGTGCTCGAGGTCGGAAAAATCCAGAACGCCCGCGCGGCGCTTGACCTGCGCATACTGCCCGTCGAAGGCGGAAAGCAGCCGCGCCATCGCCGCCGCGACCTTGCCCGAGGCGAAAAACGCCCCCTCTTCCTCCTCGCGCGAGGCGGTCTCGGGCAGGGCGTCGCGCACGCCGTCCGTCGCCTTTTTGAGCGCGGCGCACGCGGAGTCCAGCGCGAGAAGGCGGACATCTCCCGTCTTTTTGAGCTTTGCGTTGCTCGGCTTGCCCGAGAGCGGCAGGGAGAGCGCGGCGCGGGCGGAAAAGAGATCGCTCTGCCCCTCCGCTTCGCGCGCGAATGCGATGCGCTCGTCCAGCCACGCGACGTATTTGCCGTCCAAAGCCCCCGCCTCCGCGAACGCCGCCGCCTGCGCGCGCAGGGACTCGGCGTCCTTTCTCATGCGCGCGGCGCGGCGCTTCATCTCGCCGAGAAGCTCGCCGCACACCCGATCGAACCGCTCTTCGCTGTAGAGCGCGGGCACCGACGCGAGGAAGTCGCGATAGTCCGCGCGCGAGACGACGCGCGAATAGGCGGAGAGCAGTTCCGCTTCCAGCGCCGAAAAGCCCGCGCTGCTCGCGTAGATCTCGCTCAGGAGCGCGAAATCGGCGTCCCCTTCGCGCAGAAGGGCGTCGAAGGTCAGCGAGACGGCGCGGGCGCGCAGTTTGTCCGCCTCCGTCTCGTCCGCGACGCGGAAGTTGCCGCCCTCGCCCGTCTCGTAGTAATGCCTGCGGATGACGTTGACGCAGAAGGAATGCAGCGTGCACACGTCCGACGTGCCGATCTCGGAGAGCTGGCGCTTGAGCCGCGCGCGGACGGCGGCGTCCGTCTCCTCGTTGATGCGCGCGACGATGGCGGCGCGCAGGCGCTCTTTCATCTCGGACGCGGCGAGGTTGGTGAAGGTGACGGCGAGCACGGAAGAGACGTCCGCCTTCCCGCTCAGGATGAGCGAGATGATCTTTTCGACCATGACGAAGGTCTTTCCGCTGCCCGCGGACGCGGAGACGAGCACTTCGCCCGCGGCGTCGATCGCCGCCTGCTGTTCGGGTGTCGGTCTGCGGCTCATCTGTCTCCCCTCCTCTTTCTGACGATCTGCACGATCTCCTCCTTTGTGATGCTCCTCTCCTTGCGCGCGCCCGAAGCGGGATCGAACCCGCACAGCCCGCCGTAAGGGCAATACGCGCACGCCTCGCGATAGGGCGACGCCGCAATGACCCCGCGGCGTATCTCCGCCACGCATTCGCGCGCGACGAGCGCGCCGTAGGCGAGAAGGTCGGCAAAGTCCTCGCCCGAGAGCGAGCGCGTCTTTTTGCCCATCGCTGCGTCGATGAAGCGGCTCTTTTCGCCCGGCTGCAGCGCGGTGTCGCTCAGGCGGACGATCTCGTCCGCGCCGTCGGTGAGCCCCTTCATGCGGAAAGGATACTCGTCCGCCGCGGCATACGCCGCGCGCGCGGGGAAGTAATAGGCGCCCGCCGCCGTCCTGCCCTGCGCCGCCGCCGAAAGATAGGTCTCGAGCTGGACCTTTCTCCCCGTGTAATACGCCTCTTCGCCCGTGTCGACGGCGCCCGATTTGTAGTCTATGACGCGCACGTATTCGCCCGCGCCGTCCACGCGGTCGATCTTGCCCGCGAGCGTGAGCCCCCCGCCCAGCGGGATGCCGCCGTAGCGCGCGTTCGGGTAGCCGAAAGACGCCTCCGCGCTCTCCACCGCATAGGAGGAGCCGCGGATCTGCTCGAATACGTTCGCGCCGACGATGACCGCCTCGCGCACGAGAGAGTTTGCGGCAAACCCGCCCGCGGCGGTGTCGGCGAGGTAGCTGTACGGCGGGTGCGCGAGCAAATCTTCCGCACAGGCGCGCACAAACGCGGCGCACGCGCCGATATCGGAAAGCGAAGCGATCTCGCACGCCAAGCGGCGGAGCACCTCGTGCAGGAAATTGCCCGTGTCCGCGCGGCGCACCGTCTGTTCCTCCCGCTCGCGCAAAAGAAGGCCGCGCTCGGCGAAGTTGCGGTACGGGCAGGTGAAGAACCCCTCGACGAAGGTGGGTGCGACCGTCTCCTTTTTCAGAAGGAGGGCGGCGGCGCCGTCATAGCGCGCGGGCGCGGGCGGGGGCGCGAACAGGAGGGCGTCGGGCGCCTCGCCGCGCGCGCGGAGCGCCTCGTACAGCCCCGCGTGCGCCGAAAAATCCCCCTTCCCGCGGCGGAATTCGTCCGCGCGGAGCAACAGCTCGCGCACGGCGGGGGCGCGCTCGCAGGCGACGCTCGCGAGATAGCGCGCGTAGGCGTCGGCATTTGTCCTCTGCGTGCGGTCGAGAGACGCGCGGGTGAGCACGGGCAGGCGCTGTGCGTGCGCCGTGCAGAACAGACCGCGCACCGTCTCGGCGATCTCGCCGCGGCGGCATTCCTTTCCCCCCGCGCTGACGGGGTAGGTCAGGTACAGACGCTCGGAAAAGCCGCACAGCGCGAGCGCGGCGTTCTCCCGCGCGCGCGCGTTGACCTCGCGGATCTTGGGCGCGATCTCCACGCGCAGGGAGCGCAGGCGGTCGATGTCGCGGTCGGAAATGAGCGCCGCATCCGCGCTCTCCGCGGGCACGTCCGCCGTCAGCCCCGCCGCGAACACGGCGCGCACGCGCGGGAGCTTGCTCTCCGTCAGGCTACCGACGTACACCGCGTCCGCATACTGCGGGATGAGCGCGACTTCCGCCGCCGTCAGCGCGGACAGGAGCGCCGCGGAAAACTCCTCAGGGCGCATCCTCTCCCCGCCCGCGAGCTCTTCCGCCTCCGCGAGCACCCCTTCGAGCTCCTCGATGCCGCGGCGCAGATAGCTCGCCTCGGCGAGAAGCCCCTGCTCTTCCAGCGCGTGCGCGAGCGACTCCTGCACCGACGCGCAGTCGAAGCGCTCCAACAGCGCGCGGACCAGGCGGCAGTACTCCCCCGCCGTCTTCGCGGCGCCCTGCACCGCGAGGGCGCGCGCGCGCAGGGGCTCGAAGCGCTCGAACCCCTCTTTGAGCGGGCGGCGCAGTCCGCCGCGGTAGTTCGCGTATTTTAAGAGATAGTTGCGGTATTCGTCCCGCTCCCGCCGCTCGAAGCCGAAGAAGGGCGAGCCGAGAAAGGCGTCCGCGTCGGCGGGCTCGTATCCGTCGCGCAGGAGCGCGAGATAGCCGAGCGCGAACTTCGCCGCGGGGTGCTGGGCAAGGCTCTTTTTCGCGTCCGAAAAATAGGGAATTTTATATTCGGAAAAGGTCTTTTCCAGCGCGACGGAATAGGCGGAGAAATCGGGCAAAAACAGCGCGAGATCGCGCCAGCGCGCACCCTCCTGCACCTCCCTGCGCATCGCGGCGGCGATGAAGGCGATCTCCTCCTCGCGCGTGGCGCCCTCGAACACGCAGACGCGGTCCGTCCGCATCGGCGGCGTGCGCAGGGGGTTGAACAGCCCCTTGCGCACGGCGTCCGCCTCCGCCCTGCCCGTGAAGGGAAGGGGCACGCGGCGGCAGGAAAGCCCCGCGCGCGCGCAGAATTTCTCAAAATCGGCGACCGCCTCGTTGGTGTAGGCGTCCGCATCCCCGCCGAGAAAGAGGGCGGAGAGCGTCTTTGCCCGCGCCGCCGCCGCGCGGATGCCCTCCCCCGCCTGACAGGTGAAGGAGGAAAACCCCGCAAAGACGACGTTTGCGCCGTCCAAAGCGCCGCCTTCCATCGCGGAAGGGAGCAGGGCGAGCACGCCGCTCTCGTCGAGGTACCCGCCCGCGAGAAAGGCGAGGTATTCGCGGTAGACGAGCGCGATGTCCGCGAGCTTGCCCGCGAGCACGGGGTCCGCCTCCGCGCGCGCCTCGTCCAGCATTTCGGGCGTGACGAGCGCCGCGCGGAGCTGGGCGATGGTCTCGTACAGCCCCTCCGCACAGCCCGTCGGGTTCTTGCCGAAACAGCGAAGCTGCGGCGAAAGCCTTGCCGCGATCGCCGCGACGGCGAGCACCGAGCCCTGTTTGGAGAGGGTGCGGCCGCCCTTTTCGCCGATGAAGCGCGCAAACGTCGTGACCCGCGTGTCGAACGCGACGCCCTGCGCCCGCGCGACCGCGCGCTCCGCCTCGAGCGTAAGCCTGTCCTCGCAGAACACGACGTTCTTTTCGCCCGCGGGCAGGCGGGACAGATGCGCCGTCAGCTCCGCGACGGCGGGCGCGATGTAGATGTCGACCGTCATGGACTCTCCTCCTCTTTTCTTCTCCCTACATTATAACACAAGCCGACGCATTTTTTAAGTATTTTTCGGAAAAACGCTTTTACAAACGCGCGTTTTTATGCTATACTGTATGGGAATGATAAGGACCCGATGAAAATGCGCGCATGCGATGCCGCCGAAAGCGGGTCCGTACCGTTCCCTTACAATATTTACCCGATATCAAAAAAACGGAGCCATATCTTTCATGAAAAAAATATTTGCGGCGGGAGCGCTCGCACTTGCGGGGCTCTTCCTGTTCGGCGGCTGTGCCGCGCAGGCGTCCTTGGCCTTCTCCGCCAACTGGCAGAGCGGGACGGCGTATCAATCCGATTACTACGAAAAGCTCACATACAAGCTCAGCCTGGACGACGAAAAGGCGAGCGGGAATCTCGTGTTCGAGCCGGACGAGGAAAACTCCTCCTACACCGTGGAGACGCAGATCGTCTCCTTCAACTCGGCGTACCAGGACAAGACTTACCCCACCGTCTATAAGCTGACCTCCACCCTCGTGCTCGCGGGCAGCTACAAGATCCGCGAGACGGGCGAGACGGTCGTCGCCTTCGGCGGGGAGAACGACAGCGCCGAGTCGCCCTTCGACGACGCGAGCGTGATCGTCTCCACCGTGTATTTCCGCACTTTGCAGTCGCGCGACAACAACCTCGAACCCATCCACAGCGAAAAGAGCGTGTACAGCTTTTCGCCCGCGGGGGGTGACGTGAACACGACCGACGTCGAGCTGTTCTCCTATACGGTGCGCACCGACTACAACGAGAGCTGCACTTCCGCCGTCGTCCTGCGCGAGGACAACTTCGGCGACCTCACCGATGCGGAGCGCGAAGTCTCCGAGCACCTCTCCGTTCCCCGCCTGCAAAACGCGGGAACCGAGAAAAAGGTCAAGAACATCGGCAGCGCGGGCACGCCCGTCGACGAGGCGCAGGTCCTGTTCGCGGGACGCGGCATGACCTTTACGGCGAGCTCCGCAAACGTGCTCTCCGTCGTCAACGAGAACGGCGCGAGCACCGCGGTCACCTACTCCTGCGCAAAGGTCGAAACGGTAAAGGGCACCTTCACGCTGGACGGAAAAGACACCTCGGAAGCGGACATCTCCGTCGCGCAGGTCACGCTGTACGCCTCTGGCGCAGGCTCCTACGCGGGCCCGTATAAGGAAGTGCACTACGCGCAGAAAGTCGCGGGCGGCGTGAACACCTACTACAATCTGCCCGTGCTCTACCGCGACACCCTCTCGCACGCGATGGGCACCGTCGTCTACACCCTTGCGGACGCGACGCACACCGCCGCATAAAACCAAACTCTTTCCGCCCGCGGCTTTTGCCGCGGGCGTTTTTTTGACAAGGCGCTCCCGCGCGGATATCCGCGCGGGAGCGCCTTGTCTTTGCGGGCGCGTCCTCCTCGCCCCATAAAAAATGCCCGAAGGACAAAACCGCCGCGCCCTTTAAAAATTCAGAAGCAAAAGCAAAAAAAGCGCCGTGCCCTTTAAAAATCAGGGCACAAAAAAGCGCCCTTTCCCTCAAAGACGACAGCGCCCCGCCCGCGGCGAAAGCCGCGGGCGGGGCGCTGTATTTCGGGACGGACCCGACGTTTTACTTTCTCGTGAAGGTGGTGCCTGCGGGGGAGTCGGCGAGAACGATGCCCGCGGCGGCAAGCTCCGCGCGGATGCGGTCCGCCTCGGCGTAGTTCTTCTCCTTCTTCGCGGCGGCGCGGCGCGCGATGAGCGCCTCCACCTCTGCGTCGGAGATGCCGTCCGACTTGCTCTCTTCCGCCTTGAGCAGATCCAGCCCGAGCACGCGGTCGAAGTCGGAGAGCAGGGCACGCTTGGTCGCGCCGCCGATGTCCTTCGCCTTGAGCACGTCGTAGACGCAGGTCACGGCGAGCGAAGTGTTCAGATCGGCGTCCATCGCGTCGGTGAACGCCTTTTTATAGCGCGCGAAGCCCTCGGCGTCCACCTCCCCTTCCGCGGGGAGCGCGAGCGCGCGCGAGCGGAGCTTGCGGTAGGCGTTCGCCGCGTTCTCGAAGGTGTCCTCCGAATAGACGAGGGAGTTGCGGTAGTGCGAGAGGAGGCAGAAGAAGCGGTATTCCATCGCGGAATGCCCCTCTTCCTCCAGCTTTTTGAGGGTGAGGAAGCCGCCTGCGGACTTGCTCATCTTGCCCTTGGCGGTGTTCAGGTGCAGGACGTGGAACCAGTGCCCGCACCACGCGTGGCCGAGGTATGCCTCGCTCTGCGCGATCTCGTTGGTGTGATGGGGAAATACGTTGTCGATGCCGCCGCAGTGCAGGTCGACGTATTCGCCGAGGTATTTCATCGCGATGCAGGAGCACTCGATGTGCCAGCCCGGATAGCCGACGCCCCACGGGCTCTCCCATTTGAGCGCCTGGTCCTCGAACTTGGACTTGGTGAACCACAGCGCGAAGTCGTTGCGGTTGCGCTTGTTCTCGTCCTCGTCCACGCCCTCGCGGACGCCGACCTCGAGATCCTCCTCGCGGAAGTTGAAAAAGACGTGGTATTTGTCCACCTTCGAGGTGTCGAAGTAGACGTTCCCGCCTGCCTTGTAGGCATAGCCCTTTTCCATGAGCGCGGCGATGACGCGGATGAACTCGTCCACGCACCCCGTCGCGGGCTGAACGACGTCGGGACGGCGGATGTTGAGCTTTTCGCAGTCGGCGAAAAAGGCGTCCGTGTAGTAGCGGGCGAGCTCGAGCACGCTCTTGTGTTCGCGCTTCGCGCCGAGGAGCATCTTGTCCTCGCCGTCGTCCGCATCCCCCGAGAGATGCCCGATGTCCGTGATGTTCATCACGCGCGTCACGTCATAGCCCGAATAGCGCAGGTATTTGTCCAGCACGTCCTCCATCAGGTAGGTGCGCAGGTTGCCGATGTGCGCGAAGTTGTAGACGGTCGGGCCGCAGGTGTACATCTTGACCTTGCCCGGCTCGTGCGTCTTGAATTCCTCGATCTGCCGCGTGAGGGTATTGTAAAGTTTCATAGTCTTCTCCGTTTTCTGTTTGTCTGCGTTCCATTGTATGGGAATAATAAGGATCCGATGCTAAGGCGCGCAAAAGATGCCGCCGAAAGCGGATCCGCATCGTTCCCTTACAGTATAGCACAGCGCGCCGCGATACACAAGCGCTGCGCGCGGAATTTTCAGTGCACGCCTGCGGCGCGCGCGATCGCCTCGACGGTCGCCTCGACGTCCTGCCCCTCGCAGTCGACGACGACGTCCGCCCATTTTTCGTACAGCGGGACGCGCTCCTCGTACAGCTCGGCGACCGTCTCGCCCGCGCGGCGGGTGACCACGCCCCTGCGCCAGATGTTTTTCAGGCGGTTTTCGAGCGTCTGCACCCTGAGCTTCAGATAGACGACGGTGCCGAGTTCTTTGAGGCGGCGCATCGCCTTCTCGCCGTAGACGACGGAGCCGCCCGTCGCGATGACGCAGTGTTCCGCCCAAAGCCGCGCGCAGACGGATTCCTCGATCGCAATGAAGCCCTCCGCGCCCTCTTCGGCGAGGATGTCGCACAGGAGCGCGCGCCGTTCGTTCTGGATGAGCAGGTCGGTGTCGAGAAAGCCGTAGCCGATCGCCTTGGCGAGCAAGACGCCCGCCGTGCTCTTGCCCGAGCCGGGCATGCCGATGAGTACGATGTTGTCCTTCATAACGGAGCGCTCCTTTTTTTCTCTCCCTATTATTATACGAATTTTTTGCACGAATGTCAATTTTTGTTGCGCTCGCGCGCACATTTGTGGTAGGATATCCGCATGGAAGAGACAGATCTTTCCGCGCTGAGCAAGCTCTCGGGCCTGCTCCTGCCGTGGTACGACAAAAACAAGCGCGACCTGCCCTGGCGCGAGAACACAGACCCCTATCGCGTGCTCGTCTCTGAGATCATGCTCCAGCAGACGCGCGTGGAGGCGGCGCGCGCGCACTATGTGCGCTTTCTCGACGCCCTGCCCGACGTGCAGGCGCTCGCCGACTGCCCCGAGGACAGGCTCTTAAAGCTGTGGGAGGGGCTGGGGTACTATTCCCGCGCGCGCAACTTACAGCGCGCGGCGAAGATCATCGCAAAGGACGGCTTCCCCAGGGCGGCAAAGGAGCTCGAAAAGCTGCCGGGCGTGGGAAAGTACACGGCGGGGGCGGTCGCGTCCATCGCGTTCGGACAGCCCGCGCCCGCCGTGGACGGGAACGTCGTGCGCGTCCTCGCGCGCGTGCTCGCGGACGGGCGGGAGCAGGCGATCCTGCGCAAGGAGTATTTCGGCGCGCTCGCGCCCGCATATCCCCCCGCGCGGTGCGGCGACTTCACGCAGAGCCTGATGGAGCTGGGCGCGACGGTGTGCCTGCCCGCCTCTCCCCGCTGTGCGGACTGTCCCCTGTTTTCCCTCTGCAAGACGAAGAGCGACGCGCTCCCCCGCCCCGAGGAAAAGGCGGCGCGGAAGAAGAGCGAGGTGGGCGTGTTCGTCTTTCTGGACGGGGAGACGCTCTTTCTCTGCCGAAGAAGAGAGGGCGTTTTGCGCGGCACCTATGCCTTTTTCTGCGCGGACGGGTACACGGACGAGGAGAGCGCCCGCGCGCTTTTGCGCGGCGCGCACCTTTCGGATTTTTCGCTGAAAAAGGCGGGCACGCACCGCCACGTCTTTACACATCTCGAATGGGAGATGACCGCCTTTCTCGTGCAGACGAAGGAAGACGTCTCCCGCCTCACCGCGCGGCCGAAAGGCGCGCACGGCGATTTTTGCGACCTTAAGCTATTTTCCCTCGCGCAGGCGAAGGCGGAGCTCTCCGTCCCCTCCGCCTTCCGCTGGGTGTTCGCGCTCCTGCCCGAACAGGCTTAAGTTCATCCGTGCAAAAGAGAAAAAGAGCGAAAAAAAGTGCGGACGCCGTCCGCACTATTTTATTTTTTAATTTCCTCACGCGCCGAGAATGTGCACGCTCACGTCGCCCAGATCAAGGCCGCTCGCCGCGACGAGCTCCTCCCACTGCGCCCGCGTGCCCATAAAACAGATGTCGCGAAGGGAGGAACAAGCCTCGAATGCGGACCCGCCGATGCTCTCCAGGCTCGCGGGAAGGGTGACGGAAGAAAGCGCCTCACAATATGCAAAAGCCAAATCGCCGATGCTGCGCAAGCCCTCCGGCAAAAGGACGCTTTCGATGGGGAAGCATCCCATGAAGGCGAAATTTCCTATGCTCTCCACCCCTTCGGGGATGACGAGCTCGGTGACGGGCTCGTTCTCTATAAATAGGTTTTTCGTCTCGCAGATAGGATTCGCTCTGTATCCGTCGATGAACTCGATCGAACACCAGGCCGCAAGATCTTCTATCCAGACATTATCCATATAGCCGACATTTGTGCCGCCGAACACATAATCGCCCACCCGTTTCAGGTTTTTCCCGACGTGAAAATTTTTCAATGAGCCGCAATTATAGAAGCTGAGTGAGCAAAGCTCCTCTACTTCGTCGCCGAGGATCACCGTCTGAATATATCCGCATCCCTCAAAGGCAGACCCCGCGATGATCGGACAACGGACGGTCACCTCTTTAAGGCTCGCAGGGACATATTGTCCGTTAAATGCCGCCTGCGTTGCGCCGAAGATAAACCCGAAATGGCTCATCGTCTCCGCTTCGGGACTTTCTCCCGTGAAGGGAACAGAAATGCTATCCAACGCATCACAGCCCTCAAATGCGCTCTGTCCGATCTTTTCAAGCCCGTCGGGAAGCAGGAGAGAGGTGAGCTTGACACAATCTTCAAACGCCGAGGCCCCGATGCTCTTCAGGGTGCTCGGAAACATCACATCCGCGAGGGATACGCAGTCCTTGAAGGCGAGATCTCCGATCGTCTGCAGGCCCTCGGGCAGTTGAACGCGGGTGAGAGTGCGGCAGCCGTAGAACGCCTGGTCTGCGATGCCGATGACGGGGAGCCCGTTGTATTGCTGCGGGACAAAGATCCCCGTGCCCTTCACACTGCCGATGCCCGTCACGACATAGCCCTCGCCGCTCCGTTCATATTTCAGCGATGACGCACCGCCGCTCTCCTCTCCGCAGGCCGCGAGGCCGAACACACACAAGGCGCCGAGCAAGACAGCCAGAGCCGCCGCAAACAAACTCTTTTTCATACTTTCCCCCTTTTTCTCAAAAAAACACACTGCCTTTTAAGAGGCCTGCGCTTTTTTGTTTTTCCACATTATGCTTAAAAAAAACAATACGGACGGATGAAAGGCAGGGCGCACAAGCGCCGAAAGCGGGTCCCCATCGTTCCCTTACAGTATACCATGCCCCAAGGCGAAATTCAAGCCTTCGGCAAAATTTCCGAAGGCCGTCTTTTATTTTACGGGACAATAGCCCGTATCTTCCACCATCTTCTGCCCCTGCGGCGACAGGATCCAGTCGATGAGCGCCTTTGCGCTTCCCGCAGGCGCGCCGTTCGTCACCGCGTACATCTCGGTCACGAAGGGGTAGGCGCCCGTTTTCACGTTCTCGGGCGAGGGGTACACGCCGTCCACGCACAGAAGTTTCGCGTGCGGGTTGGCGTACATCGTCGTCGCAAAGTAGCGATAGGAGTACCCGAGCGCGGGGTGCACCCCCTTCCACTCGACGGTGATCTGCTGCATCAGGCTGTTGGTGCCGACGAGGCTCTCGTCGGGGAGCGGGCGCGCCGCGGCGATGGGAAGCTCGCCCATCATCCACTCCAGCCCCGTCTGACTGCCCGAGCCGTCGGGGCGCTGAAAGGCGATGATCTCGCCCCCTTCCGCCCAGCCGAGCGTGGACCAGCGCGAAGTCTTGCCCGAATAGACGTTGCGTATCTGCTGCGCGCTCAGCCCGTCTACGGGATTTTCGTCCGCGACGAGAAAGACGAACGCCTCGCGCAGAATGGGCGTGAACACGAGCTGTGCGCCCGCCGCCTCTATCGCGTCGCGCTGGCTCTGCGAGGGCGCGGGCAGAAAGGCGACGTCGCATTCCCCCGCAATGATCGCGTCATAGGCGCGGTTTGTCTTGGAACAGCGCACGAGATCGGGCGTATAGGCGGCCTCGTCGAAGGTCGCCTGCGCAAACGCCGCGTACAGCGGATAGAGCGCGGTGGCGCCGTCCAGCGAGGGAAGGTCGGAAAGGGTCAGCGTGCAGTCCTGCGCCGTCGCGAGGAGCGCGCTGTCCGTGAAGGGCGCATACAGCGAGAGGTCGGGACCCGTGTCCGCCTCGCGCTTGTAGCCGCCGAAAAACCAGTTGCCGCAGACGGCGTTGGGATAGAGCGCGGCGGCAAGGAGCACGGCGACGGCGAGCGGGATCGCCGCGGCGCGGGCAGAGCGGGCGCCGCGGGGCAGGAACAACAGCACCGCCGTGCCGCCCGCGAAGAGGAGCGCGAGCGCGATCGGGAGCGCGCCGACGAAATTGTCGATCTGAAAAAACTGCGAGATGTATTCGTCACGCCACAGCGCCCAAAACGCGAGCGCGGCGCAGGCGAAGGAGGCGAGCGCGCGCAGAGAATAAGAAAGCGCTTTCATTTTTTCCTCCTACATCAGGCTGATGACCGCGACGCCCGTGCCGAGAAGGATGAAGAAGAGGACGACGGCGAGGACGGGCAGGACGATCGCCGCGATCGCGGCGGCGAGCGCGGGGCGGGGCAGGTCTTTGCTCAGCGCGGAGACGCCGAGCACGATGCCTGCAACGGGCACGAGCGCGGCGAACACGAACAGGAACGCAGACGCCGTGTCCAAAGGGCGGAAATAATATGCGTAGAGAAGCTCCGCAATGCCCCATGCCGCGAGCGCAAACAAGTCCATGGCAAAGGCGAGCGCGGCAAGCGCGACACAGCGCCTTTCAAAGGTGCGCGCGAGAAAGAGCACCGCGCAGACGAAGAACGCGAGCGCCCCGCAGAGGAACAGGGCGTCCGCAAACCACTTTTGCGAAAAGAGAAGCGCGATGCCGCAGACGAGCACCCCCGCCGCACCCGCTATGATACAGCCGAGGCGGCTTTTCTTTTTTTCGGACATATTTTTCTCCTTTTTTCTTTCTGCCTGCATTGTACACCGAAGCCGCGACCCCGTCAACGCCATTCCTGTTACAAAAAGCGCACACATCTGTTACATCTTGCCTGCCGCCTGGCCGCCGCTTGTCCGCCGCTTGTCCGCCGTACGCTCCCGCGGGAATATTTTTTCACATCTGTTGACAAAAGCCGTATGCGGTTTTATAATAAAGATGCACGGCATGCCGATAAGGCGGGCATATCTTCTTTGCCGCAGTGCGCGAGGGCGTCCCGAAGCGTATACTGGTACCCGTGCGCGAGGAAGGAAACCTCTCCTTAAAAAATTCCGTTGTCGGTCAACGACATTCGCGGGTTCGAATCCCGCCCGGAGAAATCCGGTGGCCAAGTGGTTAAGGCGTGTTCCTTTTAAGAACAAATTTCGGGCCCTCGCGGCTCACCTTGATCACAAAAAAACGTCCGCGCGCGCGGGGGGCAGGGTCCGCCCTCTCCCCCGCCGCAGTAGGAAACGCGCCTTGCTCAACGAGGATACCGCGGCAGCAAACCGAAAGCCGAATCTTCCGCTTTCGCGGCGCCGCCGCTCAATCTGCGACCGCGCCTTTCTTACAGGATGTTTCCGAATTTTCCTTTCTTCGGAAAGAGGACATAAAAAGGAGGAAGATCATGAAGATCATCATCGACGAAGGACACAAGGGCTTTCTATTCCGGAACGGGGCATTTGTAAAGATGCTCGGCGCGGGCAAATACCGCACGTTCGGCGGAAATAAAATTTTGCTCGGCGAGATCGGAAAGGGCAGGATCGTCGTGGAAAAGCTCAATCTTTTGCTCTTTGAAAAGGACGAGGAGTTCCGCGCCTGCACGCTGTGCGAGCGGGTCAAAAACGGCGAGATCTCCCTCCATTTCGTGGACGGCGTGCTGTTCGAGGTGCTTCAGGCGGGCAAATATTACTTCTGGAAAGAGAGCGGCGAGCACACCTTCCTGCACGTCGACCTCTCCTCGACCGAGATCCCCGAAAAGATCCCCGCGTCGCTGTACACGAATCCCCTCTTCCTGCCCTATGTGATGCGCATAGACGTCTCGCGCAAGCAAAAGGCGCTGCTCTTCTTCGACAAGAAGTTCGAGCGCATCCTCGACGTCGGGACTTACTTTTTCCTGCGCGGCAACGTGCGCGTCGAGGCGGAACTGTACGAGGTCTGCCTCGTCGACCTTGAGATCACGGGCCAGGAATTGCTCACCGCCGACAAGGTCACCCTGCGCATCAGCTGTGTGTGCACCTACCGCGTCGCCGACCTGTACAAGGCCGCGACTGAGACGGAGGACTACATCGCCGCCCTGCGCACCGCGATGCAGCTCGTCCTGCGCGAATACGTCGAGGCGAGACGTCTTGACGAGATCCTCGCGGGAAAGAACGAGCTCTCCGCCTTCCTGCTCGAAAAACTGCGCGAAAAAGCCGCGCAGTTCAGCCTCGAGATACACGCCGCCGCCGTGCGCGACATCATCCTGCCCGGCGAGATCCGCGACATCATGAATACCGTCCTCGTCGCCGAAAAGCGCGCGCAGGCGAACGTCATCACGCGCAGGGAGGAGGTCGCATCCACGCGCTCCCTGCTCAACACCGCCCGCCTCATGGAGGAAAACGAGACGCTCTACAAGCTCAAAGAGCTCGAATACGTCGAGCGCATCTGCGAGAAGATCGGGAGCATCAACTTAAACGGAAACGCAGACCTGCTCTCCCAGCTCACCGCCGCACTCTGCGGGAAAAAGAAGGATTGACGGCGTTCGTTTGCCCCGCGCAAAACCCTCATTATGTCTGCGCGGAGCCGAATGCTCGCATACGGTCGCACAAAAACGCGTGCACAAAAGCGTACACAAATTGAGCTGCGCGGAGCCGAATGCTCACATACGGCCGCACAAAAACGCGTGCACAAAAGCGTACATAAATTGAGCTGCGCGGAGCCGAATGCTCGCACACGGTCGCACAAATAACGAACAAGACGCCCGCCTGCGCAAAGCTGTTTGCGCAGGCGGGCGTTCCATTGCCGCATGAAAAGAAGGCGCAGGTTTTTTCAGAAACCTGCGCCTTCTCTGAACGGGATGCAGGCTCCTTTGCACGCCTCTGCGCGCACGGTATTTTTTGCGAAAACACCCGTGCGCGTCAAAATCCACGCCGCGGAAAAGTTTCTATCATTTTTCTTGCTTTCCCTTGCTTCCCCTTGATTTCCATGCTTCCCCTTTCATTCCTTTTTCCGATCCTGCGCCGCGGCGGGCTCTTTTGTGCAAAAAAGCCGGAAAAAACCGCCCTCCAAAGGGTTTCCCTTTAAAGGACGGTGATTTGTCTTTTGTATTTCTTCCGTTGTGTTCCGGTGCTCAGACAATCGTGATAGACTCGCCCTCGGCGCTGAAAAGCCCGATCGGCGTCACGCGCTCGTCCCAATTGTTCCCGTCGATCTTGTAGCGCATGCGGCCCATCCAGTACTTCTGCACGCCGCCCGTACCCGCGCGCGCCTCAGTGGTATTGCCCATGTTCAGATCCACCTGCGAGACTTTGGCAATGAGCGTCATTTCCTCGTAGCCGCTCGGTTCCGTCTCCGAGCAATACAGCTCGACGATCACATAAACGGTGGAAGGAAAGAGCGTGAACTCGTTTTTCGCTATCGCCGAAACAAACCCGCCGCCGCCCTTGAGCGTTAAAGACAGATTGGTGAACAGGCGCGTCTCGATCTCATCCTCGGTCATCGTCTCGGGCTGCTGTGATTCCGCCGCGAGCACGGTGTGCGCCGTGAAAAGGGGAAGCATCAGCGCAAATACGCAGCTCAAAAGCATCGCGATGATCCATTTTTTTCTTGCATTTGACACAACAAAAAACCTCCTTATAAATGAAACGCAAAGAGGACGATCAGCCCTCGTTCCTCTTTGCCTTTCTTCTGTCGTTTTTCAAGAGGACGGAAAAGAGCACTCCCGCCGCAAACAATGCAACGCTCAAGAAAAGCATAAACACGAAGATGCTGCGGTCGACATGGTAAACGGAAGTTCTGTACACATCCGTCGAAGGGCTCCCCGTCGCAAACCACAGGCAGACGGTGGAAAACATAGCGGCGGCAAACAGGAAAAAGGAAAGCACGACAAGGAAATAGAGCAAACGGATACGCCTCTGTGCGATCTCCATGCGGAAGAGCTTTTCTGCGACGCGGTCCTCCTCTACAAGCACGAACTCATCCGTGACGATGAGCCTGTTCGGCTCTATTCCGAATGCCTTATACAGCGCGCGGATGTTCTCCGCGTTCGGCTGCGCGATGTCCGATTCCCATTTATAGACAGTCTGACGCGAAACGCCCACCAGTTCCGCAAGTTTTTCCTGCGATATCCCGCGCTCCTTGCGCAGACGGATGATCTGTTCTCCGACCATAAACTCTTCCCTTATTTGTACAAAATAAATTAAATAACAAAGAATACCAATAAATTATATCCTCTTTTTGAAAAATTGTCAAGCGGGAAGGGAGCCTGCTACCCTGCTAATTTTAATTTCACATTTTCCCGATGCGTTTAGCGCACCGCAAAAGATATATTCATCATACCGTGCGGCCAATAAGCCGAAGACAAAACGAAAAATACAGAAAAAGCGCCGCATCGGGCGCTTTTTTCTCCTTACAAACAATTATCCTTGATATAAAATCTTGCGGGCACTTGTTCCTTTCGTGATCCTGATCACCTGCCGCTTGACAGGGTCGACAATATATTTATCGCATTCGTATTTTGGAAAACCCTGTAAAACACGTTCCTCCATCTCATCCGCGATCTCTTGCGGCCTCGCATAATTTAACCCTTTGACAAGATTCGGTCCGTATTCCCACCATTTGATCTTTTCCATCTTTTCTATCGTCCTCTCATCAAAACGGAATTTGATGATTTTGGCAGGCACCCCGCCCACGATCGCGTAGGGAGGGACGTCTTTCGTAACCACGGCTCCGCTAGCGATCACGGCGCCATCCCCGACCGTAACACCTTTCAAAATTATGGCACCCGTGCCTATCCAGACATCATTGCCGATAACTGTCTGCTTTAAAAGCCGCTTGTTTCCCTGTTCTTCGACGCTCTTCCGCAAATTATGCCGCATTTGCTCGACATACTGCTTGTCCGAAAGCAGATCGTGAAACCGATTAAACCTCTCTGCCGGATTCATTTCAAATGCAATGGAGGGAGAAAGGCTCATAAAATTATGTTCTCCCGCCCCGATCGAGCAATTTGCCGCTATGTTGCAAAACCTCCCCACCTGTCCGCGAATAAAAGTCCCTGCATTTACAAAAGAAAAGGCTCCGAAAAATGACAGGTCAAAACTGCCCTGATCAAAACGCACAGGCGCTTCTATCGTAGTGACGCTTCTTCCGTGGTAACCGAATTCCGCATCCCCTACAAAGCCTACGCCGCATACACCTGCAATACATGATTCCCATGCCGTATTTTTTCTGATCAACATACCCTGCTGCTCCTTTTCCTCGTTCTGATGTTTAAATATCCGTCCGCTCAGTCGCGTCAGTTTACAGAGACTTACGGGAAAAGAGCCTTGGTGCCGCCGCCGCACAAGACACAGCTTCCGGAAAGGACCTCCCCCAAATTTGACATGAGCAAATAGATCACTTCAGCGATCTCCTCGGGACGGATTATCCTCCTGATCGATGAATCGTTCCACGGTTTTCCCGCTCGGATCCCGTCCGTATACTCTTTGAGATACGCCATCATTCCCGTCTCGACGACGCCTGGCTCGACACAATTCAGCACGACGCCTCTCTCGCACAAAAATTTCCCGTAGGCATGTACGATGCGCGAAAGCGCGTTTTTTGAGACCTGATAGACGGATAAAAGATCTCTGTGCGCGCTGATCGAGGATACGACGCAGATATTTCCCTTTCTGTTGTGAGCGTGAAGATAATTCGAAAAATTGCGTATGAGAAAGAAGGCTCCTTTCAGATTGACATCCATTACTCTGTCCCAATCGGATTCCGAAATGTTAAAACCTTTCCAGTTTGAACCGTCGAAATTGATGCCGCTGGAGATCACAAGACCGTCGAGCGGCTCATCGTCTCCCAGCGCTTTTTGAATCGCCTCTATCTGTGCTTCCTGCGTTTTGACGTCAGAGATATCGAAGACATGAGAGGAAACTTTTTCGCCGAATTGCGCAATAAGTTTCTTCCGTGCCTCTTCGAGCTTCTGCACGCTCCTCGATGCTATGACTACATTTTTTGCTCCGCCTTCAAGAAGGCGCCTTACTGCGGCGAAACCGATCCCTCCGGCCCCGCCGACGACGATGATATTTTTCGGACGCAAAAAAACATTCATAAATAAACCGCCTTATTGACAGAGGACTTCGAAAAACAATGCTTTTTCAGGCTTATCGCTCAGAAAGTAGTTCAGCTTTTCCTCAAATTCTTCCTTTGTGCGTGCCGAAAGATATTCGAAGCCCGTGGATCTTACCCACCCTTCTGCCACGGTATTGTGGACAGATGAGACCGCCTGCAAATTGTGGCCGCGCAAAAGCCCCGTACCGTTGTTGTTTACGAGAAGGATCCTCATGTTCTTTTTCAACGGCTTGTTCCAGATACTGTTCATGTCATAGAAAAAGGACAGATCCCCCACCAGCAGGAAACAAAGCCTGTCGTTTTCGACCGCGCACTGCCCCATAAAAGTTGACGTACAGCCGTCTATACCGTTTGTTCCCATGTTACAGTAGACTTCAACGGAAGCAGGGATGGCGAACCTGCGGCATTCTATGAACGTCTGCCCGACGCCGAGATGCAACAGCGAGTTTGCGGGAATCGCGGGAAGAAATTTACTCTGCACGTAAAGAGAATTGAACTGCGTTACGGAAGGACTTTTGTATTTTTCCGTGCGCGACCTCCACTTTTCATAGTAGACACCGTCGTTGCGGATGTCTCCGCAATTTTCGGAAAAATACTCAAAGAATCGATCCGACGTCGCCTCGATTACCGAAGAGAGCCTGAAATAAAAGTCCTTTACCTTTCCGTCGGGCGTTACGGACCAATGCCGTATGCTCCCGGGACCGCCGCGCACTTTATACGTCAAAGGATCGTTCATGAGCCGTTTTCCGCCCACACTGATCAAAATATCGGGTGCGAGCTCTCTGTTGAACTCCTCTTGCGACACGGCTGTCAACATATTGTGAGGGCTAAGCGAATACTGGCAGTGCAGATTGGAGATCGGGTCCGTCACGAGAACGCAATTATACGAAGACGCAAATTTTTCGACGGCTTTTTTCTGTTTTTCCGAAAGAGGAGCCGCCTGTCCGCAGACAACGAGGATTTTTTCCGACTTTTTCAAAGCGGCGACCCATCTTTGCATTTCCGAATCTCCGCCGCTAAACCCCGCGCGGAGAATGTGAGGATAGATAAAGGGAGAAAGTGCCCAGAACTTTCTGTCGACGTTCGCTCCGACGGAGATGTTATCGACGGGTACATTGATGTGGACGGGGCCGAACCCGTTGTGCGTGGCCTCCAAGATACATGCGGAAATATCCCTTCTTGCCTGATAGTCCGCCCTCCATCCGCTCGATTCAGGCAATGATATCTCCATCTTGACGACCCCGTCATAGATCTTTTTCTGCGGGATGGTCTGGTCTTCTCCGTGATTCAGATACATTTCGTAGCGATCTGCCGTAACGACGATCAACGGGATCCCCGTATAGAACGCCTCCGTAACTGCGGGCAAAAAGTTGCTCGCCGCCGTCCCGCTGGTACAGATACAGGCAACCGGGCTGCGCAACTGCGCGGCGAGCCCCAATCCGTAATAAGCCGCACTCCTTTCGTCCGTAACGCGATGCAGGACAAACTGATCTGCATTATACTCGAACATCCTGATTATGGGAACATCTCTTCCGCCCGGAGAGAGGACGACGTGCTTTACGCCGTAATCACGAAAAAGCGTGGCCAGCAATCTGATATTTCTGAAATCACGGTCCTTTTCCAACCATTCGACGGCCTGCATTTCTTTTTGCAAATTTTTATTCTCTTTTACGACGAGTTTCGATTCTTTTGCCAGCAAAACATCTTTCATCCAGCGTTTCGCGGCACTGACGGCATTTTTTATTTTTTCGTTTATCATTTTGAAATCTATTTTTTCATTGACTTTGTCTTGTGTCAATTCATTGAAGTTTTCTATCATACGCGACTGCACGTCAAACATCTTCCCGAGTGTTACAAACCGCGGAAGTCCTCTACCTTTGTTGATATAGACAATGCACGGCTTATTCATTATGAGCGCCATCACGGCACCATGAAAACTATCCGTGAAGATATAAGAAGCCTTGTCAAAATAAAAAAGCCATTGATAAAAATCCAATTCCGGAAGAGTCTTTTCGGGCATATTCATCTTGACTAAATTGGATCCATGCGTAAATTTTCTTCCGTCGAGCGCAATTTTTACATCAAGAGACAAAAAATCAGATAAAGCGCCTATACATTTTCTTTTGTCTTCCGTCGGGTCCAGCACATAGGCAAGGATGTAATTTCCCTCTGTCTCCTGCATGCTTTTCTTTCCAAGCTCACGGTATTCCGCCGCAGAAGTAAACAAAATAGGATCCGCAAGAACTTCCGCTTCTATCCCGAACTTATCCTCTAAAATCTTTTGCGCGGAAAATTCCCGCACAGAGATCCCGAAAAATTTTCTCAAGCGATCGGATGCATAAGACAACAAACCACCATCGACATTCATATCGTCTCCTCCGCAAGAGGAAGAAACGGCGATACACTTTTTCCCTTCTTCCGCAAAATCCATCAAAAAGAGCTTTCCGAAAGCCCTGATGCTCGACGAAGTCAGCACCTGATCGGAACCCAAAACAAAAATATCCGATAAACCGTTGAGCTCATTCAAATGTTCGTTGTCATAAGGCTTGGCAATTTTTGTCCCTTCTCGCCTGAAAAAATTGCGCGAAAAAACATCTTCCCCCTCTTTATCCGTCTTAAAATACGGATTTTCGATCAAAAAAGGGTCATAGCCCAAAGATCCGATCATCCGATACAGAGAATAATAACTTGCGACACCGCCGTAATTTGTCGCAAACCAATAACCGATCAATCCGACTTTTTTGTTTGTCTTTTTTTCTGTTTCAGCCATTCACGCCTCCCACATAGCAGCTTAATATCCAAAAAGAAAAAAGAGGAAAACTTAAATACTAATTTTTTCTCCTCTCGGGAGGCTCAACCGAAGCAAGATCGAGCCTCCTCTTTTTTCGCGTAAATAATCTTCCCAGCCTAAATGCCCTCGAGCGCAAAGTCTTTCGGATCTCCTCTTCGACCTGCTCTATCTCGTATTTTAAAGAGACGATCTCTTCCAAAAAGATAAGATCGTTGTTTTCTTTGTTGTCGGCAAGCCTTTCTATCTCTTCTCCGTGTTCATACTCGTATTCATTGCACATATAGAGATAGACGTCATTTTCCTCGGCAAGTTCTTTGATTTTTTTTGCAAACTCGATCTGCAGATATTTCGGGAAATTGATGAGATCATAATACAAAAAGCTGACCATCCAAGAGGCAAGATCCCCGTAGACATCCTTGAAACCGATCTTTTTCCAGCTCTCGAAAACCGCCTGAACGATCTGCAGATGCTTTCTGAACTTCTCCGTCTGCATGTGGTTATACTTCCACATCAAAGACCCTTCGTTGTTCCAGCGGTAAAAATAAAAGCGCCTGTCCGTGTAGACGATCTTTTTTGCCCTCGGAAAATAGTCAAACTGAAAGATCTGATCCTCGCCAAGATCGATGTCTTCGCGCAGTCGCAGCCGCGTCGGACGCTCGAAGATCTCCCGCTTCACGAAATGAAGCCACAAAAAGGGCGTACTGCTTTTCTCTTTGAAGATCGCCTCTTCCCCTGCATATTCTCCTTCGTATTTTATCGACCTCGGAGAAAGTCTCTCTTTGATCCACTGCGGAGCGCTGTCCCAATCCGGCCACGGCGAGCCCCCGAATACCACGATGTCCGCGCTTTCGCTCTCAGCAAGCTGTACGAGCGAAGAATACATCTCTTTATCCGTAAAATCGTCGCTGTCCACAAAGCTGACGTATTTTCCCGTTGCGGCATTCAGCCCGGCATTGCGCGCTTTTGCAGGGCCTCCGTTTTGTTGATCGATGACCTTTATCCTGTCGTCAAAATATGCCATCCTCTTCAAGATCGCCGCTGAATGATCGGTGGATCCGTCGTTGACGCAAAGGATCTCAATATTTCTATAAGACTGGCTCAACAGAGAAGAAATAGAACCTTTGATATACTTTTCCGCATTGTATACGGGCACGATCACGGAGACGAGCGGATCCCCGCTTGTTTTTTTCTCCGCCTTTTCTTGCTTTTTTTCAACCATTTCGTTTTTCATCGCCGTTTCTCTCATCGTATTTTCTTTTTCCCCGCGATCGTTAAAAGGTGATCCGCATATTTTCTTCCTTTTTGCAACTCTGCCGAATCCTTTACCTTTTTCAGCCTCTCCTTCGCATTTTCAAGACTCTTTTTCAGTTTCCAGATCGTATCGTCGTAGTAAAATCTTTTATAATCGTCCGCAATTCGGAGCGTCATGCTCATGATCCAACTGTCGGGTATCTTTGTAAAGTCTATTTCCTTTGACGCCTGCGCTTCCTTCAGTTCTGCGGAAAACCTTTCCAAAAATTCGAGTTTGTATTGATCGGCGATCCGTTCGTAGGTATGCATATAATTAAAGAATTTCTTTTTGAAATACTCATACAAAAAATTCTGCTTTACAAACGGATGTCCCAAGATAAAATCATGGATAAAAGCATATTCTTCATTCATGCAAAAGACTTTGCCCTTGCTGTTGATGGAAGAATTCGGATTGTCTTGTCTGTAATGATAAAAGGCACGATTTATGAACATCACCGTACGCGCCAGCGACAGAGTCTGAAACCAAAACCCGTTATCCTGATAAGCCGCTCCGGGCGTCTCGTTGTGACGGATCCCGTTTTCCCTCAGAAACCGTGCCCTGTACAGGCCCGTCCAGGTATTCATCTGAAAGCTGAAGATCACCTTGTTCCGTGCGGGGATCAATACCTTGTTATAGTATCCGGCCTCGGTGCAAGTCCTTTCATAAGAAGTCTTTTCTTTTCCCTTTTCCGTTTTAAAAATCAGATAGTCCGATTTCACAACGTCCAGATCGTATTTTTTTGCCGCTTCGTATAAGGCGGCGCACATGTCCGTTTCCACATAATCATCCGACTCCACGATCCCGATGTACTCGCCGTTTGCCCTTTCCATGCCGATATTCATGGAATTTCCGTATCCGGCATTTTTCTTCGTGATCGGAACAATGCGTTTGTCCCGCTTGGCATATTGTTTGACGATCTCAAACGATCTGTCCGTCGAACCGTCGTCAACGCAGATGATCTCTATCTCCTTCATTGTCTGTCGTATGCAGCTGTCGAGACACTGCCTGAGATATCTCTCAACATTGTAGATCGGAACCACCAATGAAACTTTCGGACTATTCTTTCCCATTCCAAAACTCCTCTTTCTCCACCGTGTATATTTTCTCTTGCTTCGCACAGAACACTTTAATAGTCTTAAAAACTGCTCTCCCTTACGAAAAGCCAAACAACACCGCTCACTATAATCAATAAACTTATATATTTTTTGTGTTTGCAAAATTGTTGAAAATATACCCTGTTACAATCATTTTATCACATAATATTTCGTTTTGCAACCCGTTTTATTATATATGTTCAGTAAATATCTACTTTTACTAACCATATTTTTCCTGCCCGTTTTTTTGTCTATGCGTCCGTCGCGACGCTCTTTTTGAGCACTGCCCTTTGCAGCTCTCCGATCTAAAATCGAGCAAAAAGGCAAAACGGCGGAAAAATATCCCGTCTTGACATTGAGAAAAAATTAAGCTATAATATTTCCGATCAACAGACGGGGAGAGATAAAATGTTGAGAATCGCGATCGTGGAGGACGACGAAAAATACGCAGATCTCCTTCAGGAATACCTCAAAAAATACGGAGAGGAAAGATCCGAAGAATTTTGCTGTGTCGTGCATAAAAATGCCGTTGTCTTTCTGAACAACTACAAAGCAAACTACGACATCGTGTTCATGGACATTTGACATTATTGAAAAAATCAAGGACTTCTGCGACTATATCTGGCTGGAAAATCTGAATCTGCGCGGCAATTTCAAGGCAGACGTCATGAACTATATTGAGGAAAAGTATCCCCCTCTTTTGCCGCTATACCGCGAAATCTATAATAAGAACGATACGACCTATTGGAAGATATTAGACCAAAAGGTTGCGGACTACGCCTGCGCAAACGATTTCATGTATGTAATCGACGAAGAACCTTTCCTGCGCAACCCCACAGGCAAACCCATCATTATAAATTACTTCTATCATTCGCAGATAAAGCAATCTGCTAAAAAATAATCGCAGTACCCGTCAAAACCCTTTTGAAACGAAAAATTGAATTTGGTGGTGTAGCAATACTTGATAAAAAGTGTCCATAAAAATATGTGACAGTGGGGACGCAAGACGGGCGCACTTGAAGAGGAGATCCACGACGTGGAAAAGATGATCTCCATCTACGACTCCGCCGTCAAGACGGGGAACGAGGCGCTCGACATCATCCTCTCGGAAAAGAGCCTTCTGTGCGTACAGAGCGGGATCCGCCTCACCTGTCTCACGGATGCCGCCCTGCTCGGATTCATCACCGAACCGGACCTTTATGCGCTCTTCGGCAACATCCTTGACAACGCCATCGAGGCGGTAAAAAAGATAGAAGACACCGAAAAGAGGGTGATCGCCCTCAACATCAAAAGGGTCAACGACATGATCGCGGTGGGCATCAAGAACTACTACGAGGGCAGACTGGAATTTGAAGACGGATTGCCCAAGACGGACAAGGAAAACACCGCCTGTCACGGCTTCGGAATGAAGAGCATACGGCGCATCGTCGAAAAGTACGGCGGGCAGCTCACGGTTCGCGCCGAAGAGGGGGTGTTTTTCCTCGACCTGCTCTTCTTTTCGCCGGAAAAAAAGTAAGACTACGGAGTCCAAATGCAAATTTACGGAAGAACCCTTGTTTTTCGGGGTTCTTTTTTGTACCATGCTCTTGCACCGAAAAAAACCGCCATGCACCGCGGGCAGCGCGGTTTTTCGGACGGCACAACATCTTTACAGGGAGGTAAAAAAGAATGAAGAGCAAGAAAACAAAGATAACGCAGGCGGTCTCCGCCCTCTTGTTGTCTGCGTTTTCCGTAGCGCTGGCGATGTCCGTGGGAATTTACAGTTTTTCCATCGCGCCGTACATTCACGACCACTTCAACACGAGTCCGACTGTGGTCGTCGCAAAGGAAGATGCGGAGGAACAGGACACGCAGTATTATAAGATGGACTATGAAGACAGCAACGAGCTGATGCAGGCGAAGATCGATTATATCCGCAAGAGCGTCGGAGAAGGCACCGTTCTTTTGAAAAACGAAAACGACGCGCTTCCCATCTCGGCGACGACGGATGGCCGCAAGAAACGCGTCACTCTGCTGGGTCGCGCCTCTTTCGACCTCGTCTACGGAATGGACGCAGGCGCGGGCGAGATCGCAAACGCAAACACCTTCTGCAAACACTTTGACGACGCGCTCGCAGACGCAGGCTTCGACGTCAACATGACGATGTTCAACTACTACGCAAATTCGGGCGTCAACCAGAACAACCCCGCAGGATATTACGGGCTGGTCGGCGACCTGATCATCGGCGAGATCTCCCCCGAAAGCTTCCCTTCCGAAGTCAGGGACTCCATCTCTTCCTACAACGACGTGGGCATCATCGTCCTCACGCGCAACTGCGGCGAAGGTTTTGACCTTTGGTCGGGCGAAAGCGAACAGCCCGTCTATGATACGGGCTCCGGCACGACCGGTTCGGGCACCCCCATCTTTTTTTGCGGCTTTTGTCCCGCCTTTGCTAAATTTACCGCTTCGCAAAAAAGCCGCAACAGATATTTTTCTACGCGGGGACCTCTTGTTTCCCGCCCGTCTTTTTCAAATTGCCCTAAAAAACAAGGAGCCGAAAAACGGCTCCTTGTTTTTTTTGCGGTCTCGACCAAACGGAACCGCCTGCGCCTTATTTTCTGCCTGCGATGACGTCGACGGGCTTTGCGCGAAGCAATCTGATCACGGGCGCGGCGACGCCGAGCGCCGTCGCAACCAGGGCGAGCACGCTAACGAGTGCGATCTGCCGTATGCCGAAGGTGATGATGACCGCGGCGACATAGTCGCCCACGAGAATGCCGTTTAAGATGACCGTGCCGACCGCCGCGAGGATGGAGGCAAGGACGATCGCCACGACGGCAAACAGCCCGTTGTCCACCGCGAAGATCTTTAGAATGTCCGATCTCCTCGCGCCCAGCGCGTGCATGATGCCGATCTCCCTGCGCTTTTCCTGCACAACGCCGCTCGTGTAATACATCAGGAGCAGCACGGACAACACCACCGCGCCCGCTGTGACATACAGGAATATGTTGCGGACGGTGATGGCGGTGTGATCGATGTCCCCCACGATCGAAAAGGCGTCGCCGTCGGGGGCATAGGCGGCTTTTCCGCCCTTTAGAAGGCCATCCGTAAATCTGATCAGCCGCATCTTGTACTCATCGCTCCCTTTATACGGCGTGACGAAGCCACTGCATACGGCAAATTCATACTGCCCGAAATCGAGAGCGTCGTCGCAGATCTTGTTGAAGAGGTCCTCCGAGAGATGAAATTCCGTCTTGCTGAGCGGAAGCGTCTCGTCCTCGATCACTCCCGCAACAGGGACGGAAAAGTTCCAGCCATGTTTTTCCGAGGCCAGAGGGAGTTCGCCCTGCAATCCCGCGAGAAAATGATCTATCGCCTCTTTCTCAAAATATGCGCGGTCGCACCCCGGCTGATAGACATTGCCGTCCTCGTCCGTATGGTTCAATATATATAATTCATAGTCTACGCAGGTACTATCCTCTCCCATATCGGCGGTAAAACGCTCGGCGACCTCCTGCCAGTTGTCCGAGGCAAAGGACTCCACCAGTGAATTCAGATACTTCCGATACAGCTCTTCGACAGATCCCGTCCTTATGATGACGCCCGTATCGCGCATGATGTCGATATCTTCCGCGCGGTAGAACCAGTCGCCCTCCCCGACGGACTGCAGAAAGCTCTCGTCCGCAAGGTGCAACGAGCCGGCGCATATGTCGAAATCGGAAAACGCCATATGCGCTATATTCTCTTGTTCCCAAAATGTTTGGGGCGCATTGTGTGCGGCGTAGTATCCCTTTTGCAGATAGAGTATGTTGTGCATGCCTCGGTAGAGCATCCCTTGCAGTGCCCCGTACATTTCTTGTGTGAGCGAATTCGGGCTTATATACTCGCCGTAGGAAGTGCCGTAGAGAGAGGTGTTGAACTTGGTGTCGAGAACGCCCACCACTCTGAAGCGGTGCAACTGCTCCCCTTCGCCGATCGAGACGGTTCTGAAGAGTATGTCCGAATACTCGTCGAGCTCTTCCGCAAATGTGCCGAATCGCTGCAGGTTGTGAAAGGCGAGGAGGGTGATGACCGCCTCGTCCTCCGCCTGCGGCAGTCTTCCCGCGACGAGCTCGAAATCGTAGTCTTTTAGGAGCGATTCGTCGATCTCGGCATATCCATGATTTTCATAAATTGCATTATAATAGTCGGGATAGGCCATGTCCGTATCCAGTTCGTTGAATTCACCGCGAAGATCGTCGTGTATCATATCGAGCCGAATGTCCTCCCCTGCGGCATCCTGCAGGATCTGCACGTCCCATCTCGAGAGAGAGCGCACCTCATTTCCGTACCAGATGCACGGCGTGCCGCACGACTGCGAGGAGCAGCGCTTCGCTCGAAAAGCAGCCGCGGCACAGCCGCGCCCCCTCCGCTTCCCGCATGAGCTCACCACGAAAAAAGAGAGGTTAAAAAACCTCTCTTTTTTCGTGGTGACCCCTTTGAAGTTAAAGGCGAACTATTCAGTTCTTCAAAAGTTACCGTCTTGCTCTGTCCTTTGTAATTGTATGTAATTACAAAATGGTCGTCGTACAGGTAAATACTGTTTACAAAGCCGTCAATCAGCCGCTGCTTGCCTTCCTGTGTGGAGATGTCTATCTTGCGGAAGTTATAGAGCGCAAACAGTATCTGTTCCTTTGTCAGTACGGGATTGCGCGTCTGTGCCTCGAAAAGTTCTATTTCAAGGTTTCGCTTGCGTTCCTCCAACTCGTCCAGAGCCTTCTTTGTCGTGGAAGAATAAATGCCCTGCGTGATTGCCTCCACAAGATTGTTCAGTTTGATTTCAACTCCCGTGAGCTGTGCCTGTATAGAAGTTGCTGTGTTATCTTCCTGCAACTGCAATTCATAGATGCGGTCGGCAAGCTCTTCAATCACTTCGTCGCTTGAAAGCAATTCCTTTATCTCGTCCAACACAAGCTCTTCCAGCCATTCCTTTTTGACGGTCTTTTTATCGCATTTGCCCTGTTTGGAGTGGTTGCACTTATAGTAGCGGTATTGCCGCGAGGTGTGGCTCGTCCCAATAACGCCTGTCATCATAGCTCCGCACTTTCCGCAGAAGAGCTTTGTAGTGAGCAGATAGTCATCTTCACTCCTGTGCATTGCTGGAGCTTTTTTATTTCTGGCCATACGCTGCTGCACACTGTTGAACGTTGCTTCGTCTATGATTGCAGGAATGGCGTTGGGAATTACTATGTCGCCGAACTTATATTCTCCGATATACTTGCGGTTGGTGAGAATACGAAACACAGCGTTGTACTTCATCTCAAAACCCTTATGCTTAATGCCGCGCTCGTTGAGATGTTTGGCAATATCGTTCACGCGCATACCGTCTAGATAGAGCGTAAAAATTTCCTTAACGATGGGTGCGAGCGTTTCGTAAATCTGATAGTGATCGGTATCGTCCACATAATAGCCGAATGGCGGGCGCACGCCGTTGCTTTTTGCTTTGAGCGCATTTTCCGTCATCCCTCGCTTTACCTTTTCGGAAAGCTCGGCGGAATAGTACTCGGCATAGCCTTCGAGGATAGATTCAAGCAAAATGCCGTCCGCACTCTGCGAGATGCTCTCTTTGGCGGAGATAACGCGCACACCGTTCTTTTTGAGTACGTTTTTATAGTAGGCAGAATCGTAGCGGTTGCGAGCAAAGCGGTCGAGCTTCCAGACAATGACGCAGTCGAACATACGCTTATTGCTATCTTTTATCATCTTCTGAAAGTTGGGGCGATTATCCGTCTTGGCAGACTGCGCCCTGTCTATGTAGTTGCCGATGACTTCTATATTGTTGAAGTTGGCGTAGTCCATACACTCGCGGAGCTGTCCTTCAATACTCGCCTCATTCTGCTTTTCAGATGAGAACCTTGCGTATATAACTGCTTTCATAACTTTTACCTCTTTGACGACATCATGACATAAATATGACAGATATATGTATCTATAAAATTTTACCAAATAATTTTATATGTCTGCTTTTGTAACACGAATATTCGGCTTAAATCTTCATTTGCCTCATACATATTCTCGATTAATTTTTCAAGGCGCTCAAAATAAAAAGTCGGATCCGTTTCTATATATTTCAGCTTAAAATCGTCTTTGAATAAATGATGGACAACAAAATTGCGTTCTTCACAGATTTTATGTAAGCGTTTAAGAGAATCTTCAGTAAAGAAATTTATTTCTTTTGCTCGCTTCAATCCATAACCGAATGTACGCTTGCTGAATTCATTATATAAGTTATTTGCCTTTGAAACAAAAGTGTTGTATTCAAATAAATACATTGAATCTGCATTATCAAATCCCCTCAATATTTCGTCAAAAGCGAGTATGTTGGCGAGATTATATTCGATCATTTGAGAAAGATTGACAATAAACCCAACCTTCCCCCAAAGTTCTTCTAAATGCTGTTTATAAGTCTTATCAAAATCATTCATATTCAGATTACCACGATATTTCCTTGGTCTATTATAGGAGGCTGTTGCCTTTGAATATAAAACTCTGTATAATCAGTTTCAATATCTTTTATGTGCGACAACAAATATTCCTGATATTTATTCATGACGCGTCTCCTTACTTCATTTCACAGATATATTTAATACAAAAATCAAGTTCTTCTTTTGTCATGCCGTCAACTTTCTTCTCTGAATGAACTATGCTATTGCGGTATTTGCGAAGTTTTTGAAGGTATGTAACGAACTCATGCGTGCGAGTTTCTATATAGCCCCAACCATCGTCTTCTTCATAAACTCCGTACTGGGAACAATATTTTTCAAGCATTTCCGAAAAATCGCCTTCATAATGATATTTACTTTTTAACACGGTTTCTAACCGCACGCAAAGTTTAATTGCCACTAACTCGATATTTCCCTTATCGAGTTCTTTGCGGAAATATTCCTCACTTAACTCCTCGATAATTTTATCGGCGTTATGGTTTGCTTTAAAATCATCAACAACTTGTTTTTTGCAAAGCAAGAGATATTCGGCAAGTTGATCCATGGTTTTAATTGTCACTACTCCTGATTTTGGTTCATGCCATGTTAATCCTTCATGTGAATGAACAAGTCCTGAAAATATACCTTTATTTCTTAACTTAAAGTATTTTATATTTGAATTATCTTTTTCATAATGTGCAAAAAACTGTTCTACTGGTGCTCCGATAAAAGGGGGCAGCTTATTTTTTGACGAGATCCATTTTTCAATTTTCTCTTTATCCCCATTCTGAACATAATATATCAATGAATTATCGTCGTGATCGATAGCATATTCAAAAATAAATCGCCAATCATCACTTTCAACAGCTTGTCTCATTTTTCCCAAAACAGTATTCAGTAATTCATACTTTGAAACAGGATATGCTTTCAATGTTTTTCCAATCAAATCAGCATCATTTACCGCTAAAAGTTCATCTATAATAACTATTCCGTTATGTATGGAGGATTGAAGAATGATATCTTGCGCTGAAACCGATTTATCAAGCTTTAATTTTGCTATACGGATTTCATCATCAGAAACAACTCCACATTTAAACCCGCCATAATATTTCATGACAGCTTTATTCAAACGATTCATGCGCTCAATCATAACAAAATCGTTTTTTTGCAAAGCGGATTTCAAAGTTTTATCGAGTATTCTAACCAAGCCATGTCCATCTTTACGCCCTATAAATCCAATGAAGAAATAATTATAAGCATAATTGTTTCTATCCTTCAAATTATCATAAGCATATTGGTTGTTTTCTTCCGATAAAGTTAGTAGTCGCTCTAAAAGTTCACTATTCCCCGTATCATAGCACGCATCTATCATATATGGATACGCGTGATACCAAACACATTTACGTCCATGCTGATGCCCCAATAGAAAACCAATTGTTTTATCGTTGATCCTTGTATCGGTTACAATCATTGTAAAAAATTCGTCTGGAAGTATACATACATATTTATCTTTTCCATGACTCTTTCCGAAATGTTCCAATGCCCCAATCGGCATAAGCCCCATAATCTCTTCCGGAGAATCAAATCTATAAGTTACCACTTTACGTTCTAACCAAAAACCTACATTCTTTAATAATTCAACATGGTTTGACAACAGACAAAATTTTAGTGCCGTTAAAATATCAAAGGAGGATAACGCCTTTTTATCTGCCGTACATACTGCGGCAAAGACATTCAGGCTTTCATATTGTTTGATATAATCGATGAGGCATTTATTATTCTCATCTGTTTGTGTGTAGTTAATGTCATTCAATAGAGAAATATCATCCGTTTTTGCGCACAACTCCGCTTTTGACATGATGATAATTTTAGGTTCTGCTTTCTTGCCCGTCATAAGATAATCAAGGCTCACATCAAATATATTTGCGAGTTGAGGAAGCATCGTAAATTCAGGATAGCCCGCTTCACTTTCCCATTTACTAATTGTCTTATCGCTGACATTTAAGCGTTCCGCAAGTTCTACCTGCGTCCAGCCTTTTACTTTGCGTAATTCTGCTATCGTTTTACCAATGCTGTGTTCTGCCATAAAATTATCTCCTGTATTTGATGATATTATTGTAACAGCCTATCTTGAAAATGTAAACCTACTTATTTTCTACACGATTCGTAGAGTTGTATCCATAAAATATCACGTACTCCACGATTAGTAGATTTTCTTAAAACATTTATAGTAGCAAAACTTGTTGCAGCAATCCTATTTACAGCTCCAAACTATTTTGGTCGAGCAAGAAGTTAATGAGCCCTATAGTTACAATGCCTTCCTCGTCGGTCTGGGGACGGATGTTGTCCTTTACAACGACGATTTTTTTGAAGGAATCGCCCACTTTGATGAGCGAACGCTTTTCCTGCCGCAATTTTTCTTCCGTGGGCATTTCATAGGCAGACTGAATATAATACTTCTTGCTGCCCTTGTTGGCGACGAAGTCAATTTCAAGCTGCTTCAACTTGCGCTTGCCCTCGATTGTTTCTTTACTCTCCACAACACCGACGTCAACCGAATAGCCGCGCACTTTCAGCTCATTGAAGATGACATTCTCCATAATGTGGTTTTCTTCTACCTGTCTGAAATTGAGGCGGGCATTGCGCAACCCTACGTCCGCCATGTAATATTTGAGCGGCGTTTCAAAGTACTTTTTGCCTTTTACGTCGTAGCGTTTTGCGCTGTCAAAGAGGAAGGCGTCGGTGAGATAGCCGAGGTAGTTCTTTGCCGTAACGTCGCTGATCGACTTGCCCTTGATGCTTTTGAGCGTGTCGGAAATCTTTTTGGGATTGGTGAGCGAGCCGATGGCAGAACACAGGAAATCGACGATGGAGTCCATCTCGTCGGGGTATTGCACATGATTACGCTCAACGATGTCGGATAGATAAACCTTTGACATGAGCGTTTTCAGATATTCGATTTTTTGCTCCTCTGTGTTGCGCTCGAAGAGGGCCGGCATACCGCCATAGAGGTGGTATTCGTCCCAGGCGTCGTATTTGTCGCCGCCTTTAGCGGAATAAAACTCGCTGAACGACAGAGGATAGACTCTCACTTCGTCGCCTCTGCCGCGGAATTCGGTTAAAATATCGCTCGACAGAAACTTGGAATTGCTGCCCGTAACATACACGTCGAGATTTTTCTTGTATAAGTAGCCGTTCAGAACAGCTTCAAATGAACCGAGTTGCTGTACCTCGTCCAAAAGCAGATAATACTTTCCGTCGTCGGTCAATTTGCTCTTGATATAGGCAGAAAACTTGTGCGGGTCAACTTTGCGCTTGTTCTCTGCGAGGTCAAGCATGTTCTCCCCGATTTTTTCGAGGTCGTCCTCCGAATCAAAGGCAAATTTTATAATATGCCCCTCGTCAATGCCCTGCTGCAAGAGGTAATCCCCGAAAATGTCAAAGAGTAGCACCGATTTACCGCAGCGGCGGATGCCCGTGATGACTTTAATTGAACCGTTATTCATTCTGTCGATAAGCCTTTGTAAGTACAAATCGCGCTTAATCATAGCAGCCTCACTTTTAATAGAAATTATTGGACGTGTCCACTTTTTTCAAAGTTGTTTCTATTATACCGCAATTTTAAGTTTTCGTCAAGGGGCTACAAGAAAATATTAGAATAAAAATACACAAACAAATGTTTGCATTTCTATTGACTTATGGAGATAGCTATGATATAATGCAAGAGTATAGGCGTGAAGATTGCCTGTACTCTTTTGCCGTACATTGGTTTTAAGTATGGCGCACTCCCTTGCGGGAGGAAGGGCGCATAACGAGATTGCGCCGCGGAGTTGTATGCTCCGAAGTTGCCGCGCGAAAAGAAGGCGCGGCGGGAACCAACCCGAGCCGTCTAGAAGAACAGGGCTCCCAAAAAGTATCGAAGAACTTTTTGGGAAGAGGAAGCACAACGAAGCAAAACTTGCGGCGGTGCTTGCACCGTTGCATGGTAAGCGCAGTTTGTGCCGACGAGGGCCAAAATGGGGCTTTATAAGCGTACGCTTTTTTAGATGTAAAGCCTCGTTTAAGGTCAGTTTTTCGTCGAGCGAAGATGGGGTTATTTTGTGTTACCGTTTTTTCAAAGCGAGCAGATTGCCCCTTCACCCGAAAAAGATGCGCGATGAAAGGCTTTTAAGATGCCATAAACTTTTGCCAAGCGGCGCGAAGCGACATTTTAGCAAAAGTTGCCGGTATCGCAATCGCAAAATTAGTTTTGCGATTATAAGCGTACAATTTTTTTGTAGGCAAAGCTGTTTCAAACCGCATTTTTGGACGTGCCGTTAAGGGTTTTTTTCAGCGTACAATTTTTCAGGCAGAGGCGAACAAGGCGAAAATCAAACGATAACTTAACAGAATGGTTGACCACCATAGAGCAATTAGAAGTTGCTAAATAAGGTAAAAGTCGGTGATTACTTCAAAGGTGTCAGCGACTTTTTTATGCCCTTTTTCAGTTGTCACACCCATACCTCTTCGGCGTGGGTAAAGATAAAAACAAATCAAACTTGGAGGTGAATTATGAATAGACACACAGCAATCAGACCGCCGTAATAACTTGGACATAGCTATGACATAGTGATGACTTACGGCAAATCAAAAGCCATTTTCGGGAAGCAAATAGCAAGCAACCACTTTTTGTTTTTACGAGAAGTATAGCCCACTATACTTCGTTCCGAAGTTTAGTGGGCTCTGCGAGGCTTTTAATCAAGAAATAACAGGTGGTGAAATTATAAGCTACTTAGTTTGTCACATGGAAAAGTATCACAAGACGGACATTGCGCCCGTCGAAAATGAAAACGAGCGCGACGAAACCTATCAGGCGGTCAACCCGCAGATAGACTTCACGCGCACGCAGAACAATTACAACATTATCAAAAGGCAGCGGTCGTACACGCAATTTATCAACGATAAGATTGAGGCTCTCGACCTGCCCACGAAAGTACGCAAGGACGCCGTGCTGACGTGCTCCTTCGTAGTGGGTTCAGACAGAGAGTTTTTCGGCAGGCTGTCGCCGCAAGAGCAACAGCAATTCTTTGTCGATTGCACCCACTTCTTTGCGGAACGATACGGCGAGGACAACATTATCTCGGTGGTCGTTCATTTGGATGAAACCACGCCGCACCTGCACCTGAATTTAATTCCCATTGCCAACGGCAGATTGTGTGCAAAGCAGTTGTTTGACAGGAAGGAGTTACAGAACTTGCAAACTGACTTTCACTTCGTTGTTGGGAAGAAATGGAACTTACAACGCGGCAAAGAAGGAAGTCAGGCAAAGCACCTTGACACGGCGGCTTACAAGTTAAAGAAGATTAGCGAGGCGGCAGACCAAGCCGAGCTGCGGGCGAACGAGGCGGAAAGCAAGCGGGCGATTGCAGAACAGCGGCAAGTCCACGCCGAACGGGAAACTCAACAACTTGAAAATAGACAAAAGCAACTACAACAGGATACCGCTCCTCTTCAAGCCGCTGCCGAGGTTTTGCAGGAATACAGCGACGGCAGGCGCAAGCTCAACAAGAGGGATTTGCCTGTCATCGCAGCAGCGGCGGCAAAGCTCAAAGCCGAGAACGGGCAGCTCGAAGAGCGGCTGCAAATCAGCGCCCGCGACCAAAGCGACGTATTTACTCTCTATCAAAAGACGGAACGCGAAAAGCAGGCACTTCAAAGTGACGCCGACGTTCTGCGCGAGATAAGAGAACACGCGCCCGACAAGCTTCAAGAAGTAATGGAAACGGTCAGGCAACGCAAGCTGGACAAGTATCGCCCCAAGCCCTTCAAGTCGTCGGGCAATCATTGGAGCAAGTAAAACTGAATAAACGCTTAAAAGGAGGAAAGTTATCGAACAGACTACATAACTACGGGGGATGGCGAGAAATAGACAGGAAACAGGCATACAAAATAGCGAGTTTGATTCGCTCGCACGATTTCTGCTGCCCGTTATACGCTCATTTATGGCGGATGAAAACAATCAGCGAGAGTTTGAAACGTGGCGCACCGAAAGGCAATCACAACTGAATATACAACTTAATAGCAGAAAGTCCGATTGAAACCATACGGACACAACCGTTAAATGAGTACGGTGACGACCGCGAAAGAACGCGGTATACAAACAATATATTTTCCCATTTACAACCTACAGAGGTTGCGCCGAATATCACAAACCTAGAATAACGGCGGGGCGGCGGGTGCTTCATGCGAAGCACCCGCCGCTTTTTCTATGTCCTGAAATATATGATAAAGGCAAATCCGTCTCCTAATGGAAACGGGTTCGCCTTTGACTTGTTTGGTGACCCCGACGAGAATCGAACTCGTGTTACCGCCGTGAAAGGGCGATGTCTTGACCGCTTGACCACGGGGCCTCTTTTTCAGAAAAACCGCAGTTCCGTGCGGTTTTTCTCTTTTACTTTGGTAGCGGCGGTGGGATTCGAACCTACGACCTATCGGGTATGAACCGATCGCTATAACCAACTAAGCTACGCCGCCATTTCTTCCGCGCGGACAGAATGCCCCCGCTTGAAACGCTAAGTTAGAATACCATACTCCGCAGAAAAAGTCAAGCATTCTTTATCGAAAAACAAAAAATTCTGTCTTTCTTGCCCTCTAAAGCCGCATATGGAAGAGTCCGACGCAGAGTATCTCTCTTCAGAACTTGAAACCATGGCTCCCGAAAATCGCAGGGCGAAGCCCGAGATTTTTGGGAAAAGGAGCCGCAGACGATAAAGCAAACAAGCCGCGATACTTCGCGGCTTGTTGCATAATTCGTCTTGCGGAATAAACAGGGCCTCCCGAAAATCACAGGGCGAAGCCCGAGATTTTTGGGAAAAAGGAGCGGCAGACAGCAAAGCAAACGGCTCAAGCTTTTGCTTGACCCGCCCGAAAAATTGCCTTGCAAAAACCAGGGCTCCCGAAAATCGCAGGGCGAAGCCCGAGATTTTTGGGAAAAGGAGCCGCAGACGATAAAGCAAACAAGCCGCGATACTTCGCGGCTTGTTGCATAATTCGTCTTGCGGCGACGTGGTTGCGGGGGCAGGATTCGAACCTGCGACCTTCGGGTTATGAGCCCGACGAGCTACCGAACTGCTCCACCCCGCGATATCTGGCTTCTCCCCTTTCGGGATACCATTCTATTTTATAGGATTGGCGGCAAAATGTCAACTGTTTTGTACGCGGCGCGCAAATTTTTTTGACCGCACCGCGCTGCCCCGCCCGCGCAGGTTTTCAAATGCTTGACAGCAGAGCCCCTTTCGATATAAAATAAGTACAAAATACTGCGGCATTTTCACCATATTATAGAAATATAGAAAAGCATCACGAAAGGAGGCGACTTCTCATGAAACTCAGCGGCGCCGACATACTCATCCGCTGCCTCAAAGAACAGGGCGTCGACACGGTGTTCGGCTATCCCGGCGGGTGCGTGCTCGACATCTACGACGCGCTGTACCGCGACGGGGGCATCCGTCACATCCTCACCGCGCACGAACAGGGCGCGACGCACGCCGCCGACGGCTATGCCCGCGTGAGCGGCAAGACGGGCGTCTGCATCGCCACGAGCGGCCCCGGCGCGACCAACCTCGTCACGGGCATTGCGACCGCGTATATGGACAGCATTCCCCTCGTCGCGATCACGGGCAACGTGACGGTGGCGAACCTGGGCAGAGACAGTTTTCAGGAAGTGGACATCGCGGGGATCACGATGCCCGTCACCAAACACAACTACATCGTAAAAGACGTGCGCCTGCTTGCGGACACGGTGCGCGAGGCGTTTTACATAGCCAATTCGGGCAGAAAAGGCCCCGTGCTCATCGACATCCCCAAAAACCTGCAGACGGAGCTGTGCGAGTTCGAAGAGCACGCCCCTGCGCGCTATGCGCCCAAGGCGGTGGCCGCGGAGACGGTCAAAGAAGCCTGTGCCGCGATCGCCGCGGCAAAGCGTCCGCTCGTCATCGCGGGCGGCGGGTGCATCGGCGCGGACGCCGCCGAAAACGTGCGCGCGTTCGCCGAGCGCATCCAGGCGCCCGTCTGCGCGACGCTGATGGGGCTGGGCGCCTATCCCGCGCACGCGCCCGATTTCCTCGGGCTGATCGGCATGCACGGCACGGACGCCGCGGCAAAGGCGTTTCGCCGCGCGGACGTCGTGATCGCCTTGGGCATGCGCTTTTCCGACCGCGTCGCGGGCGACCGCGCGAAATTCCGCGAGGGAAAGACGATCGTGCAGGTGGACATCGACGCCGCCGAGATCGACAAGAACGTGCGCGCCGATTTTTCGGTGATGGCGGACGTGGGCGAGACGCTCAAAGCCATGCTCGCGCAGCTTGAACAGGCGGACCGCGCCGAATGGCGCAAAGAGGCGCGCGCCTACAAAGAATACGAGGACGCTTCCTTCGACAGTGCGCTCCCCGCATACAAGATCCTCTCCGCGCTTGAAAACTTCACGGATGCGGACACGCCCGTCGCGACGGACGTCGGACAGCACCAGATGTGGACGGCGCAGTACTACAAATTCGACAAGCCGCGCCGCTTCGTATCCAGCGGCGGACTGGGCACGATGGGCTACGGCATGGGCGCCGCGATCGGCGCGTGCGTCGCCGCGGGAAGGCAGACGGTGCTCGTGACGGGCGACGGCTCCTTCCACATGAACCTCAACGAACTGTGCACCGCCGTCTCGCAGCAGCTCCCGCTCGTCATCCTCGTGATGAACAACAACTGTCTGGGCATGGTGCGGCAGTGGCAGACGCTCTTCTACGGCAAGCGCTATTCGCAGACGACGCTGGACCGCAAGACGGACTACGTCAAGCTCGCCGAGGCGTTCGGCGCGAAGGGACTGCGCATTCAGAAGGAGGCGGACATCCTGCCCGTGCTCAAAGAGGCGTTTGCGGAGAAGGGGCCCGTGCTCGTCGATTGCAGGATCGGCATCGACGACAAGGTGCTGCCCATGATCGCGCCCGGAAAGTCCTTCGACGCGATCATCACGAAGCTGTGAGGTGCATGCCATGAAAAAATACACGATCACCGCGCTGCTCGCGAACAAGAGCGGCGTTCTGACCCGCCTTTCGGGGCTGTTTGCCCGCCGCGGGTTCAACATACACAGCATCTCCGCCTGCGCGACGGAGGACGAGCATTTCTCCCGCGTGACCATCGTGTTCGGCGGCGACGAATACGTGCTCGGACAGCTGACCAAACAGATGGACAAGCTGATCGACGTCAAGAAGATCACGATCGCGGACGAGGACGCCTCCGTCTTCCGCGAACTTCTGCTGATCAAGGTCTCGGCGCCCGCGGAAAAGCGCTCGGAGCTGATCGAGATCAAGGACGTGTACAAGGCGAAGATCGTCGACCTCTCCCCCGAGACGGCGATCCTGGAGATCACGGGCGAGCCGAACAAGCTGGACGGCTTCATCGAGGTCATCCGCCCCTACGGCATCCTCGAGATGGCGCGCACGGGCGTGACGGCGCTCTCGCGCGGGGCAAACTGCCTCAAAGATCTCATCGACTACAACGAACGCATCTGACTGCGTCCGCAAAATAAAACGGAACCGAGGTATAAGAACATGAACAACATCTTTTCGGAAGGCACCGCGATGTCCTCTCAGCGCTCGCTGCTGCGCGCGCTCGGCTGGACGGACAGCGAAATGAAAAAGCCCATCATCGGGATCGTCTGCGCGCAGAGCGAGATCATCCCCGGGCATATGTATCTCGACCGCATCGCGGAGGCGGTCAAGGAAGGCGTGCTCGCTGCGGGCGGAAAGCCCGTGATCGTGCCCTCCATCGGCGTCTGCGACGGCATCGCGATGGGGCATGCGGGGATGCGCTACTCCCTCCCCTCCCGCGAGATCATCGCCGACAGCGCCGAGATCCTCGCGCGCGCACACGCATTTTCGGGCGTCGTGTTCGTGGGCAACTGCGACAAGATCATCCCCGGCATGCTGATGGCGGCGGTACGCCTCGACCTGCCCGCGGCGTTTGTCTCGGGCGGCCCCATGCTCGCGGGCAGAATGCACGGCGAGCGGCTGTCCCTGTCCTCGATGTTCGAGGCGGTGGGCGCCTACAACGCGGGCAAGATCGACGAAAAAGAACTGCACGAATACGAGTGCTCCGCATGCCCGACCTGCGGCTCCTGCTCGGGCATGTTCACGGCGAACAGCCTCAACTGCCTGACCGAGGCGCTGGGCATCGCGCTGCCCGGCAACGGCACCATCCCGATGGTGCACAGCCGCCGCCTGATGCTCGCCAAAGAGACGGGCGAGGCGATCATGAACGCGGTGAAAAAGGACATCCGTCCCTCGTCCATCCTCACCCCCAAGGCGATCCGCAACGCGGTTGCGGTGGATAACGCGATCGGCGCTTCCTCCAACAGCGTCCTGCACCTTTTGGCGCTCGCGAACGAGATGGGCATGAGCGAAGAGGATTTTTCCATCGACACGTTCAACGAAGTGAGCGCGAAGGTGCCGCACATCTGCAAGCTCGCGCCCGCAGGCAAAGACTACATTGAAGACCTCAACGAGGCGGGCGGCATCTCCGCCGTCATCCGCAGGCTGGAAGAGGGCGGACTGTTTGACGGCTCCGCGCAGACCGTTTCGGGCGTCACGCAGCATGAGCGCGTGAAGGACGCGCGCGTGCTGGACGACAAGATCATCCGCCCGCTCACCGCGCCCTATTCTCCGACGGGCGGGCTTGCGATCCTCAAAGGCAACATCGCCGCCGAGGGCGCCGTCGTCAAAAAGAGCGCCGTCGACCCCGCGATGCTCAGACACAGCGGCCCCGCAAAGGTATTTGACAGCGAAGAAGCCGCCATGGAGGCGATCTCCACAGGCAAGATCGTCAAGGGCGACGTGGTGGTCATCCGCTACGAGGGCCCGAAGGGCGGACCCGGCATGCGCGAGATGCTCTCCCCGACCTCGGCGATCGTCGGCGCGGGACTGGGCGCGGACGTCGCGCTGATCACGGACGGAAGGTTCTCGGGCGCGACGCGGGGAGCTGCGATCGGGCACGTCTGCCCCGAAGCGGCGGCGGGCGGTCCCATCGGCATCATCCGCGACGGCGACATCATCGACATCGACATCGAAAAGGGCGAGATCAACCTGCGCCTGAGCGAGCAGGAGATCGCCGAACGGCTCAAGAACTTCAAACCGCTCGAAAAGCCCGTGGACGGCTACCTCAAGCGCTACCGCGCGCAGGTCTCCTCCGCGAGCAGAGGTGCGGTGTATAAGAAGTAATGGATTTCTGTTCACGCGTTTCTCGGCGAGCTGACGCCTGCGAAACGCCGTGATTTGAGGGCTCTGCCCTCTGCGCGCGATAAAATAAGGGCACACCCTTGTCAGAATCGCGCGCATTCACCCGCTGAGGCGCTCGCGCGCAAATGTGGATGCGCAGCGCAAAAGCGTGGTTTTGCTCGCGCGAAAAATGAAATTCCGTGAGTTTGAGGAAAACCCCTGCGTTGATTGTTCACGCGTTTCTCGGCGGGCTGACGCCTGCGAAACGCCGTGATTTGAGGGCTCTGCCCTCTGCGCGCGATAAAATAAGGGCACACCTTTGTCAAAATCGCGCGCATTCACCCGCTGAGGCGCATACGCGCAAATCGGTGGCAAAAACGAAAATTGCGATTTCCGTTTTTGCAAGTACTTATTAAAAAACGAAAAAGCAAAAATACCACTTTTGACTTTTTCCCTACACGCCGCAAAAGCGGCGCACGGATGGGGTGAATGTCCGCGATTTTTTATGGCGTGCCCCTAAAACATCGCGGACAGAGGGGAAAGCCGCTCGGGGTTCCCCTAAATCTCACGAAATTTTCTTTTGTCAGCTCAAAAGAAAATTTGTGAACTCTTTTGCCCTCAATTTGCCGCAAGGCTCATGCGGAAAGAGTGAATTTGTGCGCTTATGATAATAGGAGAGCCCTTAAAAAGCGCGCAAAGAGAGAAAGCCGGCGGCCAGCCCGCAAAGCGGGCGTGCCCGCGGGTTTTCTCTAAAACTCAAGCGTTTCGCAGTATCTCTTTTACGAGATTCGCGCGAAGCTTCTATTTTATTCTGCGCGAGGCAAAACCACGTTTTTGCCTGAGCGCCCCCGATTTGCCGTAAACTTACGGCTTGTGGGAAGAGGGTGAATTTGCGCCCATAAAATAATATGCGTGCCCCTATAAAGGGCGCAAAGAGGGAGAAAACGCCGCAGAAAACGCCGAAAGGCGTTTGAACGGCGGTGTCGCCCTCAAATCACGG
>JAHZBZ010000005.1 GCA_019423125.1 Bacillota bacterium | reverse complement strand
AAAAGTTCACGAAAATCTCGGCGAGCTGACGCCTGCGATTTTCCGTGATTTTTAGGACAACCCCTGCGTTTGCCGCCTGTTGGCGGCTCTGCGCAAGGGGTTTTCCTCGCCGCGGCATTTTTAAGGGCACACCGTTATCAAAATGCCGCGGCTTCACCTTTCCTGCTTGCGCTTTCGCGTAAGGGGAAAAAGCAAAAAGTGTGATTTTTGCTTTTTCGAGAAATTTTTTTAGGGTGATTCACTCTTTCCGCTTATTCTGCAAACACCACAATATAAAATATATATTCCGCCGATATTGTGAGGCGTCGGCAAAGCGGTTTTCGTCATTGCGTTTTTTTCGGAAAGGAGGAATGACTTTTCTTCGGAAAGCAAATACTCCTTTTGCTATGTGTACTTGTCTTTCTCTTCGCGGCGATCATCTCTATTTTGCAAGGAATATGGACCTTGACTGCGACTTTGCGCGCACGGCGGTGCGCGCGCCGCGCGCCTTTCCGCTCGCGGGCAGGCGCAGGCATTACGCCGTCGCGGGCGTCGCGCAGGTGCGGGAGGGCATTCCGTATTTTGCGGAAGGGCTCAACGAGCGCGGTCTGTATGTCGCGGGGCTTTATTTCCCCGACGCGGTCTATGCCGCAAAGGGCATGGCGCCGCATGTGTTCATGACCTCTGCACTCGCGTTGTGCGCAAGTGCGAGCGAAGCGGCGCGGTTGCTTACAAACACCGACATCAGCGGAGAGGGGGTGGACGGCCCCGCGCCGCCCTTGCACTGGATGCTTGCCGACCGCACGCGCACGCTCGTCGTCGAACGCAGGGCGGAGGGGCTTTTCGTCCATGAAAACGCTTTCGGCGTTCTCACAAACAGCCCGCCTTTTCCCTTCCACGCCGACAACATGCGCCAGTATATGGGGCTTTCCGCCTCGTCTCCCGCGTGCGGCTGGCATCCGCTCACGCCCTTCGGCGTCGGATTCGGCGGGATCGGCCTGCCTGGCGATGGTTCTCCCGCCTCCCGCTTTGTCCGCGCCGCGTTTTTGCGCGCGAACGCGAAAGGCGCGTCTCTTTTCGACGTGTTCGGCATTCTGCGCTCGCTCGCCTTTCCTGCGGGACTTGCGCGAACCGAGCGGGGAGAGGAGCGCACGCTCTATTCCTCCGTCGCGGACGCAGATGACGGCATTTTCTATTATGCGGCCGACGCTCACCCGCGTCCCTGTGCGGTGCGCCTTTCGGGGCGGGAAGAGGGTAACTCTCTCGCAGTCTTTCCCTTTCCGAAGGCGGAACCGCCGCTCTTTGTAGACGAAGCATAAACAACCGCTGTATGTATCATGCTTCGCGCGAAGCATTCTTTTCACTCGAAAAAGCAAAAATCACACTTTTTGCTTTTTCCCCTTACGCGAGAGCGCAGACAGGAAAGGTGAATGCGGCGCGCGTTTTATGGTGTGCCCTCAAAGAGCGCGCCGCAGAGGAAAACTCCGAGCGCAGAGCCGCCAAAAAGCGGCGAACGCTGGAGTTTTCCTCAAAATCACGAAATTTTCTTTTGTCAGCTCAAAAGAAAATTTGTGAACCATTTTGCGAGATCCGCGCGAAGCGTTTTTATCTCACTCGAAAAAGCAAAAATCACACTTTTTGCTTTTTCCCCTTACGCGAAAGCGCAAGCAGGAAAGGTGAAGCCGCGGCATTTTGATAACGGTGTGCCCTTAAAAATGCCGCGGCGAGGAAAACCCCTTGCGCAGAGCCGCCAACAGGCGGCAAACGCAGGGGTTGTCCTAAAAATCACGGAAAATCGCAGGCGTCAGCTCGCCGAGATTTTCGTGAACTTTTCCCTTTACGCCGCAAAAGCGGCGCACCGAAAGAGGTGAATGCGAAAATTTTGATAATAAGAGAGCCCTTAAACATTTTCGCAGAGGGGAAAAACGCCGTCAGCCGCAGGCGTGCGGCGGTTGTCCCTTCAAACTCAAGCGTTTCGCAGTATCTCTTTTGCGAGAAACGCGCGAAGCTTCAGCTCAAAACAAAAAGTGTGAACCATCTTTTAATAGGTCACCCGCACGGATGCGTTGACGACGATCTTGTCTCCCTGTGCATAGACGGAGCACCAGAGCTCTTCCGCTTTGGTCGCTTCGCCTTCGGCTCCCAACGCCGCGGCATTTTGTTTTGCGTCCTCGAACGCCGCTTTCAGCGCTTCGCGGCGCGCTTGCCCGTCGTTTTTCAGCAGGAACTGCACGCATTCGATCCCGCGCACGCCCGCCTCTTTCAGCGCCTCGCACATCTCCTTGAACTGTTCGGGTTTGTCGCTGGAAAAGAGCAGCGCGCACCCCGCTTTCGTGTGTCCCTCTTTTTTGCGCGGACGCGCGTCGTGCGGCATGGGGCAGTGTGCATGGAAGGGCGCTTCGCGCACTTCTCCGTAAGCGGAGAACGCCTCCGTCACCTTTTCCAGCTTCTCCTTGAGAAGTGCGTCCGCATCCTCCTCGCTGACGGCAAAGAGCCTTCCCGAAAAGATCACGCTGTCGGGTTCCGCTTCCACGGTCGCGTTTCCCGTCACGCTCATGCTCTCGGCGACGGCCGCCGAAGCGGTGAACGCGGGGATCGCGCCGCCGACAAAGGGTGCGGCGCACAGCAGGAGCGCCAATGAGACGCTCAAAATTTTCTTTTTCATACAGATGTTCCTCCTTTTTCCTTATTTTGCCGCACTTTCGCCCGTTTATGCGTGAAATTTTCCGCGATCTTCCATTGCGCGGAAAATGTGTTGACAACTCACCCGAAATGCGGTAAACTCTTTTTATCTGAACAAAGCGCAGCGAGTGTCCGCCGAAGGGCGGGTGAAAAGGGAAACCGGTGCAGATCCGGTGCAACAGCCATTACTGTGAGCGTTTAAACGCGGCGAGCGCCATCGGCGACGAGAAGGCGGCCGCATCCCGTGCATCCCGTTCGGGAACGCAAGCCAGGAGACCTGCTCGGTGCGCCTGCGAAAACATTCTCGGGCAGGGGAGAGTGCGGCAGGACCGACGCTTTTTTAAAGCGGCGGAACGGATCGGCGCGCCCTTTTTCCCGAGGGGCGCTTTTTTTGCGCCCGAAAAAGGAGAAATTGCACCCATGAAAAAATTACTTTCCCTTCTCATTGCATTCGCGGCGCTGTTTGCGCTCCTTTCGGGCTGTGCGCCTTCCGACCCCGCGGCGGACGTCGACTTTTCCGCGCTCGCCTGCACGCAGGTCGAGGAGAACGCCTACGCCGTGCGCTTTCGTATCTCGCATTACGAGGACGAAAGCTCCCGCGCCTATTCGCGCATCGAGATCTTCGACGCGGAAGGGGAAAAAAACTCCGACTGGCTTCTCCTTCCCGAAGGGGTGGAGGGGGTGAGCGGCATGCCGCAGGGCATGGTCGCGCTGACCGTGCGGGAGCGGAGCGCCCTTTTTGTCTCCTCCGCGTCCGCGATGTCGCTGTTCGCGGCGATGGACGCCCTCGACTGCGTCCCGCTGACGACGGCGGACACGACGTGGTACATAGACGAGGTCAAAGAGGCGATCGCGGCAGGCACGCTCGTCGAGGCAAACCGCTACGATTCGCCCAATTACGAACTCATCGCCGCCGAGCGCGCCAAAAGCGGCATGACGCTCGCCGTGTATTCGACGATGATCGACTATAAGCCCGAAGTGGAGTCCATGCTCAACTCCCTCGGACTGTACGTGCTTCGCGACCAGTCCTCGGCGGAGACGCACCCGCTCGGCCGCACCGAGTGGTGCAAGGTGTTCGGCGAGCTCACGGGCAGGCGCGCGGCGGCGGACGCGCTGTTTGCGGGACAGAAAGAAGTGCTCGAGCGGACGCTCGCCTCTTTGCCCGAAACGGAGCAAAAGCCCAAAGTGCTCGTCTTCTATTCGACGACGGAGGGCGTCTACAACGTCCGCAATGCCGAGGACTACGTCACCAAGCTCGTCTCGCTCGCGGGCGGCGTACAGCCCGAAACGGTGGGCGAGGGCAAGACGGGCAACACAAAGATGAACGAAGAGGCCTTCCGCCTTCTTTGCGAGGAGGCGGACTTTCTGCTCTACAACTGGACGAGCGGCGCCGCGGCGGGTTCGGAAGAGAGTGTGGACGCGCTCATCTCCCAGGGCCGCGTCGGCGCGTGGATCAAAAACGTGCCCGCGTACAAGTCGGGGAACGTGTGGCGCACGAGCGACAACTTCTACCAGAGCATGGCGGCGATGGGGGAGATGGTCGCAGACGTCGCGGCGATGCTCGGCGGGCAGACGGAGGGGCTCACCTATGTGAGCCGCCTCGCATGAAGCGGCGCGCCCTTCTCTTCTTCGCGTCGGCGGGCGCGCTGTTTTTCGCGGCGTTTCTGCTCAACGTGTGGGTGGGAAGCGCGGGGCTTTCGGTGTCCGAGGTGTTCTCCGCGCTGCTGGGCGGCGGCACGGGCGCGGCGCACGACATCGTGTGGGTCATCCGCCTTCCCCGTCTGCTGACGGCGGCGATGCTCGGCGGCGCGCTCGGCGTGTCGGGGTATCTGTTGCAGACCTATTTCCGCAACCCGATCGCGAGCCCGTTCGTGCTCGGCGTCTCTTCGGGCGCGAAATGCGCGCTCGCGATCGCGATGGTCTGGGCGGCGGCGGGCGGCGTCGCGCTGGGCGGTGCGCTCTCGGTGCTCGCCGCCTTTGCGGGCGCGCTCGCGGTCACGGCGCTCATCGTGTTGTTCGCCTCGCGCGTGCGCGGCGCGGCGACTCTGCTCGTCATCGGCGTGATGATCGGGTATGTCTGTTCGGCGGTGACCGACCTTTGCATCACCTTCGCGAAGGAAGAGGCGATCGTCAACCTCACCAACTGGTCGCTGGGCTCCTTTGCGGGTTCCGACTGGGGAGACGTGCTCGTCATCGCCTGTTTCGTCTTTCCCTGCCTGGCGGCGGGGCTCCTGCTCGCAAAGCCGATCGGCGCTTTCCGCCTCGGCGAGGAATACGCCGCGAGCATGGGCGCCAACGTCCGGCTGTGCCGAATCGCCCTGCTGTTGCTCTCCGGCCTTCTTTCGGCGGTCGTGGTCGCCTTTGCGGGGCCGGTCGGGTTCGTCGGCATTGCGGTGCCGCACGTCTGCAAGAGCTGTCTTTCCACTTCCCGCCCCGCCCTCGTCCTGCCCGCATCCTTTCTCGCGGGCGCGGATTTCTGCCTTCTCTGCGACCTGATCGCGCGCACCGTCGTCTCGCCCGCAGAGCTGTCCGTCGGCACGGTGACGGCGATCTTCGGCGCGCCCTTCGTCATCGCGCTTCTGCTCGGGAGGAAGAGAACATGAACGAAAAAAATCTCGAGGTACGCGGACTGCGCGTCGGCTACGACAAAAACGCGGTCGCCGAGGACATCTCCTTCTCGCTCGCGGCGGGGGAGGTGCTCGCCGTCATCGGCCCGAACGGCGCGGGCAAGAGCACCCTTCTCAATACCGTCGCGCGTCTTCTTGCGCCGCTGGGCGGCGTCGTCCGCGTCTGCGGGGAGGACGCCCGCGCCCGTTCTGCGCGCGAATTTGCAAAACTGCTGTCCGTCCTGCGCGCCGAGCGCGTCCGCCCCGAACGCATGACCTGCCTCGAAGTCGCGGCGGCGGGCCGCTACCCGCACACGGGCTTTTTCGGCGCGCTCTCGCAGGCAGACCTCGCGGCGGCGCGGGAGGCGCTCGCCTCCGCGGGCGCGTCGGCGCTCGCGGAGCGAGACTTTTCGCGCATCTCCGACGGTCAGCGTCAGCGCGTCCTGCTCGCGCGCGCGCTCTGTCAGACGCCGCGCGTGCTCGTGCTGGACGAGCCGACTTCCTGTCTCGACCTCGCGGGCAAGGCGGAGATCCTCGCCGCCGTGCGCGATCTCGCGCGCGCGAAGGGGATGAGCGTCCTTCTCTCCCTGCACGAGCTCGACCTCGCGGTCAAGGTCGCGGACGACGTCCTCTGCGTGGGCGGGGGGCGCGCCTTTCTGACCAAGCCCGAGCGGGTGGACGCGGCGCTTGTCCGCGGGCTGTACGGCGCGGAGGGGTTCGACCCGCTCTCCTGTTCCTGCGAGCTTCCCCGCCTTTCGGGCGCGCCGCGCGTCTTCGTGCTCGCGGGCGGCGGGACGGGCACGCCTGCATTCCGCGCCCTGCGGCGCAGGGGAATCCCGTTCGCCGCGGGCATTCTGCCCGAGAGCGACGCAGACTTTCCCGCGGCGTCCGCGCTCGCGGCGCACTTGTTCCGCCTTCCGCCCTTCGCCTGCGTGGGGGAGGAGGATGTGCGCGCGGCGATGCCCTGCGTGCGCGCGGCGGGCGCGCTGCTCGTCTGCGCGCCCTACGGGCAGAGCAACGCGGAGAGCGAAAAGCTGGAGGGCGCGGGAGTGCCCGTATTCCGAAAGACGGAGGATTTTTTATGCACGCTCCGAGACTGATGATCGCAGGCACGCACAGCGGCTGCGGCAAGACGACGGCGTTCTGCGCGGTCGCGGGCGCGCTCCGCGCGCGCGGGCTGACCGTCACGCCCTTCAAGTGCGGGCCCGATTACATAGACCCGCTCTTTCATGCGGTGGTGTGCGGCGCATCGGGCGGGAACGCGGACAGCTATTTCGCGGGGGAACTGCTCGCGCCGCTGTTTGCCGCGCGCGCGAAGGGGATCAATCTTTTGGAAGGCGCGATGGGCTTTCTGGACGGCGCGGGCGGGAGCGAGGCGCACAGCGCGAAGGACGTCGCGCGCAGGCTCTCGGCGCCCGCGGTGCTCGTCGTGGACTGCCGCGGCGCGGCGCGGTCGGTGCTCCCCGTGCTCGAGGGGTTCGAGCGCGCGGGCGCGGACGGGTTTCTGCTGAACAACGCGAGCGCGCAGACGTATGCCATGCTCGCCGCGGCGTGGAAGGGCAGGGCGCGGCTGTACGGGTATCTTCCCCGCCTTCCCGCACTGCCTTCCCGCCACCTCGGGCTGGTGACGGCGGGCGAACTTCCCGATCTTGCGCAGACGCTGGAGCGCTTCGCGCGCGCGGCGGAAGAGACGGTCGACCTCGACGGACTGCTCTCGCTCGCGGAGTCCGCGCCGCCGCTGGATGCGCAGCTCCCGCCGCTGCCCCGCCTCGGCTCCTTCACCGTCGCCGCCGCGCGGGACGAGGCGTTCTGTTTCTGGTATCCCGAGAACGTGTCGCTGTTCGAGCGGCTGGGCGCGCGCTTTTTGTGGTTTTCGCCGCTGCGCGACGAGCTCCCGCCCGCCGACATGGTCTGGCTGAGCGGCGGCTATCCCGAGCTGTACAAGGGGCGGCTCTCCGCGAACGTCCGCCTGCGCGCGCAACTGCGCGCGCAGGCGGCGCGCGGGGTGCCCGTCTACGCCGAGTGCGGCGGCTTTTTGTATCTTCTGGAAGCGCTGGACGGCGTGCCGATGGCGGGCCTGCTCTCGGGGAGCGCGCACATGACTTCCTCCTCCGTGCGCTTCGGCTACGCCGAGTTCACGGCGAGAAGGGACTGCATCTTCGCAAAGCGCGGGGACGTCCTGCGCGGGCACGAGTTCCATTACTGCGAGGCGGAGGACGCGGGGGACGCGCTCCTCGCCCGCGGCAGGGCGGGGGAACGCGCCTGTTTTCGCGCGGAGGGGAGCATCGCGGCGGGCTTCCCGCACCTGTATTTTTACAGCAACACCGACTGCGCGGTGCGCCTCTGTCAGAGCGCGCTCCGCGCGAAGGAGGAGAGATGAAATACGACGAAGAGAGGCGGCGCGCGGCGCTCGCGCGCTGGGACACGCTCGCAAAGCCGCTGGGCGGCATGGGCGTGTTCGAGGAGATGATTGCGCAGATCGAGGGGATGCCCGCGGCGCAGGGCGGCAGGCGCAGGCGTGTGCTCGTGTTCTGCGCGGACAACGGCGTTGTCGCCGAGGAGGTCACGCAGACGGGCAGCGAGGTGACGGCGACGGTCGCGGCGAACATCGCGCGCGGCGCGGCGAGCGTCTCGCTGATGGCGCGCGCGGCGGGGGCGGACGTGCTCGCCGCGGACATCGGCATGAACGCGCCCGCGGAGGGCGTGGAGGACGTCTGCGTCCTGCGCGGCACCGCCGACATCTGCGAGCGCCCCGCGATGACGCGGGAGCAGTGCCTCTCCTGCATCCGCACGGGCAAGGAGCTGGCGCTTCGCAGTGCGCGCGAGGGTTACACCATGCTCGCGGTCGGGGAGATGGGCATCGGCAACACCACCACGGCGGCGGCGTGCGCCTGCGCCCTGCTCGGGCTTTCGCCCGAGGAGAGCGCGGGCAGGGGCGCGGGGCTGTCGGATGCGGGGCTCAAGCGAAAGCGTGCGTGCCTGCGCCGCGCGCTCGAGGGGCGGCGTCCGAATGCGGACGACCCCGTCGACGTGCTCGCAAAGGTGGGCGGCGCGGACATCGCGGGCATGTGCGGCGCATTTCTGGGCTGTGCGCGCGCGGGCATCGCCGCGGTGATCGACGGCTTCATCTCCTCGGTCGCGGCGCTGTGCGCGGTGCGGCTGTCCCCCGAATGCGCCCCGTATCTGCTCCCTTCGCATCTCTCGGGCGAACCCGCGGCGGCGCGCGTGCTCGCGGCGCTGGGGATGCACCCGCCGCTGTGCGCGCGCATGGCGCTGGGCGAGGGCACGGGTGCGGTCGCGCTCTTTCCGCTGCTCGACCTCGCGCGCGCGGTCTACGACGGCATGCCCACCTTTGCGGAGGCGTCGGTGACGGCGTACAAGCGGCTGTGATCGCGCTCGTCGTCGGCGGGGGCGCCTCGGGCAAGTCCGCGTTCGCGGAAGAGCTGGTCTGCGCGCTCGCAAAAGATGGGAAAAAACGGTATCTCGCGACCATGCCCGACGACGGCCCCGAGGCGGAGGCGCGCATCGCGCGCCACCGCGCGATGCGCGCGGGCAAGGGGTTCGAGACGGCGGAATGCCCCGCCGCCCTCCCCGCGGCGCAAAAGGGCGCCGCGCTCGTGGAATCGCTCTCGGGCAGGCTCGCGAACGCGATGTTTTCGGAGGGGCGTGCGGACCCCGTCCGCGACATCCTCGCCGAGCTGGACGCGCTCGCGCAAGGGGGGCCGCTCGTCGTCGTCTCCGACGACATCTTTTCGGGCGGGGAGAAGTTCGAGGGCGCGCTCGCGGAATATGCCGACGCGCTCGCCGCCCTGCACAGGGCGCTCGCGGCGCGCGCGGAGCTCGTCGTCGAGGTGGTCTGTTCAGTGCCCGTCGTGCACAAAGGGAGGTTGCCGTGAAGAGGGTCTTTGCTTCGTTTCTGCTCGCGTTTTCCATGTATTCGGGCATTCCCGTGCCCTGCGCGAAGTGGGAAGAGGGGAATTTTCGCTATGTGTTCTGCTTTTTCCCGCTCGTCGGCGCGCTCATCGGCGCGCTCGCCTATGCGCTCGCGTACCTGCTGTCTTTTCTCTCTTTTCCGCTCCTTCTGCGCGCGGCGGCGCTCACCGTCCTTCCCGCGCTTCTGACGGGCGGCATCCACCTCGACGGGTTCCTCGACGTCTCCGACGCCTTCGGTTCCCGCCGACCGAAAGAGGAGAAGATCGCTATCCTGTCCGACCCGCACGTCGGGTCCTTTGCGGTGCTCTCCTGCGCGCTGTATTTCGTCGCCTATTTCGCCGCGGCGGCGAGCGTCTCCCTCGCGGCGTACGCGGTGTTCTGCGCGGCGTTCCCGCTCGAGCGCGCGCTCTCGGCGATGTGCGTGCTGACCTTTCCCTCCGCAAAGACGGGGCTCGCCTCTTCCTTTGCGGCGGCGAGCGACCGCACCGCCTGTCTCACGGCGTCCGCGCTGTGGCTTGCGGCGTCGGCGGCGGCGATGCTCGCGCTTTCGCCCCTTCTCGGCGCCGTCGTGCTCGCGGGCGGCGCGCTTGCCTTTGCCTGCTGTGCCTTCGCGCTCCTGCGCGGACTGGGCGGCATCTCGGGCGACGGCGCGGGATGGCTCTTGCAGGTCTGCGAACTCATCATGCTGCTGTGTGCGGCGATCGGAGGGCTTTATCTATGATACGACTGGTCATCGGCGGCAGGGGACAGGGCAAGACCCGCTTCCTCTGCGAAACCTTTTCCCTTTCCCCCGCACAGGTGGGCGAAGAGCCGCGCGAGGGCGGCGCATGCGTGCACCTCGAGCGTCTGATCGCGCGCGAAGGCGCCGCGGCGGTGCTCGCGCGTGCGGAAGCGGTGCGCGACTGCGTGTTCTGCGCCGACGAGATCGGCTGCGGCATCCTCCCCGCGGAGCGGAAAGAGCGGGAACTGCGCGACGAGGTCGGGCGCGTCCTCTGTGCGATCGCGCGGCGGGCGGACGAGGTTTACCGCGTGTTTGCGGGGATAGGGGTGCGCATCAAATGAAGTACATCGCACTCATCCGCCATGCGCCGACGGCGGGAAACGAGATCGGCGCCTACATCGGCAGGACGGACCAGCCGCTCAGCGCGGCGGGCGAGGCGCAGGCGCGCGCCTTTCTGCCCCCGCCCGCGGACAAGGTCGCCTGTTCGCCCCTCCTGCGCTGCCGCCGCACCGCGCAGCTCCTGTATCCGCAGGCGGAGGCGGAAGTTTGGGAGGGGTTCGCCGAATGCGACTTCGGCAAATTCGAGGGCAAGACGGCGGCACAGCTGGAAGGGGATGCCGACTATCTCAGCTGGCTGGAATCGGGCGGGCGAGCGCCCTTTCCCGAAGGAGAGGCGCCCGAGGCGTTCGTGCGGCGCACCGTCGCGGCGTTCGAGGCGTATGCAAATGCGCTCCCCGACGGGTGCCGCGCGGCGCTCGTCGTGCACGGCGGGAGCATCATGGCGGTGCTCTCCGCGCTCGCACTGCCGCGGCGGTCCTTCTACGAGTGGCACGTCCCCAACCTGGGCGGATACGTCCTCGCGCTCGGGGACGGCGCGCCGGAGGTCGCAAAAAAGCTGTGAATTTCTTTCAACTGACCTTTCTCTCCGTCCTCGTCGGGTTTTTTCTCGACCTGCTGATCGGCTATCCCCGCTTTCTCTATCATCCCGTGCGCCTGATCGGGCATCTCGTCTCCCTTCTCTCGCGCGCCCTGCGCGCGCTCTTTCCCGAGACGCCGCGCGGCGAGCTCGCGGCGGGCGCGTTTCTCGTCGTTCTCGTCTGCGCGGTGAGCGCGGGCGTGCCCGCGGCGGCGCTGCTGGGTCTGTGGCTGCTCTCGCCGTGGGCGTACTTCGCGCTCTCCAGTCTGCTTTGCTGGCAAACGCTCGCCTCGCACGAACTTCGCGCGGAGAGCAAAAAAGTGAGCCGCCTGCTGGAAGAGGGGGACATCGAGGCCGCGCGCGCGCAGGTGTCCACCCTCGTCGGGCGGGACACCGCGCATCTGGACGGCCGCGGCATCGCGCGCGCGGCGGTGGAGACGGTCGCCGAAAACAGTTCGGACGGCGTCATCGCGCCCCTCTTGTTTCTCTTTCTCGGCGGCGCGGCGGGCGGCGCGCTGTACAAGGCGGTCAACACGATGGATTCGATGGTCGGCTACCGCGACGGCGGGTTTCTGTATTTCGGAAGGGTCGCGGCGCGCACGGACGACGTGTTCAACTTTCTCCCCGCGCGCCTGACGGCGCTGCTCTTCGTCGCGGCGGCGTTCGTGCTGGGGATGGACGGCCGCCGCGCCTTCCGCGTCTGGCGGCGGGATCGCCGCAAGCACCCCTCGCCCAACTCCGCGCAGGCGGAATCGGCGGCGGCGGGCGCGCTCGGGGTGCGCCTGGGCGGGGATACGGTCTACCGCGGCGTCGTGCACAGAAAGCCGTGGCTGGGCGATCATACCCGCGCGATCGAGCCGCGCGACGTCGCGCGCACCTGCCGCCTGCTCGTTCTCGCCTCGCTGTTTGCGGCGGCGCTCTTTTCGGGCGTCGCGGCCCCGCTCGTGTTCTGTCTGTAAATAAAGGAGGCCATTATGCGCTTCGGAAGCGATCCGCACGGCGGCGATCCCGCCGCGCGGCATGATTTTTCTGTAAACGTCAGCCCGCTCGGCGTCTGCCGCGCAGGGCGGCGCGCCCTGCGCGCAGCCCTGCGCGCCGCGGCGCTCTATCCCGACCCGCTCTGCGCGCGCCTCTGCGCCGCGCTCGCCGAAAAGGAGGGGGTGCCCGCAGGGTATGTGCTCGCGGGCAACGGCGCCGCGGAATTGATTTATGCCTGCGCCGCCCGCCATGCGGGCGGCCGCGCGCTCGTGCTCGGGCCGACCTTCGGCGAATACGCCGCCGCGGTGCGCGCCTTCGGCGGCGAGGCGGTGATCGTCTTCTCCGAAAAGGAGGCGCTCGCCGCGCTCGAAGGGGGCGGATTCTCCCTCTTTTTCGTCTGCATCCCCAACAACCCCGACGGCGCCCTTCTTCCGCGCGCGGCGCTCTTTTCTCTGCTCGAAGCGTGCGTAAAACAGGGGACGCGCATGGTCGCCGACGCCTGCTTTTTCGACTTTGTGCGGGACGCGGGGTACACCCTTTCCGAGCTGTGCGCGGCGGGCGCGACCGTCGTGCAGTCGCTGACGAAGTCGTATGCGCTCGCGGGGGTGCGGGTGGGGTATCTGCTCGCTTCGGACGCGTCCGCGCTCGCGCCCTATTTACAGCCGTGGAACCTCTCCTGCTTCGCGCTCGCGGCGGGGGAGGCGTGCGCGCGGGACAGGGCGTATCTGAAAAAGATGCGCGAACTCGTCGAGCGCGAGCGCGCCTTTCTCTTCGGCGGGCTGTGCGCGCTCGGATACCGCCCGCGCGAAAGCTATGCCAATTTTCTGCTCTTTTCCTGCGCGGAGAGCGTGCCCGCCGCCCTGCGCGCGCGCGGGTTTGCGGTGCGCGTGTGCGCGGATTTCGAGGGGCTTTGTCCCGAAAAGGGGAAAACGTATGTGCGCATCTGCGTCAAAAGGCGCGCGGAGAATAAGAAGCTCCTGCGCGCGCTCGCGGAGGTGACGGAATGAAGATCATGATCCAGGGCACGATGTCGGACGCGGGCAAGAGCGTCGTCTGCGCGGCGCTTCTGCGCGCGCTCGCGCGGCGCGGTCTTCGCGCCGCGCCTTTCAAGGCGCAGAACATGGCGAACAACTCCGCGGTCACCGAGGACGGCGCGGAGATCGGCCGCGCGCAGATGATGCAGGCGGAGGCGGCAGGGGTGCGCGCCGACGCGCGCATGAACCCCGTCCTGCTCAAGCCGACGGGGGAGAGCGCCTCGCAGGTCATCGTGTGCGGCAGGGCGAAGGGCACCCTCTCCGCCCGCGAATACTACGCGCGCAAGGCAGAGCTTCTGCCCGCGGTGCTGGACAGCTTTTTTTCGCTCGAACGGGAGTTCGACGCCGTCGTCATCGAGGGGGCGGGCAGTCCCGTCGAGCTCAACCTCGCGGCGGGCGATTTTGTCAACGAGGGGCTCGCCGAGCGGCTGAACGCGCCCGTTCTGCTCGTCGGCGACATCGACCGCGGCGGCATCTTCGCGCAGATGCACGGCACCCTCTCCCTCCTGCGCGACCGCACGCGGGTGTGCGGCCTGCTCGTCAACAAATTCCGCGGCGATCTCTCGCTGTTCAAAGAGGGACGTCGCATGCTCGAAGAGGTGTGCGGCGTGCCCGTGCTCGGCGTTCTGCCCGCCTTTTCGCTCGATCTGGACGACGAGGACAGCCTCTCGCCCCGCCTTGCGCCGCGGGAGCGGGGCGAGGGGACGGACGTCGCCGTCGTGCGGCTGCCGCACATCTCCAATTTCACCGATTTTTCCCCGCTCGAGCGCATCTTTTCGCTGCGCTACGTCTCCTCCGCGCGCGAATTCGGCGCGCCGAAGCTGGTCCTTCTTCCCGGCACCAAGAACACCGCCGCCGACCTCGCCTTTTTGCGCGCGTCGGGGCTTGCCGAACAGGTGCTCGCGGCGGCGCACAGAGGAGTGCCCGTGTTCGGCGTCTGCGGCGGATTTCAGATGCTGGGCGGGCGCATCCTCGACCCCGCGGGCGCCGAGGGCGGCGAGGCGCAGGGGCTGGGGCTTTTGCCCTTCGATACGGTTTTCTCGCCCGAAAAGACGGTGCGCCGCGTCCGCGGCAGGGCGGAGGGGCTGGAGGGATTTTTCTCCTGTCTCAACGGCGCGGCATACGAGGGCTACGAGATCCACATGGGCGCGGGCGCGCTCTTCTGCGGAAAGGGCTTTGCGGGCGGGAGCTACGTGCACGGGCTGTTCGACGGCGAGGCGGGGTCAAGGCTCGCCGCGGCGCTGGGCGGGCGGGAGGTCCGCTTCGATCGGGAGGCGGAGTACGACCGCCTCGCCGACTGGCTGGAAGAGAACGCGGACGTGGACGCGATCGTGCGCATTTTGCGCGGGGAGGAGAGAGGATGAACGGACTTTTTCACGTCTATTGCGGCGAAGGCAAGGGCAAGACGAGCGCGGCCGTGGGGCTTTCGCTCCGCGCGGCGGGCAGCGGCATGCGCGTGCTGTTCGTGCAGTTTTTCAAGGACGGCACCTCTTCGGAGATCGCGCCCCTGCGCGCGGCGGGGGTGCAGGTGCTGTGCGAGCGCCGTTTCGGCAGGGGAGAGGCGGGCGCGCGCGCGGCAAAAGACGCCTATCAGAGGCTGTTGGAGGAGGCGCTCGCGCGCGCAAAGGAGTTCGATCTTCTCGTGCTGGACGAGGGAGCGGCGGCGTTTTCGCGCGGCTGTGCGCGGGAGGAGGATCTTCTCTCCTTTCTCGAAGGGGAACACTGCGAGACGGTGCTCACCGGCCGCGCTCCCTCCGCGGCATTGCTCGCGCGCGCCGATTACTGCACCGAGATGCGCAAGGTGCGCCATCCCTTCGACGCGGGCGTGCGCGCCCGCCGCGGCATAGAGTTTTGATCGGACAGACCCCGCCCCGCGGCATGTGCCGCGGGGCGGGGTCTGTTTAAAACGCGGGGCGGGGAAAAAAAACAAGCGCCCGCGCAGACAAGTCTGCGCGGGCGCCTCTTTTCGCGTTTCAGCCGTTTCGGTACTGTGCGGGCGTCTTGCCCGTGTATTTTTTGAACACCTTGCAAAAATACGCGTAGTCGGAAAATCCCGTCTTCGCGGCGGCGGCGGTGATGCTCTTTCCCTCGCGCAGGAGCCGTTTCGCCTCTTCCATGCGCCGCATGGCGACGTATTGCGCGATGCCCATGCCGAACCTGCGCACGGAGAGCTGGTAGAGCTTTGTGCGCGAGACGAGGAACTTTCTGCACAGCGCCTCGCTGCTCAGATCGGCGGTGAGGTTGCCGCGGATGTAGTCGTCGATCGCCGCAGATTCGTCCTCTTTTCCCCACTGCGCGAGGTCCTTGATGTAGACGTAGGACGCGACCGCGTCGAGCAGGTGCACGCACGCATGGATCTGTTTTTCGCTCTTCGGCTCGATCTTGGTCACCGCGTCGAAGTACGCCTTTTCGTCCCCGCCGTAACGCGCGGCGCGCACGCAGGCGCTGTTGACCGCCTGCGCGTAGTTCTCCTTCGGCATCATGTGCGCGAGGATGGCATACCCGATGATCCCGCCGCCCACGCAGATGGGGGTGATCGCTTCCGTCACGCCCGCGTGGCAGGTGTACACATGCGGCTCGCGCAGCCGTTTCGCGCGCTCGCAGGCGGCGGCGTCGCATTCCGCGCAGCCCCTGCGCCCCGCCTCGCTCTCGCGCACCAGCCTGCAAAACTCCGGCGGCGCGGGCGGGTATTCCGTCACCATCTTGAAATTCTCGTCAAATACCGAGATCTTGATCCCGACTGCCGTGTAAAAATCCCTGAGCAGTTCGTTGAGTTTTTCCGTGTCGAAACGCCCGATCATCTTTTCCCCCTCGTGTTCGGTTTTTCGTGAACAATTATACTTCATCCGCGGACATTTGTCCACCCTCGTGGAAGAATATTTTGAAAAGATGCACGAAATTACATAACTTTGAACGGGCTTCCCTTGAAATAACGGGACTCGCCGCGTAAAATAGAGGCAAGAAAACAGGGAAAACAGGAGGACCTTTCCATGAAAGAGATCTTTGAGGGCATCCCCGCGATCCGTTACGAGGGCGCGGAGAGCAAAAATCCGCTCGCGTTCAAGTTTTACGACGCGGACAGGGTGGTTCTGGGCAAAAAGATGAGCGAGCATCTTCCGTTTGCGATGGCGTGGTGGCACAACCTCTGCGCGGCGGGCGCGGACATGTTCGGCAGAGGCACCGCCGACAAGTCCTTCGGCGCGAAAGAGGGCACGATGGAGCACGCCAAGGCGAAAGTGGACGCGGGCTTTGAGTTCATGCAGAAGCTGGGCATCCGCTATTTCTGCTTCCATGACGTCGACCTCGTTCCCGAGGCGGAGGACATCAAGGAGACGGAGCGCCGTCTCGACGAGATCTCCGACTACATCCTCGAAAAGATGAAGGGCACGGGCATCCGCTGTCTGTGGGGCACCGCGAACATGTTCGGCAATCCCCGCTACATGAACGGCGCGGGCTCGACCAACAGCGCGGACGTGTTCTGCTTTGCGGCGGCGCAGGTCAAGAAGGCGCTCGACATCACCGTCAAGCTGGGCGGCAGGGGATATGTGTTCTGGGGCGGCAGAGAGGGCTACGAGACCCTTCTCAACACGGACGTCGCCTTCGAGCAGGAGAACATCGCGCGGCTGATGAAAATGGCGGTGGAATACGGCAGGAGCATCGGCTTCAAGGGCGATTTCTACATCGAACCCAAGCCGAAGGAGCCGATGAAACACCAGTACGACTTCGACGCGGCGACGGCGATCGGATTTTTGCGCGCGCACGGCCTTGACAAGGATTTCAAGATGAACATCGAGGCGAACCACGCGACGCTCGCGGGCCACACCTTCGAGCACGAACTGCGCATCAGCGCGATCAACGGCATGCTCGGCTCCGTCGACGCCAACCAGGGCGACCCGCAGCTGGGCTGGGACACCGACGAATTCCCCTTCGACGCATACTCTGCGACCTTCTGCATGTACGAGGTGCTCAAGGCTGGCGGGCTGACGGGCGAATTCAACTTCGACGCGAAGAACCGCCGTCCTTCCTACACCGCGCAGGACATGTTCGAGGGGTACATCCTCGGCATGGACACCTTTGCGCTCGGTCTTCTCAACGCGGCCAAGCTGATCGAGGACGGCAGGCTGGACGCCTTCGTCAAGGAGCGCTACGCGAGCTACCGCGACAGCGAGATCGGCAAAAAGATCCTCTCGGGCAAGGCGACGCTCGCGGAGCTCGCGGCGCACGCCGAGAAGATGGGCGCGCCCGCGCTCCCCGGAAGCGGCAGACAGGAGGCGCTGGAGAGCATCGTCAACAGCGTTCTGTTCGGCTGATATGAACAGCTACATCGGCGTCGACCTCGGCACGAGCGGCGCAAAATTCCTGCTTGTGGCGGCAGACGGGCGCATCCTTTCTCAGCACACCGAGAGCTATCCCGTTTCCTATCCCGCGAGCGGCTGGAGCGAACAGGATCCGCACCTTTGGGAAGAGGCGGCGTTTGCGGGCATCGCCCGCCTGCTCGAAGGGCAGAACGCCGCCGCGGTGCGCGGCATCGGCGTGGGCGGACAGATGCACGGGCTCGTCCTTCTGGACGCGGGCGGCGAGGTCATCCGCCCCGCCATCCTCTGGAACGACGGCAGGACGCAGGCGCAGACGGACGCGCTCAACGCGCGCGGGCTTTCCTATCTCGCCGAACGGGTGGGCAACGCCGCCTTTGCGGGGTTCACCGCGCCCAAGATCCTGTGGGTGCGCGAGAACGAGCCCGAGAACTTTTCCCGCATCGAAAAGATCCTTCTTCCCAAGGACTACGTCGTGCACGTGCTGTGCGGCGCCTTTTCCACAGACTATTCGGACGCGAGCGGCACCCTTCTTCTCGACGTGCGTCGCCGCCGTTGGTGCAAAGAGCTGTGCGACGTGTGCGGCGTGAAAGAGGAGTGGCTCCCGGAACTCTTCGAGAGCTTTGCGCCCGTCGGGACCCTTCTTCCCGCCGCGGCGGAGAGGCTGGGGCTTTCCCCCGACGTCGTCGTGTGCGCGGGGGCGGGGGACAACGCCGCGGCGGCGGTGGGCACGGGCACCGTGCGCGAGGGGGACTGCAACATCTCGCTCGGCACGAGCGGCACCGTGTTTGTCCCGCAGGACGCCTTCTCCTCCGAGCGGTGCGACGCCCTGCACAGCTTCTGCCATGCGAACGGAAAATTCCACCGCATGGGCTGCATCCTCTCGGCGGCGTCCTGCAACGCGTGGTGGTCGGACGGCATCCTGAAAAGCTCCGACTATGCGCGCGAGCAGGCGGGCGCGGAAAAATACATGGGCAAAAACGACGTCTTTTTCCTGCCCTATCTGATGGGCGAGCGCAGTCCGCACAACGACGTGCACGCGCGCGGCGCCTTTCTCGGCATGCGCCCCGACACTTCGCGCGAGCAGATGACGCTCGCGGTGCTCGAGGGGGTGGCGTTCGCCCTGCGCGACTGCGTGGAGATCGCGGGCGGAGACATCCGCAAGACGACGCTGTGCGGCGGCGGCGCGAAGAGCCCGCTGTGGCGCAAGGTGATCGCGAACGTGCTCGGCATCCCCGTGGCGCGGCCCGTCACGGAGGAGGGGCCCGCCTACGGCGGCGCCATGCTCGCGATGGTCGCCTGCGGCGAGTTTTCTTCCGTCGAAGAGGCGGCGGACGCGCTCACGGGCGTACGCTCGGTGGAACAGCCCGACCCCGTGCTCGTGCGCGCCTATGACGATCGGTATGCGATCTTCGTGCGGCTGTATCCCGCGCTGAAAGAGACCTTCCGTCTGTTCTGAAAACGCTTTTCGGCAAAAGAGGGGGCGCAGACGATGCGGGGAGAAAGCCGACCGTTCGTTTGCGCCCGGATCGCGCGGCACAAAAAATGATCGCAAAAAAGAGACAGGCGCGCCTGTCTCTTTTTTGCGTGCGCACATTTTTTGCAAAACGTATGCGGCTTTTTGCATACGCCTTTGCGGTCTGCGCGAGAGCGGACAGGTGCGGCGGAAATTCCCTGTTGACAAATGCGGATGTTTGTAGTAAAATCAAGCCGTCGGAAAAACGCGCGGGAGGAAAGAGAGATGATCAGAGTCGCGATCGTGGAGGACGAAGAGGAGTCGGCAAATCGGCTTAAGGAGATGCTCGGCCGTTTCGCGGAAGAGGAGGGGTGCTCTTTTCGGTGGAAGTGTTCGGAGACGGAATGAATTTTGTCAGCGATTACCGCGCCGTCTACGACGTCGTGTTCATGGACATAGAAATGCCCCACCTCAACGGCATGAACGCCGCAAAGAAGATGCGCAGGGCGGACCCCGACGTCGCCCTCATCTTTGTCACCCACCTCGCAAAATACGCGCTGCAGGGGTATGAGGTCGATGCCGTCGGGTATATCCTCAAGCCTGTCGACTACTTTTCCCTGCACAGAAAATTAAAGCAGATCACGGGCAGGTGCGAGAAGGAGGGCGGGGAGGAGATCTTCATAAAGACTGTGAGCGGACTGGTCCGCATTTCCCTGCGCACGCTCCGCTATGTGGAGGTGCTCGACCACTGGCTCGTCTACCACACCGCGCACGGCGATCACAAGGTGTACGGCTCCATCGCGCGCGCCGAGGAAAGCCTTCCGCCGCCCGCGTTTTTCAAGTGCAACAAGAGTTACATCGTCAATTTCCGCTATGTCGAGCGCATCACGCGCACGGGCGTGTTTATCGGCGGCGAGGAGATCCTCGTCAGCCGTTCCAGGCAAAAAGAACTGATGAAGGCGTTCAACGCTTACGCGGAGGGCTGACATGGAGATCGGGTTTTTAAATTTTGCGGTCGACAATTTCTTCTTGCAGATCCTGTTCGTCTCTCTCTTTTTCTGCTGGTCGTTTGAAAAGAGAAAGTATTTCGTTTTGCGCCTTTGCATCGCATCTGCGGTGTGCATCGCCTATTTTTTCCTTCGCCCGCTGCACCGCGACGGCATCTACACCTGGGTCACCGAGCAGGCTCTGCGCGAGATCTATCTCAAGCCCTTCAAGATCGCCATCCGGAAGGGCGGCGCGAACGGCATCATGACCTCTTACAACCGCGTCGGCGCGATCTGGGCGGGCGGCAGCGAAGCGCTCCTCAGCGACGAGGGCGTCCTGCGCGGCGAATGGGGCTTCCGTGGCGCCGTGCTGACCGACTACTGCGACCACCACGAGTTCATGAACGGCGATCACCGGTTCCGTGCGGGCGGCGACCTGTGGATGAGCGGTGTGTATATTCCTCCGTTCGTCGGATCGCCTGCCGAGCTGGAGTACGAAACGGAGTCCAACACCTTCGACCAGAGGCTGCGCGCGGCGGTCAAGAACAACACGTTCATGTACCTGAGCGCACAGTATGCGAACTCCGTGTACAACGCGAGCGATGACGTCGTTCCCATCATCCGGGGCACCAAGACGGAAGTCTTCCCCTGGTGGATCCCCATCCTGGTCGTTCTCGACGTGATCGTCGTGGCGGGATGCGGCACCTGGCTGTTCTTCACCTTCCGCAAGAAGAAAGAGCAGGCGGCATAATTAAAAAAGCGGTGCGGGGATAAGCCGCACACGGGAGGGTCTGTCTTCGGCAGGCCCTCTTTTTTATGCGGCGGGCGTTTGTTTGTCCTCGTTCCTGCCGCAGGCAATGCAAGAAGCAAAAAATTTTTCTTTTTCACGCTATATTTTTTCTGCGTTTTTTTTGACTTTTTCTTTTTTGCGCGCGCATGCGCGCATCTTTGAGGGAATTCTTTTCGACTTTTTACAGCGTGTGAAAAAGGGGAGAGCGGCAGATGAAAAAATTATTTTTTTGTTGCATTTTGCAAAAAAGTGTGTTAGAATGAGGAAGCCTCGACGGGAAAAAACCGCGTTTTTGCGCATTCGGGCGGCGGTTTGTCGGGGAGGAGGGGAGAGGATGTACGACTTTGACGCGCCGCTTTTTTACTTCAAATTTGTCTTTCTCGCGGAGATCCTCGTCGCGGAAGCGCTGATCGCCTATCGGATGAAGCGCCGCCCGCATTTCGCGTGGCGCGCGGCGGGGGCATTCGTCTGCCTGCTGCTGTTCACCTTCGCGCTCCCCGTTCCGTTTTATAACGCGATCTATTCTTCCGCGCTGTTCATGATGATTTTCCTCCTCACTCTCGTCGCACTGCGCTTTTGTTTGGACGAGCCGTGGGGAAACATCGCCTACTGCGGTTTTTTTTCTTACAACCAACAGCACATTTCCTTTCAGTTTTACAGTCTTCTTTGCATCCCCCTCGGGCTGGATGCGAACAACAACATCTACGGCGATCAGGTGGGGAGCACGAGCGACGGTTTGCAGGTGCTCGTGTTCATCGTGCCGCACGTGGTAATCTATCTGAGCTGTTGGGCACTGCTTACCTATCGCGCCTATCGGCGCAACGGCGGCGAGTTTTACCTTACCAACCTGAAAGTGCTCGTGTTTGCGGTGGCGATCGTATTCGTCAACGTCGTGCTCAATGCGTTCGTCGTCTACGATCTGCCCGCAGATCTACCCAAATTCGTCAATTTCATCATCATCTTCTACAACGTCTTCGGGTGCATCCTCGCGCTCATCATGCTCGTGTCGGTTACGGGGCAGGAAGAGCTCGAGTCGGAGCTCAAGATCGTGGAAAACCTGCTGCATAAAAACGAACAGATCTACGAGCTGAGCAAGGTCAACGTCGACTTCATCAACATGAAATGCCACGATCTGCGCCATCGCATCCGCAACATGCGGCGCAGGGAGTTTATGGACGAAAAGGAGCTTGCGGAGATCGAAGAGGCGATCAACATCTACGACGGCGTGCTCAAGACGGGGAACGAGGTGCTCGACGTCATCCTGTCCGAAGAGAGCATTTTTTGCAGCAAGAACAACATCAAACTTCTCTGCAACATAGACGGAAAACAGCTCAATTTCATCCATCAGGCGGACCTGTATTCCATTTTTCAGAACGCTATCCACAATGCCGTCGACGCCGTCCTGCGCATAAAGGAGAGCGAACGGCGCATCATACGATTGACGGTCAAGCGCGTGGCGGGGATGATCTCCGTGCAGGCGGAGAACTACACCGATGACGGCGAGGTGATACGCTTTGTCGACGGCATCCCGATCAGCGGGAAGAAGGACAAGAACATTCACGGCTACGGCATGCGCAGCATGCGCGCCTCGGCGGAGAAATACGGCGGCTGTGTCTGCGCGTACATAAAAGAGGACATTTTCTACCTGGACATCATGATTCCCGTCCCCGATCCGGCGGAAGAAGGAGAGACTTCCGCGGCGTGCGGCGCGGCGGAGGGGACTGCCTGACGGACCCGAAAGAGGAGGGAGAGACGAAATATGCTCAAGATCTGCATTGTGGAAGACGACGGCGCAAGCAGGGATAAGCTCACGGAATACATCGGGAGATTCTGTGCGGAATACAGTATAGAGTACAACATCGATTGGTATGGGGACGGGTTGCAGTTTCTCGAAGAATACAAGCCCGTGTACAATCTGATCTTCATGGACATCCAGCTTCCGAACATCGACGGGATGACCACCGCCCGCCGCCTGCGCGAGATAGACGGGCAGGTGGGCATCATCTTCGTGACCAATCTGCTCAAATACGCCATCCACGGCTACGAGGTGCACGCCTTCGACTACATCGTAAAACCGGTGGACTACTTCGATTTTTCGGTGCGCATGCGTAAATTTGTCGGACAGGCGCTCAAGGAGGGCGAGCCGAACATCCTGCTCTCCTCGGGAGGAAAGATACGGCGGGTGAGCGTGCGCGAGATCTGCTATGTGGACGTGGCGGGCCACAGCGTCTGTTATCACCTGACGGGCGGGGAGGACGTGCGCGTGCACGGTTCCATGGCGAGCGCAGAACAAATGTTGCCCCGACAGTGTTTTGTCAAATGCAACAGCGGCATCCTCGTTAACCTGTATCACGTGCAGACGCTCGAGCGCGACGAAGTGCTCGTCGCGGGTCAATGGCTGCCTATCAGCCGCCCGAAAAAAAAGGAATTTATAGCGGCGGTCACGAAATTCATAGCTTCGCCTCTGTAACACTTTGCTTTTTATTTAGAAGCCCCTGCGGCCTTTCCGCGGGGGAATTTTTTGTCCGCCGCCGCAAAAAGATGCGGCGGCGGACAGATTTTGACTCGGAAAGCGCAGATTTTGCACGGGTATCTTTACTTCGCGGCTTTTCTGTTGTAGCATGAGAGCAAAGAGAGATCTTGCAAATACGATCACGGGAGGAAAAAAATGCTATTTATAAAACGGCTTTTCGGAAATGTACGGACCAGGATCTGGGCGATCGTCTCTCTCGTCATGGCGGCGCTGATGATCGTCGTCTCCGTGCTGGCTTCCACCACCTTTTACGAGGTGATCTGCATGGCGCTCGGCGGCGAGCGCACCTTCGGCCGCGGCGAAGGAAGGTATTATGAGATCGCGGCGACAGACAAAGAGGACGCTTTCCGCCGCGGCAACGCCTTCAACGAAGAGATCTGCGAGGAGGGCTTCGTCCTCCTGAAAAACGACGGCGCGGCGCTTCCTCTCTCGGCGGACGAGAAAAAGGTCAGCGTGTTCGGCAAAAACTCCGTCGAGCTCGTCTACGGCGGAACGGGCTCGGGCGGCGGGAACTACGACGGCGCGGCGACCCTCTCGCAGAGCCTCAAGAGCGCGGGTTTTGAGGTCAATCCCACGCTCGAGGCCTTTTACCTCGACGACAAGAAGTCGGGCGAGGGCAGGACGCCCAATCCGAAAATCGAAAACAGCGGCGACGTCACCCTCTCCACGGGCGAGACGCCGCAGGACAAATACACGCAGGAGGTCAAGGCGAGCTATGCGCAGTACGCGGACGCGGCGATCGTCGTGTTCTCCCGCATCGGCGGCGAGGGGTTTGATCTGCCGCGGACGATGGAGGACACCTCAAAACACTACCTTGAGCTGGATGTCAATGAGATCGCCTTGCTCGAAGCGGTGAAGGACGGCCCTTTCCGCAAGGTGATCGTCCTGCTCAACGCGAGCACGACCATGGAGATCGGCGCACTGAAAGACGACCCCGAGATCGACGCCTGCATCAGCATCGGAGGCCCGGGCTATTCGGGCATCAACGCGCTGGGCAGGCTGCTGTGCGGAGACGTGACTTTCTCGGGAAAGACGGTGGACACCTGGGCGCGCGATTTCACGAAGGACCCCACCTGGTACAACTTCGGCAACAACTTCACCGACGACGGCGCGCGGTATTACACGCTCGATGAGGACGGCGAGAGAAAATATGAAAGATATTACTTCGTCGACTACGAGGAAGGCATCTACCTCGGCTACCGTTACTACGAGACGCGCGGCGAGGGGGACGAAGAGTGGTACGGTGCGAACGTCGTCTACCCCTTCGGTTACGGGCTTTCCTATACACAGTTCGGCTGGGAGATCCTCGAGCCGGAAAAACTGAGCGGCCTCGCCATCACGGACGGGAACAAGAATACCCCCGTGGAGATAGACGTGCGCGTCACCAATACGGGCGCGTATGCGGGCAAAGACGTCGTGCAGCTGTACTTCGAGGCGCCCGCGGGCAAGATCGAAAAGCCCGCGGAGACGCTTGCGGCGTTCGCAAAGACGCCGCTCCTGTACCCGACGGCAGAGAACGCCGCCGACCCCGCCTTTGCGGCGGACGGCGAAGACAAGCCCAATTCCGCGGTGGTCACGCTCGTCTTTCTCCCGTACTATGCGGCGTCTTACGATTATTCGAACGCGAATGAAAATGATTTTTACGGCTATGAGTTGGAAGGCGGCGAGTATCGCCTGGCGCTCAAGACGGATGCGCATACCTACAAAGAGGGGATCGACCCCGTTTCCCTCGCCGTCGGCGAAGACGGGGTACGCTTTGCGGAGGACCCCGTCACCGGCAATGCGGTGGAAAACCGCTACGAGGATGCGTCGGAGGAACTGGACACCGTTCTCTCGCGTTCGGACTGGGACAAGACCTGGCCGACGACGCCGGACGGGCACGACCTTGCCGAGTACGGTTTTGACAAGGCCGACCTCACTTCCACGAAACACAACAACCCCGCGCCCGAGACGGGAGAGGTCAAAACCGATCAGAAGGTGAAGCTGAAGGCGGTCGAGCTGCGCGGACTTGCGTACAACGATAAAAAATGGGATACGCTCCTCGACAGCCTGTCCTTCCGCGAGATGCGCGACCTGTTCAACAAGGGCGCATTCAAGACGATGGGGATCACCCGCATCGGGCTTCCCGAAACCATCGCCTCGGACGGCCCCGTCGGGTTTGCGAACTTCGTCAGCAACGCCAATGTCTACGGCACGGTATCCTATGCGAGCGAGTACACCATCGGCAGCACGTGGAGCGAGGAGATCGCCGAGCGGTTCGGCGCCACCGTGGGGGAAGAGGGAAACTTCGGAAAGCAGAACGTCGATCCCTATGTCCCTTACAGCGGGTGGTATGCGCCGGGCATGAACCTGCACCGCAGTCCGTTCGGCGGCAGAAATTTCGAGTATTTCTCCGAAGACCCCTTCCTGACGGGCAAACTCGCCGCGGCGCAGATCCGCGGCGCGGAGAGCAAGGGGGTCGTCACTTACATGAAGCACTTTGCGCTCAACGAGCAGGAGACGCACAGGGACGACAACGGCCTGTGCACGTGGGCGACCGAACAGTCCATCCGCGAACTGTATCTGCGTCCGTTCGAGATCGCGGTCAAAGAGGCTTCGCCCAAGGGCATCATGTCCTCCTTCAACCGCATCGGGACCAGATGGACGGGCGGGGACTATCGCCTGCTCACGGAGATCCTGCGCGGGGAATGGGGATTTGTCGGGACGGTCATCTGCGACTTCAACGTCTCCTCGTACATGAACACCGAGCAGATGATCTATGCGGGCGGGGACCTGAACCTGACGACGACGCGCCCGTGGATGACGGCGGACGAAACGGACGCCGCGGACAGGAACGTCCTGCGCCGCGCCGCGCACAACATCCTGTATTCCGTCGTCAACTCCAACGCGATGAACGGCGTCACGCCCGATACCGTCTTCCGCGTCGCGATGCCGCTGTGGCAGATGTTCCTGTTCATCGGCGACGCGGTGCTCGCGGCAGTGTTTGCGACGTGGGGATTTTTTGAGATCCGCCGCCTCGTGCGCGAGCAGAAGAAAAAGAAAAAAGAGGCATGAACGCGGCGGGGCCGCGCCGTCGGCCCCGCCCCGATCGTAAGAAAAAATAATAGAGATAGGAGGAAAAACATGTCAAGAGCAACAAAGAGATTGGGCATAGCCGTCCTTTCGCTCGTGTTGGCGGTCAGCTTGGCGACGGGTACGTTTCTGAACGTCTCCGCAAAGCAGTATCTGCCCACCGAGGATGCGGCATATGCTCCGCAGTTTGGGACCCTGAATGAAGCAAAGCGTGCAGGCAACAAACTGAACGAGCGCATCGCCGAAGAGGGTATGATCCTTCTGAAGAACGAGGCGACGGACGGTCGTGCGGCGCTTCCGCTCGGTGCGAGCGAGCGCAGGGTCTCCGTGTTCGGCAGCCGCAGCGACTGCGAGATCAGCGGCGGATCCGGCTCGGGCAGCGGCGTCGTCTATGAGGGTGTCACTTTCCTGCAGGCGATGGAGGACGCAGGCTTCCAGCTCAATCCGAAGCTGAAAGAGCTCTATGCGGCGACGGGCGAAAATGAACTGGGTATCGGAAGTTATACGCCGGAGATCGTCTCTTCGTATCCCGCATACAGCGATCTTGCGATCATCGTCTTTTCCAGGACGGGCCACGAGGGCAGCGACATGACCGTCAACAAGGACGGCACGCACGAGCTCCAGCCCACGGCGAACGAGCTTGCGCTCCTCAACCACGTTTGCGAACAGGCGAAAAACGGCGTGTTCAAGAAGGTGCTCTTCCTTCTCAACGTCGGAAACGTCGTGGAGATCGGGGACTATGTGGACAATCCCGAGATCGACGCCATCCTTTATGCAGGTATGGCGGGTTCGGTCGGCATGAAGGCGGTGCCGCGCATCCTCACGGGCGAGGTCAATCCCTCCGGGCGCACCGTCGACGTCTGGCCTGCGGATTTCACGAAGGATCCGACCTGGTACAACGTCTTGACGAACACCCATTCGGGCGGCTCGACCGTCAACATCGGTACGGGTCCCGACGGCACATCCCTCCCCGCGAGCGTGCGTTCGCTCGACTACGAAGAGGGCATTTACGTCGGCTATAAGTGGTACGAGACCGCGAGCACGATAGAGGGGTATTTCAACGCGGAAGAGGCGAATCAGAGCAAGCTCGCCTCGCAGGCGTCCGATCCCTATTACAACCGCGCGAACGGCGTTCTGTTCCCCTTCGGTTACGGTCTGAGCTATACGACCTTCTCGTGGACGGTCGGCGAGCCTAGCTTTTCGGGCGAGATCACGGCGGAACAGGCGGGCGACCGCGTCACCGTTCCCGTCACCGTGAAGAACACGGGCCGTTTTGCAGGCAAAGACGTCGTCGAGGCATACGTCCGAGCGCCTTACGACGCGGAGACGGCGCCCGTCGAAAAGTCGGACGTGAGCATGATCGCTTTTGAAAAGACCAAACTCCTGCAACCGGGCGAGGAGCAGACGCTCAACATCGAGTTCGACATCTCCGATCTCGCTTCCTTTGACTGGAACGATGCCAACGAAAACGGCTTCCAGGGCTACGAGCTGGAGCCCGGCAACTATCAGGTGCTCCTGCGCAGCGATTCGCACACCGACAAGGCGGACGGCTGCCTCGTCGAGTACAGCGTGAGCGGTGCGGGCATTCAATACAACAAGGACGGCATCGACGATCCGCTCAACTACAACAAGGGCTTCGGCGAAGAGACTGCAAAGGCGGTCTTCTCGCAGAACGATGAGTTCAACACCGCGCGCGTCGGCCGTGAGATCGACCTGATGGGAGAAAAGACGTTCATCACCAAAGAGGACGCGAAGTATGTGAGCCGCAGCAATTGGGCTCAGCCGCAGTCTCCCACGACAGGGGAGCTGACCTACTCTGACGCGGCGGTCAAGGTGCTGTTCGATCAGGTGTATTACGGCGCGTGCAAGGACCAGCCCACAGATCCGTGGTACAAGACGGCGGAGGACATCCCCGGCTACGGCCAGACGGGCGAGGTGGAGGGCGGCTGGAAACAGGCGCCGAAGGGATCCGATCCCAACCGCGTCTGCGAGATCCAGCTCTCCGACATGACGGGTGTTCCCATCGACGACCCGCTGTGGGTGGAATTCATGAACCAGCTCACCTGGTCGGAGATGACCAATCTTCTCACCCAGTGCAATTATCTCACGCCTGCGATCAACTGCATCGGCAAACCTCTGACCTTTGACGTGGACGGCCCCGCCCAGCTGCGCAACAAGCACAACGGCGGGCAGAGCGGAACTTTCTGGTGCAGCGCAACGATCGTGGCGAGCACTTATAATAAGGAATTGTGCTATGAACAGGGTCTGCACATCGGCATGGAGGGCATGCTCATCGAGACCAACGGCGCGTTTGTCAACGGTTGGTACGGTCCCGGTCTGAATACCCATCGCAGTCCGTTCGGCGGTCGCAACTTCGAGTACTATTCGCAGGACGGTGTGCAGGGCGGCCTGATCGCAGCTGCGGTCATCAAGGGCACGACGGAAATGGGCATGCACGTCTACGCGAAACACTATGTCGTGAACGATCAGGATACGTCGCGCAACCAGAACGGCGGCATCAGCGTCTGGTGCAACGAGCAGGCGCTTCGCGAGGTGTACCTGCGTCAGTTCGAGTATGCGGTCGAGTACGGCAACCTCAACGGCATGATGAAATCGCACGGCAAGCTCGGTCTGTACGCGACGCAGAACAACTTCCAGCTCAATATCACGGTTCCATGCAACGAATGGGGATATGAAGGCGTGTCCGTCACCGACCTGGTCCAAGGGGCTCCCGTCGCGAGCGGCAGGACGCAGATGACGAACGCCGACCTGCTCATCCGCAGCGGTGCGACCTTCCTCGGACAGCTCGCCAACCAGAAGCGCGGCGAGGAGCCGTGGTTTGACGGGCGAATCCTCGACGGCTATTACGATGCGGCGACCAACAAGGTGATGGTGCCTTCTTCGCTGACGGTGACCGACTGGGTGTGCAACGGCAAAGAGAACACGACCCCCGAAAACGGGAACATTCAGACGACTTCTTACACTGCGAAGGTTGCGGCAGGGCCTTTCACGCTGGACAGCCCTACGCAGTGGTACTGGGTGCGCACGACGGCGATGTATTCGCTGTACGTCGCGGCAAACTCCAACCAGATGCAGTCGGTCGAGGACAGCGATCTGGTCGGGGCGTATGTCTCCATCCGCTACAACGACGGCGTAACGCCCGACGAGGGTTACAACGTCGTAAAGGGCACGATTATCTCCGAGCCCGAAAAGACGCCCGTCGTGCCCGAGGGCAAACGCTTCGCGGGCTGGTACACGGACGAGACTTACACCGAGAAAGTGGACTTTTCCAAACCCGTCGAGGGATATACGCAGATTTGTGCGTATATAACCGACGCAGACCAGTTCGCGGCGATCTTCAACCTCAACTATCCGGGGGCGCCCGAGGCGGGAAGCTTCCTGATCAAGAGGGATACCGCGGCGGTGCCGCCGCCCTATGAACCTTCCCGCGCGGGATTCAGGTTCGGCGGATGGTATCTGGAAGAGGAGTGCGACACCGCGGCAGACTTTGCGAACATCCTCATGGACCGCGACCGCACTTTCTACGCGAAGTGGATCCCCGAGACGACCTTTACCGTCACCTTTGACATGAACTATGACGGCGTATTCGACGTCTTCCGTGCGACGACGGACGAGAACGGTTATCTCGCGGAACCTGTGTTCATTCCGGTGCGCGATGGATACGTGTTCGAGGGATGGTACCGCGATACATACTGCAAGGCGGAAATGGATTTCGGCAGACAGATCACGGCGGACATGACGCTGTATGCGAAGTGGACGCCCGCGGAGACGGAGAAAGACGAGACGGGCGGCGGTTGTGCTTCCTCGGTCGCGTTCTCCGCGGCGGGCATTGCGGCGGCGGCGCTTCTCGCGGCGGCGGCGACCGCACTGAAAAAGAGACGGACAGGAAAGGACTGATCCCCTCGGAGCACGCAAAAACCGCGGAATAATCTGTTCCGGGCGGCGGCGGTTTGACGTTTTCGTCCGCCCGGACAACAAGGAGCTTTTATGAAAGAACTGAAAAAGAAAATCGCGCTGTTTGTCTGTCTGTCTCTTGCCCTCACGGGTACCGTCGCCGCGCTCGCGGGCTGCGGCGGGGACGACGATCCTCCCGGATCGGAGACGTACACCTTTGCCGCGGCGCTCACCGACCTGGACGACGTCGAAGGCGAGGGTTGGTCGGGCGGCGAGAGCGGCATCGGCATGATCGTCAAGGACTGGGAAGACGACGACATGGACTGGAAGACGATCAGCGGCTATTATGTGACCTATCTCTATGTGGAAGACACCGCACTGACATTTGAGATCACCTCCGACCGCGACGTGGAGGATGCAAAGCTCATCCTCAGCCTCTCCACGGAGGGCGCGGAGTATTCGACGGACGGCTCGCTGACCCTCTCGCCCGACATCTACACCGTCGAGCTGAACGGCACGGCGGTGCAGTACGAGCCCATCGTGTTCTACGACATCCCCGCAAGCCCGGGCGAGCTGTACGAGTTCGAGCAGTACACCGTCGCGACCAACCTCGCGCTCAAACAGGGGACGAACGTCGTCAGGCTCATCTCCAGCAACGACATCTCCATGGGCGGCACCACCCGCGCGACTGCGCCGATGGTGGACTGCATCCAGATCACGACAAGCGCAAAGCTCACCTGGTCGCCCCGCACCGACAACCTCGATCAGTTCGGTGGCTGATGCGCGGGGAGTATAAAAAATAAGGAGGAAATTATGAAAAAACGCATTTTGGCGGTCTTGACAGCGGCTGTCCTGTGCATGGCGCTCGTGCTGACGGCGTGCGGCGGGACGGATGCGGAAAAGACGGCAAAGGACTTTTCGGCGGCCGTGGAAGAGCTCGCGCTTCCCGTCACCAAGGACAGCGCCGATGCGATCAACGGGGCTTACACCGTCTACTACGGACTGAGCGAGGCGGAACAGCGCGCGGCGCAGGATGCGAAGGCGAAACTGGACGGCTATGCGGCGCTCTGCAACGGCATTATTTCCGTGATCTACAGTGCGGGCGAGATCGGAGATTACACCGTCTATTCCGCCTATACGCAGAAGGTGGACGCGGCGCTCGCGGCGTATGATGCGCTCATCAAGCTGGACGCGTCTTACGCATCGGATGCCGACGTCACGGCGGCGAAGAAGACCATCGACGGGGCGAAGACGGTCGTGGACGAGAAGAACGCGCTGATCGACGCCTACATACAGGCGGTGGAGGCTGTCGGCGAATACAACAACGCCGAGACGCTGTACACCGAATGGACGGGAAAGATCGCCGACGCCCAGGACAAATACACGCAGATCTCCTCGGCGGAGGACGACATCCGTTCGTTGGAGCGCGTCGCCGAGGCGCGCGTGGTGCTCCGCGCCGACCTCGCGAAGAAGGAAGAGCTGGATGTCAAGATCGCCGACTTCGACGCCAAGGTCGAGGCGGCGGGGCAGGCGTATGACCTGGCATTCGGCGAAGGTGCGCCCTTCTACGACGAGATCGTCAACGCCGCGTTCGACGAGGCGGAAAATGCCTACATCGTCGCGCAGGCGGCAAATCTGACGGCGGATGCCGTCACGGAGGCGTCGCGCACCGCATGGACGGCCCTCGGCGCAAAGTACAACGGCGTTCGCTTCGCGACCGACTTCGAGAGCGACATGAACGGCGTCGAGGCGATGCTGACCCTGCCTTCCACGGCGGACGCATTGGAAGAAAAGCTTGCGGCGGCGGAAGAGCACTATGCGAAGATCCCCGAAGCGGACCGCGAGAACGTCGCGGAACTCAAGGCGCTTCTCGATCAGGCGAAGGAAAAACTTCCCGAGCTAAAGGCGGAAAAGGCCTTCCTCGACGCCGTCGCGGCGATCGATTACAACATCTTTGCTTCGTTGGAAGAGGCGGAAACGGCGGTGCAGGATGCGCGCACAAATTGGCAGACGCTGGTCGACACTTACGGCTACGAGTCGGGCATCGGCGAAGTGGATGACGCGAAAGCCGCCTTTGACGCGAAGGCGGAAGAGCTCACCGTTCTCACCGAGTTTATCAGTGCGGCAGGGGAGATCCCGCCTGTCGAGGAGATCGTCGCCGACAAGGAGACCCATGACAAGATCACCGCTGCGGACGAGGCATATGAAGTTCTGACCGAGACGCAGAGAATGTATCCCATCGTCGTCAGCGCCAACATCCTGCGCATGAGCGCGGATGAGAAGATGGAATCGCTCAAGTCGGATATGTTCTCCGTCCCCGCGTACGACAAGGACGGGACGGCGGTCGAAGCGGGCATGAAGACGCTCTCGTTCGATCAGGAGACAGGACTTATTTCGGGCGTCGGCTCGCGCGCCAACTATCTGCAGGTGCTGTATGCGGTCGCCTCGCGCATGCCGGAGCACAAGGTCAACGGCGTCGTCATCGACGAGACAAATTTTGCGAACGTCGACGCGGAAGCGGTACAGACCTATATGAAGGAAAACTTCGAGTATGTCTTCTCCGTCTACAACGGAATGGGTGCGAAAGTCGGAGAAGTGCGCAAAGACGTCGTCTATGACGAAAGCGCGCAGGTGCCCGCGCTTGCCGAATTGCAGCCTTATTTCCCCGTCTATCACAATGAAGACGATCAGGTGGATTACGGGTTCGGCTTCTCGGTGGCGGTCAAAGAAGACGCGACGGACGAACAGCTGCATTACATCATCCGAAATTCCGAGTCCGTTCACTCCGAAGAGTTCGGCACGATCACGGGCGACAAGTCCAAACAGAACATGCTCTCGCCTGCGAATCTGATCGCATTGGAAAACATGACGGGCGGCGGTACCATCCAGATTATGCGCAAGGATGGCGTTGTCTGTGCGTACGGAAAATCTCTCAACTACAAGTACGTCGGTGCGTATGACCTGTACTTCTATGAAGGGGAGGAGGTCGCCGAGGACAATTTGATCGAGTGGTTCCGAACCGTCAAGGAGACGGGCACAGCGAAGGAAGGCACGTACGTGCGCAACTTCCGCGGCAGTTCCCTCGTCGAAAAGGGTTTGGAAAATACAATGATGACCGATAAGAAATACACCGACGCAGGCGTCCAGGACGTGACGGCGACGGTCGAAGGCGCGAGCGGCGGGCACAAGGCGCACGGCTGGATGGTCAGCGGTGAAAAGGGCTATACCAACGTCTGGACGAGAGTCAACGTCCTGATCAAGCTGTTCAATGCGCTCGGATACCAGATCCCGACGGGCACGACCATCACCATCGTGGCGCGCCTTCGCGTGAACCAGGCGGGCATCGAAGCGGGCATTCAGGACAGCCCGCTGAGCGAGGCGATCCGCGTGACCTTCTGACATTTATCTCCTCCAAATAAACCTCGGTAACGAGGGGAAGAGCGCTCCGTTTTCGGGGCGCTCTTTATTTTTGCCTGCGGTTTGCGGGGCGGCGCGGAAGAAAGTGCCTTCTTCCGCGCCGCTTTTTTCGCCCGGCGGAGCTTTGCGTGAGGGAATGCCGCATCGTTTTTGTATGAAAGAAGTCTTTTTTGCACAGTCTGTACTGCAGACGTGTGCGGAAAGGCAGAACGACAGAACTTGCACGCTTTTTGACAGAGTGTGCACGATTTGAAACAAATGAGGGTTTGTGTGGTATGATTGCAAAAGAACTGGGGGCACGCGAAAGCGTGAAAGAGAAAAGAAGACAAACGGAGGATCCGATGTCGGTAGCAAAACGATGCGGAAAGTTGTTGTTTTCACTTGCGGTCAGTGTGGTCGCTCTTTTTGTGATTTGCGCGTGTTCGGTCTTGGAAGGAGAAAAACAAGTCTTTATCAACATCTCCGAGGAGCAGCTCGTCCTTGCGGCGGGCGATGAGGCGCAGCTCACTGCTGTCGCATCGGATGCAAAGGCGGTCGGATGGAGTTCATCCGCGCCCGAAGTCGCGTCCGTCTCCGCAGAGGGAAAGGTAAAGGCGATATCGGAGGGCGAAGCGGTCGTGACCGCCTCGTCAGCGGGAGGCAAGGCGCAGGCGTCTTGTCTTGTGGTCGTGCTCTCCGCTCCCGCTGTAGAGGGGTATACCCTCGTATGGCACGACGAATTTGACGGCGATGCCATAGACAGCGAAAAATGGGGCTTCCAAACGGGCGTGCGCGACACTTACGGCTCCTCGACGGGTCCGCTCTATTGGGGCAACAACGAGCTGCAATATTACACGCAGGACGCGGTGCGCGTCGCCGACGGCGTTCTGACCATCACGGCGACGAAAGAGCCCATGCCCGAGGGACGCAGCTATTCTTCCGGGCGCATCCTCACGCGCGACAAATTCAGTTTCACCTACGGCTACATCGAGGCGCGCATGCAGACGCCCGCCGAGGCGGGGATGTGGCCCGCCTTCTGGATGCTGCCGCAGCCGTCGGGCACGGAAAACGACAACAACGAGTACGGCTGGTGGGCGGCAAACGGCGAGATCGACATCATGGAGGCGAAGGGCCGCCTTTCGGATGTCGCGGACCAGACGCTGCACTTCGGCAACAAGGGCACGAGTACCTATGCGACCAACAGCACCGAGGTGTCCGGCTCGACGCAGGAGTGGCACGTCTACGGACTGGAATGGACGCCCGACTATATCGCGTGGTTCATCGACGGGGCAGAGGTCTTCCGCGTGGAAAACGCGCGCTGGTGGACGGAATCCGTTTCCAAGCAGGAAAACCCGTATGCGCCCTTCGACAAGGATTTCTACATCCTGTTCAACCTCGCCGTGGGCGGAAATTACGACGGCGGAACAAGCCCCTCGGAAGACTTTGTCTGTGCGAGCATGTGCATAGATTACGTGCGCGTTTACCAATAATAAGATAGAAGATGGTCTATGGACCGTCGGATATAGAAAAATTTTTGGAGGTATGTATGAAAAAGAGAGTCTTTTCATTCCTCACGCTGCTTCTTGCCGCAGCGCTGACGTTTTCGCTGGTCGCGTGCAGCGGGGGCGACGTGACGATCACCCTTTCCGAGACGACGCTCGAACTCACGGTCGGCGAGAGTGAGGCGTTGGTCGCGACCGCTTCCGACGGTTCTTCCGTCACCTGGTCTTCGGACAACGAGAGCGTCGCGACGGTCAGTTCGCGCGGCTCTGTCACCGCGCAGGGCGAGGGAAGCGCGACCATCACCGCAAAGAGCGGAGACGTGACGGCGACCTGTGCCGTCACCGTCAAGGCAAAGGAGGTAGTGACCATCAGCGGCCTTTCCGAGACTGCGACCGTCGAGCGCGGCGAACAGATCACGCTCAGCGCGACCGCTTCGGACGGCTCCGCGATCAAGTGGTCGTCGGGCGATGTGAGCATCGCGACCGTCGACGGCGGCAAAGTCACGGGCGTATTCCCCGGAGAGACCACCGTCATCGCGACGACCGATTCGGGTGCGCGCGCGACCTGCACGCTCACCGTCACCTATGAAAACGCGCCTGCGGGCTGGTATGAACTCAAAAACTACGAGCAGAACAAGTGCCCGGACAACACCTGGGGCTACTGGAACGACCAGAACTACAACGGTTCCGTCGTCACGCTGACCGAAAAGCCCGAATATCTCGGCGATTCGGAGGATTCCGAGGCGGGTTCGGTCACCTTCTCCTACACGTCGTCGGGCAACAGCTACTTCGGCATGCAGTTGTTCTACAGGACAAGCGATCTGAAGGCGGGCAGCTACTACACCCTCAACTGCAAGATCGACATCGACACGGATGCGCTCGTCACCCTCAACGGCAGCGAGATCGAGCTCAAAGAAGGGGAAAACACCGTCTCCGTCGACTTCCTGTGCGACGACGATCTGACCATCTACCCCTCGGGCAACTACACCAACCTCTCTTCGGCTGTGTTCCTGCTCATGGGCGCGCAGTCGGACAATTCGATGGTCGCGGCCGCGACGGTCACCGTCTCCAAGATCTCGTGGACGGAGTATACCCCCGATAAGCTCGCGACTCCCTCCGTCTCCGTCGCGTCGGACGGCACTGTCACCGTCACCGACACCAATGAAGAAGGGCTCGTCAGCGGTTACAGGCTCGGTTTCTATTCCGATGATGCGCTCGTCTGGGCGACCTCCGTGCAGAGCGGCGGCAAGCTGGATACTTCCCGCGTGCCGAACGGCACTTATGCGGTCAAGGTCATGGCGCTTTCCGCCGATCCCGCACACTATGTGGATTCCGACTGGTCGGACGGCTCCGCCTCCTATACCGTCAAGAACGAAGGGGGCGTCAAATACGGCGTGACCTACGCGGTCGAGGGCGACGCGGTCGCAGACCCGTACACCTGGTATTACTGGTGGGAGTACTATGCGGAGGACAACAAGGAGAACCCCGTCGTCTCCTATGACAACGGCACGCTGACCGTGCGGCTGATCGCGAACAAGGGCAACAACTTCTACAACACCCAGCTCTTCTACAAGAACCTCACGCTGACGGAAGGGCAGAAATACAGCCTGACGATGAACGTCAATTCGCCCGCGGACGGCACGATCACCGTCAACGGAACGGTGATCAAGCTGGTCAAGGGCGACAACGAGATCGTCGTCGAGTACACCGAAGGCTCGGGCGCGTCCGTGTCCGTGCAGTTCGGAAGCTCTGCGGGCGGCATCGACATCAATTCCGGCACCTTCGTATTCTCCGACTTTGCATGGGAAGAGGTCGAGACGGTCGTGATCGTCGATCCCGATCCCGTCGGAACCGTCTACGAGCCCGACATGACGACGCTTGCAAACGGCGACGAGGCGACGATGGGCGAAGACGTCTGGACGTATTGGTATGTGCAGGATGCGAGCTGGGGCTGCGGCGATGTCGTCTCCCTCACCGCGCACGAGATCGACCAAAGCGGCGCGATCGTTCTGACCTATTCGGGCGGATCCGTCGACTACTGCACGCAGCTCTTCTATAAGAACGCAGACCTCTATGCGGGCAGCACCTATACGCTGACCTGCAAGATCAACGCGAGCGCGGCCTGCACGGTCACGCTCAACGGGAAAGAGGTCAAGCTGAATGCGGGCGACAACGAGGTCAGCGTCACCTTCAAGCTGGAAGGGGATGTTTCCTCGTTCGACATGCAGATGCGCGCGGCCGCCAAGGCGCTGACCGTCAAGGTCTCCGATGTCAGCTGGACTAAGGCAGAGGCAGGCGCATAAGACAAAAGGGCGTGCGGCGCATCCCGCGCCGCACGGCATGACCTTCAAAAAGTCAAAAAACGGAGGTAAAGATCAAATTGACAAAAAAACAGATCGGAATCAAAATAACGCTCGGCGCCGTCGCACTCGTCCTCATCGCAGTGATCGTGGTCGCGAACGTGATGCTGAATAAATATTCCTTCATCCTCAACCAGTTCTTTGCGGGCGACACGACCGACTATTCGGATGCAGGCGAGCAGCTGGAAGAGGGCGATGCGGTGGTGCAGGCGCTCGCCGAGGACAGCATGGTGCTGCTCAAAAACGATGACTTCCTGCCCCTCTCGGGCACGGAAAAGGTAAACCTCTTCGGCTGGGCGGCGACCGACCAGGGCTTTTTGCTCGTCGGCGGCGGCAGCGGCGGCACGGTCATTGCGGAAGAAAACAAGGTCACCCTGACCGACGCCTTTGAACAGGAGAGACTCGAATACAACACCGAGCTTCTGGCGGCGTACAGCGCGATCAGCTCGACGGATGCGGACAAGAACAGCAACTCGCCCGACTCCATCGCCGCGCTCGCCAATCCCGACAGCTCCTTCTACACTTCGGAGCGCATGACCGAGGCGAAGAACTATTCCTCTACGGCGGTGGTCGTGCTCAGCCGTTTCTCGGGCGAGAACGCGAGCCAGACCGAGCTTCTCTCCGTGGGGAGCTATACGGACGGCACCTTCCTCGAACTCACCGAGAACGAAAGGGCGATGTTCGACGCGCTCGAGGAGTACGGCTTTGATGTCGTCGTGCTGTTCAACACCTGCAACAACATGGAGATGGGCTTCCTCGAAGAATACGACTGCATCAAGGCGGCGCTGTACGTCGGCGTTCCCGGGCAGTCGGGCACGCTCGCGATCCCGCGCATCCTGCGCGGGGATGTGAATCCCTCGGGCAGAACGGCGGACACGCTCGCCTATGACTATCAGACCAACAACCCGACTTACGCCAATGCGATGTACGTAAACAACAGCATGGTGTACCAGGAGGGCATCTACGTCGGCTACAAGTGGTATGAGACGGCGGACGTCGAGGGCTTCTTCGAAGGCGTCTCCAACAGCTACGGCACGGGTTACGACGGCGTCGTGCAGTACCCGTTCGGCTACGGGCTCTCTTACACCACCTTTGAGTGGACGGTGGAGAGCGTCTCCTGGACGGTGCAGGACGACATGGCGAAGGACGTCGCCTATACGGTGAAAGTCAGCGTCAAGAACACGGGCGACGTCGCGGGCAAAGACGTCGTGCAGCTGTACTGCACCCCGCCTTATAAAGAGGGCGGCGTCGAGATGGCGAGCGTGAACCTGATCGACTTCGTCAAGACGGATACCCTTCAGCCCGGCGAATCCAAGACGTACACCCTCTCGTTCACGGCGTACGATCTCGCTTCCTACGATGCGTACGGCGACTACCGGAGAGACGAAACGGGTTATCTGACCGTGGAAGGGGACTACGCGCTCAAACTGATGCGCAACGCCCACGAGGCTGGTCCCATGGCTTCGGGCAGCGTCAGCGTGTACAACCTGTATTCCGCGGGCCTCAGATTTGAGACCGATCCCGACACGAGCGCGAAGGTGGAAAACCGCTTCACGGGCGAGGACGCCTATGCGGATTGCCCGATCGACGGTTCGACCGCCATCCCCGGCGGCGTCGATTACCTGTCGAGGGCGAACGACTTTGCGAACTACCCGACTTCGCGTGCGGCGAGCGCCGACACCTCTGTGACGGGCGCGGCATCCTCTTACACCTATGACGGCTATGACAATATGGACATCTCGAACATCAAATACGGCGAGGACGCGGGCATGTATCTCGTGCAGGTCGAAAACGAAGACGGCACCTACTCGCGCGCGACGCTGGCGATGCTCGAGGGCACGGAAGAGGCGAACCTCGTCATCAACGAAGAGCTGATGGAGACGCTTTCCGACTACGAGGCGGAGGAATGGGATGCCTTCCTCAACCAGATGACGCAGACGGAGATCAAGGACCTGATCGGCAAAGGCGGCTTCCAGACGGTGGCGGTCTACAGCGTCGGCAAGCCCTACTGCGTGGACCGCGACGGCCCCGCGGGCTTCAACATGGGCGTGACGAACACCAACACCGAGACCAAGTGGACGGGCTTCCCCACCGAGTCTCTGATCGGCTGTTCGTGGAACAAGGAACTCGCCTATCAGATGGGCGTCACGCAGGGTCAGGTCGCCGAGGCGACGGGCCTGCAGGGCTGGTATGCCCCGGGCGTCAACCTGCACCGCTCCGTGTACAACACCAGAAACTATGAGTATTACAGCGAAGACGCCGTCCTGAGCGGCAAACTCGCCTCCGAGACGGTTCGCGGCTCGAAGGAGAACAACCTCTATTGCTACGTCAAGCACTTCGCGGTCAGCGAAGCGGGCGCAAACCCCAACGACAAGAACACCTGGCTCACCGAGCAGGCACTGCGCGAAATTTATCTCAAGCCGTTTGAAATGACGGTCAAAGAGGGCGGCGCAAATGCGATGATGAGCGCGTTCAACCGCGTCGGCGCGGTCTGGGCGGGCGCGAACTACGCGCTGCTGACCGAAGTACTGCGCGGCGAGTGGGGCTTTAACGGGTCGGTCATCACCGACTGGTTCCAGCCCAGCTATATGGATTACACCAAGGGCGTAAAGGCGGGCAACAACCTCTGGCTGGACGGCACGTTCTCCCAGGCGGCCAACCTCGACCTCAACGACACGGGCACGGCGTACGCCGCCCGCCTGTCGGCGAAGAATATCCTTTACACCTACCTGGTCACGATCACGGCGGTCTCGGTGACGGCGGCGCCGCAGTCTGCGCTCTTCTCCGCGCTGTGGATCACGCTCAACGTCGTGCTCGCGCTCGGAACTGCGGCGTGCATCTTCTTTGCGGTCAAACCGCCGAAGAAGATTGCCGCGGAGAGCGGCGAAGCCGATTAAAGGCGCGGAAAATATATTTCTCAGATCGGGCGGGCGCGGTTTCCCGCGCCCGCTTTTTTGAGATTTTCGGGAAAATTCATCGGCGTTTCATGCAATTTTTTCTTTCGTTCTTGACAAGCACACGGATGAATGATAAAATACTGTCAAAAAAACGGGATCTTCCCGATTTCTCATAATATTTAATGTGTGCGGACAGGCAGAGCAATAAAAAAAACGGGATTCCTCCCGCGGCGTGAATCGTGCGACCAAAGAGCAGAGGGAATGGAAAGAAGAGGAAGAAATGAAATTTCGGGTCGCGATCGTCGAAGACGAACAAAATCATGCAAAACACCTGCGCGGACTGGTCGAAAAGTTCGCCCGTGAAAAGGGAGAGGACATCGACGTCGTGCACTATACGGACGGGGACGAGATCGCCTCCGACTACAAGGCTGACTGCGACGTCATCCTGTTCGATATCCTGATGGCGCGGATGAACGGGATGGATGCGGCGCGTTACATCCGCAAGATGGACAAGGAAGTCGTCATCCTCTTCATCACGACAATCGCGCAGTTTGCGATCGAGGGCTACGGCGTGGGGGCGCGCGGATATCTTCTCAAACCCGTCGCCTATGCCGATCTTTGCCGCGAGCTGCAGGGTGCGTTGGAGGAAGTGCGCAAAAAGCAGAAACAGAGGATCCTCATCCCGACGGAGGGAGGCTGGGCAAGCGTCAGTCTTGCGGAGGTCTGTTACATAGAAAGCATGCGGCATTTTATCACCGTATGGACGGACAGCAGGGGATACACCTTCAAGTCCTCGCTCATCGACATCGAGAAAAAGCTTCCGTCCGAGCTCTTTTTCCGCTGCAACAACTGCTACATCGTCAATCTCGCGCGCGTGAGAAAGGTGACAGGCAACCGCATCAGCGTCGATCCGTACGAGGTGATCGTCAGCCGCCCCAGGAAAAAGGCATTTACCGACGCGCTTCTCAACTTTTACAGCAGGGGAGGCAGGGCAGCCTTATGAGTATCGGAGTGGAGATCCCGCGGCTTTTCATCGCTCTCGCCGAGTGGGGAGCCTGTATGTTCTGTCTTGGCTTTTCCCGCAAGAGATGCAAAGTGCCCGTCACGGCTTTATTTTCCGTGGCGGCTCTTTGTCTGTTGATGGCATACCAATATCTGCAGAACCATGTGCCCGGATACCTGTGGCCCGTGAGCATGATCGTCTCCGGTTCGCTCATGTTCGGCTTTGTGCGCCTCACCTGTCGCGGCCCGACCGCCACTGTGTTGGTGATGACCGTCAACGCTTTTTTGCTTGCCGAGTTTGTCGCCGCCTTCAACTGGCATATCTACTTTTATCTGGTAAGCTGCGGCGTTCTTGTCGATTCATGGGTGGCTCGCTGGGGATTTTGCGCGGAATGCTATCTGATCCTCTTCGGGTTTGCCGCATTATTCGAAGCCTTCCAGGGCAAGACCTATGTTCGCCTCGTCTATAAGTGGAGCGAAGCATGGCAGACCCTTGCGCTTGCGGGGGTTGCCATGGCGGTCGGCGGGCTCAGCCTGAGCGGGCTGAATACGCCCTCTCAGAGTTCGCACGCGCTGGAAAGCTGCTTTATCCGTTCGCTCGTGGATTTTTGCGGACTGAGTTTTTTGTATATGCTCCGCGCGCACAAAGCGGACATTGCCGCAAAAATCGAGATCAGGAAGATGGAGAACATCCTTCGCCGATACGACGAGCAGTACCGCCTGAACAAGGCGCTCTATGAGGACATGGGCAGGCGGGTGCACGACCTCAAGCACCAGATCGCGCTCATCTGCGAGGAGCCTGACAAGGCAAAACGCGCGCAGTATTTCGGCGCGATCCGCGCGTGCATCGACCGCTATGCGCAGGGCGTGCGCACGGGCAACGGCGTTCTGGACGTCGTCCTCAGTGATGCCGCCCGCACCTGTTCCGTCCACGGCATCGCGCTGACCCTGTTCGTGCAGGGGGAGGCGGTCTCTTTTCTGGAGCCGATGGACCTCGCTTCTCTGTTCGGCAACGCGCTGGACAACGCCATCGAGTGCGTGCGCGAGCTTGCGCGCGAGGAGGACCGCTTTCTCCGCGTTGAAGTAGCGGAGCAGGCGGAGCATGTCCTCGTCCGCATCGAAAACCCGTCCCCGCGCCCGCCGCGGCAAAAGGGGGCAGAGTTCGTCACCACAAAGCAGGACAAGGCGAACCACGGTTACGGGATACGGAGCATCCGTTACATAACGAAGAAATACGGCGGCGCCGCGAAGATCGGGCAGGAGGGCGACAAATTCGTCGTCTGCATTCTCTTTCCCGTGCGCGGCAAAGAAGCGCCGCCGCGCAAAAACGCCGCGGATTGAATTATTTATGCCATGACATAAAAATATATCGCTCAGCTTCGCGAGCGCCCATCCGACATCTCGGAAAGAGAGCTCGGAGAACTCGAACTTCAACGCGGTCGGAAACACATGGGCGGGCGCGCATGACGGATTGCTCGCAAAGGTCCTCCGCGAGGAGTGGGGCTTTGACGGCGTGGTGATCACCGATTACAAGCAGGACAACCGCAAGTACATGGACATCGACGCGATGATCCGTGCGGGCGCGGACGTGGCGCTCTGTACGACGCCGCTCGAGCTTGCGGACGGCACCTCCGCCACGGCGGTGCGTTCTCTGCGGGAGGCGAGCAGGCATCTGCTGTATGCGACGGTGAATTCCGGCGCGATGAACGGGCTCGTGCCCGGCACCATCGTCAGCTACACGATGGCGCCCTGGCGCATCCTGCTCGTGACGGCAAACGTGATCGTCTATGTGTTCGTCGCCGCGTGTGTGACGCTTTTGGTGCTGCGCGGGATCGACGCGAAGAGACACCCCGAAAACTATAAACCAAAAAAGAAAAGATGACGGAAAACAAATGATCGGAAAAGAGCGGGCGGAGAGTTTCTCTCGCCCGCTTTTTCCGTTTCGCCCGCGCGAAAGCAGGCGAGATTCCGCTTTTTCCTCCCGCCTCCGATGTAATGTGTGCCTTTTTTGTTGCCGTCGGGGTCGCCCGTATTGACTTCCCCATCGGGCGGCTTTATTATGGAATAAAAGGGAGGGGCGGATCGCCCTGCCCGGAAAATATCAGGAGGGAAAGATGAAAAGAAGGATCGTATCGATTCTGGCTCTTCTCGTCGCGATGGCGATGTTCTGCGGAATATTTGTCGCCTGCGCGCCCGATGAGCCCAAGGACCCCGTCACTTACACCGTCACGTTCGACGCGAACGGCGGCACGCTCGAGGGCAACGCGACAGTAAAGGTCAAGGAGGGCGGAAAGATCACGAACGCGCCCACCGCGGCAAAAGAGGGCTTCACCTTCGAGGGCTGGTTTACGGCAAAGACGGACGGCACGGCGATTGATCTATCGACCTACGTCGTGAACGCCGACGTCACGCTGTACGCGCAGTACAAGGAAGAGGAGACGCCGCAGCCCAAGGAGTACACCGTCACGTTCGACGCGAACGGCGGCACGCTTGCCGGCAACGCGACCGTAAAGGTCGAAGAGGGCGGCAAGATCGCGGGCGCTCCCACCGCTTCTATGGCAGGCAGCACCTTTGACGGCTGGTTCACCGCCAAGACGGGCGGCGACAAGGTAGATCTCTCGACCTACACCGTCAGCGCGGACGTCACGCTGTATGCACATTATTCCGTGCAGATCAAGGAATACACCGTCACGTTTGACGCGAACGGCGGCACGCTCGAGGGCAACGCGACAGTAAAGGTCAAGGAGGGCGGCAAGATCGAAAACGCTCCCACAGCTTCGATGGAGGGCAGCCCCTTCGGCGGCTGGTTCACCGCCAAGACGGGCGGCGACAAGGTAGATCTTTCGACCTACACCGTCAGCGCGGACGTCACGCTTTACGCGCAGTACATGGGAGATACGGGCATGGCCGTGGCGGCGATCTCCGGCGGCTACCGTATCGAGGCGGAGAATGCGCTCGTCGAGGGTGAGATCTCCGGCAACGACGGCACGAAGACGAGCTTTGTCGAGGAAAACATCGCTGCGGCGAGCGGCAACAAATCCGTCGGCTATCTGGGCGTCGTGGGCAACACGGTGACCTTCAAGTTCTATGCCGACAAGGCGGGCAAGGCGGAGATCAAGTTCCTGATGTCCAGCAACAACACGAAGATGGACTTCACGGAAGGCTTCCTCATTTGGGTGGAGGACCAGGTGGTCACGACTTCGGACATCACCGTTGCGCTCAACGGCGCGGACATTGTGTTCGAGCCGGCGACGCTCCGCGGCGCGGGCGCCGAGGAGCCGATGACGTGGAACAAGTACTTCGACCCGCTGTCGCTGGGCCAGTGCGACCTCGTCGCGGGGCTCAACACCGTCGTCATCACGGTGCAGGCGACCACCGTTCCCAACCTCGACTGCATGGACGTCATGACCGATTCGATCGTCATCTCGCAGACGGGTGTCGGCGGCGGCACTGCGCCTGCTCCCGCGGACGTGACCTATGACGGCGACATCTCCTACGACATCGTGGTCGGCGGCTATGAAGGCGGCCCCGCGATCGAGAAAGTGATCGTGAAATTTGACGATCCCGTCAGCGCGGACAGCCTCAAAGCAAACAGCTTTACGCTCAAAAACGGCACGGCGACCGTCGGCGGGAATAACCAGACCGTCTATCTGTGCGACAAGAACGGCAACGAAACGGAGGACGCGACCTCCCTGTACGCCGCCGTCGAATACGAAGTGAGCTACGGGATGTGGTCGTTCAACAACAACCTTTCTCCCTTCACCTATCAGCAGAGCAATTCGCACAACGTCTGGAACGACATGTCCAAATACACGCTGACCGTCGCCAAAGGCCTGGTGATCGGCGGCGAAGAGTACACAAAGTATGCAAACGTCGCGTACGGGGATACGCTCGTCCCCTGCATGGCGGACTGGCGCACGGACGGCAAGTTCTCCGATGAGATCACCTGGAACGAAGAGGCGCGCACCGTCGAGCTGACCTACGGCGCGTATGAACCCGCGGCGCTCGAGAAGGACGGCGTCAAGAACGCGCTCATCATCTGGCTGCACGGCGGCGGCGAAGGCGGCACCGATCCCTCCGTTGCCATCCTCGGCAACCAGGTCACGCAGCTCTCCGGCGATCACATTCAGACCTTCTTCAAGACGGACGGCGCGGCGGGCGCATACGTGCTCGCGCCGCAGACGCCCACTTATTGGATGGACATCGGCGACGGCAAGCAGGCGTCCTCGCCCGAGGCGAGCGTCTACACCGAGTCTCTCTACAAACTGATCACGACCTATGTGACCGAGAACGGCGACATCGACATGGACCGCATCTATCTCGGCGGCTGCTCCAACGGCGGCTGGATGACCTTCGACCTGCTCTTCAAGCACGGCGAATACTTCGCGGCGGCTTATCCCGTGTCCGCTCCCTATGACACGAAGTACATCACCGACGAGATGATCGAGTCGATCAAGGACATCCCGATGTGGATCACTCAGGCGAAGGCGGACGGCACCATCCCCGTCACCGAAGCGGGACAGGGCTGGGGCACGAGAGGGGACTTCCTCAACATCAACGCCAACTACGTCTACACCGAACTGCTCAAAGCGGGCGCAAAGAACGTCTGGTACAGCCTGTTCGATAAGGTCACCGTGGACGGCGTGACCTATGACGGGCACTGGTCGTGGATCTACACGCTGCGCGACGACTGCAAGTACGTGCAGGCGACGGAAGGCGCGGACGGCGCGGCATTCACCATCGCGGATCTGGACGTCGACAGCAAGCTGACGGTCAAGATCGACGGCAAAGACGCGACCATCTGGCAGTGGCTCGCGGCGCAGTCCAAGGCGGCCGACGAGGCATAAAACCAACAAAAGACAGGCGCGGGGCGATCGCCCCGCGCTGATTATCGTGATTTCCGAGAGAAAAACAGTATCCGACGGCAGGGAGACAAAATAGAGAAACCGTCCTTTTCGGCTGTTTCCGCAGTCGGAACTTTTCCGCGCCCCGCCGTCACGGCGGGGCGCTCTTTATCCGCCGTCCGCCCGCGCAGACAGATCTTCGCGGGCGTTTTTGCGACTGCTCGGTGAAAAATCGGGGAATTTTTTTAAAATCGGATGAAATGCCGCGCAAGGCATGTTATAATGACAGAAAAAGAGGAAAGGAGGTGGCGCCGTGTCTTTGACGGGGAAGGTATTTTCCGCATTTTGCAGGCGCTCGGACGCAAAGAGGGACGCGGGGCTTTTGCCCCTTCCCGAAGTGACGGACGAGGAGGGGAACGCATACGGCGCGCACGCCGAACAGACGTACGACGTCTACCGTCCCGCAGGGCGCGCCGAGGCGCCCGTGCTCGTCAATGTGCACGGCGGCGGATTCGTCTACGGCGGAACGGCGCAGTACCGCCATTATTGCAGGGCGCTCGCGCGCGGCGGGGTTTGCGTCGTCAGCGTCAATTATCGCCTCGCGCCTGCCTTCCGCTTCCCGACGCAGGTGCGCGACGTCGCGGCGGGCGTGTGTGCCGCGCTGTCCGAAAAGTTCCCCGCCGCGCGCGCGTTCGGCATGATCGGCGACTCGGCGGGCGCCAACCTCATCGTGCAGTATCTGATCGCGCGCGGCTGTCCCGAATACGCCGCGGAGCTTGGCATCGCCTTTCCCGAGGCGAAGGCGTGCGCCGCCGTCCTCAATTGCGGCGTGTACGATCTGAACGCGCTGCGCGGCGTCATGGGCGGGGGGATGCTTCGCGATTACGTGCCCGCCGAAAAGAGGGGTGAGATCGGCTTTCTGCGCTATCTTAGCGCCGCTTTCCCGCCCGCGTTCGTGATGACTGCGCCGGGGGATTTTCTGCGCGAGGAGGGCATCCGCTTTTCCGCCCTGCTTTCCGAAAAGGGCGCAAAGCACGTGTTTCGCGAATACGGCGACAAAAAGACGGGGCACGTCTTTCACCTGGACGTGCGCGCGCCGCTCGCGCGGCAGGTGCGGGAGGACGAACTCGCATTTCTGCGCGCCCGTTTTGCGGACAATGAGACAGAGTAAGTCAAAAAAGAGACAGGATTCGTCAAACCCCGTTGTAAAACTCCTGCTTTTGTGTTAAAGTAAAATGGGAGGAGAGAAATAAATTACGGAAGAGGTAGAGATGATCAAGATCGCGATCGTGGAAAACGAAACAGAGCAGGCGGAGCTTTTGCGCTGTTACGTCGAGCGATATTCTGCGGAAAAGGGGATAAACTGCCGGGCATTCGTATACGAAAACGGCCCGGATTTTCTGTCGCAGTACCGCGCGGGGGCCGGACGGGATCTTCATGGATATCCTCATGCCCCTGTTGGACGGCATGAAGGCGGCGGAGCGGCTGCGCAGGGTGGACGAGAGCGTCTGCCTGATCTTCGTCACGAACATGGCGCAGCTCGCCATCCGCGGCTATAAGGTGGGCGCGACGGACTTTCTCGTCAAGCCCGTTTCCTATTTTGACTTTTCGATGGAGATGGACAAGATCGTGCGCGCGCACGAGCGCCGCGCCAACGACTCCATCTGGGTGAGCACGGCGGGTTCGATGCGGCGCGTCGCCTTTTCGGATATCTGCTATATCGAGATACTCATGCATGACGTCGTCATCCACACCGAAAAGAGCCTGCTGTGTGAGCGGCACAAGATACGCTTTATTTATTTACTTATATGATAGACGGGGAACAGCCGGATTTTATGGACCCCGTGGACATCGCGTCGCTGTTCGGGAACGCGCCGGACAACGCGATCGAAAGCGTTTTGCGCACGGACGACGCCGAGCGGCGGATCATCCGCCTCAATGCCGGCGTCAAGCGCAGTTTCTTCTCCGTTCATTTTGAAAATTACTGCGGGGAGACGGTCGTATTCAGGGACGGAATGCCGCAGACGGTCAAACAGGACAACCGCTACCACGGCTTCGGCGTGAAGAGCATCCGCTACATCGTCGAGAAGTACGGCGGCACCCTCCGCATGGGTCAGCAGGGGTATCTCTTCAACCTGGACATCTTCCTGCCTCTTTGCAAAGGCGGCATGCGCGCGGCGCGCCCTCTTTTCTGTTTGCGGCGGTCCGAATATGCGCCCGTGCAGACGGTTTTGCACAGGCGCGTTTTTTTCGTGCAGGACGGGGCGCGGGCTCTCCGAAAGTGCATTCAAAGAACAAAAGTACATAAGAAAGTCCGTTTTCCCTGTTGATTTTTGTTCGGACAAGGTGTAAAATAGACGGGTAAGGAGGAATCTCACCATGCAGAAAAAACAGGCATTCAACCCCTATCTCCCGGGCTATGAATACATCCCCGACGGCGAGCCGCACGTCTTCGGCGACCGCGTGTACGTCTACGGTTCGCACGATAAATTCAACGGTGTCTCCTTCTGTCTGAACGACTATGTGTGCTGGAGCGCGCCCGTCTCCGACCTTGCCGACTGGCGGTACGAGGGGGTCATCTTCGAGCGCAGGCAGGACCCGAACGGAAAGAGCGGCATGCTCAGCGCGATGTACGCGCCCGACGTCTGCCGCGGCGCGGACGGGCGGTATTATCTGTACTATTTCATCGGCTATCTCGGGCTGATCTCCGTCGCGGTTTGCAACGAGCCCGCGGGCAAATACAGCTTTCTCGGTCACGTCCGCTATGCGGACGGCACCCTTCTCGGCAAGAAAGGGGAGCCGCTGCAGTTCGACCCCGGCGTCTTTGCGGACGACGACGGAAAATTCTATCTCTATACGGGCTTCGGGCCCGTCAACTATCCCTCTTTTCTGCTCGGCGGACACAAGCCCTCGGCACACGGGCCGATGGGCTTCGAGCTGGAAGAGGACATGCTGACCGTGCGCAGCGGCCCCGTGTACATCGGCGTCAAGGGCCGCGCCGAGGGCAAGGGCACGCCCTATGAGGGACATGAGTTCTTCGAGGCGTCCTCCATGCGCAAATTCGGCGGAAAATACTACTTCATCTACAGCGCCTTCGAGGGGCACGAACTGTGCTATGCCGTGTCCGACTCTCCGCTCTCGGGCTTCGAATACGGCGGGACGCTCGTCTCCAACGGCGACATCGGCACGGAGGGGCGCAAGCGCGAAGACGCCGTCAACTACACGGGCAACACGCACGGGAGTCTCGTCGGGATCGGCGGGGAATATTACGTCTTTTACCACCGCCAGACCAACCGCCACCAGTTTTCGCGGCAGGCGTGCGCGGAGCATATCCGCTTCGAGGACGGAAAGTTTTTCCAGGCGGAGCTGACCTCCTGCGGGCTCAACGGCGGGCCGCTGCGCGGAGAAGGGGAATATCCCGCGCGCATCGCCTGCCATCTGTATTCGCGCAAGGGCACTTATTTTTACGGAGTCATCAAACGCCCGCGCGGTGCACATCCTTATTTTACGCAGACGGGCGGCGACCGCGAGGAGCGCGACGACCAGTACATCGCGAATTTCTGCGACGGCGCGACGGCGGTGTTCCGCTATTTCGACATCGAGGGGGTACGGCGCGTCTGTGTCACCCTGCGCGGCCGCGCGCGCGGCATCGTCGAGGTGTACGACAAAGAGGGGCTTGCGGCAAAGATCCCCGCGGACGTGCGCGGTGAGGGCACTTTCGGCGCGGAGTATTCGGGCAAAGCGGGCGTGACCTCTCTTCGCTTCGTGTTCCGCGGCAAGGGACGGCCTGACTTTTTGTCCTTTACGCTTGAGAAGTGAGCGCACATATGTGCGCGGGCGCATCTGCCGCGAAAATGCGGCGGATGTGCGGAAACAGACATATGTGCGGCGGCGCAGGCGCGGCGCCTGCGGAGGAAACGGGATGAATGAGTTTTCGGTGGGCGGTGAAGAGAGAAGGGCGCGCACGCGCGAGCGCGCGCGTGTACGGGAGCTGATCGGCTTCGACGAGGGGGCGCGTCCGCGCGTGAGCGTGGTCGTGCCCGTGTACAACGTGGAAAAATACCTGCCGCAGTGCCTGGAGAGCCTTCTTGCCCAGACGCTGCGCGACATCGAGGTGATCTGCGTCAACGACGGGTCGACGGACGGGAGCCTCGCTGTTCTCCGCGCTTTCCGCGAACGGGACGGGCGGGTGCGCATCGCCGACAAGGAAAACGCGGGCTACGGCAACGCGGTCAACCTCGGCATCGACCTCGCGCGCGGCGAATACATCGGCATCGTCGAGAGCGACGACTACGTCCTCCCCAAGATGTTTGCGCGGCTGTACCGCGCGGCGAAGCGCGCGGATGCGGACATCGTCCGCTCGGATTTTTACGAGGTGCGCGAGGGGAGCGAGCCGCTCCTTCGCCGTCTCACGAGCGAAAAATACTACGGAAAAGTGTTCTGTCCGCGCAAAGAACTCCGCGCGTTCACCTTTCCGATCAACACATGGAACGGGATCTATCGCTCGGCATTCCTGCGCGGGAACGCCATCCGCCACAACGAGACTCCGGGCGCGTCCTATCAGGACACGGGCTTCTGGTTCCAGACGCAGGCATGCGCCGACCGCGAGGTGCTCGTCCGCGAGGCGTTCTATTGCTATCGGCAGGACAATCCGGACAGCTCGGTCAACGACCGCTCCAAGCTCTATTGCATCTGTGACGAATTCGCATACATCGCCGATTTTCTCGCCGCGCACCCCGACAAAAAGACGGTGCTTCAGGCGGCGTATATCGGCGCGAAGATCTCCCATTATCTGTTTGCGTACAGGCGGCTGGACCCCGCCCTGCGCCCCGCTTTTCTCTCCCGCTTCTCGCAGGAGATGCGCGAACACGCGGCGAGCGGCGAACTGGCGCTGAGCGAGACCCGCCGCGGCGAGCGCGAGCTGATGTCCCTTCTGGACGACGCGGCGGCTTTTGCGGCGGGCGAACCCGTCGTGCGCGCCTTCCGCAGGCTGGATGCCGCGTTGCGCAGGCAGGACGAACTTTTGCAGGGGAAGTCGTATGCGATCCTCCGCAAGCTGAAAAAACGCAGAGAGGCGCCCTGTCCGCAGTTTTTCCGAATGGCGATAGAGCGGCTCTCTTCGCCGCTATGCACAAACAGAGCGGCGCTGTGTGACGAACTCTCGGCGCGCGGTGCCGCCGTCGCGGGCGACAACCCGATCGCGCGCGAGCGCCTTGCGCTGATCGAGGGCGCGGCGGGGGAGGACTTTGCGGAGGCGATGGACGCGGCGCGCGTGCGCGCCGAAGCCTGGACGGAGGAGATAAGCGGGCTCGCGCTCTATCGCCTTGTCTCGGCGCTGCTTTCTCCCTTGCGCCGCTTGAAGGGGATGGTTCGGCGCGCAAAAGGGTGACCGTTTCGCAAAAGTCCGGGAGAAAAAAGAAAAACAATGACAAAATAAGGAAGCATAGCTTCTTTTTCGGCGCGTCCGCGCGGCATTTGCCGCGCGGACGCGCCTCTTTTCGTCAAAAAAAAGCGCGGAAGGGGCTTATTTTTTTTGATTAGGGGTAGAAATTTTTCAGATAGTATGATATAATGAAACCAATGGTCGCAGCGGTGCGCGCAAAGCGCGTCCCGCGCGGCAAACAATGGCAACCGACGGCAAACGTCGGGATATGGCGGCGAATGGCGGCAAAAGGCGGCAAAAGGCGGTAAACGTCGGCAGGCGGGCCTGCGGGGAGCATTATGCGATTTTTTCATCTGTCCGACCTGCATCTGGGCAAACGGGTCAACGAATTTTCCATGATCGAGGACCAGCAGTACATACTGGCGCGCATCCTCTCCCTCGCGGAAGAGGAGAAGCCGGACGCCGTGTTCATCGCGGGGGACGTGTACGACAAGTCCGTTCCGTCTGCGGAGGCGGTGCAGCTGTTCGACGATTTTCTCGTGCGGCTGTCGGCGCGCACGGGACACGTCTTCGTCATCAGCGGAAACCACGATTCCCCCGAGCGCATCGCGTTCGGCGGCAGGCTGATGGACGCGAGCGGCATCCATATGTCGCCCGTCTATACGGGTGAGGTCTCGCCCGTTTCCCTGCAAGACGAATGGGGCGAAGTGCGCGTCTACATGCTTCCCTTCGTCAAACCCGCCACGGTCCGCCGCTTTTTCGCGGATGAGGAGATCGTCAGCTATACCGACGCGGTCCGCGCGGCGATCGGCGCGATGGACGTCGACCCGTCAAAGCGCAACGTCCTGCTCACGCATCAGTTCGTGACGGGCGCGGAGCGGAGCGAATCGGAGGAGCTCTCCGTCGGCGGGAGCGACAACGTGGACGCATCCGTGTTTTCGGCCTTCGACTACGTCGCGCTCGGGCACATCCACAAGCCGCAGAACGCGGGCGAACGCATCCGCTATTGCGGCACGCCGCTCAAATACTCCTTTTCGGAGGCGGGGCAGCAAAAATCGGTGACCTGCGTCGAGCTCGGGAAAAAAGGGGACCTGAACGTGCGCACCCTTCCGCTCGTCCCGCTGCGCGATCTGCGCGAGGTGCGGGGCAGCTACATGCAGGTGACCGCGCGGGAGAATTACGCGGGCACGAACACGCAGGACTACCTCCATGTGACGCTGACGGACGAGAACGACGTTCCCGACGCGCTTGGGAAACTCCGCGCCGTCTACCCCAACCTCATGAAGCTCGATTACGACAACGCGCGCACGCGCGGCGCGGCACAGCTCACCGCGGACACGTCTGTCGAGCGCAAGACGCCGCTCACCCTCTTTTCCGAACTGTACGAAAAGCAGAACGGCGCGCCGCTCTCTGCTGAACAGACGGAGGTCCTCGTTCGGCTGATCGGGCAGATCTGGGAGGAAAGCGAATGAGACCTCTCCGACTGGAACTCTCCGCCTTCGGCCCGTATGCGGGCGAGGCGGTGCTGGACATGCAGGCGCTCGGCAGGAGCGGCTTGTATCTGATCACGGGCGACACGGGCGCGGGAAAGACCACCATTTTCGACGCGATCACCTTCGCGCTCTACGGCGAGGCGAGCGGCGCCAACCGCGAGCCGTCCATGCTCCGCTCAAAGTACGCTTCCCCCGAGGCGGAGACTTACGTGCGTCTGACGTTCGGGTACGGCGGCAAGGTGTACGTCGTCCGCCGCAACCCCGAGTACGAGCGCCCCGCGCGGCGCGGCGGGGGCACCGTCCTGCAACGTGCGGACGCGGAGCTCGTCTTCCCCGACGGGCGGGTGGTGACGAAGACGCGCGACGTCACGGCGGCGGTGCGCGCGATCATGGGCGTGGACAGGACGCAGTTTTCGCAGATCGCGATGATCGCGCAGGGGGATTTTCTCAAACTCCTGCTCGCACCCACGGAAGAGCGGAAGGCGATCTTCCGCCAGATCTTCAAGACGGACAATTTCGCGCGGCTTCAGGAAAAACTGCGCGCGGAGACGGCGGCACTCTCGGCGGAGGTGCAGGCGCATCGCAACAGTCTGCGGCAGTACGTCGCATCCGTCCGCATCGCGGCGGAGGACGTGCGCGCGGAGGCGCTCGGGCGAGCGCGCGAAGGGGGAGTGGCGACGGAGGAGCTCTTCGGGCTTCTCGACGGGCTGGTGCGGGAGGACGCGGAGGCATATGCCGCGGCGCAGACGCGCTCTGCGCAGGCGGATGCGGTGGCGGCGGAACTCGCACGGCGGGAAAAACAGGCTTTTGAACGCGAAAGCGTATGTCGCGAACTCGAAAAGACGCGGCGGGAGCTGGACGAAAACCGGCGTATGCTGGAAGAGGCGGCAGACCGTCTGCGCCGCGAGAGGGAGCGGGCAAAAGAGAGGGAGGAACTTGGCGAAAAGGCCGCGCGGCTGAAAGGGCTGTCGGCGATGTTCGACGAGGCGGAGCAGGCGGCGCGCGACGAGCGCGCGGCGGCGGTCTCGCTGGACGGGTGCAGGGAAAAGGTAAAGGAGAGCGCGCGGCGGGAGGAAAACGCCCGCATCCGCGCGGAACAGCTGCGCGCGGAGACGCAGGCGCTGTCCGACGCGGAAGTTCGCGCGGCAAAGCTGGAGGGCGAATACGAGCTCGTAAAGCGATCCGCGGACAAGCTGGAGGGGCTTTACGGTCTGTGCGCGGATTACGCCGCGGCGGGGAAGAAGGCGAGAGCTCTGCAGGAGCGCTACAAGGCGGCGTCTGCGGAGGCGGCGACGCTTCGCGCGAAGTTCGAGAGCGCAAACGACGCCTATCTCGACGCGCAGGCAGGCATCCTCGCGCAGTCGCTGGAAGAGGGCAGGCCCTGTCCCGTCTGCGGCTCGGTGCATCATCCCGCCCCCGCGGGGCTGTCCGCACAGGCGCCTTCGCAGGCGGAGCTGGAACGCGCCCGTCTCGCGGCAAACGCGGCGGAGGAGCGCCGCGCGGCGGAAAGCGAAGCGTGCGCGCAGGCGCAGGCAAGAGCGAACGCCGGGCGTGAGGCCGTACTGCGGCAGGCGGCGGAGCTGTTGCCCGACGTGCCTGCGGGCGAGCTGCACGAAGCGCTCCCCAAGGCGCTCGAAGAGGCGAACGGGAAGCTCGGTTCTCTCGCAAATGCGATCGCGGCGGAGCGCACGCGCGCAAAGCGCAGGGAAAAGCTCTCGGACGATCTCACTGCGGCGGAGCAAGCGAAAGAGGCGGCGGCGGAAGCGCTCTCCAAGGCGCGGGAGTCGGAGGCTTCGGCGGCGAGCGCGCTGGAAGGCGCGCGGGTGCGCCTTCGCGCGGCGGAGGGAAAACTTCCCTTTCCCACGCGCGCGGCGGCGGACAGGGAGCTCGCGGAAGCGGAGAAGGCGCTCGCGGCTCTGCGTGCGGCGCTGGAAGCGGCGCAGGCGGACGAAAAGGAATGCGGCATCCGCGTCGGGAAACTGAGCGGGGCATGCGAACAGCTGCAGGCGCAGCTGGACAAACTTCCCTCGGCCGATTATGCGCAGGCGCGCGCGGCGAGAGAGAGTGCGGAGACGGAGGCGCGAAACCTGCGCACCGCGCAGCAGGAGATCGCGACGCGGCTGAGCGTCAACCGCGAGACGGCGGAGAACATCCGCGCCGTAGCGGAGCTCTGCGCAAAGTCGGAGGCGCGGCTTTCCATGCTCTCCGCCCTGAGCGCTACGGCGAACGGGACGGTCTCGGGCAGGGAAAAAGTGATGTTGGAGACATATGTGCAGATGACTTACTTCGACCGCATCATCGTGCGCGCGAACACGCGGCTCATGGTGATGACGGACGGGCAGTACGAACTGGTCCGCCGCGAATGCGCGGAGAACAACCGCAGTCAGAGCGGACTGGAGCTGGACGTCATCGATCACTACAACGGCTCGCGGCGGAGCGTCAAGACGCTCTCGGGCGGGGAGTCCTTCAAGGCATCCCTCTCGCTCGCGCTGGGGCTGTCGGAGGAGATCCAGTCGTCGGCGGGCGGCATCCGCCTCGATTCCATGTTCGTGGACGAGGGCTTCGGCTCGCTGGACGAAGATTCGCTCTCGCAGGCGCTGGCGGCGCTCTCGGGCCTGACGGAAGGAGACAGGCTCGTGGGGATCATTTCCCACGTCTCCGAACTCAAAGAGCGGATCGACAGACAGGTGCTCGTGACGAAGGAAAAATCGGGCGGCAGCCGCGTGCGCATCGTCGTTTAGGCGGCGGCAGAGGACGGGATCGGGCAAAAGAAGAGGCAAAAGTGCATTTTACGATGAAAAATGAGCAAAATGTGCCGAACCCTTTCCTTTTTGCAAAAAATATGTTATCATAAAAATAATAAAAATGGCATGCTGAAAAGTGTGCCCTAACGGAGATTGAGTGAAGATGAAGTATGCGGAAATTATCAAGAAGATGAGCATCGAGGAAAAAGCCGCGCTCATGTCCGGCCGCGATTTCTGGTCGACGACGGAATATGAACAGTACGGCATTCCCTCGGCATTCCTCTCGGACGGCCCTCACGGCCTGCGCAAGCAGGCGGCGGCGTCCGACCACCTCGGCCTGAACGCCTCCGTCCCCGCGACGTGCTACCCGACGGCCGCGACGATGGCGAACAGCTGGAACGAGGCGCTGGGCGAAAAACTCGGCGAATACCTCGGCGAAGAGGCGGCGGCGCAGAGCGTCAACGTCCTGCTCGGCCCCGGCATGAACATCAAGAGAAACCCCCTGTGCGGGCGCAACTTCGAGTATTTCTCGGAGGATCCGCTGCTCGCGGGCAAAATGGCGGGCGCGTATGTGCGCGGCATCCAGAAAAACGGTGTCTCTGCCTGCCTCAAACACTTTGCGGCGAACAACCAGGAGGCGCGCCGCATGGTCATCGATTCGGTCATCGACGAACGCACGATGCGCGAGATCTACCTGACCGGCTTCGAGATCGCGATCGACGAGGGCAAGCCCTGCACGATCATGTCCTCCTACAACAAGCTCAACGGCACGCATACCAACGAGAATATGCACCTGATGCGCGACATCCTCCGCGGCGAGTGGAAGTATGAAGGCGTCGTGGTCACCGACTGGGCGGGCTGTAACGACCGCGTCGAAGGCGTAGTCGCGGGCAACGAGCTGGAAATGCCCTGCTGCAAATACGGCAACGAGGACATCATCAAGGCGGTCAAGGAGGGCAGGCTGGACGAAGCGCTGGTCGACGAATGTCTCGACCGTCTGCTCGATCTGATCTTCAATACCGACAAGGCCGTCAAGGCGGCGCCTCGTCAGTTCAACGAGGACGAACATCACCTGTTTGCGCAGCAGTGCGCGGCGGAGAGCATCGTCCTTCTCAAAAACGAACACGCGGCTCTCCCGCTCGGCAGCGAGGAGAAGATCTGCGTCATCGGCGACTTCGCGCAGACCCCCCGTTATCAGGGCGCGGGCAGCTCGGTCGTCAATCCCACCAAACTGGACAACATTCTGGAGTGTCTGCCCGAGTACAGCCTCAAATATATCGGCTTTGCGCAGGGCTATGACCGCTACGGCAAGATCAAAAATAAATTGGAAAACGAGGCGGTGCGTCTCGCGACCAAGGCGGACACCGTCCTCTTCTTCACGGGACTGGACGAGGTCAGCGAAGCGGAGGGCATCGACCGCCGCGACATGAAGATCCCCGCAAACCAGCTCAAAGTGCTCGGGAGCATCCTGCGCCTCAAGAAGAAGGTCGTCGTCGTCCTCTCCTGCGGCAGCGCGGTCGAGCTGGATACCGTCGAACACGCAGACGCGATCGTGCACGGCTATCTGTACGGCCAGGCGGGCGCGCGCGCGATGCTCGACGTGCTCACGGGCGCGGTCAACCCGTCCGGCAAGCTCGCGGAGAGCTATCCTTTCAAGTATGAAGACTGCTCTTCGGCTTCCCGTTTCCCCGGCAAGGCGTGCACCGTCGAATACCGCGAGGGCATGTACGTCGGCTATCGCTATTACACGACCGCGGGCGTTCCCGTCCGTTATCCGTTCGGCTACGGCCTTTCCTATACGGCGTTCAAGTACTCCGATCTCAAAGTGGATGAGAATGGCGTTTCCTTCACCATTCAGAACATCGGCGAAAAGGACGGCGCAGAGGTCGCGCAGCTGTACATCGGCAAGGCGGATGCGAAGGTGTTCCGTCCCGCCCGCGAGCTCAAGGGCTTTGCAAAGGTGTTCCTGCATGCGGGCGAGAGCAAAAAGGTCGAGATCCCGTTCGACAAGCGCACCTTCCGCTATTTCAACGTCAAGACGAACAAGTGGGAAGTGGAAGAGGGCACCTATCAGGTCATGATCGGCGCCTCCTGCGAGGACATCCGCCTGCAGGGCGAGATCGCGAAAGAGGGCACGACCAAGGAATATCCTTACGATCCCGCACAGCTTCCTTCCTATTACAGCGGCAAGGCGGAGGACGTCGGCCCCGAAGAGTTCACCGCTCTGCTCGGCAGACCTATCCCTCCCGCAGGCTACAAGTTCTACAAGAAGCGCCGCATGGTCATTCATGAGAACTGCACGGTGGACGATCTGCGCTTCTCCAGACGTTGGGTCGGCAGGGCGTTCTCGGGCGCCATCCGCTTCGCGCATGCCTTCCTGTGGAAGACGGGCAACCGCACGCTCGCGAATACCATCATGATGGGCGTCTACCATCAGCCTATCCGCGGCATCGCGAAGTTCGGCGGGATGAGCCGTCGTCAGATGGAGGCGATGCTGATGATCTTCAACGGGCATCTCTTCAAAGGCCTCGGCCAGTTCCTTTCCAAGGAGAAAAAGCCCAAGGAAGACAAGAACGGCAAAAAAGACGACAAGAAAGTCGAGAATAAATAAAAAATTATAGGAAAAGGAGACCAACAAACATGGAAAAAGAGCTCGCAATGGAAGAAGAGGCTAAGCTTCAGCCGAAGCCTCTTTCGGAAAATGCATTCGTCGCGTTCTTTCAGAAGATCGCGCGCTGGTGGCTGGGAGGCTGGTACGGCTTCACCGAGAAGCACAAGAAGCTTGCGGATCTCGCTTACAAGATCTTCTTCTTCTTTGTGTTCAGTATGGGCGTCACGATCTGGCAGTACCTCGTCATGACCTTCCTCCCTTACGCGTTCGCAGGGCTTGCGGAGATCGAATTCGTCTGGCCCGCGGTCGACTTCAAGCTCGGCGGCGAGACCTTCACTTATGCGATCTTCAACGAACCCACCAAGTATCTTGAGAGCGGTGCCGTCGACCCTTGCAGCGGCCTCGGCAACTTCATCGCGTTTGAGATCGCCGTCTTTACGGCTCAGTGCATCAACTTCCCCCTGCAGAGGAACATCACCTTCCGTTCGCACGGCAATCCTTGGTACCAGGCGATGTGGTATTTCATCGGCTGGGTGGGTGTTTCCATCTTCACGAGCGCTCTGTGGGGCATCGTGTCTCCCTTCCTGTCCTATTGGGGCTGGCCCGCTGCGGTCGCGAACCTCGTCAAGACGTTCATCACCGGCGGCGTCTCTATGATCATCTTCTTCTTCGTCTTCCTCGTGATCTTCCCCGACGTCAACAAGATGCTCGCTTCCAAGACCAAGAAAATGGAAGCTGCGAAGAGCGCGCTCGAAGAGGCGAAGGCAAGCGGCGATGCCGGCCGCATCGCGTCGGCGCAGGCTGCGTATGACAAGGCTTTCCTCGCTTACACCATCGCGGACGAGAACAAGCGCAGGTTCGACGCAGAGAAGGGCATGGCTTCCGCCAAGTCCCTTGCCGAGTCCAAGATCATCGGCTACCAGAGCATGAAGTCTCATGCCGCCAAGGCGGAGGCCGCAGGCAAGACGGAAGAGGCCGCCGAGTTCAACCAGGCGGCGGCGAAATTCCGCGCGGAAGCTCTCGAAGCGATCGCAGAGCGCGACAAAATCGTCCCCGAAGGGGAGGAGGTCGTCCGCCAGATCCTCGCAGCGCGCGCGGCACGCAAGGCACAGCAGGCGTAAATCTTCTCAATTTTGCACAGACTTTTCTTTACGGACAAAAAAATTATACAGGAGTAGATTGATCGATGAAACTCATCACGTTCGCTGTTCCCTGCTATAACTCGGCGGCGTATATGCGGCACTGCCTCGATACGTTGCTGACGGGCGGGGAGGACGTAGAGATCGTGATCGTCAACGACGGTTCCAAAGACGACACTGCGGCCATCGCTGACGAGTATGCTCAGAAATATCCGCAGGTGCGCGCCGTTCACAAGGAGAACGGCGGGCACGGCTCGGGGGTCAACAAGGGGCTCGAACTTGCGGAAGGGCTCTATTACAAAGTGGTGGATTCGGACGACTGGCTGGACGAAGAGGCGCTTGCAAAACTGCTCGCGCGCATGCGCGAACACAGGGACAAGGGCTGTCTTCCCGACCTTTACGTCACGAATTTTGTCTACGAAAAGGTGTATGCGAACACGCGCTTCGTGCGAAACTTCAAGGCGAATTTCCCCGTGGAGACGCTGTGCGGCTGGGACAAGGTCAAACCTTTCCACACCTCATCCGTGCTGTTGATGCATTCGCTGATGTACAAGACGGAAAAGCTCCGCGCGAGCGGTACCGTCCTGCCCGAGCATACCTTCTATGTGGACAACCTCTTTGCGTATAAGCCGCTCCCGTTCATGGAGAGCATCTATTACATGGACGTCGACCTTTACCGCTATTTCATCGGCAGGGAAGACCAGTCCGTGAGCGCGGCGAACATCGTCAAGCGTTACGAACAGCAGATCCGCGTCATGCGCGAGATGCTGGATTCGTACACCTACGAGGAGCTCGAAAGGCTCCCCCGCGGGCTTCGCAAATACATGTTCCATTGCCTCGGCGTTTTAATGACGCTGACGATGATGTTCACCACGGGCGGAAAGGACAACATCCCCGCGCGCAAGGCGGCGCTCGCCTCGCTCTGGGCGGACCTGAAAGCGCGCGACAAAAAGATGTACGGATATCTCCGCCACAGGTCGTATCCCGCGCTCGTCAACTGGATGCCGTTCCGCATGCGCGGCGGTTTCATGATGCTCGGTTACAAGTTCTTCCGCGCGGTGCTCAAATGCAGTTGACGCGCGGCGGTCCCCGTTCTTCGTAAAGAGAAAATATGCGGCAGTGACACAAAAGAAACAGGCGGACAAGTTCCGCAGTTCATCTTCGCAGGCGCGCCCTTCCGTCGGAAGGGCGCGCCCTTTTGCGTTCCGATGCCGCATCCGAATAGGGGAGGGGCCTCTTGCCGCATGGAGAAGAAAATGTTTATTTGAACAGCGGCGGGGCGCGCATGCCCTGCGCGCCCCGCCGCTGTTCGTTGCTTTTGCCGCGTGCCGTGCGTGTTTCTCTCGCGGTCTGCGCGGTCGTGCCATTGCCTTGCGGTCTGCGCGGTCGCGCCGCTCTTTGGTCGATTGCCTTGCGGTCTGCGCAGTTGTGCCGCTCTTTGGTCGGTTGCCTTTCGCTCTGTGCGGTCGTGCCGCTCTTTGGTCGGTTGCCTTGTGGTCTGCGCAGTTGTGCCGCTCTTTGGTCGATTGCCTTGCGGTCGTGCCGCTCTTTGTCGATTGCCTTGCGGTCTGCGCGATCACCTTGCTCCCAAATCTATGCGTCCGCGCGCTCGCGCAAAAATCATGCGCGGGCGCGCGGGCTTGCTTTTGCTTTTCCCTGCGGTGTGCGCGCAGAAAATAGAAAAAGCCGTCGGACCGAAAGGTCCGACGGCTTTTTTGCCTGTCAAAAGTTATGCGTTCTCTTTTTCCCAAGCAGCTGCTTTCGCCTTGGAAAGGTTGACCAGCTTCTCGGACGCATAGGGGGACTGCTCTCCGCCGAAGTTGTAGAGGAAATACGTGCCGTTTTCGGCGACGTAAAGAGTCTCTTCGTAGCCGGTGGGATCGCCGAACGTGCCGTACGTCACCTTTTTGACAACGGTCATCTCGTCGGTGTCATAGACTTTGCCTTTGAACGTCTTTTTCATTGCCATGGACCTCCTGTATTATTTTTATCGTTGGGCCGCGTATGCGTGGTTGTCGTGTTGCAAGTATGGCTGTCTGCAATACGTTTACAGTATATCACAGCAGTCCGAAAAAGGCAAGAATCTGAAAAAGTCCGTTAAATTCGCTCTTCATTTGCAAATTTTATCTTGTAAAAGTTTATTTTTTTCATACTTACGCCGCACGGAGGCGCGTTTTGTCGAGGAATTTGCCGAAAAATGACCGCACGACTTCTGTTGCCGCCTTTCTTGTCCTAATAAAAAAGTGACCTTTTTGGTGCGGCGGAATGTGGTAACGGGAAGAGAAAAAAGCGCGCGCGGAAGGTATGGCGCGCATGTTTTTCGGATGTTCGAATTCTTTTTCTGCGGATAGCCTTTTCGCGCGCGGCTGTGCGTCGCTCTTTTTTGCATTTTGCGCCCGCGGTGCTCCCCGAAGGGCGGTTTCCTGCATGACGAATGTTCGAAAAAGGGTTTCGGCGGGCGCGGTCGGCTTCTGCGCGCCGCTCTTTTCTGCATTTTGCGCCCGCGGTGCTCCCCGAAGGGCGGTTTCCCGCATGGCGCAAGCCCGAACAAGGGTCTCGGCGGGCGCGGTCGGCTTCTGCGCGCCGCTCTTTTCTGCATTTTGCGCCCGCGGTGCTCCCCGAAGGGCGGTTTCCTGCATGACGAATTCCCGAAAGAAGGTTTCGGCGGGCGCGGTCGGTTTCTGCGCGCCGCTCTTTTCTGAGGCACGCGATTTTTGGCAAAAAAATCCGCCGCGCGGGGCGCGGCGGTAGCGATTGTCAAAGAGGGCGCGCTTTTACACGGCGTCCCGCGCGGTGAGCGCGCGGAGCGCGGCGGTGTAGATGCGCAGCAGCTTTTCGATGTTTTCGAGAGAGATGTACTCGTCTTTTTGGTGGATGGTGGAAGGCTCGTCAGGAAACTGCGGCCCGAACCCCGCGCCGTTCTCCAGCGCGCGCGCATAGGTGCCGCCGCCGATGGCGAGGGGGGTGCCGTCCTTGCCCGTCTCCTGTTCGTAGACGCGGCGGAGCGCGGTGAGCAGGAAGGAAGAAGGGTCGTTGCACAGTGCCCGCTGGCAATGCAGGAGGCGGAAGGGCGCGCCCAGCTTCTCAGGCAAAGCGCACATCTTTTCGTAGGGCACGGTCGCGGGGCAGCGCACGTCGACGGTGACGTACAGAATGCCTCCTTCGTACCGCGCGACGTTCGGTGAAAAGGTGAGACTGCCCGTAAAATCGGCGATCTCTTTCAGCTTTGCGCGGTCGCGGAAGAGGACTTCGTACAGTTCCTCCACGCGCGCGTCCGCCTGCGTGAAGCAGGCGAGCAAGAGCCCCAGCGCATTGACGCCCTCGTCGGGGGTGGAGGCATGGGCGCTCTTTCCGCGCGCGACGAGCTTTCCGTCCTCGGCGGTGACTCCCTCGGTGCACGCGACGGCGCGGCAGGGCACCGCCTCGGCGCGCTCGCACACCATGTTGGCGCGTTCGCCCGCCGCAAGCGCGGAGAAGGGCGCGTCGGGCAGGGGAAAGGCGCATTCAAATTGCAGAATGCCCTTTTCCGCATAGATCGCGGGAAAATCGGCGTCGGGCGAGAACCCCTCGCGCGGAAGCGCGGCGCATTTTTTGAGGTGATCGATGCACGCCCATCCGCTTTCCTCGTTGCACCCGACGATCAGTCGGATGCGTCTTTTCGGGCGGAATCCCTCCTCTTTGAGCGCTTTGAGACAGTACAGGCAGATGACGGCGGGGCCCTTGTCGTCCATGGTCCCGCGCCCGTACAGCTTTCCGCCGTCGATGACGCCGCCGAAGGGCGGGAAGGTCCAGCCCTTGCCCGCGGGCACTACGTCGAGGTGGCAGAGCACGCCGAGGTCCTCGCCCTCGCCGAAGATCGCCTCGCCCGCGTAGTTGTCGTAATTTTTGGTCTCGAACCCGAATTTTTCCGCGAGAGCGAGAAAGCGCGCGAGCGCCTCTGCCGCGCCCTCGCCGAAAGGCTTTCCGGGCAGCGGCTCTGCCTGCGAGCTGTCGATGCGCACCAGCCGCGCGATGTCGTCCGTGCAGGCTTTTACGATATCCGTCATGCGTTCCTCCTTTTTTTCAAAAAAACGGCGCGCGGATGCGCGCGCCGTTGTGTCTTTGGTCTACTTGAGAAGCAGTGCGAGCACCGCCTTGTTGATGTGCAGTCTGTTTTCCGCCTGGTCGTAGACGATGGACTGTTTTCCGTCGATGACCTCTTCGGAGACTTCCTCGCCCCGCCGCGCGGGCATGCAGTGCATGAACACGGCGTCTTCCTTCGCGAGCGCCATGACCTCGGGCGTGACGCGGTAGCGCGCGAGTTTTTCGCGCTTTTCCTCGTCGTCGTCGTCGCCCATCGAGATGAACACGTCCGTATAGACGATGTCGGCGCCGCGCACCGCCTCGGCGATGTCGTCGGTGATGAGCACGTCGCTGTACTGCATCGCGCGGTCTACCACCTCCTTGTCGGGGCTGTAGCCGTGCGGGCTCGCGATCGCGATGTCCATGTTGACCTTGGAGCCGCCGATGATCAGGGAGTTCGCGACGTTGTTCCCGTCGCCGATGTAGGCGAGCTTGAGCCCGTCCAGCCTTCCCTTTTTCTCCCACACGGTGAACAGGTCGGACAGGATCTGCAGGGGATGCGCGACGTCGGAAATGCCGTTGATGACGGGGATGTCGCTGTAAGAGGCGAACTCGGAAACCTCTTTGTCGTTGAACGCGCGCAGCACGAGCGCGGAGATGCCGTATCTTCCGAGCATGACCGCAGTGTCGCGGATGCTCTCGCCGCGTGCGAGCTGTGTCTCCTGTTTGGGCAGGAAGAGGTAATCTCCGCCCAGCTGTCGGATTCCCATCTCGAAGGACACGCGCGTGCGGGTGGAGACGTTCCCGAAGAGCAGAGCGACCGTCTTGTCGTGCAGGATGGGCGTGCTCTCGCCGACGCGGAAGCGCTTTTTGAGCACCTTGGCGGTGTAGAGCACTTCAAAGATCTCCTCGGCGGTCAGGTCTGCGAGCCGCAGAAGATTGGTCTGGCGGATCTTGTATTTCGGACTGTATCGGTTTATATCCATTTTTGCTCTCCCTTAAACAAAGATCTGTTTGCAATGACATTATAGCAGAACGCAAAAAAAAATTCAAGCGCCGCCGCATAAGTTTTTTTGTTTGCCCGCCCTGCGGCGGAAAAATGGGCGTTTGGGCAAAAAAGATACATTCCGCACCATTCTTTGTCAGTGTTGCCCATTGCCTTTTTTTTAATTTTGTAGTAAAATAGAATGCAAATACGAAAACAAACTCATTTTTACGGAGGTATTCAAGAATATGGCAAGTCTTTCGCTGAAAGGCCTCACAAAGACCTATCCGTCCGGCGTGACCGCCGTCTACGATTTCAGCCTCGACGTCGGGGACAAGGAGTTCGTCGTCATCGTCGGGCCGTCGGGCTGCGGAAAGTCCACCGTTCTTCGCATGATCGCGGGGCTGGAGGACGTGACGAAAGGGGAGCTGTACATCGATGGAAAGCTGGTCAACGACGTGATGACCAAGGACCGCGACATCGCGACGGTGTTCCAGAACCAGTCTCTCGCGCCGCATATGACGGTGTATGAGAACATGGCGTTCGGGCTTAAACTGCGCAAGGTCCCGAAAGACGTCATCGACGAGCGCGTGAAGGAAGCAGCGGCGATCCTGGGCATCTCCGACGTCCTCTCCCGCAAGCCCAAGGCGCTCTCTGCGGGACAGCGCCAGCGCGTCGCGCTCGGCCGCGCGATCGTGCGTGAGCCGAAGGCGTTCCTGCTCGACGAGCCGCTCTCCAACCTCGACGCGAAACTGCGCTCGCAGATGCGCACGGAGATCTCCAAACTTCACGCACGCCTTTCGACCACCTTCCTCTACGTCACGCACGACCAGGTCGAGGCGATGACGATGGGCACCCGCATCGTCGTGATGCGCGAGGGCTTTTTGCAGCAGGCGGACACGCCGCAGAACCTCTACGATTATCCCGCCAACCGCTTCGTAGCGGGCTTTATCGGCACGCCGCAGATGAATTTCTTCCCCGCGCAGCTTCTGCGCGCGGGCGGGAGCGTGTACGTCGAGTTCAAGGGCTGCCGCATCCGCCTGCCCAAGTCGGTGGAGGCGCGCATCCGCAACGAGGAGAGCTATGTGAACACGGGCAGGCCCGTCGTTTTGGGCATCCGCCCCGAGGACATCCACGACGAAGAGAACTTCCTGAATGCCTCGCCCGACACGATCGTGCGCGCATATGTGGACACGGTGGAAAAGCTGGGCGCGGAGACGCTGCTCAACTGCCGCCTCGGCGAGGAGGAGTCGCCCGCGGCGATCGGCGCGGCGGCGGACCTGATCGCGCGCGTGGACCCGCGCAGCAAGATCGCGCGCGGCGAGATCGCCGAGCTCGCGCTGGACGCGCGTCACATCCACCTCTTCGACGAAGAGACGGAGCTTTCGGTGCTCGCGCACGACGAGGGATACGAGGTCACGCCCGAGAACGAGGCGTGCGCCGATTTCGTGCCCTTCACGCCGCAGGAGATGCGCGCGGTGCTGGACAGGAACAAGGTCCTCACCAAAGAGGAGAAGGCGGCGCAGCGCCGAGAGGCGCGCGCGGCGGCGCGGCAGGAAAAGAGCGCTTCGCAGCAGCAGACGCAGGACAAATGACCGTTCGTCCCCGCCCTTTGCGGGGACGTATATTTTTTTCACGAAGAGGGGAGAGGCGCCGCGCGCGGCGGGAAAATGCTTGCGGTTTTGCGCCGCTTGCGCTATAATTTTAGAATCTGAAAAAATACGGAGAAAAAAATGGAGATCTTTGAGATCGTTCTCGATGCGTTGCTGGACAGCCTGAAAATCTTCCCCTTTCTGTTTTTGCTCTATGTCCTCATAGAGGTGCTGGAGCACCGCACCGACATCACAAAAAATCAGAACGTCCTGCGCGGCAGGCTCGCGCCCCTTCTCGGCGCGGCGACGGGCATCATCCCGCAGTGCGGCTTTTCGGTGATGGCGGCAAAGCTGTACGACAAGCGGCTGATCCGCACGGGCACGGTGCTCGCCGTCTTTCTCGCGACTTCGGACGAAGCGCTCATCATCCTTCTCTCGGAGGGGAGCAAGGCGTTCGCCGTCATGCCCGTCATCGCGATCAAGTTCGCCGTGGCGGTGGGGGTGGGATACCTCGTCAACGCGCTGCGGCGGGGCGAAAAGCTGTGCGAGCTGGAAGAACACGAACAGATCCACGGCACCGCCTGCGGGCAGGACCACGAGGAGCACGGCAAGGTGCGCCGCTATCTCGTGCATCCGCTCCTGCATTCGCTGGAGATCTTCGCCTACATCCTGATCGTCAACCTCGCGTTCGGGTTTGCGATGCATTACGCAGAGTCTGCGATCGAAGAGTTTTTGCGCGCGGGGCTGTGGTTCCAGCCCCTTCTCGCGGGGCTTGTCGGGCTCATCCCCAACTGCGCCTCGAGCGTGCTCATCACGCAGAGCTATGTGCTCGGCGCCCTGTCCTTCGGCGGGATGATGTCGGGGCTTTGCGCAAATGCGGGGCTGGGCTTCGTCATCCTGTTCAAGAACGTGCGCGAGTGGCGGCGTACCCTCGCCATCCTCGCCGTGCTGTATGCCGTGAGCGTCGCCGTGGGCTATGCCGTGCTCGGCGTCACCGTCGCGGCGGGGCTTGTCTGAGCGCTCTTTTTGCGGAAATTTCGAGAAAGCATTGAAAAATCGGACAAAGTGTGTTACCATATAGACACACGCCCGCGCGTCGGGCAAACCATCCTCTTAAGACACTAAGATACGGAGATCGAAGTATGACAATCAGAGAAGTAGTCAAACTGCTGGACGCGGAGATCCTGTGCGGCGAAGACCGCCTCGACACCGCCATCCACACCGCCTGCGGTTCGGACATGATGAGCGACGTGCTCGCCTATGTCAAGGACCAGTCCGTCCTTCTGACGGGCCTTCTGAACCCGCAGGTCGTGCGCACGGCGGAGATGATGGACATGCTCTGCATCGTGTTCGTGCGCGGCAAGCGCCCCGAGGCGCCCGTCATCGAGCTCGCGCGCGAAAAGGGGATCGTGCTTCTGAGCACCGAAAAGCGCCTGTTCGTCGCCTGCGGCATCCTGTATACGAACGGATTGGGTGGCTGATCATGCCCTGTATCCGTTTTGAATATGAGGTGGACGGCGAGAACTTCGCCTCTGCGGGCAACGCGAGCGAGAGCGTCAAGCGCACGCTCAAACAGATGGGCGTCTCGCCCGTCAGCGTGCGGCGGGTCGCGATCGCGATGTACGAGGGCGAGATCAACATGGTCATCCACGCACACGGCGGAAAGGCGGAGGTGGAGATCTACCCCGACCGCATCGACATCTGGCTGCGCGACAGGGGCCCGGGCATCGCAGACATCGATCTGGCGATGAAGGCGGGCTATTCGACGGCGACGGAGAACATCCGCAGTCTCGGCTTCGGCGCGGGGATGGGGCTTCCGAACATGAAGAAATACAGCGACGAGATGAGAATAGACAGCGAAGTGGGCGTCGGCACGACTGTGTTTCTGCGCGTGAATTTTGAATAAAAGGCATTTTTTGCCGGGGAAACAGACTATGCCTACTTTAAAGACGGTCGTGCTCGACAGCGAAAAGTGCATCGGCTGCATCACCTGCATGCGCAGGTGTCCGACCGAGGCGATCCGCATCGTGAACGGCAAAGCAAAGATACTATACGACAAGTGCGTCAACTGCGGCGAATGCGTGCGCAGCTGCAAGGGCGGAGCCAAACGGCCCGTCTACGACAGCTTCGAGCTCGTGTCCAGCTACAAATACAAGATCGCGCTTCCCTCGCCCTCGCTGTTCGGGCAGTTCAACAACCTCGACGACCCCAATTACGTCATCGAGGGGCTTCTTGCGCTCGGATTCGACGACGTGTTCGAGGTGGGGCTTGCGGCGGAACTCGTCACCGACTGCACCAAAAAGCTGATGCAGACGGACGAGCTCCCGCGTCCCGTCATCAGCTCGGCGTGCCCCGCGGTCGCCGAGATCATCCTGCTCAAATTTCACGAGCTCAAAGACCACCTCCTCTCGGTGTATGCGCCCGCGAAGATCGCGGCGAAGCTCGCCAAAAAGCAGGCGCTGGAAAAGGGCATCCCCGCCGACGACATCGGCATCTTCTTCATTTCGCCCTGCCCCGCAAAGGTGTACTCCCTGCACAAAGAGGAGGTCTCCAACGAGAAATACATATCCGGCGTCCTCTCGCAGAGCGACGTCTACTTCCGCCTCGTGGAGAAGATGAACAAGATCAAAAATCCGCGCAAGCTGGGCAAGTGCGGCTATTCGGGCATCGGTTGGGGCTCGTCTGGCGGGGAGAGCAACTCGCTCGGACTGGGCAACTACATCCACTGCTCGGGCGTGCGCAACGTGCTCGGCGTGCTCAAAGAGATGAGCGACGGCAAGCTGGACGGCGTCGATTTCGTCGAGCTCGACATGTGCCCCGGCGGGTGCGTGGGCGGCGTTCTCAACGTCGAAAACCCGTTCATCGCGCGCAACCGCATGCGCCAGCTCGCCGAGAAGATGAAACTCCCGCCCGCGACCATGGCAAGTTACGGCCTGGACGAGAGCTTTTTCCGCTGGGACAAGGCGCCCGAGCCTTCCACCTCCTTCCGCCTGGATCCCGACCGCTTTGCGGCGATGCAGAAGCTCATGCTGGTGGAGGAGTACCTCAAAAAACTGCCCGGCATCGACTGCGGCGCCTGCGGCGCGCCGACGTGCCGCTGTCATGCGGAGGACGTCGTCACTTCTGGCGGCGTGCTCGACTGCGTGAAGCTGGAGGAGAGAAGATGAACGTATCCGATTTTGCAAGGGAAAGCGGGTATGCCGTGTTCACGAAGGGGGAGGACAAGCCCATCGAGACGGGCTACTGCGGCGATTTTCTCAGCAACATCATCAGCCGCGCGACCCCGTCCTGCGCCTGGCTCACCGTGATGAACAACGTCAACGTCGCCGCGGTCGCGACGCTCATCGACTGCGCCTGCATCATCCTCTGCGAGGGCGTGGAGCCGGACGAGGCGCTCTTTGCCCGCGCAGGCGCGCTCGGGCTGTGGCTGCTCGGCGCGAACGAAAACGTGTTCGAGGCGTCCAAGACGGTGGCAAAGCTGTGCGGCGTTTAAGGTCATGAAGCTGTATTACGATTTCCACATCCACACCTGCCTCAGCCCCTGCGGCGACGCGGACAACACCCCCAACAACATCGTCAACATGGCGCTGATCAAGGGCCTGAACGCGATCGCGATCGCCGACCACAACACGGGCAAAAACTGCCCCGCGGCGGTGGAGGCGGGCAGGAAAAACGGGCTGGTCGTGCTTCCCGCGATGGAGCTGACCACCTCGGAGGACATCCACGTCCTGTGCCTGTTCGAGCGGTGCGAGGACCTCGCAAAGCTGGAGGCGCACATCGCGTCCACCCGCCTGCGCATCCGAAACAGACCCGAGATCTTCGGGCGTCAGCTCATTCTCAACGCGCAGGACGAGCAGATCGGCGAGGAGGAAGACCTTCTCATCGTCTCTTCGGGCGTCTCCGTCGAGGAGGTCGCGCCGCTGGTGAAGGGCATGGGCGGCATCGCCGTGCCCGCGCACATAGACAAGCAGTCGAACGGGCTCGTGGGCATCCTCGGCGCCTTCGACTACGGGCTGGGATTCGAGATGATAGAATGCGCCCGCGACACGGGCGTTCGTCTTCCGCGCATCACGGATTCGGACGCGCATTACCTGTGGGACATCGCGGAGGCGGAACATTACATAGAGGCGGAGACGTGCAGTGCGCACGGCGTGTTCTCCGCGCTCAGAAAAATGTGCGAGAAGGGCGTCGGGCGTTGAACGGCGCCTTTTTCAGTTCGCTTTTCCGCGCGGGGCGGGGAACTTTTGTCGAAAGAAGGCGGCGGACGCGCGAAAACGCGCCCGCCGCTTGACTTTTTTTTCAAAAAAAAGTATGATAAGTACATACGAAAGAGGTGGAAACATGACCGATCTGTTCAGCAAAAAAATCGCGGGCATCGCGCCCTATACGGCGGGGGAACAGCCCTCCGACCGCAGCTATGTCAAGCTCAACACCAACGAAAATCCCTATCCGCCCAGCCCCAAGGCGCTGGAGGCGTACCGCAGTTTCGATTTCGGTTCGCTGCGCCTTTATCCCTCGCTGGACATGCGCGCGCTCAAAGAGGCGATCGCAAAGGCGGAGGGCGTCTCGCCCGAGAACGTGTTCTGCGGCAACGGCAGCGACGAGATCCTCGCGCTGTGCATGCAGACCTTTTTTGACCCCGACGGCGCGGGCGCGGCGTTTGCGGACATCACTTACAGTTTCTATCCCGTGTTTTGCGACTTCTTTTCGGTGCCGTATACCATCCTCCCGCTGGAAGAGGACTTCTCGCTCGACCTTGAAAAGCTCTCCGCGCTTCCCGCGCAGGGCGTTCTTCTCGCGAATCCCAACGCGCCGACGGGCATCTCCGTCCCGCGCGCGGACATCGAGGCGCTCGCTTCGCGCTGTGCGGGGCGCATCGTCATCGTGGACGAGGCGTATATGCCCTTTTTCTGCGACAGCGCGGTGCCGCTGACCAAAGAATATAAAAATCTGCTCGTCGTCAAGACCTTCTCCAAGGGATACTCTCTCGCGGGGATGCGCTGCGGGTACGCGATCGGCGACGCGGCGCTCATCGAGGGGCTGGAGCGGTGCAAGGACTGCTTCAATTCCTATCCCGTGGACAGCGTCTGCCAGGCGGTGTGCGCGGCGGCGATCTCCGACCGCGACTACTATGCGGGCGCGAACACGCTCGTCGTCGAGGAGCGCGGCAGGCTGACGCGCGAACTGCGCGCGCGCGGCTTCGACGTGCTGCCTTCGGGCGCGAATTTCGTCTTTGCGCGTCATGCACGCACGGGCGGCAAGACGGTCTATACACAGCTCAAAAAGCGCGGGGTGCTTGTCCGTCACTTCGATAAACCCCGCATCGCGGCGTTTTGCCGCATCACGGTGGGCAGCCGCTCGCAGAACGACGCCCTGCTCGCCGCACTGGACGAATTTATCGCAAAATAGGCGTTAAAGAGGCACGAGAGAGGAAAAATCCGAAAGAGGAGGAGTCTTTTCATGTGCCTTTCCCGCCTGCGCGAGGCGCTCGCGTCGCGCGGCATCGGGACGCAGGTCCTCGCGGCGCCGCTCTCGCAGGTCCGCCTTCCCTCGCATCTTCGCGCCGCCGTGGTCGCGCCCGCATCCTCTGAGCGCATCGCGCGCACCCTGTGCGCCGCGCTCTCGCCCTCGCCCGTTCTCCTGCTCTTGGAGCGGGAGGAACCGCCGACGGGGCTGTTTTCGCTCTCCGACGACGTCCGCGCGCTTATCGGCGTGGGGGAGACGGGCGCGCTCGCCGTGCGCTTTTTCACCTCTCTGCGCGGCGGCTACGCGCTCGCCGTGCCCGACCGTCCCTCCGCGCGCGGGATCTTCGCCCGCACGATGCCCGCGGGCCGCTGGAAGGGGGTGCCCCTTCGTCCCGCCGACGCCGTGCTTTTCGACGCGCAGGCTGTCACGGGCCGCGCCGCATGTTATGCGCAGGCGGCGCTCGCCCTGCTCTGCGAGGAGGAGCACACCCTCGATTTCGTGTTCGGAGAAGGGAAGGCGCCCGAGCTCTGCGCGTTTTCGCCCGCCGAGACGGGCGCGGAAGCGCTCTTTGCCTTCGACGCGCTCTGTTCGCTCGCGGCGGACGGCGCGGAGTTTTCCTGTCTGCACGCCGCCCGCCTGCTCAAAGAAGAGGGGAGCGCCGTCGCCTATGCGGAGTATTACGCGAAGCGGTATTCGGCGCTGTTCAGCGGCGGCGCCGCCACGCCCTGGTTCGTGCCCGACTACGCGGCGCGCGCCCTCCGCGCGGCGCAGGCGGCGGGGTCGCCCGCCGCGGCGTTTTCCCGCGTGCGCGTGCCCACATATGCGCAGAGTTGCAGGCTCTGGCAGACTTTCTGCGAGTGCAGGGAGAAGTTTTCCCTGCGCGCGCGGCTCTTGAGCGACAGCGTGGCGCGCGTGCGCGCCGCCTATTTTTCGCTGGGCGGAAAGCTCGTGCCCTGCGACCCCGCGCCCGCGCACGATCTGAGCGCGGAACTCTCGCCGCATCTGTCGCTTGCGGCGCTGGAACGGGAGCTCGGAAGGCTCCCCAATCCGCCGCAGGCGGACATTTATCGGGAGTGCAAAAGATGGATCTGACGCAAAAAAAGGCGGCGCTTCCCGCGCTCGTCGCGCGCACGCAGGTGTTCCTGCTCGACATGGACGGCACCGTCTACATAGGAGATACGCCGCTTAGCGGGATGAGCGGAACGCTCGCCGCCGTCCGCGAAAGCGGCCGCAGGATCGTGTACTGCACGAACAACTCCTCCCGCTCGCGGCGGCAGTATGCCGAAAAGCTCAGGCGGCTCGGGCTGTTCGACGCGCGCGACGAGGTGTACACCTCGGGCATGGCGACGGCGGAATACCTCGCAGCGGAGTACGGCGGCGCCCGCGTCTATCTCGTGGGCACGGACGCCCTGCGCGAGGATTTCGAGGCGGCGGGCGTGCGGCTGTGCGAGGAGGGCGCGGACGTGTGCGTGCTCGCATACGACACGACGCTGACCTTTGAAAAGCTCAGAAAGATCAACGAATACATCGTCCGCGGCGCGCCGTACATCGCGACGCATCCCGACGACGTCTGTCCCGCGGAGGGGGTGTACCCGCCCGACGTGGGCTCGTTCATCCGCCTGCTCGCCTGTTCTTCGGGCAGGGAGCCGGACGTCGTGTGCGGCAAGCCCAACCGCGTGATGGGCGAACGCCTGCTCGCGCGGCTGTCCGTTCCGCCCGCGGCGGTGACGATGGCGGGAGACCGCCCGCACACCGATATCCGCTTTGCGAACAACAACGGCTTCGGCAGTCTGCTCGTGCTCAGCGGCGAGACGGACGCGCGGCGGGCGCAGACGCTTCCCGCGTCGGACACGCCGACGGCGCTCGCCGACAGTTTAAACGACGTCGTGCGTCACTTATGAAAGACAGGGAGACAGAAGATGGCACTCGTACAGATGAACTGCAAGAACTGCGGCGCGCCGTTGGAGCGGCGCGGCACGGAATACGTCTGTCCGCACTGCGGGGCGCGCGTGCTCGACGTCGTAGATGCGGAGGGTACGGACGCGCCCGTGATCTCCGCCGAGGAATTTGAAAAGATACTCGAAGAGCAGAAAAAGGGGCTCGTACTCGAATACGGCGGCGAACTGCACGAGCTGGACGCGGAGGGTTCGGCAAAGCGCGCGAAACTGCACCGCGCCGAGTCGCTCCTGCGCGCGGGCAAGCCGTACGAGGCAGACCTCGCGCTCGAGGGGCTGAGCGACACCCTCTTTCCCGCCGTGCGCCTGCGCCTGTTCGCGGAGGTAGGCGCCCGCGACGAGGCGGAGCTCGCCTGCTGGGCGGGCGACGTGCATGCGCTTCGCTGGTTCGACCGCGTGTATGCGCTCTGCGACTTCGAACAGCGGCGGGTGTACGACCGCATAGAAAAGAGCTGTGCGGAAAATGTGGGCATCCTCAAGGAGATCGGGCAGGGGATGGAGGTGCTCAGAGCGGGGGACGTCGAGGAGGCGCTGCGCGTCGCACTCGCGCTGTGCAGAAAGTACCCCGCAAAGGCGAAGAGCTGGGAATTGCTGTGCGCGGCGCGCTGTCTTGCGGACGAGGAATACGACCCCACGGAGGACGTGGGGCGCTTTTACCGCTGTCCCGACTGCCGCATCCTGTACGGCCCGCCCTTCGAGGGAGAGCCCTTCCCGCGCACGGGTGAGAAGTGCATCTTCGAGCGCATGCGCGAAGTCGAGCGCCGCAAGGGCGCGGGCAAGGCGGTACGCGCAAAGATCTTCGGCATCCTGCTCACGGCGCTCCTGCTCGCGACCGCGGCAGTCGTCTGGTCCGCGCTCGATTCCCTTCTCGGCTGACAATAAAACTGCGGCGGCGCCGCGCAAAATGCGCGGCGCCGCCGCAGTTTCCCGTAAAGCGTGCGCCTGCGCAAAGATTTTTGCGCAGGCGCTTACCCGTATCCGATAAAACAGGGGCGCCCCGTGCGGGGCGCCCCGAATTTTTTTATTCTGCTTCGACGCGCTCGTCGATGGGTACATACGGCTGTCTCTCCGCGACGGCCTGGTAGCCGGGGCGGATGATCTTTCCGCCGTTTGTGATCTCCTCCATGCGGTGCGCGGACCAGCCCGCGATGCGCGCGACGGCGAAGAAGGGGGTATACAGTTCGCGGGGAAGGTCGAGCATGTCGTACACGAACCCCGAGAAGAAGTCCACGTTGGGCGCGACGCCCTTGTAGATGCGGCGCTTGTCGGCAATGAGTTCCGCCGCCGCCTGCGCGACGTATTTGCGCATCTCGTATTCCTCTTCCATGTGTTTTTCGACGGCGAGCTTTTCGGCAAAGCTCTTGAGGATGTCCGCGCGCGGGTCGGAGAGGGAATACACGGCGTGGCCCATGCCGTAGACGAGGCCGCTGTGGTCGTATGCGTCCTTGTCGAGGATCTTTGCGACGTAGTCTTTGAGTTTGCCGCGGTCGAAATCGGGCACGTTCGCCTTGATGTTGTCGAACATCTCGCACACCTTGATGTTCGCGCCGCCGTGTTTGGGCCCTTTGAGCGAGCCGAGCGACGCGGCGACGGAGGAGTATGTATCCGTCCCCGACGAGGTGACGACGTGCGTGGTGAAGGTGGAGTTGTTGCCGCCGCCGTGTTCGGCGTGCAGGACGAGGCACATGTCGAGCACCTTTGCCTCGAGCTCGGTGTATTTGCAGTCCTCGCGCAGGATGTAGAGGATGTTCTCCGCGGTGGAGAGGTCCTTCTGCGGCTTGTGGATGAACAGCGAGGCGTCCGAATTGTAGTAATTGTACGCCTTCTGGCTGTATACGGTGAGCAGGGGGAACTGCGAGATGAGCTGGAGCGACTGACGGAGCACGTTGCGCTTGGAGGTGTCGTCCGGCTTGGGGTCATAGGAATACAGGCTGAGCACGCACCGCGCGAGCATGTTCATCATGTCGCGCGAGGGCGCCTTCATGATGATGTCGCGCACGAACGAAGGAGGCAGGACGCGGAAATCCGAGAGGATCTCGCAGAAGCGGTCCAGCTGGCTCTGCGTGGGCAGGTGACCGAAGAGGAGGAGATAGGTGGTCTCTTCGAAGTTGAAGCGGCGCGTCTTGGCCCCTGCGACGAGGTCGCGCACGTTGATGCCGCGGTAGTAGAGCTGTCCGTCGACGGGCACTTTGTTCCCGTCCGCATCCTTTCCGAATGCGATGATCTCGGAGATCTCCGTGAGGCCGCACACGACGCCGTTTCCGTTGATGTCGCGAAGTCCCCGCTTCACGTCGTATTTCTCGTAGAGCTTGGGATTGATGATGTCGCTCTTGCTCGCCATTCTCGTGAGCTCGGAAATATCCTGCGAATATTTGGAATATTTTTTCAGCATTTGTTCGCGCAGTTCGGGAAAAATCATGTGCTTTTCCTCCTTTTTTCGAGATTTTTGAGGCATTTTACACAGGCAAAATGTGATTTCATACAATATTTTACTATAAAAGCGGCAAAAAGTCAAGTGCTGAACAGTCCGCCCGCCCGCCCCGGGCCGCCTGCGGCGGGTAAAAAGGCACGTCTTCTGTGCGAAATTTGCAGAGGAAAAGGGCTCTCCCTGTGAAAAATTAAAAAATTTTATTGCTTTTTAACGTTTAGATTTATTGTCAATCGCCCGCATTTGTGATAAAATAGATACGTTGAATTATTTTTAAAGCGGGGAATCTCATCCGCTCATTACAGTCGGAGGTAGGTAGCATTGGCTAAAAAGATCGACGTTCCGTTCAACGGGACGAAGGAACAGGAAGAAAAGCTCCGCGCGGCACTCGCGGAACTGAAAAAGACGCACGGGGACAACGGGCTCATGATCGCCGCGCTGCAAAAGGCGCAGGAGATCTACGGCTATCTCCCCGAGCCCGTCCAGCAGCTGATCGCGGATTTTCTCGGCACATCTCTTGCCGAGGTTTACGCGGTCGCGACCTTCTATGCGCAGTTCTCGCTGTACCCGAAGGGGCAGTACCGCATCGGCGTCTGCCTGGGTACCGCGTGCTATGTCAAGGGCTCCGGTGACGTCTACAAAAAGGTGTGCGACACGCTGGGCATCGAGGGCGGACAGTGCACGGACGATCTCAGGTTCTCGCTGGATGCGACGCGCTGCATCGGCTGCTGCGGCCTTGCGCCCGTCATCACCATCAACGATGACGTTTACGGCAAGGTGACGGTGGACGAGGTGGAAGGCATCCTCGCCAAGTACAAGGGCTGATGCGCGAGCTTGCGCTCAACATCCTCGATATCGCCGAAAATTCCCTCTCTGCGGGCGCGAAGCTCGTGGAGATCCGCGTGATCGCCGACCTTCCCGCGGACAGGCTGACCATCTCCGTCCGCGACGACGGCTGCGGCATGGACGCGGAGATGCTCGCCCGCGTGACCGATCCGTTCACCACCTCGCGCACCACGCGCAAGGTCGGGATGGGCATCCCGCTTTTCAAGTTCTCCGCGGAGAGCGCGGGCGGGAGCTTCGACATCCGCTCGGAAAAGGGGAAGGGCACGCTCGTCACGGCGCAGTATTCGGTCGGGCATGTGGACAGGATGCCGCTCGGCGACTTCGGCGGCGTTGTCCTTCAGCTCGTCACCATGAATCCCGCGGTGGATTTTTATGTGCTGGCGAAGAACGGGGAAAGCGAAGGAGTGCTGGACACGCGCGAGATGCGCGAGGTGCTCGGCGACATTCCGCTTTCGCATCCCGAAGTCAGAGGATTTTTAAAGGATTACATCAAGGAAAATTTAGTCGACATTTTTGGAGGTAGGTTATGAAAAGTTTGGAAGAGCTCCGCGCGCTCCGCGAGAAGATGCGTTCCCAGACGGACAACCGCAGCGTTGCGGGAGAAGGGGAGACGGTCATCAAGGTCGGCATGGCGACCTGCGGCATCGCGGCGGGCGCACGTCCCGTTCTGGACGCGCTGTTGGATGAGGCGGAAAAGCGCCACCTGCACAACGTCAGCATCTCGCAGACGGGCTGCATCGGCATGTGCCGTCTCGAGCCCATCGTCGAGGTGTTCCGCGACGGGCAGAAGTATACCTATGTGCACATGACGGCGGAAAAGGCGCGTCGCGTCATCGTCGAACACGTCGTCAACGGCAATGTCTGCGCCGAATTCCTGGTCGGCGAGAACTGAGGGCGGAGGAGATAAGACCAAATGTTCAGATCACACATTCTTGTCTGCGGCGGCACGGGCTGTACGTCGGGCAATTCCGTTAAAATTTACGAGGCGCTCGTGCACCGCATCTACAAAGAGGGGCTGGAAAAAGAAGTGCACGTGACGCAGACCGGTTGCTTCGGTCTCTGCGCGCTCGGCCCCATCATGATCATCTATCCAGAGGGCGCCTTCTATTCGCAGGTGAAGATCGAAGACGTCGACGAGATCGTCGACGAGCACATCATCAAGGGCAGGATCGTCACCCGCCTTCTCTACAAAGAGACGGTCGCGGAGGACGGCTCCATCAAGGCGCTCAACGACACCAGTTTCTATAAGAAACAGCACCGCGTCGCTCTTCGCAACTGCGGCGTGATCAACCCCGAGAAGATCGAGGAGTACATCGCCTACGACGGGTACGAAGCGCTGGGCAAGGTGCTCACCGAAATGACCCCGCAGGACGTCATCGACGTCATTTCCAAGTCCGGCCTGCGCGGCCGCGGCGGTGCGGGCTTCCCCACGGGCCGCAAATGGCAGTTCGCGAAGAATTCGCCCGGCAACAAGAAATACGTCTGCTGCAACGCCGACGAGGGCGACCCCGGCGCGTTCATGGACCGCTCCATCCTCGAGGGCGACCCGCACGCGGTCATCGAGGCGATGGCGATCGCGGCGTATGCGATCGGCTCCGACCAGGGCTACATCTACGTCCGCGCGGAGTACCCGATCGCCGTCCAGCGCCTGAGTATCGCGATCAAACAGGCGCGCGAATACGGCCTGCTCGGCAAAAACATCTTCGGGTCGGGCTTCAATTTCGATCTCGACATCCGTCTCGGCGCGGGCGCGTTCGTCTGCGGCGAAGAGACGGCGCTGATGACCTCCATCGAGGGCAAGCGCGGCGAGCCGCGTCCCCGTCCTCCCTTCCCCGCGGTCAAGGGGCTGTTCGGCAAGCCGACCATCCTCAACAACGTCGAGACGTATGCGAACATCCCGCAGATCATCCTCAAGGGCGCGGACTGGTTTGCCTCGATGGGCACCGAAAAGAGCCGCGGCACCAAGGTGTTCGCGCTCGGCGGCAAGATCCACAACACCGGACTTGTCGAGATCCCGATGGGCACGACCATGCGCGAGATCATCTACGACATCGGCGGCGGCTGCCCCAACGGCAAAAAATTCAAGGCGGCGCAGACGGGCGGCCCCTCGGGCGGCTGCATCCCCGCGCACCTGATCGATACCCCGATCGACTACGACAACCTGATCGCCATCGGCTCCATGATGGGTTCGGGCGGCCTCATCGTCATGGATGAGGACAACTGCATGGTCGACATCGCCAAGTTCTTCCTCGAATTCACCGTGGACGAGAGCTGCGGAAAGTGCACGGCATGCCGCATCGGCACCAAGCGCCTGTACGAGATGCTCTGCAAAGTCACCGACGGCACCGCGACGATGGAGGATCTCGACAAGATGGAGGAGCTCTGCTACTACATCAAGGAGAACTCGCTGTGCGGTCTCGGACAGACTGCGCCCAACCCCGTGCTCTCGACGTTGCATTATTTCCGCGACGAGTACGAAGCACACGTGCGCGACAAGCGTTGCCCCGCGGGCGTCTGCAAAAAACTTCTGCGCTACGAGATCATCGCGGACAAGTGCAAGGGCTGCACCCTCTGCGCGCGCAACTGCCCGGTCGAGGCGATTTCCGGCACCGTCAAGGAGCCGCACGTCATCGATCCCGCGAAGTGCATAAAGTGCGGCGTCTGCATGGAGAAGTGCAGATTCGGCGCGATCGTAAAGGCGTGACGGGGAGGTAAAAGACAATGGTACATCTGAAAATAAACAACATTCCTGTAGAGGTCAAAGAGGGGAGCACCATCCTCGAGGCCGCAAAGGTCGCGGGCATCAACATCCCCACCCTCTGCTATCTCAAAGAGATCAACGAGATCGGCGCCTGCCGCATTTGCGTGTGCGAAGTCAAGGGCGCGAGGAGCCTCGTCGCCGCCTGTGTGTACCCCGTGAACGAGGGCATGGAGGTATTCACCAACACCGAAAAGGTCAGAAAGAGCCGCAAGACGACGCTCGAACTGCTTCTCTCCGACCACAAGAAGGAGTGCCTCTCCTGCGTCCGCTCCACCAACTGCGAACTGCAGAAGCTCTCCAACGAATACGGCTGCGACGAACACCGCTTCGACGGCGAAAAGACCGCTTACGAGCAGGACGTCTCCACGGGCTATCTCGTCCGCGACAACGAAAAGTGCATCCTCTGCCGCCGCTGTGTGGCGGTGTGCTCCAAGGTGCAGGACGTCGCGGTCATCGCGCCCGCCCGCCGCGGGTTCAAGACGCACATCGCGTGCGCGTTCGAGTCCGACCTCTCCGACGCGCCCTGCGTCGCGTGCGGTCAGTGCGTTGCGGTCTGTCCGACGGGCGCCCTGCACGAGCGTGAAGAGATCGACAACGTCCGCGACGCCATCAACAACCCCGAAAAGGTGGTCGTCGTCGCGGCGGCTCCCGCCGTCCGCGCCGCCATCGGCGAGGAATTCGGCTATCCCATCGGCACCAACACCGAGGGCAAGATGTTCACCGCGATGCGCATGCTCGGTTTCGACAAGGTGTTCGACGTCAACTTCGGCGCCGACCTGACCATCCTCGAAGAGGCGAACGAGCTCATCCACCGCGTCAAGGAAGGGGGCACGCTCCCCATGTTCACGAGCTGCTCGCCCGGCTGGATCCGCTACGTCGAGTACTATTATCCCGAACTCATCCCCAATTTGTCTTCCTGCAAGTCGCCCATGCAGATGTTCGGCGCGACGGTCAAGACCTATTGGGCGCAGAAAGAGGGGATCGACCCCAAAAACATCTACGTCGTCGGCGTCATGCCCTGCACGGCGAAGAAATTCGAGCGCACGCGTGAGGACGAGAGCGCGAGCGGCTATCCCGACGTCGACGCGGTGCTCACGACGCGCGAGCTCGCGAAGATGATCAAGACTTCGGGCATCCTGTATGCGGACCTGCCCGATGGCACGCTGGACAACCCGCTCGGCGAATTTACGGGCGCGGGCGTCATCTTCGGCGCGACGGGCGGCGTCATGGAAGCGGCGCTCCGCACCGCGGCGGAGAAGATCACGGGCAAGCCCCTCGACGCGATCGACTTCAAAGAAGTACGCGGCATCAAGGGCATCAAAGAGGCGGAGTACGACCTCGCGGGCCTCAAGGTCAAAGTCGCCGTCGCGAGCGGCCTGACCAACGCGAAGAAGCTGTGCGAGAAGATCAGAAAGGGCGAGTGCGACTACACCTTCGTCGAGGTGATGTGCTGTCCCGGCGGCTGCGTCAACGGCGGCGGCCAGCCCATCCAGAGCGCCTATGTCCGCCGCAACGTCGATTTGCGCGCAAAGCGCGCCAAGGCGCTGTACGACGAGGACAAAAAGGCGGCGATCCGCAAGAGCCATGAGAACGAAGCGGTCCTGCAGCTGTACAGGGATTTCTTCGGCGAACCCGGTTCGCACAAGGCACACGAGATCCTGCACACCTCTTACGTCGACAGAAAACACAAATAAAGACGGAAAGCGGGGGAGCGCATCCCCCGCTTTTTTCCGATGGGAGGTCTTCGATGACAAAACTCCTTCTCACCGTCGTGTTCGGCTGGGCGGGATATTATCGCTTTTGCAAGGGGCAGATCTTTCTGGGCTTGCTCTACCTGTTCACCTTCGGTCTCTTCTTTGTCGGCTGGGCGGTGGATGTTCTCTGCGCCCTGGGCGATTTTCTGCGCGGCGCCGCATCGCGCGCGGAGCCTGCTCCGCCGCCCGCAGAGCAGCCGTATGCGCCGCGTCCTTCCTCGCCCTTCGAGGAGTTTGCTCCCGCGCCGACGGAGGCGGATGAGCTTCTCAAATACAAAAAACTGCTGGACATGCAGGCGATCACTCCCGAAGAGTACGAGCGAAAAAAGAAGCGCCTGCTCTCGGGGAAGGCGGAGGGTCGCGTCTGCGCATATTGCGGCAGGCGCAACGACGAGAATGCGAGCGTCTGCAAGGGCTGCGGCGCGCGCCTCGGCTGAACGGCGTGAAAGAGCGCACGGGAACACACATAAAACAAAAAGTCCGCGGCGCGACAACGGAAACGTTGTCGCGCCGCGGAAAAAAAGAAGGGGACGGCATTTTGCCGTCCCCTTCGGGTGTTACGACTTTTCTTCGACGTTTTCGCGGAATTTTCTGTCCCATTCGGGGAACTTCCTGCGGATGGAGACAGGAACTCCGCCCGCGCCGAGAAAGCAGTGTTCGCTCTCCGCCTCACAGCGCAGTTCTCCCGTTTCGGCGTCGCGGATCTCGTAGCGGAGGGCAAATCGCACGCCGCTATAAGAGGTGAGATATGAAAAAATGCGCACCGTCTCGCCGAATCGGGTCATGGATTTGTAGCGGCAGGACACGGAGAGCACGGGGATGAGAATGCCCGCCTCTTCGATGCCCGCATAGCCCATGTCCATCTGTTCGAGCAGGTCGCAGCGCGCCTCCTCCATCCAGCGCACATAATTGGAGTGGTGGACGATGCGCATGGAATCTGTCTCGTAATACTGAACGGTGTGAAGATAGGGACGAAGGGACACGGCGGCGCCTCCTTTCTGATTTTTTATTTATTATAGCATGCGCTCCCGCGAAAGTCAAAAAATATTTTCAATTTGTTGACCGCGCGCGCGGGCTGTGCTAAAATAATACCGTTAGGCGCGGGCGCGCCTGTACCTGCCGCGCGGGCGCGGCGGAAGGAGAAGGAAGGAGAAGGAAGAAGAGATGATCAGCGGCGTTTCGACGGCATCTTTATTTTTGCGTGAGCTCAACGAGGACGCTCTCACCGTGCTCGACGGCCTCGGTATCGCATGCACGGAGGTCTTTTTGACGACGTTCAGCGAGTACACCCCCGAGTTCGCGCGCACGCTCTGTGAACACAAGGGGAATTTGCGGGTCAATTCCGTGCACATCCTCAACACGCAGTTTGAGCCGCAGCTGTTTGGCGCGCACCCGCGCGCAAAGGCGGACGCCTTCCGCCTGCTCTCGGGCGCGATGGCTTCCGCGCACCTGTTCGGCGCGGAACGGTACACCTTTCACGGCATCACCCGTCTCAAAAAGAACTCCGTCACCCGCGACTTCGATTCGCTTGCGGCGTCCTTCCGTGAGATCGGTGCCTGCTGTGCCGAGCAGGGAGTGCGGCTGTGCCTGGAAAACGTGCACTGGGCGCTGTACAACCGCCCCGGCATCTTCTCGGAGCTGAAAAAGCGCGTCCCCGAGCTTCTGGGCGTCTTCGACGTCAAACAGGCGCGGCTGTCCTGCTATCCCTATCCCATGTACATCAAGGACATGGAGGGGAGCATCTCGCACGTCCATCTCTCCGACGTGGACGAAAACGGGAAGATCTGCCTCCCGGGGCGCGGCGTATTCGATTTTGAGGAGTGTCTTCGCCGCCTCAAAGACGCGGGCTTTGACGGCGCGGCGCTCATCGAGGTGTATGCGGGCGACTACGGCGACTATTCAGAGCTCCGCCGCTCCTGCGATTTTCTCGACGAACTCATCTACAAGATCTTCTGACGTCTTGCGCGCAGTTCCTGTCTCAATCACGTTTCGGCGCGCCTATATTGCGAAGAGGCGCCCGCGCAGTTTGCGCGGGCGTTTTTTGTATAAAGAAAACCCGCGGATAGTCCGCGGGTTCAAGAAAGGCTTTGCCGATGAACAAAAAAGAGCAGAAGAGAAGGCAATAACAATAAGGCAAAAAAGAGGAGGGAAAGCAAGGATAGAAAAACAAGCAGAAAATTAAAAAATAATGCACAATAATGAAAGAAGAGCGAAGTCATGGGGAAAAAATTAAGCAAAGGAAAAGCCCGTTTACGGGTAGCAAGTAACAATCGCATGACTGCCAGGTCGTCATAAGCGCGGCTTGCGCGCTGCTGGTAGTATTAGGGCTAACAGCCCGAAACTGAAAAACCACCGGCTTAGCCGGTGGATATTTATTATGCGTCGGAAAGAACGTCTGCACACAGATTGTTGCGCAGGCGTTCTTTTTTTCGGAATATTCTTTTAAAAATCGCTATTGACTTTGCATGTGTTATTTGATATACTTTAATCGGGAAGGCCGTGCCTTCGATCGTGTTATGACAAGTTATTGTCAGGGGAGAATTTATGAAAAGAAGACTGTTGATGTTGGCTTTGGCAATTGCGCTGATCATACCGTGCGCGGTTTTATTGAGTTCGTGTGTATCCGAGGGGCCGCCCGAGGAGACGGGGCTCACCGTCTTGTTGAACGGCTCTTCCGTCAGCGAGGACAACAAGACCATACAGATCACATACGGCGATTATCAGGACCCCGACGATGTCTTGCCCTCTTTCGTTTCCGTTTTTCTGGATTTTGACGACGGCACGCAACGGGATCTGCTTTACGGGAGCGGCGGATACTCCGTTTCGGGACTTCCCGAGAAACTCAACGCCAATGAGCAGGGATATGACCTGAGCGTAAAGTACAAGGATCACGCAGTAGGGCTGAAACTCGTCGTCGACAAGGCGCAGCTCGACATGAGCCGCGTGCAGTGGAGCCATGCCGAGTTTTCCTATGACGGCAATGCGCACGGCGTTGAGCTTTACAACCTTCCCGACGGCGTGACCGTCGCGTATCAATCGAACAGCGCGACGAACGCGGGAACATATACCGCGACCGCCGAACTGATGTACGACGCCGAAAACTATGAACTTGTCGGGCAGACCGTTCTGCTGACAAAGCAATGGACGATCGGCAAAGCACAGATAGACATGGCGTTTGTGCGGTGGGGACAGGATTCTGCTTTTACCTATGACGGAGAGGCAAAGTCGTTGCGGCTCGAGAACGTTCCCGAGGGCGTTTCCGTCACATATTCGGGAGACACGGCGACGAATGCGGGCAAATACTCCGTCACGGCAGAGCTTTCTTATGACGAGCTCAACTTCGAGCTGGTGAACGTTTCCTTCGAGACGACCAAAGAGTGGGAGATCGAAAAGGCGGAGCTGAATCTGTACGGCGCGAGATGGTTCGATACAGAGCGGATTTTCTATGACAAAGAAGAAAAATCCGTGACCATCACGGGGCTTCCCGACGGCGTGACGGCAACGTACAAAAACAATAAAAAGACAAACGCGGGCAAATATGTCGCCGAGGCCGTTCTCGTATACGACAGCGCGAACTACGTACTCGTCAATCAGTCTTTCGAGCTCACTTGCGAATGGGAGATCGAAAAAGCGCCGCTCTACGCAGGCACGGCCAAGTGGAATTATCCGGGTGCGTTCACTTATGACGGAAAGGAAAAGACGGTGTCTGTTTTGGGCCTGCCCGCAGAGGTGACGATATCCGGCTATACGGGCACGGTGCGCGCGAAGAACGCGGGCATGTATACCGCAAAAGCCGAGTATTCTTACGATGATGCAAACTATTACATAACGTATGCGCCCGAAGAACTGCAATGGGAGATCGTCAAGGCGCAGAATACGGTCAGCGGAACGATCGGCATCCGCGGGTGGACGTACGGCGATACGCCCGAAACGCCTGCGGGATTGCGCGCGGAATACGGCGAGATCACCTATAAATATTTTGTAAAAGAGAGCGACGGCAGCTATCGCGAGGTGGGCGTGCCCACTGCGCAGACGGATGCGGGGACGTATTACGTCGCGGGATTCTCCCTCGGCGACGACAACCGTACGGCACAGCAGAGCGAATACAAAGAATTTGTGATAGACCCGAAGCAGCTGCCGTTCGACAGGATAAGCACTCCTTCCGTCAGGCTGGAGACAGACATCTTTGTCTACACGGGCGCGATGCGCGAGCCGACTATCCTGGATCGTCCCGACGAGTCGATCGTCGCCATATCCGGAACGTTTTCCGCGACGGATACGGGAACTTACGAGATCCTCTTCTCGTTGAAGGACAAGACGAATTATTGTTGGGCGACGAGCAGTGGGCTCACGACGCAAGACAGGGTCCTGGAGTGGAGCATCATCGACAATCCCGTCACGTTTAAGCTGAACGGCGTCGAGCTTAACGATCAGCAGTTCGACGAGCTTGCCGTGTTCACCTTCGGCGACGAGTGGGAAGCGACGGTCGACGACGGGTATTCGTGGACGTTGGCTTACAGATACAAAGATCATAACTCGGGTTCGATCGTCTCTTCGACTACGTCTGATCGGCAATTCACCGTCACGCCGACATTCTATCTCTTTGAGTTCAGGATCGGCAAAGGCGGCGAACTCGTCTACAGCAAGACGGTCTCCGTCGACCACGACATCTTTGACGGCGTGACCGTGGGGGACGTCTCGCTTACGTACGAAGAATTTGTCGCCGATCCCGTCGTCGGATACGGGAAACAGGTCACGTTCGGGCTGAAAGCGGAATATGCGGCGCTGTTTGCTCTGTCCGAAAACGGTTTCACCGTCACGGGGGACAAGATGGTCGAGATCACATATGACGTTTCAGGCTCTCCCCGCATATATCAGATCATAGACATTGTCTGCTTGTACGATGTCGTCGAGAGCTTCACCGTCGGGACACAGGCGATCGCCTTTGACGAGTTTATCGTAAACCCCGTCGTCCTTTACGGCAAAACCTTTACCGTCAATTTAAAAGAAGGGTATGAGGACTTTACTTCCTCGTGGAACGGCGGAAAGATCAAACAAGACACCGAGATCATCGTCTATGCGCCCGACGGGGCCGAGGCGGTTTCCGTTCCGGTCGTATGCAACGGTGAATTTTTGACGGACATCATGGTCGGCGGCGAGACGTTGACTTTTGCCGGACTCTGCGAAAAGGGATCAGTCTCTTTGGGGGATACGATCTCCTTTGCGGTAAACGAAGTTTTCAGCGATTCTTACGAAGTTTACGTCCGGAAGAACAACGGGCAACAGGAGACGCCGGTCGGCGGATTTTCCTTTACGTTTGGAGCCGTCACGGATGCTCTGACCATAATCGTGCAGGAAAAGAACGCTTCCGCGGCGGAGTTTATGATCTTCCTGCTCCCCATTCTGATCGAAAACGTCTCCATCAACGGGAAGAGTTTTGCCCTTGTCGGAACGAATTTGACCTATAACTTAGAAAGGGGAGAGACTTCGCTTACGATCGCCTTTGATGAGGCGTTGGTGTCCGAGAATAAGCTGTCTTACCGCTTTGACAACGACCGCACAGACACTCCCTTCACCCGGTCTTCGCTCGTCTTCTCCGACGAAGAGCTGGGATTGTACTTGTACATTTACCTTTCCGACGAAAACGGCATAAATCAGGTGCTGTCGATCAGGTTCAACGATTTTACTCCGATAAAGTCCCTTGCTCTATACGGGCTTTCGCCGGATTTCAGCGAAAATCGGAGCGATTGGGCGCCGAACTGGAACCAATATCCGAAATTTAGGATCAGAGGCGTGCTCAGCCGCATGGAGGTCGAATACACGGAGGAGTATTCGGATTGCACGTTCAAGGTGTTCGATCCGCAGGGGACGGAGATCGAAAATTTTGTCTCTGCGGTCAACGGCGTCTATACGCTCAAGATCTATTCCGGCGCAGAAGAGATCTATTCGCTCGAGTTTACCTTGATTTATGACATCGGATTCCTGTTCCCCGAGTCGAAGATGGTGCAGGAAGCGGACGTTCAGGTTCTTCTCACGTCAGAAAGCACTCTGAGCAAGGCATTCGAGGATACGCAAAATTACTCGGATCAGTCCGTCACGTTTGACGGTGAACAGACAAAGACGCTGGCGGAGGGGAGAAACATCGTCGCCGTCGTCTATAAGACCACGGCGAACGGAGCGGAATATACCTTCACGGTTGAGCTGTATGTCGAATATACGCCGCAAGCCGATTCTGCGGAAAATTACGTCACGGACATCACCATTCGATACAGCGATAAATACGCGAACGACAACTCTTTGTCGCTGGAGGTGTTCGAAGGCGTTTCGACATATCAGATCTCGCTGCCTTCGTTGTTGAGGGTGGCGGCGGAAGATATAGAGATCGCCGTGTCCGAGGGCAATTCCGTCCTGTCAAAGGAGATCGTTGCAGACAAAGAGAAAAATTGGCTTTGTTATCTTGAATATACCGTTCAGACGTCCGAAGGGGAGCAAAAGACTTACAGGGTCTATCTGAATACGAACGGGGATGTTTCCGACAACGTAAACGTGCAGGTCTATTTCAAAAATACAGGCTCTTCCGAGCAAGACATCACTTCACTGATCGCGGGTGACAGCTTCACGATCGAAAAAGTGAATATTACCGGTGAGATCTATGCCCGCACGGAAGACGAAAAAGCCTATATGAAGTTCTATTATGAGGGAGAACCGTTGAACGAGCAATTTACCGCAAACATGTATCTGGAAAAAGCGGGAGATTATCTGATCGAGATCGTCTCTTCCGACAACACGGTGACGAGAAGGATCACGATCTCGGTGACGGAGTACGACCCGTTGATCTTTGAAGTGTTCTACGGGGAGAAACGGCTGTATCTGGAAAACGGGGAAACTTCGCCTGTCGGCAACGTGAACATGGTCGTCGCTCCTGACGGTAAAATGAGATTTATCGGATACTTCGGAGAGAAAGATCCCGAAGATACGGATACCGTGACGCTGAGAGGACACACGGTTTACGAAGACGCGCTGTATACGACGGACATGACGCCTGTTCCAGACGTCGACAACGTCGTAATGACGCTTTTGACGGACGCGGACGGGTCTGTCACGGGCAGCATCGGCGTAGAATATGTGAGCCTTTATATCGGCGTCGAAGACGAAACCATCATCCCGATTTATTTCGTCTTTGCGGAAGCGCCTGCAAACGGCTGATCTTAGATTTCATGCACAAGGAGCCTTGCCCGCACAGAGAGCAAGGCTCTGCAAGCGGAATAGCTTGCCGCATGCGGCAACCGACTCGAGCCTGCTTTTGACACACAACAAAAAAGACATGGACAAAAGTCCATGCCTTTTTTGTGGCGCACCTACGCATTTTATATCCGAACTTTTTGCGCTTTCCAACTCGGAAAGCGTTATTGTTTCCGTTCCGTCCTTGTAATTGTATGTAAAAGTTATTCTGTCGTCATACACATAGATCGCATTGATAAAACCGTCTATCAATCGCTGTTTTCCTTCTTGTGTGGTTAAATCTAACTTTTTGTACTTTTCTATTCCGAACAAAATCTGTTCTTTCGTTAGGAACGGCTTTTTTATCTTTTCCTGCAAGATTGTGATTTCTATTTCTTTTTTCTTTGCTTCCAACTGCGAAAGCCTGTCTTTCGTACTGTCTGTTATAATCCCTTGTTCGATTGCGGAAAGCATATTTTCGATACGTTTTTCTATATCTGCCATTTGCTCGTTCAAACGAGGCAATCTCGGATTTTCTTCGCCTTGTAAAGCGTATAATTTGTCCACAAGCAGATTGACCAACTCCGCATTTTCCAAAACGCCGAGAGCCTTTTGGATTGCGATTTCTTCCATCCATTCTTTGCGAACGGCTTTTTTATCACACAGTTTTCCTTTCTTTGCCCGTGCGCATTTATAATAGCGGTATGTTCTCGACGTTCCCGTGCCGCTCTCTCCAAACATATGCGCTCCGCATTTACCGCAAAACAATTTTAAAGTCAGAATATAGTCGTCCTCAGCCTTATGGCGTGCGGGCGCTTTTTTATTTTTGGCAAGACGCTTTTGAACGCGCTCAAATAAATCGTCGTCTATAAGTGCAGGAATGCCGTGTTCGATGATTGTATCACGGAATTTGTACTCACCGATGTATCTGCGGTTTGACAGCATACGCTGAACAATGTTGATCGTCATTTTGCCGCCGCGGATCGTCAGTATATTTTTCTCGTTCAGATAGTCTGTGATTTGCTTTATCGTCTTTCCGTCGGCATATCGGGTAAAAATTTCTTTTACGATCGGTGCAGTCGTAGGGTTGGGGTGGAAATACATTTCTTCATCGATTTCATAGCCAAATGTTACCTGCCCGCCGTTGTTTTTTCCCTTTAAGACGTTTTCTGTCATTCCGCGCACAACTTTTTCGGCAAGTTCCGCCGAATAGTATTCCGCCATTCCTTCCAAAACCGATTCAAGCAAGATTCCTTCCGAACCGTTTGCTATTGTTTCCTTTGCGGATATAACCTTTACGCCGTTCTTTTTGAGAAGCGTTTTATAATGTGCGCTGTCATAGCGGTTACGGGCAAAACGGTCTAATTTCCAGACGATAATGCAGTCAAAGGCGTGTTTATAGCTGTCTTTGATCATTCGCTGAAATTCGGGGCGGTTATCCGTCTTTGCGGAAAGTGCGCGGTCTATATAATTGCCGATAACGTCTATGCCCGTATGTTCCGCAAATTCCATACATTCGCGGAGCTGTCCTTCGATAGAGGCTTCCGTTTGATTGTCCGAAGAATATCGGGCGTAAATAACAGCTTTCATCCTTTATCTCCCTTTTTTTGTGTGCATTATACCATAGAAAACTTGACAGATATAGTCATATATAAAAATTATTTTTGGTTTTCCTGCAATAATTTCAAAATGGACTCCTTCAGCTTTGCATTGGTAGGAGAGTTCGGATCGAAACACATTTCGATGAACTCCTGCATTTGTGCGTTATCAGCCAATATCTTGGGCTGAAAATCGTATAATTTCCCTTGTGGATTATCCGTTCTTCCGAACAAATAATCGAGCGAAACATCGAAAAAGTCGGCATACTGTATTAACACTGCATAGGAAGGAAAGGTCAGCCCGTTTTCGTATCGGAATACGGCGGGCTGATCTACGCCTAACTTGGCAGCGAGCTTTGCTTGCGATAAGTGTATGCCTTCTCTTAAAGTTTTCATTCTTTCGGCTACGATTGTTTTTGCCATAAAGCACCTCACATACAATTTTCGCCTTTTATATTACACTATATCTGCATGATTGTCAATTCTTTTTCTGCATTATCGTGTAATCTTTATGTATCAGGTGCGTCATCGGAACATCCAATGCTTTTGCCAATCGAAAAAGCAAGTTTACCGTTGAATGGCTTTGGTCTGCTCCGTCTAAATATTTTTTCAACGTTTTTGGCGTCAAGCCCACAGAGTTTGCCATTGTCTGTACGTTGATATTCTTTTCTTGCATCAACTTTTTCACAAGTTCCATGTCTATATAGTGTTTCTTCTCCATTGTAATAACCTCTTTCGATTAGAATAATTTTGTCAAATCAAATTCGTTTGCGTCAAACTTGCTCTTTATATCATTCCAATGATTCAGACTGATCGTTTTTAATTCCTGATCGGGAATATGGTCAATGGCTTCCATAAGCCATTCATCTACTACGCAGAGTTTCTTTCCTTCCGTGGTCAAACAGGCGAGGATTTCATTCAATCTGGATTCGCCGTCTCCCAAGAGGCGCAGAAAAATTCTCTTGAAATGAAACACAATGCTGATCGCCAAATACTTTGTGTATTCTTCGACCTTTCGTTTTTGCTTGGGTGTTTTTATAAAATCCTCAAACTTATCTCCGCACATCAACTCCCACGCAAAAAGTTCTTGTTCCGACGTGTACCCGTCTTTCACAAAATCCAAATCAATTTTCTTCATTGCATAATCTCCTTACAATAATATCGTACTTGTATGCCCGATTTTCTAAATTATATCATATCTACTGTGCCGAAATCAAGCAAATTGGGCAAGAAAGTACTATAATATTTTTATAGGAGAACATTATGGATGTATTAAAAGGATTTAGCGAAAGGCTAATAGAACTCATGCAGGAAAACGGATTAAATGCCGAAAAATTAAGTAAGAAGTTGGGCGTGGCACCAACAATTATTCGTCGTTGGTGTTTACCTCAAAAAGATATATACTATTCAAATCTGTTACAAGTGGCGAACTACTTTAATTGTTCGCTTGATTTCTTATGCGGCAGAAGTGATGTTGTTTTAGATTTTGTACCCAAAGGGTGTCCGCCCTTTATGGAATGGCTGCCTACGGTGATAAAGGAAAGAGGAAAGTCAACTTACAAAATTTTTAAGGATACAAGAATCAAAAGTTCATATTTTGCCAAATGGCGTAAAGGCAGAGAACCGCTTTTATCAAGTTTGGGGATATTAGCGGATTATCTCGATTGCTCTCTCGATCGTTTGGTCGGCAGAGATCGGTAAGACAAAGCAAAGTAAATCTCAAAGTACAGGATAGAAAAGACAATTCTCATAGGGAATAAAAACCAAAAATAAAATTTAATAGGAATTGCACTTTCTGGTTGATAAAATGGAATCGATCACTCTTTTTTTATATCGTAAATACACTTGTATTTTAATCAACTCTATGGTATAATTTAAATGCGACACATTTTTAATATCCAAAATCAGGGCATGCAATCGGTAAAAACGTATGCTCTATACCTGATTTTGGGAAATGTGTCGCGACATTGAGAGATACGTTTTTCGTGCGCTCTTAATGAGCGCACTTTTTACTTTGTGAGGGAATGAGATGAACGATACAAATGATTTGAACGAAAACGAAATAAATGAACCAACAGGAAAGAAATCTCACGGTTTTCTTAAATTTTTAATCGTTTTTTTAATTATTGGTGCAATAATTTTCGGATTGGTCAAATGTGCAGAATATAAAAGCACAGTCAATTCAAATACTTCGCAAGGAAATTCAGACGGTAACACGCACCTTTTAAGTCGGTCAGCAAGAAATAGTGATATAACAGTCGAAAGTGATTTGGATTTAAGCAGTTTCGGCGCAAAATACACGGTTATGCCGCAAATAGACATTGATAATTTAGAAATCACCATCAGCTTTTTAGACGAGAACAAAAATGTTTTGACGTCATTTGAAAAGTCGTTGGGTGACGTTAAAGAAAGCGCACAGGTAAGTTTTTCAATATCGTTATTTGATATGAGTTTAACTGTCGCACTAAAAACTCGGTATGAGTCATGGACGGTTACAGGCGGCACAGTATCCTATTTTGCTTAATCGAGGGAAAAATGAAAAAAATCAGACATATATGTTTAATAAGCATTTTAGTATTTACATTTAGCAGCCTTTTTGTTTCCTGCGGTAACAATGATGATTGGAGAGATACGGATATAAATGGATATTATACTTATTATATTGGATGTGAGTATTTTGTTCATTCATGGGCGATAGAGCTTTACGATGAAAGTATAAACGACTCTACTAAAACTTTTGTCGTTCGATATACGAATGATACATATGATAGCGGAGCTGCTGAAGAAAACAACTTTTATGTTTCTTATGGCTATTATTTTATTGATGAAGTATATGAAAGAGAAGATTATATCGAATACCACCTATCTTTGGATTATATTGTAAAAGATAAAAATGCACCAAGTTGGGAAACAATGACCGTGACGATTAAACCTGATATAACTTATTGTATATACAATGGAGAACGGTTGATTAAGCGTCTATAATGTGAAATACAGAAATTGACGCTATAAATTAAAAAAGTTTTACCATGATAAGCGGAGAAGGATCATGAAAAAAACGACGATTCGGGTTATAAGTACAATATTTTTGGCTGTGATAATATTTGCTTTTTCGGCATGTAGTTTATTTGAGAGTGATTCGGAAAAAAATAAAATATATGACATTGGCGATAAATACTTTAGTGCAACGTCTTTTGAAAAGCACGTTCTTACAAGCATCGGTGTTAACGGGCATCAAGGGAGCGGCAAAAGTTATGAGATAGAAATCATAGGCAAATGTAAAGTTGCTCTGATCGAGTATTCTTTAAACGTAAAGTTGCTTTCTGCCGATAAGAAAGTATTGGATACAATAGAAAACACTACGGAAAAGAAAGTAGCTGTGGGGACAGAAATTAGTATACGTAAAGAAATCTCCAATGAGATTTATACAAATCTAGACAGCATTGAAGCAACATGGTGCGGTAAATCTTACGATGATCCTGCCAAAAGCGGGGATGCTTCATTGAATCCGATTACATATATAGATTTAACCAACAACGACAGAACGATGCTCGTTGGGGAATCGTTTGAGTTAGAATATTCAGTTACACCAGAAGATACTGATGAAGAAGTTGAAATCAGCTGCGGAAATTCATCAATCCTTGAGATCACGAATCATACTGTAACGGCAAAAAAAGTGGGTGATACATGGTTGGTAATAAGACCGCTTAATAAGAAAGGTAGCACACTCTCGCGTCAGATCTGCATCAAAGTAATCAACGAATTTGATTATAACGAGTTTGAGGACAAATTCAAGGACAGTTTAAAAAAGGCTACCGTATCAGTATTTTGTAAAAGATATGATAAAAATTGGCTCGGACAGGAAAAAAACGTATTAACTGTAAGCGGAAAAGGGATTATCGTAAGATCGGCTGCATTTGCGAATTATTTCTTAACGGATAAAACTATTTTTAATTCCGTAAACACGGATTACGATTACGAAGAGTGGTATATAACCGATTATTTGGGTAAACGATATTCTATAGCAGGTATACAATATCATAAAACTGCTATGATCGCAATAGGCTCATTTACATCATCTTCTACGTATTCTATCGCTAAAATTTATGATTCTTACCCGTATGAAGGCGATTATGTAATTTCATTGCAAGAAAAAGTACACTCTTGCCGCATTGATAAAACGAATTATATGAAAATGTTTGGCGCATCTTCTTCAACTAAGATTCTCCATCATTCGTGCGACACAAATTCCTATTCACGCGGCGAAGCGGTATTTAATTCGAACGGGGAAATAATCGGAGTAAATATGACCAATGGGAAATCTTTATTAGCGGTATCTTCCATTGAAATAAGGGAATTGTACAACGGAATATTTAATCAAAGTGAATCATCTGGTGGCGGTCCAATTGACATATTTTGATAAAACGCGAACAAATGTTTGTATTTTATTGACAAACAGAAATAGATATGATATAATGCAAGAGTACAGGTGTAGATGTCGCCTGTACTCTTTTCCATACTTTGAAGTGCGTATGGCATTGTTCTCCCCCTATAAAGGGGACGCAGAATTATCTGCGCAGCGGAGCGGGATTGCTCCGCGAAGTTTTCAGCGCGTATTGCGCTGCACCCGAGCCGTCTGAAAGACGAGCCGTTATGGGCTTTGTAAGCGTACAAATTTTTGAACGGTAAAGCCCTTATATGGTTGTTGTTTTTCGTCAGGCAATGAGGGGCTTTTTTGTGGTACAATTTTTTCGAAAAAGCCGACGTTCTCTTTGCTTGAAAAAGATGTGCGATGAAAGGCTTTTTTAAGTGTACTCTTTTTATGGAGTTGAGCCTGTTTTATCTCGCATTTTTGGACGCGCGATCATGGGTTTTATTTGCGTACAATTTTCGATGTCGGGGCGTGAAAGCGTTGTTCAACAGTCGGCATCACAATAGAATGGCTAACCACCATAGAGCAATGCGAAGTTGCTAAATACGGTTAAGGTCGGTGATACGCGAAAAGCTGTCAGCGACTTTTTTGCGCGTTTTTTAGTTATCGCACCCCTCGCCTTTCGGCGTGGGTAAAGATAAAAGCAAATCGGATAAGGAGGAAGATATGAACAAACAAAGAACAATCAGACCGCCATGATACGGCAATCGGAAACACAAAACGGAAAGCAAAACAGACGAAAACAGTCTGTTCCGTAGTGTGTTACACAAGCGGAGCAGACTGCCGATTTTCGTAATGGCGAGGTACGCAAGTGGCAAGCCACTTGCCGAGCGTTCCGCTCGCCTCGTTAGGGGAAATGCTTTCCCCTAATACCCTTTGCAAGAACAATAAAAAATTTTGGAGGGAAAAATTATCGAAAAGAAAGTAAAGAGAAAAAGACCGATCACTTATTCCTTTCGTGTGTCGGAACAAGAGCGGAAAATTATTGACGGAAAAGTGAAATCGAGCGGATTAAACCGAACGGAATTTCTGATCAGTGCGTTGACGGATAAACCAGTTATCGTGATTTCAAACGGCGGAGAGATATTGCAGGAACTCAAACGGCAAGGCAACAACTTAAATCAGGCGGTGCGAAATTGTTATTTTTATCCGGACGAAAAGGAAAGTATTTTGTCGGCTGCGGCAGAGTGCAAGAGAGCATACCGCGGATTGCTCTCCGCCATTGAGGGAAACTGAAATGCCGCTTTTGAAAGGTACAGCAGGCAAAGCCATGCCGGATATGGCAATCGGTTACATTACCCGAAAGGATAAGGCGAAATATATCGACGTGCAAAACCTTTTCATAGACGAGGACTATTCTGCTCAGTTCAAAGAAACGGCGGCGAGGTTCGGGAAATATACGGACTACGACGAGAGAAAGTATTACCATTTCAAACTCTCTCCTGATCGTGCAGACCATGCCGATCCATCTATGGTACAAGAGTACGCCAAAGCCTATGCGGAAAAAGCCTTCCCCGATTGTGAGTGCGTAATTGCAACGCATACGGACACAAAGACCGTTCACGCTCATATCATTGTCAATGCCGTTCATCCGCTTACAGGAAGAAAATTGCGGTTTACGGAAAGCAGATATACCAAACTAAAAGATATGGCGAACGAAATCGGAAGAAAGTTCGGGTTTTCAGAATTGGATTTTCGGAAGCAGGCGAAAAACAAACGAACTGCCGAAGAAACGCATATCATTCTGAAAGGCGGAACAAGTTGGAAAGAAGATTTGCGGGAAGTCATTGAAGAAGGAAAACGCACGGCAACCTGCGAGAGCGAGTTTATAGCTCATCTTGCAAAATACGGGGTAAGCGTTACGAGGAGCAAGACGGAATACTCCTACCTTCACCCCGAAAAGAAAAAGGCTATCCGAGGGCTGAAACTCGGACAAAATTATACGAAAAGCGAGGTATTAAATGTCATTGAAAAACATGGAAACAGGACAAACGGCAACACCGCTTACGATGTTGCAGGAAATGAACGAACAGGACAGACAACATATCAAAACCGATTTGCTCAAAGAAGCGTTGGCGATATCGAACGAGAAATGCAACAAATTGATCGAGATGCAGAACAAGCTCATCGAGGAAATGCGGGCGGATATGGCGGCGACGGAGTACGATCTGACAACAACCGTGGACAAAGCGGTACGGGAAATCAAAACGGAAACCGCGAAAACAGAGAAACTCAACGAGAGCATCGGAATACAAGTCAAAAAGGCGGTTTCGACTTCTGTAAATGATATGAAAGCGGAAATGATTATCAACGTGCGGGAAACATTATCCAAAACGCAGGAAGAAATCCGAAAAACCGAAAAAGAAATGGAACAGTTACGGGAGAATATCCGTTTCGAGAGCGGGGTTCGCAAATTCCTGCTGTGGCTGACGCCTGCATTACTTGTTGTGCAGACGATTGTACTTGCAATTTCATTGCTTTGACCACAACTGAATAATCGCTGAAAAGGAAAATAATGTTATCGGGAGAAAATGTCGAGAAAGAAAAAGAACACCACTGGCATACCGGATTATGAGATCGACTCGTTCGCAAGAGCATTGCTGCCCGCCATTCAATCGCTCTTTGAAACGGAAGAAGGACAAAGAGAATTTGAAGAATGGAAGGCGGAAAGACAAAAACGACAACTGAATACAAAATTGAATAAGAAAGAGTCCCGTTGAAACCATAGGGACAGACCGCATAGACGGTATTTGAAAAAATTCGCAAAACACAGGCGGATTCTGAAAAAATAAGATAATATGTGAATTTCAGAAAGGTTGAGCCGAATATCATAAACCTTGAACAACGGCAAAAGGGCTTGCGGATATTCCGCAAGCCCTTTTACTTTATTGTAAATCCGAAAATAAAAAAGTAAATCCGAACCAATCACCCGTGATGAGTAAAAAGTTCGGATTATACCCTTTTGGCGCGCCCTAAGGAGCTCGAATCCCTAACCTTTGGTTCCGTAGACCAACGCTCTATCCAATTGAGCTAAGGGCGCATCTCTCTTTCGAGAATACCCACATATTATACTCGCATTCGGGGAAATTGTCAATAAAAATCGATGCGATGCAGAAAATTCCTTCATTTTTTCTTTTAAAAAAATGTTTGTAAACAGATGTTTGTAAAATTGTTGATAAATTTCTTTGACTTTTTTCTCTACGTGCGAGAAATAGGTCGTATATTGTTGAATTGTGACTAAAATGTGGATAAGATTGCGCAAATTGTGGATAACTTTTTTTGACTTTTACATTTGCCCTGCGTAAAATCGGTAATTGTCGGCGTATTTCGAGGATGGAAGTGGGGTTGTCCACATCAAATTTCGGAAAACGCGGGCAAAACGGAGACAGATTCGGGAGGGATTTGCGAAAAAAATGCGCGCAAAGAGGTTGTACATTTTTTTCGGCTGTGGTATAATGGGGCAAAATAAAAAGAAAGGAGATCGGCAAGATGGCGAAAATCACTGCGGACACGCTCATCATGGATTGCATCCAGCTCAACCCCGCATCGGCGCAGATCCTCATGTCTTACGGCATGCACTGCCTCGGCTGTGCGATGGCGCACGGCGAGACGATCGGCGAAGCGGTCAGCGTGCATGGCAAAGACCTCGAAGAACTTCTTGAAAAGCTCAACGAGGGCATCGAAGAGTAAAAAAACGGGCGGCGCGAAAGGCGCCGCCCGTTTTTTTAGGGAGCGTGCACGCAGATACTTCCGCGTGTACGCTCCCCAAATGCAGGAATTTTTCGTTGTGCCTCGCAAGAAAGGGGACCTCCCTTGCGGACTTTGCGTTCGGCTTTACTTATTTTGTGCGCAGGTCTCTTCGACGATGCGCACGATCTTTTCTGCCGCCCGTTCCCGCGGGCGTTCGGCGAGCCGCGCGGTGAGGTCGCCGTCCCGCTCCAGCGCAAAGAGCGCTTCCTGAAGCGATGCGGGGGAGAGCTCCTTTTCGCGCAGGACGTGTATCAGTCCCGCGCGCGCGAAGTATTCCGCGTTCTGCACCTGGTCGCCGCGCGAGCGCTTGTTTTCCAGCGGCACGACGAGCGCGCGCTTGCGCAGAGCAAGGATCTCGAACAGTGTGTTTGCGCCCGCCCGCGCAAGCACAAAGTCGGCGCAGGCATAGGCAAGCGACATCTCCCGCTCGAAGGGCAGGCAGACGCATCCTTCCGCGCTGAGTTCTTTTCCCGCGAGAAGGAGCACGTCAAAGCGCGCAGTGAGCGCGGGGAGAGCGCCGAGCAGAGCCTCGTTGAGCGTGGCGCTCCCGCTCCCGCCGCCGAAGGCGAGCAGGACGGGTTTTTTCCCCGAAAATCCGTACTTGGCGAGCGCGGCCGCCCGATCGCCGCAAAAGAGCTCTTCGCGTACGGGCGAACCGACATACAGTCCGCGCGGAAAGGCACGCGCCGTCTCCGGGAAGGCGGTCAGCACGCGCGCGCAGCGGCGAGAGATGAGCTTGTTCGCAAGCCCGGGCGTCAGGTCGGATTCGTGCGTGATCGCGGGGATGCCGAGCGAGCGCGCCGCCAGCACGACGGGAAGCGAAACGTATCCTCCCTTTGAAAAGACTGCCGCGGCCCTGCTCGCGCGCAGCGCTTTTTTAGCGGCGCGGACGGCGCGCAGAAGTCTGCACGGGATGCTCAGGTTGGGAAGGATCGCCCCGCGCACGAGTTTAGGACAGTCGATCTCGTAGAACGGGACGCCTTTTCCCGCGAGAAGTTTTTTTTCGATGCCGCCCGTGCCGATGTAGCAGGGCGCAAAGCGGTCTTTGAGCGCGGGCAGGAGCGCGAGATTGGGCACGACGTGCCCCGCGCTGCCCCCGCCCGTGAGTGCGAGTACGCGCATGCGTCACCTCCTTTTGCGTATAGTATATGAGAGGGGCGGAAAAATATGTCTGCGACCTTTACAAACGCCTTCAAATGCGTTACAATAGAGACAGGAGGAAGTCTTATGCTCTTTACGTCCTACGACAATAAACAGATCTGTGTGCATGAGTGGAAGGAAGTGCGCGAACCCGTCGGCGTCGTGCAGATCGCGCACGGGATGAACGAATACGCGGGCAGGTATGAAAAATTCGCCCGTCGCCTGAACGAGATCGGCTACGTCGTCGTGGCGGACGACCATCGCGGCCACGGCGAGACGGACGCGGATAACCTCGGCTATGCGGAAGGGGACATGTTCACGGATACGCTCAAGGACATGGCGGGCATCGCCAGGCATTACCGCGGGCAATACGCGGGGCTTAAATATGTCCTGTTCGGCTTTTCTTACGGCTCGTTTCTCACGCAGGCGTTTGTCCAGCGGCAGTACAACCGTTTCCTGGACGGTGCGATCATCGCGGGAAGTTCGCGGCAGAACGCGCTTGCCGTCCGCTTCGGCGGACTCGTCGCGGGGCTGGGCGGCGCGGTCAAGGGGGAAAAGGCACCCGCGCGGTTCGTGCATTCCACCGTGTTCGGCGGATACGACAAAAAGTTCTCCGACCGCGAATTTCTGAGCACGAGCGCGGAGAACAACGCGCGCTATCATGCCGACCCGTACTGCAATTTCGTGTGCAGCAACAATTTTTTCAGCAGTTTTTTCAAAGGGCTGCGCGGCCTGTACACGCGCGAGGCGTCCAAGGGGCTGGATCGCGATCTGCCTCTTCTCCTTCTCTCGGGTGCGGACGATGCGGTCGGCGGTGCGAAGGGGGTCGACAGGCTGTACGACTACTATAAAAAGCATGGCGTGCGCGACGTGAAAAAGGTGCTCATCGCGGGCTCGCGGCACGAGTTCCTCAACGAGGAAGAGCATTTTGAAGAGGCGTTCGGCGCCGTTGCCGCCTTTTTGCGCGGCGTGCAGGTGCGCAGCTGAGAGGTGAAAGAGATGTTTTTGCGGTATCTGAAAAATTATCGGAATTGTTTCCGCTACCTGCTCATCATCATGGGGGTGGTGTACTTCTTCTTTCTTCTCGCCGCGTTCACCTTTGTGAGCGGGGCGTGGGGCATCGTCTCGGGAGAGGGTGCCGCCGTCATCGAAAAGGTCGCGGACATCCTCACGGGCAGGATGTCCGCGGGCGATGTCGCGACCTACATGAGCATGAGCTATTGGTACGAGACGGGAAACGCCATCCTCGACGTGCTCGCGGATGCAGGCGGGGTGGCCGTCTATCAGCTTGCGCTCCTGTTTGCGGGGTGCGTGCTTCTCATCGTCGTCGGCATCAAATTATCTGAATCGGCAAGCGTGTATTACTTCAAGCGAGAACATGGCGGGAAGGCGGCACGCTACGGACTGCTCAGCTGGATATTCAAGTTCGTCGTCAGTGTGCTGTTTGCCGTGGCGTATGCGGCATTTCTGTTTCTGTGGCGGTACGGCGGAGTTGTCGTGCCTGCCGTCTACCTCGTCGTCAACGCGTTGCAGACGCTCTGGGTCGTCTGGTTCGTATACTTTTCAAAAGAGGAGCGGCGAAAGATCTGCGGCGTGCGCAACGTGTTGCGCGTCGCGCTCGTGCAGCTTTGTTCCTATCTCGTCTTTGCGGCGGTGTTCTTTCTTCTCTACATATACGTCTCGGCTGTGCTCGCGTTCGTGATCGCCGTGCCCTTCTTCGTCTACACCGATAGCATCGTCACCTTTACCGCCGTCCTGTATTTCAAGGACAAGCTCAAAACATGATCTTCGCCCGAGATTTTTCTCGGGCTTTTCTTTAACCGATCCGCGCGCCCGTGCAAAAAATTTGCACGGGCGCGTTTTTTCGGCGGGGCGCACGGATGTGCGCCCCGCCTGTTCTTTTTTTTGTCTCTTCGGCATAAAGTAAAAGTGAAAAAAGGCAGGGGAACTGTTTTCGGCAAAAGTCGTGCGACTCAGTCAAAATAGACCAAATTTTTCCTGCCCGGTGAAAGTATAATGATTGGGCAAGGCGAAAAGAGCGCCTTCCCGAAGGAGTGGGAATGCGGATCGGTCGCGTCACCCTTTGCGCGCTGACGGCGGCGCTTGCGCTGGCGCTCGTCGCGCTTGTCTGGTTCACGGGCGCATATGCCGTTTACACGGGCGGCACGGTGCGCTCGCTCCCCGTGTACAGCGTGGAGCGCTCGGACAAAAAACTGTCCGTCACATTTGACTGCGCGTGGGGCACCGACCACACCGACGCCATCCTCGAAGCGCTCGCCGCGGAAAACGTCCGCGCGACCTTTTTTATGGTCGAGTTCTGGGCGGAAAAATACCCCGAATATGTAAAAAAGATCTCGGACGCGGGGCACGAGATCGGAACGCACAGCGCCACCCATTCGCACATGTCCCGCCTTTCGGAGTCGGAGATCCTGGCGGAGCTGGAGAGCTCGTCCGCCGCGATCGAAGAGGTGACGGGCAAGAAAGTGGACCTGTTCCGCGCCCCGTTCGGCGACTATGACGACCAACTCATCGACACCGCAAAGAAGGCAGGCTATACCACCGTGCAGTGGGATGTGGACAGCCTGGACTGGAAAGACCTGTCCGCGTCCGAGATCTTTGAGCGCATCTCCTCGCGCGCGGGGAGCGGAAGCATCATCCTCTGCCACAACAACGGCCTGCACACGGCGGAGGCGCTTCCCGCATTGCTCTCGTCGCTCAAGGTGCGGGGGTATTCCTTTGTCCCCGTCGGGGAGCTCATCTACCGCGACAACTATACCATCGATGCAAACGGAAGGCAGCACGCCGCCGTGTGAGAAATAGAATGGAGGAATTTTTGCTATGAACGGCACAGAGAAGAACAACAAGGTATTCGTGATGGGAGAGATCGTCAGCGAGGCGACCTTTTCGCACGAGGTGTACGGCGAGGGCTTTTATGAGCTCTTTGTCCGCGTGATGCGCCTTTCGGGACAGGCAGACATCCTGCCCGTCACCGTCTCCGAGCGCCTGATCAGCGAGCGCGAACTCAAAGTGGGCTCCACCCTCTGCGCGCTTGGCCAGTTCCGCTCCTATAACAAGCTGGAAGGGGGCCGTTCCAGGCTCATGCTCACCGTGTTTGTGCGCGAGTGCGTGGACGCGCCCGCCGCAAAGAACCCCAACTCCATCGTACTCAGCGGCTACATCTGCAAGCCGCCCGTCTACCGCACCACTCCCTTCAACCGCGAGATCGCGGACCTTCTCGTCGCCGTCAACCGCGCGTACAACAAGTCCGATTACATTCCCTGCATCGCGTGGGGCCGAAACGCCCGCTTTGTCAAAAACCTTCAGGTCGGCGACCGCATCGCCCTCTCCGGCCGCATCCAGAGCCGCGAATACCAGAAAAAGATCGGCGAATACGAGGTGCGCACCATGACCGCCTACGAGGTCTCCGTCTCCAAGCTCGCCGCCTTCGACTCCGCCGAGAACTTTGACCTCGAGCGCGAGTTCACCCTCTATACGGGCGCAAACGCCCCCGACCGCACCGACGCCGCAACTTAATGCTCCCCCAAAAAAATTTAAAAAAAATGGCGCAAAAGACTTGACTTCTCCCGCAGATGTGCTATAATATTAGCAATCTCAATAAGAGAGTGCTAACACACTTGAATTAAGAGTGCTAAACATCAAAAAAAGGAGTTGATCGGTTATGAAAAACGAATTGACGAGAAAGCACGGATATTATCCCGACTATGATTTCTTTGACGAAGCGATGCACGACTTCTTCCCCGTGTTCTACCGCGGAAACGGCGGGCACAAATACATGCGCACGGACATCAAGGAGAGCGAAGACGCCTATGAGATGGAAGTGGAGCTGCCCGGCATGGACAAGAAGGACATCCGCATCGACCTCAAGGACGGCTATCTGACCGTCTCCGTCAAGAAAGAGGAGAAGGAAGAGGGCGACAAGAAGTCCAACTACATCCACAGGGAGCGCAGTTTCTCCTGCAGCCGCAGTTATTATGTCGGCGAGGTGGACAAAGAGGACGTCAAGGCGAAGTACGACAACGGCATCCTGACGGTGATCATCCCCAAGGAAGCGTCCAAAAAGCCGGACGAGCGCGCCATCGAGATCGAATGAGCAAAAAAACAGCAAGAGAGCTCCCTGCAGGGAGCTCTCTTTTTTTCGGCGAGAGCGGCGCGGGCGCAATTTTTTGCGCCCGCGCCGCTTCTTTCAAAAAGTTTTTTTCGTCTTTGAGAGCGGAATTTGCAAAAAAACGCATCAAATCTCTTCACAAAACAGGTCTGTTTTTCCATGGTTTTCGGAGTTCCTTTAAAACGCGCGTCCGCCCGCGCGCGGAGGGCGGGGTTTCAAAATATTGAAGGAACATATAAAATTTCGTGATAATTCCATTTTGTTTCATACGATTGACAAAACAGCGGGAGGAAAGTTATAATCGGAGCATAAAAAATCAAATCGGGCAACAAAGGCGTTGCGGCACGGAAGAAGTATGATCCCGTGCGCGCGGCGCCGTTTTTGTTTGCAGGAGGTCAATCATGAACGTACCCGAATTGTTCGGATCGCAGGTGTTCAACTGTCAGGTGATGCAGGACAAACTGCCCAAGGACGTCTACAAGTCCCTGCGCAGGACCATACAGGAGGGCGCACCGCTTGACATGAGCGTGGCGAACGTGGTCGCCAACGCGATGAAGGACTGGGCGGTGGAGAAGGGGGCGACCCACTTCACGCACTGGTTCCAGCCCATGACGGGCATCACCGCCGAAAAGCACGACTCCTTCATCTCTCCGACGAAGGACGGCAAAGTCATCATGGAGTTTTCGGGCAAAGAGCTCGTGGTCGGCGAGCCGGACGCATCCAGCTTCCCCAGCGGCGGCGTGCGCGCGACCTTTGAAGCGCGCGGCTACACGGCGTGGGATCCGACTTCGTTCGCCTTCGTCAAGGACGGCACGCTCTACATCCCGACGGCGTTCTTCTCTTACAGCGGCGAGGTGTTGGACAAAAAGACCCCGCTCCTCAAGAGCATGGAGGCGCTCAACCGCGAGGCGCTGCGCGTCCTGCGCCTGTTCGGAAATACGGACGCAAAGCACGTCTCGCCCACCGTCGGCGCGGAGCAGGAATACTTCCTCATCGACAAGGGGATGTTCCTCAAACGCCGCGACCTGATCTACACGGGCAGGACGCTGTTCGGCGCAAAGCCGCCCAAGGGACAGGAGCTGGAAGATCACTACTTCGGCGCGATCAAGCCGCGCGTGGCGGCGTTCATGCGCGATCTCGACGAAGAGCTCTGGAAACTGGGCATCCTCGCCAAGACAAAACACAACGAAGTCGCGCCCGCGCAGCACGAGCTTGCGCCCGTGTTCACGAGCACGAACGTCGCGTCCGACCAGAACCAGATGGTCATGGAAACCATGCGCAAGGTCGCCGATCGCCACGGCCTGTGCTGCTTGTTGCACGAAAAGCCCTTCGAGGGGGTCAACGGTTCGGGCAAGCACAACAACTGGTCGCTGAGCACTGACACGGGGCTCAATCTCCTCGACCCCGGTTCCACGCCCGCCGAGAACGGGCAGTTCATGCTCTTCCTGATGGCGGTCATCAAGGCGGTGGACGAACACCAGGATCTTCTGCGACTGTCCGTCGCGAGTGCGGGCAACGACCACCGCCTCGGCGCGAACGAGGCGCCGCCCGCCATCGTCTCCGTGTTTGTCGGTGAGGAGCTGGAAGCGGTCATCGATGCGCTGGAGCGCGAGGAAAAATACGAGGGAAAGGGCAAACGCGTGATGAAACTGGGCGTGGACACCCTGCCCGTTCTGCCCAAGGACACGACCGACCGCAACCGCACGTCGCCGTTCGCGTTTACGGGCAACAAGTTCGAATTCCGCATGGTCGGCTCTTCCTTCTCGCTCGCGGGACCCAACATCATCATCAACACCATCGTCGCGGACGAACTGAGGCAGTTTGCCGACGAGCTGGAAAAGGCGTCCGATTTCAACGCGGCGCTGCACGCGCTGGTCGTGCGCACCATCCGTCAGCACAAGCGCATTTTGTTCAACGGCAACAACTATTCGGAGGAATGGACGAAAGAAGCGGAGCGCCGCGGCCTGCTCAATTTGAAAAATGCGGCGGAAGCGCTCCCGCACTTTGCGGATAAGGCGAACATCGAGCTGTTCGAGCGCAACAAGGTCTTCACGGGCAGGGAGGTCACCACCCGCACCGAGATCATGCTCGAGAACTATGCGAAGGTGCTCGGCATCGAGGCGCAGACCATGCGCGACATGGCAAAGCGCGACATCTATCCCGCCGTCGGGCGCTACATCGAAGAACTTTGCAGCACGGCGGAGAAGAAAAAATCTCTCTCGGCGAAGGCAAGCTGCGGCGTGGAGCAAAAGCTGGTCGAAAAGCTTTCGGCGCGCAGCGAAGAGCTGTACGCGGGAGCGGAAGAGCTGGAAAAACTGCTCGCGGAGAGCAAGGGCATCGAAGAATGCGGCGCGCTCGCGTCCTTCTTTGCAGAGCGCGTTCTGCCCGTGATGGAGAGCATGCGCGCGGCTGCGGACGAACTGGAAACGGAGACGGCAAAAGATCTCTGGCCGTACCCGTCCTACGGCGACATGCTGTTCAGCGTCTGAGAAGGGGACGCCTTTGCGAAAACGGGGGGGCATGAGGAGGGGAGCCGCAGACAGGCTCAAAAAATGTTCGGAGGTAAATCGCAATGGATATCTTTGGTTCGACGGGCGTATGGTTCCTGATCGGCGCCATACTCGTCTGGTTCATGCAAGCGGGATTTGCGATGGTGGAGACGGGCTTCACCCGCGCAAAGAACGCAGGCAACATCATCATGAAAAACCTGATGGACTTCTGCCTGGGCACGGTCGTGTTCGTCCTGCTCGGCGCGGGGCTCCTGATGGGAGAAGACGCCCTCTTCGGGCTGATCGGCCTCCCCAACTTCGGCATCTTCACCGACTTTGCGGGATTTGACTGGTCGTCGTTCTTCTTCAACCTCGTCTTCTGCGCCACGACGGCGACCATCGTCTCGGGCGCGATGGCAGAGCGCACGAAATTTCTCTCTTACTGCATTTATTCGCTCGTCATCAGTGCGGTCGTCTATCCCATCGAGGCGCACTGGGTGTGGGGCGGCGGCTGGCTGACGCAGGAGATCCTGGGCGTGTATTACGTCGACTTCGCGGGCTCCTCGCTCATCCACATGGTCGGCGGTATCTCTTCCTTCATCGGCGCGCTCATCCTCGGGCCGCGGTGGGGCAAATATCTCGACAAGAACGGAATGCCCACGCTCTCCCGCAAGGAAGCGGTGCACGTCCGCGCGATTCCCGGTCACAACCTGACCATCGGCGCGCTCGGCGTGTTCATCCTCTGGTTCTGCTGGTACGGCTTCAACGGCGCCGCGGCGAGCGATATGACCCAGCTTGCGCAGATCCTCGTCACGACGACGGTCGCCACTGCTGCCGCGACCTGCGCGACCATGATCTTCACCTGGATCAAAAACAAAAAACCCGACGTCTCCATGACGCTCAACGGCTCGCTTGCAGGCCTTGTCGCGGTCACGGCGGGCTGCGCGAACGTGGACGTGGTCGGCGCATTCTTCATCGGCCTCGTCGCGGGTATCCTCGTTGACGTCGCGGTGGAAGTGATCGATAAGAAACTTCACATCGACGACCCCGTCGGCGCCATCGCGGTGCACGGTGCAAACGGCCTCTGGGGTACGCTTGCGGTCGGACTGTTCTCCTCGGGCGTGAACCCCATTCTGGACGAAGCGGGCAACGTTCTCTCCGCACAGAAAGGGCTGTTCTACGGCGGCGGGTTCAACATGCTCGGCGTACAGCTGCTCGGCGTGCTCTGCATCGCCGCATGGACCATCTTCTGCATGGTCATCCTGTTCAATGTTCTCAAACGCACCGTCGGTCTGCGCGCCTCCCGCGTGGAGGAGGTGGAGGGCCTCGACAAACACGAACACGGCCTTCCCAGCGCGTATGCGGACTTTGTGGCTGCGCCGCTCGCGGCTGAAATGCTCGATCCCGAAGGGATGCCCGCATCCGCGGAGCCTGCGGCGGAAGCCGTCGCTGAGAGTGCGCCCGTCGTGCGCGAGAGCACTTCGCACGCGAAGCTCACCAAGGTCGTCATCCTGACCAAACAGTCCAAATTCGAAGAACTCAAACAGGCTCTCAGCGCCATCGGCGTGACCGGCCTCACGGTGACGCAGGTGCTCGGCTGCGGCGTGCAGAAGGGCGCGAGCGAATATTACCGCGGCGTCAAGGTGGACATGGACCTCCTGCCCAAAGTCAAGGTGGAAGTGGTCGTCAGCAAAGTCCCTGTCGAACAGGTCATTGCGGCGGCGCGCGGCGCACTGTACACAGGCCACATCGGCGACGGAAAGATCTTCGTCTACGACGTCGAGAACGTCGTGCGCGTGCGTACCGGCGAAAGCGGATTCGAGGCATTGCAGGACGAGGAATGATCGTGTTGCAAAGAGCCTGAAAACACAGCTCATACGAACTCTCTCATAGATCGGAGCGCTCCCGCTTCTGCGGGGGCGCTCCTTTTATAACTTCCGCCTATGCCGTCTATCAGCACAGTTTAACACAAATTTTGCTTATGTATTGTATAATAAAATGCAAAAAAACATATTTCTGCGCTCTGCTTGACGGGAAGGGTGCGCCTCTCTATAATGAAATATTGTAAGCAAGAACAAAACCCAACGGGAGAGTTATCAGCTATGTTGTTGAAAGAAGGACAGTTCCGCAACCCCTCCGGATGCGCCGTTACGGGCGTCATCGACAGGAGCGGGAAGAAGATGAGCGGCGCCTGCATGATCGAGTCGGTCTCCGTCATGCACGACCGTTCCAACGGGCTCGGCGGCGGCTTCGCGGGGTACGGCATTTACCCGCATTACAAGGATTTTTACGCCTTCCATCTCTTTTTCGACGGAAAGGCGGCGCAGGCCGAAACGGAGGCGTTCCTCGGGCGGCATTTCGAGATCGCCTATGCCTCCGCCATCCAGACGCGGAAGATCCCTTCCGTTCCCGACGAACCCATTATTTTCCGCTATTTCCTCACGCCCCTCTCGCGCAAACTGGCGGACAGCCATCTGGACGAGCGCGAATACGTCGTGCGGTGCGTCAACCGCATCAATGTGCAGATCAAGGGCGCCTACGTCTTTTCCAGCGGCAAGAACATGGGCATCTTCAAGGGGGTCGGCTATCCCGAGGACATCGGCAGGTTTTACCGCCTGGAAGAGTACGAAGGGTATGCGTGGACCTGCCATGGCAGGTATCCGACCAACACGCCGGGCTGGTGGGGCGGCGCGCATCCGTTCGGGCTTCTCGATTTCTCCATCGTCCACAACGGCGAGATCTCCTCGTACGACGCCAACCGCCGCTACATAGAGATGTTCGGCTATAAATGCACGCTGCAGACGGACACCGAGGTCATCACCTACATCTTCGACTATCTCGTGCGCAAGCGCGGGCTCACGCTGGACGAGGTCGCACACGTCATTGCGGCGTCTTTCTGGTCGACGATCGCAGAGAAGGACGAGGAGTCGCGCAGGCAGGAGACGCTGCTGCGCAGGATGTTCCCGTCGTTGCTCGTCACCGGCCCGTTCAGCATCATCCTGGGCTATACGGGCGGCCTGATGGCGCTCGGCGACCGCCTCAAACTCCGCTCGATGGTGTGCGCGGAGAAGGGCGATGTCGCCTACATCGCGAGCGAGGAGAGCGCTATCCGCGTGATCGAACCCTCGCCCGACAGGGTGTTTTCGCCCATGGGCGGCGAACCCGTGCTCTTTGAACTCTACGACAAAGGAGGATGCGACTGATGCAGATGTACATGAGCCCCGAATACGAAGTCGTGCGCGACGAGAGCCGCTGCATCGCCTGCCGCGTCTGCGAGAGGCAGTGCGCCAACCTCGTCCACTCCTTCGACGAGGAGACGGGCAAAATGCGCGCGGACAGCACGCTGTGCGTCAACTGCCACCGCTGTGTGTGCCTGTGCCCGACGCACGCGCTCAAGATCGTAAAATCGGACGATACCTATAAACAGAACGCAAACTGGGACGGGCAGACCATCAACGAGGTGTACCGCCAGGCAAATTCGGGCGGCGTTCTGCTCTCCTCGATGGGCAACCCGAAACCCTATCCCGTCTTCTGGGACAAGATGCTCATCAACGCCTCGCAGGTTACAAACCCGCCCATCGACCCGCTCCGCGAGCCGATGGAGACGCAGCTCTGGCTGGGCAAGCGCACGGCGAAGATCGAGCGGGACGAAAAGGGGAGACTGAAAGACACCCTCGCGCCTCAGCTCAAGCTCAAAGTTCCCATCCTCTTTTCGGCGATGAGCTACGGTTCCATCAGCTACAACGCGCACGAGAGCCTCGCGCGCGCCGCCGAGGAGCTCGGCACTTATTACAACACGGGCGAGGGCGGGCTTCACAAGGATTTTTATAAATACGGAAAAAACACCATCGTGCAGGTCGCATCGGGCAGGTTCGGCGTGTTCAAGGATTACCTCGAAACGGCGGCGGCGATAGAGATCAAGATGGGGCAGGGCGCAAAGCCGGGCATCGGCGGGCATCTGCCGGGCGCGAAGATCTCCGCGGACGTCTCCGAGACGCGCATGATCCCGCAGGGCGTGGACGCGATCTCGCCCGCGCCGCACCACGACATCTATTCCATCGAGGACCTGCGCCAGCTCGTGTACTCGCTCAAAGAGGCGACGGGTTACAAAAAACCCGTCATCGTCAAGATCGCGGCGGTGCACAACGCGGCGGCGATCGCGAGCGGCGTGGCGCGAAGCGGCGCGGACATCATCGCGATCGACGGCTATCGCGGCGGCACGGGCGCGGCGCCCACCCGCATCCGCGACAACGTCGGCATCCCCATCGAGCTCGCGCTCGCGGCGGTGGATGAGCGCCTGCGCGAGGAGGGCATCCGCGACGACGTCTCCATCCTCGTCGGCGGCTCCATCCGTTCGAGCGCGGACGTGCTCAAGGCCATCGCGCTGGGCGCGGACGCCTGTTACATCGGCACGGCGGCGCTTCTCGCGCTCGGGTGCCATCTGTGCAGGAGCTGTCACGCGGGCAAGTGCAACTGGGGCATTGCGACCCAGCGGCCCGACCTCGTCAGACGGCTCAATCCGGACATCGGCTATAAGCGCCTGGTCAATCTCGTCACCGCATGGAATCACGAATTGCAGGAGATGATGGGCGGCATGGGCATCAACTCGGTCGAGGCACTGCGCGGAAACCGCCTGATGCTTCGCGGCATCGGGCTCACGGACACCGAACTGCGCATTCTGGGCATCCGCTATGCGGGCGAATCGCTGTAAAGGAGGGAGAGCATGAAGAGGATCTACGTCAACGAAAAATGGTGCCTCGGGTGCCATCTCTGCGAATACGAATGCGCCTTTGCGAACTCTGGCATCACCGACATGGTCAAGGCGCTCAAGGGCAAGCGCATCCACCCCAATATCCGCGTGGAAGAGGGCGGCGACGTCCATTTTGCGGTCAACTGCCGCCACTGCACGCAGGCGATCTGCATCAAGAGCTGCATCGCGGGCGCGCTTTCGAGAGGGGAGGACGGCGTCGTGCGCATCGACCGCGACCGCTGTGTAGGCTGTTTCACCTGTGTGCTCGTCTGTCCCTTCGGCGCGGTGCTTCCCGCGCAGGACGGCGGCGTCGCGCAGAAGTGCGCGCTGTGCACCGACAACCTTTGCGGCGAGCCCAACTGCGTAAAGCACTGCCCCAACAATGCGATCGTATACGAGGAGAGAGGCGCATGAAAGAGAAGAGATACGTCATCATCGGAAATTCCACGGCGGCGATCGCCGCGGCGGAGAACATCCGCAAGCTGGACAAGACGGGCAGCATCACCTTTCTCTCGGAAGAGGAATACCCCGCCTACGGCAGGCCGCTCATCTCCTATTATCTGCTCGGCAAGACGCGCGCGGAAAACATGTCCGTGCGTCCCGCCGATTTCTATGAAAAACTGGGCGCGACCCTTCGTCTCGGCGTGCGCGCGGAGCGCATCGACACCGCAAAGCGGCAGGTGATCCTGCGCGGCGGCGAGCGCATCCGCTATGACAAACTGCTCGTCGCGACGGGTTCCCGTCCCTTTGTCCCGAACGTCGAGGGCTATGAAAAAGTGAAAGACAAGTTCACCTTCATGACCTTCTCGGACGCGCTGGCGCTGGAAAAAAAGCTCACGCCGCAGGCGCGCGTGCTCATCGTCGGCGCGGGGCTGATCGGGCTCAAGTGCTTCGAGGGCATTGCGGCGCGCGTCGCGGGGGCGGACATCGTCGACCTCTCAGACCGCATCCTGCCCAGCATCCTGGACGAGACGGGCGCGGACATCGTGCGCCGCAAGCTGGAGGAAAAGGGGGCGCGGTTTTTCCTTTCCGACTGCGTGGAGCGCTTCGACGAGGGCGTCGCGCATCTGAGAAGCGGCAAGAGCCTTCCCTTTGACATTCTGGTCATGGCGGCGGGCGTGCGGCCGAACACCGAGCTCGTTGCCGAGGCGGGCGGCGAGGTCGGGCGCGGCATCGTCGTGGACGGCGGCGGGCATACCTCTCTTCCAGACGTATATGCGGCGGGCGACTGCACCGAATGCTATGACGTCGCGGGCGGGGAGCGGCGCGTGCTTGCGCTCCTTCCCAACGCATCCCTGCAGGGGGAGGCGGCGGGCACCAACATGGCGGGCGGACACGCGAGCTTTGACAACGCGATCGCGATGAATGCGATCGGATTTTTCGGGACGCACGTCCTCACGGCGGGTTGTTACCGCGGCGAGAGCTTCTGCGAACGGGAAGGGGATAAATACAAAAAGCTGTTTTTCGAGGGAGACCGCCTGGTCGGTTTCATCCTCATCGATCTGCCCGAACGGGCGGGCATCTACACTTCGCTCGTGCGCGGCCGCACGCCGCTGTCCGAGGTGGATCTTGATCTTCTGAAACGCAGGCCTACGCTCCTGGCGTTTTCCGAGGGGGAGCGCGCGAAAAAACTCGCGCGGGAGGTATAAACATGGTGATCGACGCAAAGGGGCTTCATTTTTCCGATCTGGACCGCACGGTCCGCGAGAGCGGGGACGAAGACATCGTCATCGACAACTGCATCGGCCAGCGCTACATCGCGGCGGGCCTTTCGGGAAAACACATCCGCATCAACGGCACGCCGGGCAACGCGCTCGGGGCATACCTCAACGGTTGCCGCCTCGTGGTGAACGGCAACGCGCAGGACGCGACGGGCGACACGATGAACGGCGGCGAGATCGTCGTGCACGGGAACGCGGGGGATGCGACGGGCTATGCGATGCGCGGCGGAAAGATCTTTGTGGAGGGCGACGTCGGCTATCGCTGCGGCATCCACATGAAGGCATACGAAGAGAACCGCCCCGCCATCGTCATCGGCGGCAGGGCAGGCAGTTTTCTCGGCGAATACCAGGCGGGCGGGACCATCGTCGTGCTCGGCGGCCACGCGGACGGGAAGCCGCTCATCGGGCACTTCTGCGGCACGGGCATTCACGGCGGCGAGATCTATCTGCGCTGCGAAAGCATTCCTTTCGCGCTGCCTGCGCAGGTCAAGGCGGAGCGCGTGGAGCGCATCGACGGCGAGGCGGCGCAACTGGTCAGACACTGGTGCGAGCAGTTCGGTAAAGACAGCGAGGCATATCTCGGCTCTGTGTATTACAGGCTGACGCCCGATTCGAAAAATCCGTACAAACAGATGTACGTCGATAACTGAGCGGGCATGCCCGCGGGGAGGAAGCGGGGATGAAAAGAGTCCTGATCGGCACGAAGGGCGCGGCGCGCGAAAAGCTGTCCGCGTTCCTGCGGCAATGCGGCTACTCGGAATGCGCCTCCCTTTCGGAGGCGGACGCGGCGGTGTACGCATTTGCGGCGTTCGACGACTGCCGCGCGCATGAGCTTGCCCGCATCGCGGCGTGCTCGTGCGCGGGCGTGCTCGTCCTTATGCCCGAGGAATGCCTCGCCGCGGCGGAGAGCGCGACGGAGGGCGCGGGCATCTTCTTCCTGCCGCTGGGCACGCGTGCGCCCGCGCTGGAAGCCGCGCTCGGCTTTGCGTGCAAGACGGGCGAGCGCCTGCGCCGCGCGGGGGACAGACAGCGTCGGCTGGAAGAGGAGATAGACGATCTCAAGCTGGTCGACCGCGCGAAATGCGCGCTCGTGCGCTATCTGAACATGACCGAGCCGGACGCCCACCGATTCATCGAAAAACAGGCGATGAACAAGCGGGCGCCGCGCAGGGCGATCGCGCTGGAGATCCTCAGCGCCTATGAGAGTTGAAAAGGAGAGATCATGCGCAGAAAATTCGTAAAAATGCAGGGGGCGGGCAATGATTACATCTATTTCGACTGCCTTCGTGAGCCGCTCGAAGGGGCGGAGGCGCTCGCGGTGCGGCTGTCCGACCGCCACAAGGGCATCGGCGGCGACGGCATCGTCCTCATCTGTCCGAGCGCGGAGGCGGACGCGCGGATGCGCATGTTCAACGCGGACGGAAGCGAGGGAAACATGTGCGGCAACGCCATCCGCTGTGTCGCGAAGTATCTCTTCGATGCGGGCATCGCGCGCAAAGAGGAGCTGACGATCGAGACGCGCAGCGGCATAAAGCGCCTGCGCATCCTGCCGCGCGGTGAAAACGGCGCCTTCCGCGTCCGCGTGGACATGGGTCCCGCCGTGTTCGAGGCGGCGCGCATCCCCGTCCGAACGGAGGCGGCGGAGTTCGTCCGCGGCAAAGTGGAGGCGGGCGGGCGTACCTTCGAGGCAACCTGCGTCTCGATGGGCAACCCGCACTGTGTCGTGTTCGAGGACCCCGACGGGCTGGACCTTTCGCACATCGGCCCGCTGTTCGAGTCGCACCCCCTCTTCCCCGAACGCATCAACACGGAGTTTGTCAAAAAGACGGGGGAGCGCTCGCTGAAGATGCGCGTCTGGGAGCGCGGCAGCGGCGAGACGATGGCATGCGGCACGGGCGCCTGCGCCGCGGTCGCCGCGGCGGTGCGGCTGGGCGTCTTCCCCGCGGGGGAGGACGTTCGCGTACAGCTTCGCGGCGGCGAGCTGACCGTCTGCGTACAGGACACCGTCTTCATGACGGGCGAAGCGGAAACGGTATTCACGGGAGAGGTGGAATTATGAAATACATCTTTGTGACGGGCGGGGTCGTATCCGGCCTCGGCAAGGGCATCACGGCGGCAAGCCTGGGCAGGCTCCTGAAAGCGCGCGGCTACAAGGTCGCCTCGCAGAAGCTGGACCCGTACATCAACATCGACCCGGGCACGATGAGCCCGTACCAGCACGGCGAGGTGTTCGTCACCGAGGACGGCGCGGAGACCGACCTCGACCTCGGACACTACGAGCGCTTCATCGACGAGGACCTCAACAAGTTCTCCAACCTGACCACGGGAAAGGTGTACTGGAACGTGCTCAACAAGGAGCGCAACGGCGAATATCTCGGGCAGACGGTGCAGGTCATCCCGCACATCACAAACGAGATCAAGTCCTTCATCTACAGCGTGGGCGCGCAGAGCCATGCGGACGTCGTCATCACCGAGATCGGCGGCACCATCGGCGACATCGAGAGCCAGCCCTTCATCGAGGCGATCCGCCAGGTCTCCATGGAGGCGGGGCGGGAGAACTGCTGTTTTCTGCACGTGACGCTCGTGCCGTACATCACGGGCTCGTGTGAATTCAAGTCCAAACCCACCCAGCATTCCGTGCGGGAATTGCAGGGGATGGGCATCGCGCCCGACATCGTCGTCGCGCGCGCGGACGCGCCCCTTCCCGAGGACATCAAGCGCAAGATCGCGATGTTCTGCAACGTCCGCCCCGAATGCGTCATCGAGAACAGGACGCTTTCCCTGCTCTATGAAGCGCCCGTCATGCTCGAGCGGGAGGGGCTCTCTTCCACCGTCTGCCGCATCCTCGGCCTCGCGCCCAATACCATCGACCTGAGCGACTGGCGCAGGATGCTCGAGCGCGCGGAGGCGTGCGAGGACACGGTGCGCATCGCGCTTGTCGGCAAATACGTCCAGCTGCACGACGCCTATCTCTCCGTCGCGGAGGCACTCACGCACGCGGGGTTTGAAAACGGCGTCAGGACGGAAGTGGAATGGGTGGACTGCGAAGTGCTCGGCGAAGAGAACGCGGCGCGCATCCTCGAAGGGGTGGACGGCGTGCTCGTGCCGGGCGGGTTCGGCGGCCGCGGCATCGCGGGCAAGATCGCGGCGGCGCGGTATGCGCGCGAGCGCGGCATCCCGTATCTGGGCATCTGCCTCGGGATGCAGATCGCGGCGATCGAGTTCGCGCGCAACGTGCTCGGAATCGCGGACGCGGATTCCTCTGAATTTTCGCCCGAGGGCGCGCATTCGGTCATCGACCTGATGCCCGATCAACAGGGCGTCCGCCTCGGCGGCACCATGCGCCTCGGCGCCTATCCCTGCAAGGTGAAAAAGGGCACAAAGCTGTATGCGGCATACAAAAAGCCGCTCATCGGCGAGCGTCACCGCCACCGTTTCGAGTTCAACAACGACTATCGCGCGGCGTTCGAGGCCGCGGGCATGGTCTTTTCGGGCACCTCGCCCGACGGCACCCTCGTCGAGGCGATGGAGCTGCCCGCACATCCCTTCTATGTGGGCGTGCAGTTCCACCCCGAGTTCAAGTCGAGGCCCAACGCGGCGCATCCGCTCTTCCGCGCGTTCGTCGCCGCGGCAAAGTCGCGCCCGCAGGAGGAGAAGAGATGAACGTCAACAAAAACTTTTTAAAACTGGAAGAGAGCTACCTCTTCTCCGAGATCTCGCGGCGCGTCTCCGCCTTTTCGGCGGCGCACCCCGAAGCGAAGATCCTGCGCATGGGCATCGGCGACGTCACTCTCCCGCTCGCGCCCGCAGTTGTGGAGGCGATGCGCGAGGCGAGCGCGGGGCAGGGCAGAAAGGAGAGCTTCTGCGGCTACGGCCCCGAGCAGGGCTATCCCTTCCTCCGCGAGGCGATCGCCGCCTATTACGCGCGGACGGGCGTTTCGGTGGATCCCGACGACATCTTCGTCAGCGACGGCGCGAAGAGCGATCTCGGGAACATCCTCGACATCTTCGGGCGGGTCACTTCGCTCATCCCCGACCCCGTGTATCCCGTCTATGTGGACACGAACGTCATGGCGGGCAACCGCATCGTGTACGCGCAGGCGACGCGGGAAAACGGCTTTCTGCCCATGCCCGACGAGGGCGTCGACGCGGATCTGATCTATCTGTGTTCGCCCAACAACCCGACGGGCGCGGCGTACACGCGCGCACAGCTCGCCGAGTGGGTGGAATACGCAAAACGTCACGACGCAGTTATCCTCTTCGACGCGGCATATGAAAGCTTCGTCACCGATCCCGCCTGCGCGCGCAGTATCTACGAGATCGAGGGCGCAAAGGAATGCGCGATCGAATTCTGCTCCTTTTCCAAGACGGCGGGGTTCACGGGCACGCGCTGCGGCTACACGGTCGTGCCGTCTTCGCTCGTGCGCGACGGGGTGTCCCTGCGCAAGCTGTGGCTGCGCAGGCAGACGACAAAATTCAACGGCGTGAGCTGTGTCGTCCAGCGCGGCGCGGCGGCGGCGTTTTCGGAGGAGGGGCTTTCGCAGATCGGGCGCAACCTCGCCGTGTACCGCGCCAATGCGGCGCACATCTGTTCGGCGCTGGACGCGGTCGGCATCCGCTACACGGGCGGCGTCAATTCGCCCTATGTGTGGATGGAATGCCCCGAAGGGAAGGAGAGCTTTGCCTTCTTCGACGAACTTCTCGCGCGCACGGGCGTCGTCGGAACGCCGGGCAGCGGGTTCGGCAAAAACGGAGAAGGGCACTTCCGCCTGACCGCCTTTGCCTCGACGGAGACGGTCGAGGAGGCGATGCGCCGCATCGCGCAGGTCTGGGGGAGATGAGAAAAAGGAGAGAAGAAGATGTGTTCCATTTTCTGTAGTACGAGCAAAAAAGCGGACAGGGCGGCGATCGAGCACGCCTTTTATAAGACCGTCTCGCGCGGTCCCGACATGAGCAGCATGGTCGAGACGCCGACGGGATATTTCGGGTTTCACCGCCTCGCGATCATGGGGCTGAACGCCGAGGGGATGCAGCCCTTTACGATGGGCAAGAACAAACTCGTGTGCAACGGCGAGATCTACGGTTTCCGCAAACTCAAAAAACAGTTGCAGGCGTTGGGATATGTGTTCCGCTCGGACAGCGACTGCGAGATACTCCTTCCGCTGTATGCCGAGTACGGACTGAAGATGTTTTCCATGCTGGATGCGGAGTTCGCGCTCGTGCTTTACGACGGCGTGAAAGGGGAGTACATCGCCGCGCGCGACCCGATCGGCATCCGCCCGCTCTATTACGGCTATCTCGAAGACGGCGCGATCGTCTTTGCGAGCGAGCCCAAGAGCCTTGTGGGACTGGTCGCGGGGGAGGTGTCGCCCTTCCCGCCCGGAAAGTACTACGCGGGCGGAAAATTCCACACCTATTGCGACATCGCGCGCGTTGAGAAGGTGCTTCCCGACGACGTGGAAGAGGTGTGCCGCAACATCCGCGAAAAGCTGATCGCGGGGGTGGAAAAGCGGCTGGACAGCGACGCGCCCCTCGGCTTTCTGCTTTCGGGCGGGCTGGACAGTTCGCTCGTCTGCGCGATCGGCGCGCGCCTTCTCAAAAAGCCCATCCGCACCTTTGCGATCGGAATGGAGACGGACGCGATCGACCTCAAATACGCGCGGCAGGTCGCAGACTACATCGGCTCCGATCACCGCGAGATCATCATCACCGAACGGGACGTCCTCTCCGCGCTCGAAGAGGTGATCGCGGCGCTGGGCACCTTCGACATCACGACAATCCGCGCGTCGATGGGGATGTACCTTCTCTGCCGCGAGATCCGCCGCTCGACGGACGTGCGCGTCCTGCTCACGGGCGAGATCAGCGACGAGTTGTTCGGCTACAAATACACAGACTTTGCGCCCTCGCCCGCGGCGTTCCAGCGGGAATCGCAAAAGCGGGTGCGCGAGCTGCATATGTACGACGTCCTGCGCGCCGATCGCTGCATCAGCGTGCATTCGATGGAGGCGCGCGTGCCCTTCGGGGATCTCGATTTTGTGCGCTATGTCCTCTCCGTCGACCCCGCAAAAAAGGTCAATGTGTACGGAAAGGGCAAATACCTTTTGCGCCATGCCTTCGAAGAGGGCGGCTGGCTCCCCGAGGGCATTCTGTGGCGTGAGAAGGCGGCGTTTTCGGACGCGGTGGGGCATTCGCTGGTCAACGACCTCAAGGCGTATGCCGAAAGGGTGTACGGCGACGACTGGAAGTCGCGCGCCGCGAAATATGCACACGCACGCCCCTTCACGAAGGAGAGCCTGCTCTATCGCGAGATCTTCGAGAAGTATTACCCGGGGCAGTCGCAGATGGTCAAGGGTTTCTGGATGCCAAACCGCGCCTGGGAGGGCTGCCGCGTCGACGACCCGAGCGCGCGCGTCCTGTCCAACTACGGCGACAGCGGAAAATAAAAATTTTTTTGAAAGGGAGCGCAGGCGCGCTCCTTTTTTTTGCGCGCCCTCGGGCGCGGGAACAAAGAGAGCCGCCGCCGCATCGGAAAAAAGGAAGAAAGAGGCAGGTTGACAAATGCTCTTTTTGTGATATAATGAAAAAAATCACGCGGACGCACGCCCGAACGGGAGGGAGACAGGTGATCAGGATCGCAGTGGTGGAGGATGACCGCACGGACGGGAGTATCTCGCGCAGTCGCTGAAAAAGTACAGTCGGGAGACGGACGTCGTGCAGTTTTCGTCGGCGGTGGACTTTCTGACCAATTACGAGCCGAAATACGACGTCGTATTCATGGACATCGACATGCCCTATCTGGACGGCATGAGCGCGGCGCGCAAGCTCCGCGAGCCGGACGAGCAGACCTGCCTTGTCTTCGTGACCAGTCTCGCACAGTTCGCGGTGATGGGTTACGAGGTCGCCGCCTTCGACTTCATCGTCAAGCCGTTCACCTATTCCAATCTCTGCCTCAAATTGCAGCGGCTTTTCCGTCACCTCTCCACGCATACCGAGCGGGAAATCATCATCCGCACGGAGGGGAACATGGCGCGCGTCGCGATCGAGGACATCCAGTACGTGGAGATCACGGGGCACCGCATCGTCTACCATACCAAGAGCCGCGAGATCGCCTCTTACGGCACGCTCAAGAGCGTGGAGGAGACGCTAAACGACCCGCTTTTCGTGCGGTGCAACAAGTGCTATCTCGTCAACCTGCGCGCCGTGGACGCCATCCGCGACGGCTGTGCGGTGGTGGGCGGAGACAAACTTTTGATCAGCTATCCGCGCAAGGCGGCGTTCGAGCGCGCGCTCACCGATTACCTTTGCGGAGGCAAATGAGATGATCAGCTGGTTCTCCTTCTACAAGCCGCTGTTCATGGCGCAGCTTCTTCTTGCGGAGTTTCTCTGCACCTGCCGCCTGCCGCGGCGGAGCGGGTTCTGGCTCCGCTATGCGGTGACGGTCGCGGTCTGCCTGCTCTTTTCGGTGCTCATCCCGGGCGAGCCGGACGGGCCCGTGGGGCTTTCGCTCATCTTTCTGCTCCTGTTTGCCTTTACCTTCGCGCTCAACTGTTTCTGCTTCGACGTCTCGGTGCTCAGCCTTCTTTTCTGCCTCTCCGTCGCCTACGTCGTCCAGCACTTTGCCTATTGTCTGAGCAACTGCATGCTCCTGCTCACCGGCCTCAACGCCAACGTCTACGGCGTCTACACGGAAGAGGTCATCCTGCACACCATTCCCGTCAATGCGGTGTTCGGATACATCTTTTCCTTCGTCATCTACTATTTCTCCTATTACCTGTTCTATCTGTTCTTTGCGCGCCGCATCCGCAAACGCGAAGAGCCGCGCATCCGCAACATCCCGCTCTTCTTTCTGAGCATCATTGCCATCCTGTTTTCCATCTTCATCAACGCGGTGGTCGTGTACGGCACCGACAACGGCGATCTGATCATAAATTTCTCCTTGGACTTTGCGGGCGTCCGCGTTGCGGACGCCCGCATATTTTTTTCGCGTCTTTTGCGGCGCCGCGGCAGGGGCTTTGTCCTTGACTTTTTTTCGCGGATGCGTTAAAATATAGAAAAGCGGCAACGCAAAATCACAGCACCCAAGGAGGGAATGCAATGAAGAGAAAGACGATCGCACTGATCGCACACGACAACAAGAAAGAGGAGATCGTGGAATGGGCAAAGCGCAACAAGGCGGCGCTTTCGCAGTTCGATCTTTGCGGCACGGGACACACGGGACAGATGGTCTCGGATGCTACGGGACTTCCCGTTCATCGCTTTCTCTCGGGGCCTCTCGGCGGCGACCAGCAGGTCGGCGCGAAGGTCGCGGAGGGTGCGATCGACGTCGTCGTGTTCTTCTGGGATCCGTTGCAGACACAGCCGCACGACCCCGACGTCAAGGCGCTCCTGCGCATTGCCGTCGTCTACGACATTCCCATCGCGACCAACATCGCGACGGCCGACTGCGTCATCCGCGCCCTCGGCTAAAGAACAGTCTTTGAGGCGGGCTCCAAACAGGAGCCCGCTTTTTTCGCCCTTCTTTTC
>JAHZBZ010000004.1:11857-166473 GCA_019423125.1 Bacillota bacterium | reverse complement strand
CAAGGCGCCGCCGCGCAAGAAATTGCGCGGCGGCGCCTTGTCCGTTTTTTTGTACTCCGTCACATAAAAAGCTCTCCTTCAAGCGCGACGAGCGCGCGCAGCGGGATGCTTTCCCCGTCCGCCGTCATGAGCACGCGCGCTACGGGGTCGGCGCGCAGAACGACGGCGTCCGCGGTGACATACCGTCCGCCCTCCTTTTTTTCGTCGGGCACGAACCATGTCAGCCGAACCTGCGGGCGAGGCATCGGCTGCGCGAGCAGAAGCGTGAGCCTGCGGTCCAGTTCCTCCCTCTCGCTCTCGTCCGGCTCAACAAAAGGCTGTGTGAGGCGCGCGGTCTCCCCGATCGCCTCTTCGTGTCCCGTGAGCGCCGCAAAGGGCGCAAATTGCGCCGCACGGTCGCGCACGGGCATGCGCGGATGCACCGCCGAAGTCGGGTGCGGAAGCGAGAGCATGTCATCGTATTTGCTCATGCCTTGTGTCCTCCGATCTGTTCGTTGCGCGACCTTGCCGTCGCGCCTTCCTCGAGGTTCATCCCCTTCAGGATGGCGTTTTTCCCGTACTTGTCCTTGATGCCGAGCACCGCCTTCTGCCTGCGCTTTTCGCGCGCGAGCTCTTCCTCCTCCGCGCGCCTGCGCCGCGCCTCCTCCTCGTAATCGGTGAACAGGTCCATCTGTTCGGGCGCGGAAGGCATCGGCGTGCCCTCGGGGACGACGTGCGTCGCCGTGATGTTCAGCCTGCGGACCGTCAGCTTTTTGTCCGCGATGCGCTCGAACAGCGCGGACGCCGCCTGTACGATGTAGCGCGCAGACGACGTGCGTCTGCCGAGATTTTCGGTGCCGTGCGCATGGCGCGGAATGCGCCTGCCGTAGCGATCGACGGTGTATTCCACCCCGTCGGTTGCGTTCTCGGCGTCATAACCCACCGTCAGCACGATCTGATCGGTCACCAGATCCTTGGAAACGAGGTCGAGCGCGAGCGATTCCGCCATTTCCCGCAGGACAAGCGCAGCCTTATCGTGCGGATAGGGCGTCTGCAAGACCTGCCCCGCGCCGAGACTGTTGCTCGCGGGGCGATAGGCGCGGATGTCCGCGATGGTACAGGGCTCCCAGCCCCATGCGTGGTCGATCAGAAGTTCCGCATTCACGCCGAAAAGCGTATAGAGCAGTTCTTCCGTGTAAAAATCCCCCGCCTTTCCGATCGAACAGCGCGCGACGTCCCCCATCGTATACAGGCCGTGCGCCTCGAGTTTTGCGGCGTATCCCCGCCCCACGCGCCAAAAATCGGTGATCGGGCGGTGGTCCCAGAGCTTTTCGCGGTAACTGCGCTCGTCCAGCCGCGCGATGCGCGCCCCGTTCTCGTCGGGCGGGATGTGCTTCGCCTCGATGTCGAGCGCGACCTTGCTAAGATAGAGATTGGTGCCGACGCCCGCCGTCGCCGTGAGACCCGTACACCTGCGCACCTCACACAGGATGCTCCCGACAAATTCGCGGTCGGTCATCCCCGTCGCGCGCAGATAATCGGTCGCGTCGATGAACACCTCGTCCACCGAGTAGACGTGGATGTCCTCCGGCGCGACAAAACGGAGATAGATCTGATAGACGCGCGTGCTGTAATCGATGTAGAGCGCCATGCGCGGCGGCGCGACGATGTATTCGAGCGCCAGCGAAGGGTCCTGCCCGAGAAGGGTGGCGTCGAACGTCTTTGCGCGAAACTTGTTTTCGGGCGCGGCGCGTTTGCGCGCGCGGTTGACTTCCCTGACGCGCTGTACGACCTCGAACAGACGCGCCCTTCCGGAAATTCCGTGGCTCTTGAGCGAAGGAGAAACGGCAAGGCAGATCGTTTTTTCGGTGCGCGTGAGGTCTGCGACGACGAGGTTGGTCGTCATGGGATCGAGCCCGCGCTCCACGCACTCCACGGAGGCGTAAAATGATTTGAGATCGATCGCGACATAGATGCGTTCGGACATTGTGCTTCCCTCCGTGTCTTTATTTTTCGTAAATTCCGCCAAGGCTGAAAAATATGCTTCCGCAAAAGCGGATCCCTGCTGTTCCCTTACAGTATACCATACTGCGAAAAAAAAGAAAAGAAAAACCCGAAGGGCGCGGGCGGGAGAATTTGTCGAAAAACAGTCACGCGCGCCGACGCGCGGGAATATATATGCTCATATGATCACTTTCCCTTATTCTCGCCTGCGGGCGGTGCTCTACGCGCGCCGCTGGGCGTTCGGACGAAACCCAGACTATTACAGCTTTGACGGCATCGGCGGCGACTGTACCAACTTCGTGTCACAGTGCCTGTATGCGGGAAGCGGCGTGATGAACTTTACGCCCGTCTTCGGATGGTTCTACAAAAGTTCTTCCGACCGCACCGCTTCCTGGACGGGCGTGGAATTTCTCTATAATTTTCTGCTCTCCAACGAAGGCGCGGGGCCGTTTGCCGCCGAAGTTATAAAAGAGAGGATCCGCGTCGGAGATGTCATACAGCTGGGCACCGCTTCGGGCGAATTCTATCACTCCTGTCTCGTGAGCGGACTGCGCCGCGGGGAAATTTTGGTCGCCACGCATTCCTACGACGCGTTCGACAGGCCGCTGTCCTCCTACTCTTTCGCAAAGGCGCGCTTTCTGCACATCGAGGGTGTGCGCAGGGAAAAAAAGAAAAAGATAAGGGCGCCGCTTTTCCGCGGCGCCCTTGCGCTTTTTATCTTCAGTTCTTGAAATATCTCTTGAGAAGGCCGTTGAAGCCTGCGCCGTGGCGCGCCTCGTCCTTCGCCATCTCGTGAACGGTGTCGTGGATCGCATCATAGCCCAGCTCTTTCGCTCTCTTTGCGATCGCGAGCTTGCCCTCGCAGGCACCCGTCTCCGCGGCGACGCGAAGCTCGAGGTTCTTTTTGGTGGAATCGGTGATGCACTCGCCCAGAAGCTCCGCAAACTTGGATGCGTGCTCCGCCTCTTCGAATGCATATCTCTTGTACGCCTCGGCGATCTCGGGATATCCCTCTCTCTCGGCGACACGCGCCATCGCGAGGTACATACCGACTTCGGTGCACTCGCCTTCAAAGTTCGCGCGCAGTCCCGCGACAACTTCCTCGTCCAGGCCCTTCGCGACACCCACTTCATGCACGCATGCAAATTTGATCTCCGCGCTCTCGTCGATGGGGACAAACTTGGTCGCCTTGCAGACGGGGCAAACGGTCACGGAATCTTCGACGATCTCACCGCAAATAGCACATCTTTTCATTATAATAACCTCACTTTGCTTTTTTGTTCAGGCGGAACTCTTCCGCTTTTTCTATGTCTATTTTACCATTCCGGAGCACAAATTACTGTTGCATATGCAACATTTTTATCTTTTTTTTAAAAGTTTTGTCAGGAAAAAGACCAAATGCGGACGCCGTCCTGCATCGAGCTCTCTCCCGCGCCCTCGACGCGGCTGTTCACATCGGTGTCAAAACAGAAGACAGGTGTCTCCTCGTAAAACTTGCAGCCCTGAACGGTGAGAACGCTGCCGCTCTCGCCGCCCAAAAAGACGCCGCCGCCCGCATTGTCCTGCGTCTCGACGCCCCGAAGGGAGCCGCTGCTGTCCACGAGAGCGATGCCAGCCCCTTCACTCTCCGAAGCCGTTACATTTTCGAGAGAAAAGGTGCTCCTGACCGCGCGAATGCCGCAAGCCGCAGGTTCCGTCTCTTTGGGAGAGCGCGCGCCGCTGATGGTCAGGTTGCGAAGACAGACATCTGCGCAGTCGATGAGCGCGAGCAGAGAAAAACAGTCCCCGTCCGAAACAGACCACACGTCGTCCGATTTCTCGATGACGACGCCCTCTTCGCCGATGAACATGACTTGAGACAGATCGCGCAAAGTGAGACAGCGGTTGAGTTTATAGGTGCCTCCTTCGAGAAGAATGACATCTCCCTCCTCGAGTTGTTCCGCCGCCGCGCGCAGCGATTCGACGGAGTCGACGCGCACGCAGTCGTCCACGACCGTGACGGAACAGGAAGCGCTCTTAGTCCCCGCAGTGACGGTAATGAGCGCATCACCCTCTCCCGCCGCGCGCAAAAGTCCGCTCTCGACGGTGACGACCGATTCGTCTGAAGAACTCCACTCAGCCGAATCCGCACATTCGGTGGGGAGGATGGAAACTTTCAGTTCATATTCCTCGCCTGTTTCCAGAACGACGATCTGTCTGTTGAGCTCGAGGAGCTTGACGGAAGATTGTTCGGCACAGGCAGAGGCAAGGATACAGACGATCCCCGCGAGGAAGACCCCCGCGACAAGACCGCTCAGGCGCTTTATCAGCATGTTTGGTGACCTCCGAAAAGGGCTCTCGCCCCGTAGCATAAATACTATAACTCTTCTCTATGAAAAGCACGGCATAGCTTTGTGAAAATTTCGTTTGGAGATTTCTTTTTTTGCGTCGGAAGCGGATCGGAAAGAAAAAGGGACCCGAAAAAGCATTCGGATCCCGCATTCGGCATCAATAGGCGCGCGCAAAGAGAACGACGTGCTTTGCGGGTTTGCCGCAGCACGCGCACTTTTCCGCGTGTTCCCCTTCGACGATCACGCGCGCGCTCGCGGCGGTCGCCTCTTTGATCTTGTCCTCGCACTCGCGGCAGCCGCACCAGCCCGCCTTGACGAAGTTGCCGCCCTCGACGCCCGCGAGCAGTTCCTCCACGCTCTGCGCCGTGACGACGCGCTCTTCCTTGCGCTTGCGCGCGCGCTCGAGCAGGTTGGACTGGATGTCCGCGAGGAATTTTTTGACCGTCTCCGCAGCGTTTTCGAGGGAGACTTCCGCCTTTTCGTGCGTGTCCCTGCGGACAAGCACCATCTTGCCGGCCTCGATGTCGCGCGGCCCGAGCTCGATGCGCAGCGGCACGCCCTTCATCTCCCACTCGTTGAACTTCCAGCCGGGGCTGTTGTCCGTCGTGTCGCTCTCGGCGCGGATGCCCGCCGCGACGAGCTCCGACCTGAGCTTTTCGACCGCTTCGAGCACGCCCTCTTTTTTCGCCGCGATGGGAACGAGGATCGCCTGCACGGGCGCGACGACGGGCGGAATGATCAGGCCGCGCTGGTCGCCGTGCGCCATGATCAGCGCACCGATCAGGCGGGTGGAAACGCCCCAGGACGTGGTATAGGCATATTTATGCGTTCCGTCTTTGTCCAGGAACTGGATGTCGAACGCCTTTGCAAAGTTCTGTCCGAGATAGTGCGAAGTGCCCGCCTGCAGGCTCTTGCCGTCGTGCATCATCGCCTCCATGCCGAAGGTCGCCACGGCGCCCGCAAACTTCTCCTTCTCCGTCTTGCGGCCCGTAAACACGGGAATGGCGAGGCAGGTCTCGGCAAATTCCTTATACACGCCGAGCATCTTCAGCGTCTCCTCCATCGCCTCCTCTTCGGTGGCGTGGACGGTGTGTCCCTCCTGCCAGAGAAATTCGCTGGTGCGAAGGAAAGGGCGGGTCGTCTTTTCCCAGCGGACGACGTTCGCCCACTGGTTGATCAGGATGGGCAGGTCGCGGTAGGATTGCAGCCACTTGGAATACATCTCGCCGATGATGGTCTCGCTCGTCGGGCGGATGACCAGCGGCTCGGCGAGCGTCTCGCCGCCGCCCACGGTCACGACCGCGACTTCGGGGGCAAAGCCCTCAACGTGCTCCGCTTCACGCGTCATGAAGCTGTACGGAATGAGCAGAGGAAAATAGGCGTTCTGATGCCCCGTCGCCTTGAAACGGGCGTCCAGCTCGCGCTGGATGTTCTCCCAGATCGCGTAGCCGTAAGGGCGGATGACCATCGTGCCCTTGACGGGACCGTAATCCACGAGCTTGGTCTTGATCACGACGTCGGTATACCAACGGGGAAAATCCGTCTCGATGTCCGCGATCTGATTGACAAACTGTGCGTCTTTTGCCATAAATCCCTCCGTAAAAAACAAAAATATGGTAGTACTCAAAAGAGTATACCATATTTTTCGCTTCAAGACAATATATTTTGCATGATTTTAAAAAAATCAATCGCGGCGCAGTTCCTTTGTCCTCCAGATCATGCTGACCGAACCGGGCCCGACGTGCGAGCCGATGACAGGGCCCATGATGCTGATCTCGGGACGGAATCCGTATTTCGCCTCCACCATCGAAGCGAGTTCTTCCGCCTCCTTCTCGTTGTCGGTATGCACGATGCGGATGATGCGGCCCTCTTCGACGGGCGGCATCTTCTGCATGCGCTCCAAAGTGGAAGCAAACGCCTTTTTCATCCCCCTGCACTTGCCCAAAACGACGAGTTTACCCTTTTCGTTAAAGGAAAGGACAGGCTTGACGTTGAGGAGCGTGCCCGCCGCCGCCGCGACCGCGGAGACCCTGCCGCCGCGTTTGAGATAAAAAAGGTCGTTGGCGATGATCGCATATTGCAGATGCAGCGGAATGTCGTTGACGTATTCGAACGTCTCCTCCATGCTCTTACCCTCCGCACGCAGGCGCACCGCCTCGTTGACGAGAACTCCCTGCCCGATGGTCGCGGCAAGAGAATCCACCGTCATGATCTTGCAGTCGGGATACTTTTCGCAGACCGCCGCCGCAGCTTCCGCCGCGACGCGCGCCGTGGGAGAAAGTCCGCCCGAGAGCGAGAAGTGCAGGATCTGCTTTGCGCCCTCCTTGGCAAGTTGTTCAAAATGCGCATAGTGACTTTCATAGTTCAGCATCGAGGTACGCGAAAAACCGCCTGCGCGAAGCTGCGCATAAAAATCGACGTACTGCGCGTACTCGGTGAATGCGTCGAGATGCTCGCTCAGAACGCCGTCCTTGTCCATCGTGTAAGTCAGCGACACGATTCGAAGGTCGTTTGCCGCGATGTAATCGGCATACAGATCGCAGGTGGAATCGCTCGAGATCAAAAACTGTTCTTTCATATTCTTTCCTTTTCGTTTTTCTCTTTCTTTCTCTTAAGGAAACAGTGCGCGCTCCTTTCAGAAGACTGCGCCCTTTTCGCACTTGCCCGCTTAGTATAACACAATCCGTTCCGATTGTAAACCAAATTGAACATCCAAATTTTTCGTCGACGTTTTCCGCACCTTTTGTTGTATTTTTCAACTTTTTTCTGTATTGTTTCACAAAAATGCGTGCGTTCTTACAAAAAGTGCTTGAAATATAAAGGCGGATGTTTTATAATAATACGGTAAAGAAAACGACGGAGGAAACCATGGACCTGAAAGACTGGATGGACTTGAAGAGCGGGACGGACGTGCGCGGCGTAGCACTCGAAGGAGTGCCCGGTGAGGCGGTCAACCTCACCGACGAAGCGGTCGCGGGCATCGTAAAGGCGTTCCTCTACCGCCTTGCACAAAAGACGGGAAAGAAAAAGCTCACGCTCGCGATCGGACATGACTCCCGCCTCTCCGCGGAGCGCATTTCTGCCTGCGCCGTGCGCGCGGCAAACGAGAGCGGGGCGGACGTGCTGTTTACGGGACTTTCCTCCACCCCCTCGATGTTCATGCTCCTGCAGGAAAAGGACATTGCGGCGGACGCATCCGTCATGATCACCGCAAGCCACCTCCCCTACAACAAAAACGGGCTCAAATTTTTCGTCAAAGAGGGCGGGCTCGAGGGGAAAGACATCTCCGAGATCCTCTCCCTCGCCGCCGAAAAGAAGGCGCTCTCGGGAGAAGGGACATGCACCCGCCTCGATTATATCGGGCGTTACAGCGAGGCGCTCGTCGCGCTCGTGCGCGAAAAGACGGGCGAAACGGAGCCGCTCAGGGGCAAGAAGATCGTCGTGGATGCGGGCAACGGCGCAGGCGGCTTTTATGTAGAACAAGTGCTCCGCCCGCTCGGCGCGGACACTTCAGGAAGTCAGTTCCTCGTTCCCGACGGGCATTTCCCCAACCACATCCCCAACCCCGAAGACAAAAAGGCGATGGCCTCCGTTTCTGCGCGCGTGCGCGAGACGGGCGCGGATTTCGGCATCATCTTCGACACGGACGTCGACCGCGCAGGCGCGGTGGACGCGAGCGGCGAGGAGATCAACCGCAACAGGCTCATCGCGCTCATCTCCGCCATCCTGCTCTCCGAACGCGAGGGCGCGACAATCGTCACAGATTCGGTGACTTCGGACGGGCTGGCACAGTTCATCGCGGCACACGGCGGAAAACACTGCCGCTACCGCAGAGGATATAAAAACGTCATCGACAAGGCGAAAGAGCTCAACGCCGCGGGCATCTACGCTCCCCTCGCCATCGAGACGAGCGGACACGCCGCGCTCATGGAAAATTACTTCCTCGACGACGGCGCCTATCTCGTGACGAGACTGCTCATCACGCTCGCAAAGCTCGCCAGGGAGGGAAAGGACATCGCAGACCTGATCCGCGACCTGCCCGAACCCGCCGAAGCCGCCGAAGTGCGGCTGGGCTTTACCGAAGCGGGAAAAGCGGAATTCAAAAAATACGGCAACGAGGCGATCGAGGACCTGCGCGCACGCGTCGACGGCATCGCGGGGCTCTCCCTCGCACCCGACAACTTCGAAGGGGTGCGCATCAACTTCGACCAAGCGCACGGCGACGGCTGGGCACTCGTCCGCATGAGCCTGCACGAACCCATCGTGCCCGTCAATTTCGAGAGCAACCGAAAGGGCGGCTGCGCCGACATCGCGAAGAGACTCTTTGCTCTGCTCTCCCCTTACGCCGCGCACATAGACCTCAAAAACCTCGAAAACTATTCCCGCTGAACAAAAATTCGCAAAGACATTTTTCATTATAAAGGAGACAAAAACCAATGAATGTTCGTGAACAGACGGTCAACGCGATCCGCGTTCTCTCCGCGGAAGCGATCCAGAAGGCGAATTCCGGGCACCCGGGCCTGCCCCTCGGCAGCGCACCGATCGGCTATACCATCTTCGCCGACTTCCTCAAGTTCAACCCCAAAGACCCCAAGTGGCAGGACCGCGACCGCTTCGTGCTCTCCGCGGGCCACGGCTCCATGCTCAACTATTCCCTTCTCTATCTGTTCGGCTATGACATCTCCAAAGAAGACCTGATGAACTTCCGTCAGCTCGGATACAAGACGCCCGGACACCCCGAATACGGCCACACGCCCGGCGTCGAGACGACGACCGGCCCGCTCGGCCAGGGCATTGCGAACGCCGTCGGCATGGCGCTCGCCGAGGCGCATCTCGCGGCGCTGTTCAACCGCGAAGGCTTCCCCGTCGTCGACCACTACACCTATGCGCTGTGCGGCGACGGATGCCTCGAAGAGGGCATCTCCTATGAGGCGTGCTCCTTTGCGGGCATGCAGAAGCTGGGCAAGCTCATCCTCTTCTACGACGACAACGACATCACCATCGAAGGCGACACGGACATCACCTTCAGAGAGGACGTCGGCATGCGGTTCAAGGCGCAGGGCTGGCAGGTCCTGAAGGTGGACGACGCGAACGACCTCGATCTTTTACGCCGCACCGTGCGCAAGGCAAAGGCGGACACCGAGCGCCCCACCATCATCATCTGCAAGACGGTCATCGGCTACGGCTCCCCTCTCGCAGGATCGGCAAGCTGCCACGGCGCACCGCTCGGCGTTGAGAACCTGCAAAAGCTCAAGGAGAACCTCGGCTGGACCTGCGCGCCCTTCGAGATCCCCGAAGAAGTCGCACAGCACTGCGGCGCGATCGCGAAAAAAGGCGCTTCGAGGCAGGGCAAGTGGAAGCGCATGTTCAAGGAATACGAGCAGGCATATCCCGAGCTCGCGGCACAGTACAAACTGTTCATGAGCGGCGAACTGCCCGACCTCAAAAATGAGGCCTCGCTGTTCGACTTCCCCAAGGCAGACGCGACCCGCAACACCAGCTACGCCGTGCTCAACAAGCTCGCCGACCTCATCCCCAACCTGATCGGCGGCTCGGCAGACCTCGCGCCCTCCAACAAATCCGCAATGAAGAAGCGCGGCGATTTCTCGCCCGAGGACCGCACGGGCTCCAACCTGCACTACGGCATCCGCGAGCACGCCATGGCGGCGATCGCGAACGGCATCCAGCTGCACGGCGGGCTCCGCAGCTACTGCGCGACCTTTTTCATCTTCTCCGATTACATGAAAAACGCGATGCGCCTCTCCGCGCTCATGCACCTGCCCGTCACCTACATCCTCACGCACGACTCCATCGGCGTCGGCGAGGACGGTCCCACGCATGAACCCGTCGAACAGCTCATCGCCCTGCGCTCCATCCCCAACATGAAGGTGTACCGCCCTGCGGACGGCAAGGAGACGGCGGCGGCGTGGATCTCCGCGCTGACGGGCACCGCACCCACCTGCCTCGTGCTCACGAGACAGAACCTGCCGCAGTACGAAAACTCGGGCCTTGCGGCGCTCAAGGGCGGCTATGTGCTCGCCGACAGCACCAAGGCGGTCCCCGACGTCCTGCTCATCGCGAGCGGCTCCGAAGTCGAGCAGTGCATGCAGGCGAAGGAGATCCTCAAGACAAAAGGCGTCGACGCGCGCGTCGTGTCCATGCCCTGCATCGAGGAGTTTGAGAAACAGCCGCAGTCGTACAAAGACGAGGTACTGCCTCCCGAAGTCGAGGCGCGCGTCTGCGTCGAGGCGGGCTCCCCTTATTCCTGGTATAAATACGCGGGCAACAAGGGCGAGATCATCGGAATGAGCACCTTCGGCGCATCCGGTCCCGCAAACAAGCTGTTCGAGATGTTCGGCTTCACCGCCGAGAACGTCGTCGAAAAGGCGTTCCGCTCCATCAACAAGATCTGACAAAAAAGGCCCGCGCAATGCGGGCCTTTTTGATCGGGATCTTTGCAGACGTCGGCACAGAAGCCGCGGAGCGTCTTTTGCAGCTCTCGCTTCTCATTAAAGCCGCGACGAATTTCAAAAAGAGCGTCTCGCCCCCGAAGGTGCGCGAAATGCAGAAGGTGCCGTTTTCCAACGGCACGCGAAGACTGTGCGACTTTCCGCTCTCTTCCGCCGTGAAGAGAATGGCTCCGTCCTCGAAGGAGTAGCCGCCTTCGCGCGAAACCGTCTTGCCCAGAAGCGGCTTTGCCTCGAACAAAAATGTGCCGTCGGCGCGAAGCGTGAGGGTCACTTTCGGATAGAGCGCGAGAAGATCGCGCTCGCCCCAGCGCGCTTCCACGCATTGATAGGCGCCCGTTTCGGGCATCGAAAAGGTGCGCAGAGAGGTGAGTTTTTCCGTCTCGCACCCCGCAAAGAAAACGAGCAAAAGAAGAAGCGCGAGCAAAACGGGCACGCACCTGCAAATGGTTTGACTTTTTGACGCTTTGCGTTTAAAATAAGAATAGATCGCACTCATGACTATGAGTATGAAACATTTTTGCGCCCTTCATGCACGGGCACGGAGAAAGTATGAAATTTGACGTGGAACTTGTCGGAAAGATCGGATCGATGGCACTGATCGACAAACAGGACAACATGATAGACTACACGCGCGTTGCGAGGCTTTCGCGCGAGCTCAGACCCGGATACATATGGATCTCCAGCGGCGCGACCGAGATCGGCCGACTGGATTACATGATGCGCGCGGGAAAAGAACTGCCCGACACCGAGGACGCAAAGACGGATTACGCCGCGCAGGGGCAGGCGATCCTCATGCAGACTTACCGCCAGTTCGTGGACAGCAAGTATTCGGTGCGGCAGATCCTCGTCGAACACCATCATTTCAACGATCCCGTCAAACAAGAGCATATCAAGAGGTTGCTTTTGCGTTGCCGGGAGCAGAATGCCATCCCCATCATCAACTACAACGACGCTGTCTCCGAATCGGAAAACCGCCGCATGGAGCTTGCGGCGCTTGCAAAGTCGCAGACGGAGGTGCATGAATGCGTGGACAACGACGAGACGGCTTCACTCGTCGCCTGCCTCGTGCACGCAAAAACACTTCTCCTTTTGACGAGCGTGGACGGCATCTATACCGACCCTGCCGATCCCTCCACCATCATCGAAGAAATTTCGGGCAAAGACGCTTACGAGCTCGTTGAAAACATCGAGAGCTACAAAAAGTACTGCGAAGGCGCTTCGCGCAAAGGCGCGAACGGCGCAAAGGCGAAGCTGGAATATGTAAAAGAAGCCGCCGCACAGGGCACCGAAGTGCTCATCGCAAACGGGATGTATTCGCTCAAAGAGATCCTTGAAGGAAGTGTGCGCTGCACGAGAATACACATCCGCTGACATCACACAGGAAAAACCATGAAAAACAACGACCAGAAAAAAACCGCCCGCCGCATCGTCGGAGGAATCCTCGTCGGAGCGGGCATCATCTGCATCATCCTCTTCTTCGGAAACGCATACTTCGGCGTTCTGAACGGCTCGCCGTTCAAAACCACTTCCCTCTTCCCCCTCTTTTTCGTAGGGTTTGTCCTCGTCGCCGTCGGGAACATCCTCTTGTCGGGACGTTTTTTCCGCGGACACGACCACTTCTCCGAGGGATCGCACATCGTACCGAAGGACGTATCGGGAAGCGTTTTGTGCGGCGCCTGCGGCACCGAAAACGACCCCGACGCAAAATACTGCAAGAGCTGCGGCGCTTCCCTCTCCCTGCGCTGTCCCGCCTGCGGACAGCCGACAGAGCCGGGCTCGAAGTTCTGCGAAAACTGCGGAAAAAAGCTGTAAAGCGAAACATGGCGGCGCCGCAAAAATCTGCGGCGCCGCTCCTTTTCGGATCGCCCGCGGCAAACTGCCGCGGGCGATCCGGCTTTTGAAAGGCGCAGGCGGATCGCTCCGCCTGCGCCCTCCGATACGGGAAAGTTTTTTATTTGAAGAATACGAGCAGACTGTTGTAAAGCCCGATGATCCAGCAGTTATAGGCGTGCGAACCGCCCGGGATCTCTATGTATGCGAAGTTCTTGCCGTCGGTGAATTTATCCGTCATGTTCTCGCGGACGTACGCCACCATCTCAAGCTGTCCTTCGAGGCAAAAGTCGGCGGAACCGTTCTGGTTGAACCAGTAACCGAACTCGAGGTCGTCGTATTCGGGCGCGGAGAGCGCCTCATTGACCGCCTCGCCGCTCATCCCGAAGGAATAGGAACCGATGTAATAGAACAGATCGGGGCACTGTTTGAGCACTTCGATGGAAGTCATCGAACCCATGGAAAAGCCCGCAAATGCACGATGTTCACGCGTCGCCTTGAGGTTTTCGGGGCTGGTGTCGCCTTCCGCATAGGTCGGGTAATTGGACTCGATGAACGGGATGATGTCATTGCGAAGTTCAATGGGATAGTTGCCCGTCAGATCGGCGCCGCCGCCCTGCGGCCTGTCCTCTTCCTCCCCTTCCTCCGCCGCGGCCGCGGCAAGCGTTGCGGCGGGCTGTTGTTCGTCCTCCGCGGGCGTCTCCTCCCACGACGCGGGATCGCTCACCCAGGAAGTGGCAACCGCGATGACGGGATCGCACAGTCCGTTTTTGATCATGTTGTCAAGCACGTTGCGCGTCGTCGTGCCCATTTTAGTGAGCCAGTATTCGTACGTCTCGCCCGCACCGTGCATCAGGTAGACGATGTCGTATTTCGTGTTCTCGTCGTAACCGTAGGGCAGATAGATCTGCGCCTTTTTCGTTATCGGGATCTCGACGTCGGAATCGTCGATCGCCTCGTACGCATACGCCCGCGTGGGATAGGAGACCGTGACGACTGTTCCCGCCTCGTCGCACGCAGCCTGCAGGCTCTGCGACATGGGAAGCGACGTGATGAAATCGACTTCATATTTTCCGCACGAACAGATACCGTTTTCAAAAACGTGTTCGTGCTTGCCCGTATCCGGGTCTTTTTCCTCCCCGCAGGCGACGAACGCGACCGCAAGGATCACCGTCAGGACGAGGCACAAAACTGCGCGCGCCCTTTTCAGGATTTGCATAGATGGATTACCCCCTTTTTTTTGCACATTGTAGCACTGCAGAGCGGATCTTTGCCACAGAGACGGCGCCATCTGTATCTGAAACGGCATATTCTGTATACGACGCAGGCAACGCACAAAGGGGCGCGGCGTATATACGCCGCGCCCCTTTGTGCGCAAAAAAGCGACTTACTCCATCTCGTAATGGCAACCGGACATGTCGGTCGGAGGGAGCGTTTCGCCCTCTTTCATGTGAACGCTGCCGATCACTTTCCCGTTGGGATCGATGACCTTGTAGGTGCCCGTCTTGGGCGCGTTGTCTCCGGAATTGAGTCTCATTTTTGTTACCTCCTTTCTTGGATACAACAAGTATGTGCACCTTTTTTTGAACTATGCAAGCGGCACAAAAAAAAGTACAGCCGCGAGCACAAACAGATAGACGGAAAAGCCCCACAGCTTTCCTTTTGAAAAGAGCGGCCGCAGGATCGCAAGCGCGACGAGCCCGCTGACTGCGGCACAGCATGCGCCCGTAAAGAGCGGCGCCCATCCGACAGGCAAAGCGGCGGAACGCCCGGCCTTGATCAGCTCGAACAGGAGCGCGCCCCCGACGATCGGGATGGCGAGCAGAAAGGAAAAATCCGCCGCTTCCTCGCGCGAGAGCCCGAGGAACACGCCCGCCGCATACGTCGTGCCGCTGCGCGAGAGCCCGGGGATCACGGCAAGCGCCTGCGAAAAGCCGACCCCCAGCGCGCGCGGCGCATTCAGAAGGCGCGGCGTGCGTTTGACTTTACCGCAAAAAAGGAGCAACACGCCCGTCGCGATAAAGGCATACGGCAGAAATGCGCCGCCGAAAAACAGCCGCTCGACCAAATCGCCCAAAAATACGCCCGCAAGCGCCGCGGGAAGGGTCGCAAGAAGCAGATACAGTAGTTTTTTCCGCTCGGAGCAAAATAGGGAAACGATCCGCTCGCGGCAGGCGATCAGCAGAGAACACAGCGTGCCCGCATGAAGCATGACGCCGAAAAACAGATCCCCGCCCGTGTTCACGCCCAGAAGGCGCTCAAAGAGAAGGACGTGCGCACTCGAAGAAACGGGCAGAAACTCCGTCAAGCCCTGCACGATACCCAAAACCGCCGCCTTCCACAATTCCATAGACATGCCCTCCGACTTTCTATATATATGCGAAGAGTGTCCCGCTCTTTCCTTGCAAAGCAAAAAAGCGCCCTGCGGCGGGATCCGCCGCAGGGCGCTTTCGGCAAAGGGGCGCGGCAGTAAACTGCCGCGCCCCGAAAATCCGATCTTATAATCAGACAATACCCTGCGCCATCATCGCGTTTGCGACCTTTTCAAAGCCCGCGATGTTCGCACCGACGACGTAGTTGCCCTCGAAGCCGTATTTCTTCGCCGCCTCGTCGATGTTCTTGAAGATGTTTTCCATGATGCCCTTGAGCTTCGCGTCCACTTCTTCGAAGGACCAGAACAGTCTGCCGCTGGACTGCGCCATCTCGAGCGCGGAAGTCGCAACGCCGCCCGCGTTCGCCGCTTTGCCGGGCAGGAACACGACGCCGTTCTTCAGGAAGACATCGGTACCCGCAAGCGTCGTGGGCATGTTCGCGCCCTCGCCGACCAGCTTCACGCCGTTCTTGACAAGAGTCTTTGCGGACTCCTCGTCCAGCTCGTTCTGCGTCGCGCAAGGCAGAGCCACGTCGCATTTGACCGTCCAGACGCCCTTGCAACCCTCATGATACTCTGCGCCTTTGACGCGCTCCGCATATTCCTTGATGCGGCCCCTCTCGACCTCTTTGATCTGTTTGACGACGTCCAGTTTGATGCCGTCCTTGTCGTAGACGTAGCCGTTGGAATCGCTCATCGTGACGACCTTCGCGCCCAGCTGCTGCGCCTTCTGGCAGGCGTAGATCGCGACGTTGCCCGAACCGCTGATCGCGACCGTCTTGCCCTGCAGGCTGTCGCCCTTGCTGCGCAGCGCTTCCTGCGTGATGTAGACGAGGCCGTAGCCCGTCGCCTCGGTGCGCACGAGGGAACCGCCGTAAGAGAGGCCCCTGCCCGTCAGAACACCGACGTGCTCGTCGCGGATGCGCTTGTACTGGCCGAACATATAGCCGATCTCACGGCCGCCGACGCCGATGTCGCCCGCAGGAACGTCGGTATCCGCGCCGATGTGGCGGTACAGCTCGGTCATGAAGCTCTGGCAGAAGCGCATGATCTCGTTGTCGCTCTTGCCCTTGGGATCAAAGTTGGAGCCGCCCTTGCCGCCGCCGATGGGAAGGCCCGTCAGGCTGTTCTTGAAGATCTGCTCAAAGCCCAAAAACTTGATGATGGACAGATTGACGGAGGGGTGGAAGCGCAGGCCGCCCTTGTACGGGCCGATCGCGCTGTTGAACTGCACGCGGTAACCCTTGTTGACCTGCACGTTGCCCTTGTCGTCCACCCAGGGAACGCGGAACATGATCACTCTCTCAGGCTCGGTAAGTCTCTCGAGAAGTCCTGCCTTCTCGTACTGCGGATTGGCGTCGATCGCCGCCTGCAGGCTGTGGAGAACTTCCGTCACCGCCTGGTGAAATTCGGGTTCGTTGGGGTTCTGCTCTTTAACACGAGCCAAGACACTCTCTACATAAGACATAAGAAAAACTCCTTTGTTTTTGCTTTCCTAATTATTTTACCATTTTCTCTTTCGTTTTGCAATAATTCGTGAGAGAATGTGTTATTAGATTATTTTATACTTTCCATAACGGGCATCTATCGCACAAAAAAGGCCCCCCGCGCCGCAAGGCACGGAGGACCAACAAACATGGAAGTGTGAGCTTTTTATCCATTCGCGACGAGCTTTTCGCGCAAAACGCGACGCCCGCTTCCGAAGACATGTTCCTCTCCCGAAGGAAGAACGACGGTGCATTCCGTGCCGACGGGCACACAGACCGAAAGGACGAATTCGTCCCCTTCGATGCGCCAGTCGCTCTCGATCTGCCCGTAAGGCGAACACACGCGCGCGCACGCCGACGTAAGATCTCCGCCGAGAAGAGGCGCGACGCGGAAGGTACGGTATCCGCCCGAGGTGGGCTCGATCCCGCCGATGCGTCGATAGAAGAAATCCCCGACCGCTCCGAACGCGTAGTGATTGAAGGAGACCATTCCGCCCGTTCCGTCCTCGCGGATGGGACACTGACCCTTCTCGTCGAGGCCGTCCCAGCGCTCCCATACCGTCGTGGCGCCCGTCTTGACTTCATACAGCCAGGAGGGGCATTTTTCGTTGAGGAGCATGCGGAAGGCGGCGTCCGCGCGGCCGTTGTCGGCGAGCGCGAAGAGGATGTAAGGCGTGCCGGGGAAGCCCGTGCCGATGCACCAGTCCCCTTTTTCGATGAGCGCGACGAGGTTCTCCGTCGCCGCGGCGGACACCTCTTCGGGGAACATCCCGAAATGAAGAGGCAGGACGTATGCCGTCTGAAATTCCTCTTTGAGCTTGCCCTTGCCGTCGGTGAGCTTCGCGCAGTATGCCTGCGAGGCACGCGAGAAGAGCGAAGCATATTCGGCGGCGTCCTTGCGCTTTCCGAGCAGAGAGGCGATCTCGCTCATGAGCTTGCCCTGCCGCGCGAGAGCGGCTGTCCCCGTCCATTTGCAGCGCGCCTGCCACTTTCCCATTTCGGGCACGTCCGGCGCGACCCAATCGCCGAACTGCAGCGCGGGGATGTCCGACCAGATATATCTGTTCTGCCCGAAGGAGAACAGCCCTGCCCAGAACCTGCATGCGCTGACGTATTTTTTCATCACGGGATACATGCGCTCAAGGACGGAAATGTCTCCGTAGGCAAGGTACATCGCCCAGGGAACATAGATGCAGGCGTCCCCCCAGAAGGCGACCGCCTTGCAGGGCATCGTCTCGGGGAAACCGTATCCCTGCGAGGGGACGGTGTTCGGGATGCCGCCGCCCTTCCCCTGCTCGCTCGCGACGTCGTTGAGCCATTTTTCAAGAAAACGGCGCATGTCGAAGTTATAGCAGGCTGTCTGCGCAAAGACGGCGATGTCGCCCGTCCATCCCATGCGCTCGTCGCGCTGGGGACAGTCGGTGGGGATGTCGACAAAATTGGATTTGCCGCTCCAGACGATGTTCTCCTGCAGGCGGTTGAGCCGTTCGTCCGAACAGGTGAACGACCCGTTCTGCGCGAGATCGGAGTACAGCGCCACGCCCTCAAGCTCGATCTCCCCCTCGGAGGCGCCGCGCACCCCCGCATAGCGGAAACCCATATACGTCATGCGCGGAAGAAAGGTCTGCTCCCCTTCGCGGCAGATATAGCGGACACAACACTTCGCGGAGCGAAGAAACGCCGTGTTGAGCTCGCCCTCGGGCGTGAGGACTTCCGCGTGGCGGAGGACAACAGTCTGACCCTTTCTGCCGTCTTTTACGTGCAGGCGCACGACGCCCGCGAAGTTCTGCCCGAAGTCGTAGATGAGCTCGCCCGAAGGCGTTCTGCGCACGAGTTGAGGACGGAACACCTCGTGCATGCGCACGGGCGCGCCGTATCCCGCACGAAGGCGGGGAGAAATGCGAACCTTTTCGGGCGACGCGGAATGCCACGCCGCGCGATCGAGATCGATGCCCGCGTCATAGGTCTCGCCGTCGTAAAACTCCGCGAAGCGGACGTTTCCCTGCCGCGTGACCTGCCAGCCCGCATCGGTGCCGATGACCTCCTCGGTGCCGTCCGCATAGGCGATGCGTATCTCCGCGAGGAATGCCTGACGGGGCGCCGTGATGCGGTTTTTGCGGCTCATGACGAATGCGCCGACCGCCCAGCCGCCCGCCACCACCGCGTCGAGCACGTTTTCGCCCGAGAGGAGGTGCGTGACGTCATAGACTTGGTACTGAAGATCGTGTTTGTACGAAGTGAAACCGGGCGCAAAGAAGTCTTCGCCCACTTTTTTGCCGCCGAGGCTGAGTTCATAGATGCCCAGTGCCGTCGCGACGATCTTTGCGCTCGCGACCGCCTTTCGGACGGAGAAGACGCGGCGAAAAGTCATGGGTTCGGGAGAGGTCTTTTTTTCGGTGAAGGCATAGCTTCCGTCCGTGATCCAGGTCCCCGCCCAGGGCATGCCCATGCGGCCCGTCTCAAAGGTAAGCTCTGCCTGCGCCTCTTCTCCCGCGTCGTCGGCGGCGACGAGCGTCGCCCTGTATTTCGTGAAGGGCGCAAGCGGCTCGCCCGCATACGGGACGCCGATCTGGCTGTCCGTGCGGACGGTACTGCCGTTCACGCAAAGGCGCGCCTCGCGCAGGCGCACGTTCTCCCTGTCGCTCTCCAGCGAAAAGGAAAAACGCGGCGTAGGCGAATCGGTGACGCACCCCTCGCGAAGCCCTTCACATGTGAATGCGGAAATTTTCAGCATATACCCTCTCTCCTGTCGTTGCCGTTATTATAACAAAATTCAATAAAATAGTCAAATACGCATGTTAAGAAAGAACAGAGCGGAGAGGCAAAGCCGCCTCCCCGCCCTTTCCGAACGTAATCAGGCCGTCTTTTTGACCATGCCGAAGAATGCCGCCGCCATCGCGAACACCCAGCTGATCGCGTAGAACACGAAGCCGCAGATCGCGGTGTATGCGGAGCTCAGGTTCGCAGGCGTCTGCACCTCGTCCAGGACGTTTTCGTCCGAACCGAAGATGTATGCAAGCCCTTCGACCCTGCTCCCGATAAACAGGAGCATGGAAGCGATCAGAAGCATTGCCGCCGCGATGCGGAGCGCATCGCCGAACAGGTTTGCCGCCTTTGCCGCATTGCCCTCGAACTCAAACTGCGCGAGGACGATGGAACCTGCCGCGCAGAGGATCGCGATCACGGACATCAGCACGACGGGCGTCTCCGTGAGACCTTTGAAATACCCGTCCGTCGCACCGTTTACCGCATAGATGATCAAAGACACGAGCGCAAGTACCGCTACGAGCGCGGTGATATATGTTCCGACTTTCTGTCTCTTGAAAAATTCAGCCATTACTCTTCCTCCTTTTTATTGACGACGGAAGCAAAGACCCAAAGTACCACCGCTGCCGCAGACAGGACTGCCGTCGCGACGATGCCCGTGATCAGAGCGGTCTCCCACCAAGGAGTGACGGGCGTCGTGGTGATGTTGAGGATCGCGCTGTTGGCGAATGCGTAGAGCTGATACTTCATGCACTCGCGTGCCATCGCGCACAGCGTGGCGTCGTTCTTGACAGAATCCAACGACAGATAGCTCCACGTCGCATCCTGGCCGCCTGCACCGCCCAGCGTGCTGTTGTTGCCCGCGAAGTCTGCCATCTGCGTGATGCCCGCCATGATGCAGCCCTCAGGGTTGAAGTAGTATTTGTTGTTCATCATGTCGGTGGAGATGAGACCCTTGAAGCCCCATTCGCCGCGGACGATGCCCATGAACACACCGACGTGATGCGAAGCGTTGATCGCACCGATACGGTTGAACGCGACCATCAGTCCGAGAGCGTCGCCCTCTTCGACCGCGCCCTGGAAACCGCGCATATCCGTCTCGCGGAGCTTCTGCTCGTTCATGTACACGCAGATACCCGAACGGTCATACTCCTGATCGTTGAAGCCGATGTGCTTGGGTCCGCTGATGATGCCGAGCTCTCTGGTACCCTTGGTGAGCGCCGCGCCGAGCACGTTGGTCAGCATGGGATCCTCGGAGAGATATTCGGTGTTTCTGCCGTTGTAAGGAGAACGGTGGTAGTTCAGGCCGCCGCCCCAGATCTGATAATTCGCCGTCCACAGACCCGTGTTGCCCAGGATCTTGCCCCACGCATATGCGAGTTCGGGGTTGAAGGAAGAGCCGAGAAGGGTCTGGCTGTTGACTGCGACATAGAATTTGCCTGCTTCCGAATCGGGATCGACATAGTAAGGATCCTCGCCTTCTTCGCCGTTGTTCTTGGACAGCTTCGTGCGGTTGAAACCGTTGGGACCGTCGTTCTGCTTGACGATCGGGTTGTCGATGTTGGTCAGCGTATCCGACTGCGAGCCGCCGTGCGCGACTGCGCCGACTGCCTCGTCCACCGGGATCGCCGCGACGAGCTCATCCCAGAAGTCGTCTTCGATGTTGATCTGCTGTTCGTAGCCGATGTCTTCGAACTTCGCGCCCGCGATGCCGTTGACATTGGTTTCGGGTTCATCCGTCTTTACCGTGTACTGCTGGTTGCGAAGCTCCGCGAGCCACTCGTCTTTCTTGGGGCTGTCGGAGATCGCGACAGCGTTCTCTTCCGAATGATAGGTGATGGGCCAGGTGCCTTCCCAATCCTGACGGGAGAGATAAGTCACCGTGCCGGGCAGGTAGTAGTTGAGGTCTGCGTTGTCCGTGACGTTGGTGATCTTCGTGCCCGAATCGGAGACGGAATAGGTCGTGGTGTCCGTAGCGGATTCGTCGCCGTTCTGCCAGGTGCGCACGCAAGCGGTGTTCCCTGCCGCATCCCCTTTATAGCCCTGTAATGCGAGGATGTTGTTGAGCGCATCGTGTGCGCCGTTGCCCGTCGCAAAGTAATAAGTGCCGCCGTCCATGATGTACGTCTTTGCGTTGGTGTAATCATAACTGGCCATGTATTTGGTCGGGATGGTGATGGTGACGTTTTCGGTCGCGCCCGCCTTCACCTCGACTTTGGCGGAATTGAGGAACATGATCGCGCTCTTCTCGACGAGGTTTTCACGGTCATATTCGGTGTACGGGGTCTGCACATACAGCTGTGCGAGGAACATCCCGTCTTTATCGCTCTCGTTCTTGATCGCGACCACTGCGGTGATGTCGCCGCCCGCCCTGTCCTCAACGGAGACGCTCACAAGGCTCTGGCTGTATTCGAGATAGGAAAGACCGTAACCGAAGGTATAGGACACTTCTTTTTCATAATCCCAGCCGCCGCCCTGCGTGGAGCCCGCCGTAGAATTTGCTTTGTAGGCGGAATTGACGATGGAATCATAATATCTGGTCTCGTAGTAGTTGTAACCGGTGTAAATGCCCTCCGCCTCGACGATGTAGAAGCCGCCCGAATAGGTCGCCGTACCGCCGAAGGAACCTGCGGTCGTGTTGCCGATCTCGACTCCGGGCCATCTCTCGTCCTCGAAATCGCTGACGATCTCATAGTCGGTGTAGTAACCGCCGCCGAAGTTCATCATTGCGGGAGAAGAAGTGGAATCGGTCGCATATGTATCCGCAAGAGCGCCCGTCGGGTTCACTTCGCCCGCAAGAACGCTGACGATGCCCGTGAACTGATAGTCGTTGGGAATGCCGATGTATGCGATCGCATCCACGCCCGTATCGTCTTTGAGCTCGCCGATCTCGATCGTGCAGGAAGTGTTCAGAAGGACGATCACGTTGTCGCAGACTTCTTTTGCAGCCGCTACGACAGAGAGTTCGTCGTCAGACAGATCGAGCGGGTTCTTGCCCGTGGGATTGCCGTCGTTGTCCGTCGCGCTGCCCGGTTTATAGGTCGTGCCCTCGCCGCCCGGTCTGCTGAAGACCACGATCGCGGTGTCTGCCTGCACTGCCGTCTTCCAACCGGAATTGTAATCGGCGTACATGGAGGAGTTTGCCTCCTTGATCTGGAAGGTGGTGTAGTCGCCCGCCTTCGTGTTCGGCGTGTAGCCCGCCTCGATCAGACTCTCATAGATGGATTTCATCGTGGAATCGATCTTGAAGCCCGCATTGGTGAGCGCGCTCTCCAGCTTGACCTGGTCGCTGTTTCTCGCCGCGGACATATACGGAACATATGCCGCACCGCCGAACAGGGCGATCGTCTCGCCCGCACGGAGCGGAAGCGCATTGTTTTCGTTTTTCAGAACAACGGTGCCCTCCTCCCCTTCGCGCACGGATACGGCCTTTGCCGCGTTCATCATTTCCTCGCCTGTCGAATATTCGGATTTATACTTTGCATCCTTCGTATTCGTGACATAGCTCTGGGTCCCCAGCGCCGCATCGACGGTATCACGCCATGTGTCCGCGATGGAGTAACCGATCGAGAACAGCAGTACCAGAGACAGCATGATCGTCGAAAGGCCGCGCCAGACAGGTAATAATTTACCCAACTTCATGAAAACTCCTCCTCTAAAAAATGTTTTTTCTCCTGCGGCTCGTCCCTTTCCGCTTCCCCGCGTCCTTGGGAATGCGGGCTGAACGACGTCCGCTCTGCATTTGAAAAGCAAACAAAAAGATGCTTTCAAAATCTGAAAACATCTTATCGCAAATCGTAAAAATTACAAGATAAAACTCTCAAACTGTCATTTTATGACCCTGAACTGCCTTTTTTATCCTCTTCCGCTCCTTCCGGTCCTTCCGCTCCGACGGAGCGCAGTCCTTCCTGCGGCTTTCCGATCGGAAGCAGGATGTCCAGGTTGAACACTTCCCCCTCGGCGCACATGGACACATAGCCGCCGTACCGCGCCGCAATGAGCTTGATGCTCTTTACGCCGAATCCGTGATAGCGCTTGTCCTCCTTGGTCGTGACGAGCTCCTGTTCGTCGTAATTCAGCGCGCCCGTAAAATAGTTTTCCAGGTGCGCGATCATCATGCCGCGGCTCTCCTTTACGTTGATGCCGATGCAGCGCTTGGTCGGGTCTTCGATCTTCTCCACCGCCTCGATCGCGTTGTCGATCGCGTTGCCGAACAGCGAATAGATGTCCGAAGATTTCATGAAAGAAAGGCTCTTCCCGTCCACTACGCAGTTGAACAGAATGCCCTTGTTCTCGCAGAGAAGGGTCTTTTCGGCGAGCAGGACGTCCAGCGCTTCGTTGCCCGTCTTTACGCTCGCATCATAGATGGAAACGGCGCGTTTCATCTCGGCGATCTCGTCGTCGGTCAGGTGTTTTTTGTCGCCGAGGAGCGTGATCATCTTTTTGAGGTCGTGGCACTTGATGTTGATCAGGTCCATCATCTCCTTGGAGGTCTCCATCTGTCCCTTTTGCAGGTGCAGAACGTGTTCCATGAGATTGTATTCCTGGCGGATGTGCGCGCTCAGGTTGACCGCATACAGCGCGCCGAGCGCAAAGAGACAGCACGTGAGGTCAAAGCCCGTGAATACGAGATACATCGGGCCGCTGATCCCTCCGCCGTATTCCTCGAACAGTTGTTGCAAAAAGACGCAGACCACCATCACGCCGCCGCTCAGAAAGAGCGCCGAGGCGCTTTGCATATCCTCCGAAAACTTGTCGATACGCCGAGCAATGACAAAATAGCCCGCCGCATTCACGAGAAGGACGATCGAGACATACAGAACCGTGACGGGAAAGACACCCATCGGATCGAGGAGAAAATGACGGCAGGTGTCGCCGATCTTAAAGGAGATGTGTTGGGTAAGGCTCGCGCCGATGGTGGCATACAAGGCGCGGCGAATGGGAACGTCAAACAAAAACCAGACGGAAAAAATACAGAGACCGTAGAGAATGATGTACTTGACGCTCTCCGTCCATGCATTGAGTTTGGGAATGGTGTTGCGCAAATAGGAGAAGAAAAACATCACTGCAATGCACAGCAGGAGCCGAAGCAAGAAATTCTTTCTGTGCTTGAAGCTGAGAGTGAACAGTGCAAAGGAGAGAAACAGCTCGAAGATAAAGCCGTATCCGAGAAAAAAGTTGTAGATCTGCTCCATTTCAATTCCCCTTGCCCAGCCACTGCGCAAGACCGAGCATAAAGCTCTTTTTGCGCGGGCGGCTGATGAGCAGCTCCTCGCCGCCAAACAGGGTTACAATGCTGCCCTGGACGCATTGGATATGGCGGCAATTGACGAGATAGCATTTGTTGCAACGGACATAGCCGAGCGGAGCAAGACGCGCTTCCAACTCGGAGAGAGATTCGCTGCCGCCGCTGACCGATTCGCCCTCAAGATGATAGACGATCTTATGCCCGCTCACCTCGATGTAGCGCACGTCGCGCGCGAGCACGCGGAGCACCGCGCCCGGCTTGTTTATGACGATGGCATCCGACTCACTGCGGATGAGCGAGGCGGCCTTTTTCATTTTGAGTTCAAAGTTGTTGTAGACGACGGGTTTCAGGATGTAATCAAAAGCCCCCCACCTCGTAGCCGCGCACGGCGAACTGCGACATGTTCGTCACAAAGATGATCATGATCTTGGTGTCCATCTTGCGAAGTTTCTCCGCTGCCGTCATGCCGTCCAGCAGAGGAAGCTCTATGTCCATGAACACGAGGTCGTATACGGATTTATAATTGGTCAGAAAAGAGACGGCATCGCGGTACACCGTCGTTTCAAATTCAAACTCGCCTTCCGATTTTTTTGAGAAGGCGGCAATGTATTCGAGAAGTTTATCGGACGCGCTCTCGCTGTCTTCGACTATGGCTACTTTGATCACGGCTCCACTCCGAGGTTTTTGCGTTATTATAGCATTTATTTTGCCCTTTGTAAATGTATTTTTTAAAATATTTTTGCGGAAAAAGCCAATCGGAGCAGGTTTTTTAAAATACAAACAAAAAGGAAGGCACAGTCTGCCCTCCTTCTGTTCACTGTTATAAAGTTTTGCAGCTTTATGCGCGGTCTGCCGAAAAAATTTCAGAGCACCTTTGAGAGGAAATCTTTGAGACGCTCGTTCTTCGGCGCGCCGAAGACCTGTTCGGGCGGACCCTGCTCCTGTATCTTGCCGCCGTCCATGAAGAAAACACGGGTCGCGACCTCGCGGGCAAAGCCCATCTCGTGCGTCACGATGACCATGGTCATGCCCTCGTTGGCGAGCTCTTTGATGAGTTCGAGAACTTCGCCGACCATCTCGGGATCGAGCGCGCTGGTCGGCTCGTCGAAGAGCATGACTTTAGGATTCATCGCGAGCGCGCGGACGATCGCGATGCGCTGGCGCTGACCGCCCGAAAGCGTGGACGGATATGCCGACGCCTTGTCCGCAAGTCCGATACGCTCGAGAAGCCGCATCGCGTTCGCCTTTGCGTCCTCTTTGATCTGCTTCGCGCTGGTCTGTACGGGCTCGAGCGGGAGCTTCTTGTTCTTCCTGCGGAACAGGTTTGCGATGCGCCTGAAAAAATTTCTGCGCTGCACCCGCCTCAGATCCTGCAACCCGACATGGACGGGCGCAAGCGTGATGTTTTTGAGCACGTTCATGTTGTTGAACAGGTTGAACTGCTGAAACACCATGCCCATTCTGCGGCGCTGCAAATTGATGTCCACTTTCAGATCGCAAAGATTGCTGCCCTGAAAGAACACATAGCCGTCGGTCGGGTCCTCCAAAACGTTCAGACAGCGCAAGAAGGTGCTCTTTCCGCTGCCGGAAGGACCGATGATCGCGACTTTTTCGCCGGGAAAAATCTTTTCACTGATATCGTTGAGGACAGTCAGTTTTCCGTATTCCTTTGTCAGATGCTGAACTTCTATCAAGGCCTTGGGATCAAACGGCTCCACAGGCGTTTTTTCTGTCTTGAGGAATTTCGGATCTTTCTTTTTAGCGTCTTTCACTCTTGCGCATCCTCCTTTCCACAAAACGGATGAGAACTGTGATCAGAATGACAAGGACAAGATATACGAGCGCAAGGAAAAGATACGGCACGAGATAATCGTATGTCGCACCCGCAATTGCCGTAAAGGCAGCGTTCAAGTCCATTGTGGCAACATATCCGGCGACGGAAGTATCCTTTGTCAGAGCGATCAGCTCATTACCGAGCGTCGGGATGACGTTTTTGATCGCTTGCGGAATGACGACGCGGAACATCGTCGTTGTATAGGAAAGGCCAAGCGTTCTGCCCGCCTCTGTCTGTCCGATGTCCACCGACAGGATGCCGCCGCGCATGATCTCCGCAACATAGGCACCGCTGTTCAGCCCGAAAACGATGACTGCCTCCAGCAAAGTATTGATACCGGAGCCGCGAAAAATGATAAAATGAAAAATCATCAGCTGAACGATGATAGGCGTTCCGCGAAACAGTCCCGTGTAAGCGTCTCCGACATAAGAAAACGCCTTCACTATTTTGTTGCGACCGCCCGCAACCTTCAGCGCAGCAACAAAAGACCCGATCACGATGCCGATCAGCAAACCGCAGACCGCGATGATCACCGTATTCCAAAGACCGATCAGCACGGTCTCATAGTTGCCGTAATCGAATAGATATTTAAAAAATGTATCGAGTTTCGACTTCATGATCGCTCAATCCTTTTTTAGGACCGAATCAGCCGTTGATTGCCTTCACGGATGCCTGAAGGGTGTCTTTATCGGCACATACGACTTCTACCGTTCCGTTAGCAAGATCCTGCACTGCAAGGGCGACCGTCTGATAAGGACGGATGTCCAGAATATCGCGGAACCCTTCAAACTCAAAGCTCTCGTCACCGTACAGATAATAATAACCCGTCTGATTCTTTGCCGCTCCTGCTTTTGCACCGCTCATCGATTTGAGCACTGCTACGACATCTTCTTCTGTCTTGCAATCGTCAAAACGAGTATCATCAGCAGCGACTGCAATGCGCTGTGTGGTGTCATAATACGCCACGGAAAAATCAACGACTTCTGCGCGCTCTGCGTTAATGGTGAGTCCCGCGAGTGCGATGTCCGCATCATCGCTGTTCACCGCTTCAAGAACAACCTCGAACTCCATATGAGAAATGACAAGCTCTTTGCCCATCGCATCCGCGAGGATCTTGGCGATCTGCATATCGATGCCGCCGAATTCATTTGCATTCACGCGATACTCAAAGGGTGCAAATGCCGCATTGGTTGCGACGACGAGCTCTTTGGAGCGATCGGTACTCGAGGTTTTGACCTCGCCGATGCTGATCACTTCGCCTTTCTCCTGCGCCTCCATCTCATCCTCATACAGGGAATCGAACGTGACGACTTTTCCGTCAACTTCATAACCCTCACCGCAAAGCGCGGAAAGAATTTCGTCAACCTTTTCCTTCATCTCGGTATTGCCTTTTTTGATCGCAACACCGTACTGTTCGCTCGAAAGATCGATCTCAATGATCTTGACAAGCGCAGGACCGTTGCACGCCGTCATGGAGATAGCCATAGCGCAGATCATGAGAACTGCAACAAAGGCAACAAGCAACTTTTTCATACTGATACCTCTATGTAAAAAATTTTTTTGTCCGTATCGGGCCGCTTGAAAAACAAGCATGTAAATCATATCATGCACGGCTTAAAAACGCAACCGTTTTTTTTGTGATTTTATATTTTTATTCATTTTATTCACTTTTTCTTTATAATTTACTCTTTCATCGTGCGGAGCATATGCTCGGCGAAGGCGCCTGCGACGTTGACGCCCGTCACGCGCTCCGCCTCGTTGAACATCGCGTTCGAATTGACCTCACAGACATACGGCACTCCTTCCTCGTCCAGAAGGTCGACGCCGCAGTAATCCAGCCCGAGCACCGCGGCACAGCGCTCCGCCGCTTCGACAAAACCCGCGGGAGGAATTGCCGCCTCGCCCTTGCCTCCCGCCTCGATGTTGGAGCGGAAATCCCCCTCGTTTTTGCGGCGCATGCAGGCGATCGCCTTCCCGCCGACCACGAGGATGCGAAAGTCCTCGCCCGGCTTGCCCACGCGCTTCTGGAAAAGGTGCGGCTCCGTGCGGAATTCCTCCGCCACGGCGGCAAGCGACGCTTCGTCCCGCACGAGGCGCACGTCCATGCCCCAGCTGCCGAAACTCTTTTTGACGATGAGCGGATATCCGAGCCGTTCCCCCACGCCGCGCACAAACGACTGCGGAATGCGCGCGTCACGATAATAGCACAGCGGCGCCGCGACCGTGTCGGGGAGGTGAAGCCCCTTGTCCGCGAGCGCGAGCACGGTGAACATCTTGTCGTCGCAAAGCTCCACCGCCTCCGCGCGGTTAAAAAGCCGCAGACCGCGCGCTTCGAGCATGCGCGGAAGGTATTTATCCTTGTCGAGATAGACGACAAAGTCGCACTTTTCTTCGACCGTTATCGAGTTTTTGCGCACATACGACAAAAAATTCCCGTTCTTTTCCACGACGGCATCCACGCCGCGCGCGCACAGTTCTTCGCGAACGCGCTCCGCCTGACGGATCATTCCGCTCTGCCGAAGATAGGCGTTCACAAGTACGATCGCCCGCATTGTATCTCCTCCCGAGGCTACCGCCTCACAAAAAAGTGCGCCGACAAAAAGCCGACGCACGCAGTCTCAGTTTTCAGGCGGCGACCACAAACGCAAAATAGCGGAGCGGCCGATCGCACTCGTTGCGGAGCGCGTGTGCCTCGCCCTCGCGGCAGACGATCGCATCGCCCGCACGCACGGGAACGTCCGCGCCGCCGTCCGTACAGATCCCCTCGCCTTCAAGGATACAGATGATCTCGCTGTCCCCTTCATGAACGTGAAAGCCGATCGAGCAGCCCTTTTCGAGAACCATCTCGCAACAGACCTTGAAATTTGCGGGCTTTTTCCCGCAGGACAGGTCTTTCATGAGGACATGCCCCTCGCCGCCCTTGAAGTTCTCAGATCTGCTGACGGGCAGATCCGCGATGTGACAGATCATATCTCACTTCTCCACGCGGATAACGCTGTTGACTTCGACGACGTCCTCGAGCTCCGCGATCTTGTCCACCGCACGGCGGACAGAGTACTCATTGGTCTCGTGCGTGATGAGGATGATGGGGATGTTCTCGATGCCCTCGCCCTTCTGGATGAGGTCGATGATGCTGATGTTGTATTTCGCGAAGATGCCCGCGACCTTTGCGAGCACGCCCGCACGGTCCTTCGCCGTAAAGCGGATATAGTAGCGGCTGCGGAAGTCGGTGACGAAGCGCACCCCCTTCTCCGGCTGCTGGGTATTCTTGAAGGTGGCATATTTTACATCGGTATGCGTCGCGGCGTAAATGATATCCGAGACGATCGCACTGCCCGTCGGAAGCGCGCCCGCGCCTCTGCCGTAGAGCATGATGTCGCCGACGCTGTCGCCCTGCAGATAGACTGCGTTGAAGCTGTCGTTGACGGATGCAAGCGGATGATCCTTGCGGATGAACGTGGGATGCACGCGGACCTCGATGGACTCCCCGCCGTCGTTTTTGCCGATGGCAAGAAGTTTGAGCACATAACCGAGCTCGTCGCCATAGGCGATGTCCGCCGCAGAGATGCCCGAAATGCCCTCGCGATAGACCTTGTCCAGCGGGACTTTCTTGTGGAAAGCAAGGCTGGAGAGGATGGAGAGCTTATAGGCGGCGTCGTACCCTTCCACGTCCGCGGTCGGGTCCTTTTCCGCATAGCCGAGCGCCTGCGCGTCTTTGAGCACGGACGCATAGTCTGCGCCCTCGCGCGACATGCGCGTGAGGATGTAGTTGGTGGTGCCGTTGATGATGCCCGTCAGATTGGTGACGACGTTTGCCTGCATCCCGTCGATGAGAGTGCGGATGATGGGCACGCCGCCCACACAGCTCGCTTCGAAGTACAGGCCCGCATTGGTGCGCTTTGCGGCGCGCTCGAGTTCGTGCCAATACTTACAGAAGAGCTCTTTGTTGGAGGTCACGACCGTCTTGCCGCTGTGCAGTGCCGCGAGGACAAAACTGCGCGCGGGCTCCACGCCGCCGATCACTTCCACCACGATGTCCACGTTGGGGTTGCAGATGACCTCGGCAATGTTGTCGGAGATCTTACTCTCGTCGATGCCGAGCTCGAGCGCGCGGCTGCGGTTGATCTCCAGCACGCTTTCGACGGTGATGTCCACGCCCTGCGTACGCTGATAAAACTCCCTGTGATCGCGCAGGATCTTATACGTTCCGCTTCCGACGACTCCCAAACCGAGTATTGCTACGCCGACGCTTTTCATTTCTTACCCTCCGTGTTGTTTAAATCGTATAGTATTTTCAATCCCTGCAAGGTGAGCAGCTTGTCCACATGGTCGATGCAGCCGCTTTCGCGGGCGATGATCTCGCTGAATCCGCCCGTCGCGACGACCTGCATCTCGGGACGGCGCATCTCGCGCTTGATCTTTTTGACCATGTATTCGACCAATCCCGCAAAGCCGAACACGATGCCCGCCTGCATGTTGGTGGTCGTGTTCTTGCCGATCGCGCTCTTGGGCGTTTCGATCTCGACGCGGGGTAGTTTTGCCGTGCCCGAGACGAGCGAGTCCATGGACCCGCGGATGCCCGGAGCGACCGCCCCGCCGATGAATTCTCTGTTTTCGTTGATGACGTTAAAGGTCGTCGCCGTTCCGAAGTCGATGACGATGAGCGGCGCGCCGTATTTGCGGATCGCGGCGACGTCGTTGACAATGCGGTCGGCGCCCACTTCGCGCGCGTCGTCCACGCGCAGGTTGTGCCCCGTCTTGAGCCCCATGCCCACGACGAGCGGCTCCACGCCGAGATACCCCGCACACATATGGGAGATCGTGTAATTGAGCGCGGGAACGACAGACGACATGATAGCGCCGCGGATGGAAGAGGGCGCGATCCCCTTGATCGAAAGCATGTTCGTAAGGATGGTGCCGTATTCGTCGCTCGTGCGCTTTAAATCGGTCGCGCCGCGGAAGCTCGTGACGAGCTCGTCCCCTTCGAACAGACCGTATTTTATGTTGGTGTTTCCCACGTCGATGCAGAGTATCATGCTGTGTTCTCCGCTTATTTGTTCTCTTTCGCCGCAACAGGTGCGCGATGCGTATCGGAAGATGCGGCCTCTTCGTCCGCGGAAACGGAGGCGCGGCGCGAAGAGGAACGCACCTTCATGACCGTGTAGATCGCGGGAGAGGCGACGGCATTGATGAGAAATTCAAAGATGAAGTTGAGCCCTGCGCACCCGATGACGAGGAAGTACAGGACCGTCTGACCGTCGGGAACGAGGTTCGCGCTCAACGTGTCGCTCATGAAAAGAGCGCCGAGGATGAACAGGCCCGTATTGACGATCGGCGCCGCAAGAGAAGCGACGATGACGCCCGCACGGTCGTTCTTTTTGCGGATCGCGCGGAAGAGAAAGCCCGAGACCAGACCCGCCGCAGTGCCCTTGATAAGGCAGAGAAGGACGGTGAGGACGGGCTGTTCGCCCAGAAGGACGAACGTGAAATAATCCATACCCGTTGCACCCATCACGACAACGATGACGCCGAACAGGAATCCAAGCAGCGCGCCCGCAGCGGGGCCGAGAAGCACCGCGCCGAGCACGATGGGAATGAGCACAAGGCTGGGCGCCGTCACGCCGAGTTTGCCGATCAGCGTGCCGACGATCTGCAACACGATGACGAGTGCGAGAAGGATCGCAAGATGCGCGATCTTCTTCGAGGTAAAATACCTGTTTTTCATGATGACCTCCATCGGATTTCCCCGGGGAATATCCGTGAAAAAAATGTATTTATGCGTATCGGAGTCGGCCCCTTTCGGTGGCATCTCCGCGCACAGCATTGTCCTGCGAAATGCGCCCGTTTGCGCGTTTCGGCATATATTATTATAACAAACGGCGCGAAAAATGGCAAGTAAATGAACGCGAAAACTCCCGCGCGGGGCCCCTTCCCGCCCCCTTTTTTATTATTTTACGCAAGAATGCGCAAAGAAATCACGCCATTTTTCCCTTTTTTGGCGAAATGAGGCGATTGTCACATTTTTCCGCGCCCGTGCGTAAATATGAATATAGGCAGGCGGCAGACCGCAACCCGCGGACGCGCCGCCGCCCAATGCGCCGCAGACAAAAGAAAAAAATATACATATAGCGCCTGCGGCATCTGGAGGAATATCATGAATTGTTTCGGAAACTTCGGCGGCAACGGCTGCCTGTGGATCCTCATTCTCTTGCTCATTCTCTGCTGCTCGCAGACGGGCGTCCTGAATAACCTTCTGGACAGCTGCTATCTGCCCATCATTCTCGCGATCGCGTACTGCGTGTGCAAGAACGGCGGGCTGAGCAACCTCTTCAACGGCGGAAGCTGCGGCTGCAAGTGATCCGCCCTATCCGCCCCTGCAAAAAAGCGCCTGCGGCGTCCGCCGCAGGCGCTTTCGCGTCCTTTTTTATTTGTTTTTCAAAAACCAGTGCTGGACCGCGACGATGGTCTTCGCGTCGCGGATGATCCCCTTTTCGATCATGCCGAGCACCTGTTCCGCGGGATAAAACGCCGCGTCGACGAACTCCCCTTCGTCGGGATGACGGCTCCCCTCCGCGACACCGTGCGCGAGATAGATGTAGATCTTCTCGTCCGTGTATCCGGGCGTAGGGTACAGCGTGAACAGATGTTCCATGCGCTCCGCCTGCCAACCCGTCTCTTCGGAAAGCTCGCGTGCCGCAGTCACCGCGGGGTCCTCCCCCTTCTCGAGCTTGCCCGCGGGGATCTCGAGCGTCTCTTCGCCGTAGGCGTAGCGGAACTGCCGCACAAGCATGATCTTCCCGTCGCGGACAAACAGAACGCTCGCGCCGCCGGGATGGTCGACGACCTCCCTGCGACAGGGCGTGCCGTCGGGCAGGAGCGCGTCGTCACAGCGCACGGTGATGATCTTGCCGCGGAACACCACGTTTTCGCGGACCGTCTTTTCTGTGAGCATCAGCAAAGGTCCTCCTTGAATTTTGCGAGAATTGCGGAGAATGCCTCCGCCGAGGGGCCGCGCCAACCGCACGCAGAGCAGAGGCGCAGATAGCCCGCAAGCAGCGCCGCGCGCGTCTCCTCCTTCGCCCCCGCAAGCGCGTTGAGGATGAGCAAGGCGTCCACTTTGTCCGCATCGGAAAGGCGGGAGGCATAGACGCTGTCCCGCTCCGCCGCAACGAGCGGCGCAAAGCTCTCCCTGCGATCGGAAGATGCGCGGAACACACCGTCGCGGAACATCACCTTGACCGCATTTTTGAACGGCTTGATCACCTGGTTGCAGAAGGCATAAAAGCTCTCGTAAAAGCTGCCGTCCTCGTAAAAATACCTCTGCAGGAAGTCGCTAAGGTCGGGGTCGCGGTTGTCGATGTCGACGAGAAGACAGAAGATGAAGGCGAGCATCTCGGCGGGATCGTCGGGAAAGAGAAGCCTGTTCTTCTGCGAAGAATCGGGCGCATAATGAAGGTAGCGCCTCTTTGCCGCCGCGTAGTCGAAATCCTTTGTCAGGTCGCGGAAAAAGGCATAGAGTAGGTCGGAAGTCGCGATCGACTTTAACAGCTCGCTGATCTTTGACTCCGCAATGATGAATTTGGACTGCATCACCTCGTCGCAGCGGCGCAAAAACAAGTCGATCTGTTCCCTTCCCGTATCCATGGCTTTTCCTCTCTTTGTAAACTTTTGCGGCATCTTGTCCGTTCCGTCTAACATTATAGCACAAAATTTTGAATTTATTAACTTATTTTTCAAAATATCTTGCTTTTCGGAGAAAATTTATGTATAATATAGAAAATCCAACTCGGAGGTTTGTGTATGAAATCGGTAAAAATTTCCCTGCAGATGGCACAGAACGTCAAAGAGTTCGTCAGGATCGTGCAGGATTATCCTTATGAGATCGATCTCAAGAGCGACAAATACGTCGTCGACGCAAAATCCATCCTCGGCATTTTCAGCCTCGACCTCTCCAAGCCGCTCACCGTCGAGATCCATTCGGACAACTGCGACGATCTGATCAGCGCACTCAAACAGTTCAACTGACCTTTTCTCTGTGACCCATCCGGATGAGACCGATCCGCTTTTTCCACACAAAAAGCGGATTTTTTGTCCGCACAGAATTTTCTGATCTTTTACAGGCGAGAGATACCATGCAGATCCAGGGCGAAACGTTCGTTAACAAATTAATACTGCTCTTTGTCTTTGACAAGATGGAGAGCGCTTTGTCCGAGCGCACGATCGTGGACATGTGTTCGACCAGCAACGACTGGATCAATTACATGGACTGCATGATGATCATCAACCAGTTGCTCGAAGACGGGTTCATCTGTACGGTAGAGACCAACGACGACACGCTCTACACCATCACGCCCGACGGAAGAAGCTGCCTCGCCAATTTTTACATCAACATTCCGAAGAGCACCCGCGAAGAGATCTCGGTTTTCGTCAAGAACAACAGCGCGCGCTATCGCAACCGCCAGGAGTGCAAATCGGATTACTATCAAAACAAGGACGGCACTTACACCGTCTTTCTGCGCATCCTCGCGCCCGCACAGCCGATGCTCGAACTGAAATTCGTCGTGCCCGACCGCAAGACTGCGCAAAACATCTACAAAAAATGGGAGCTCAAGGCGGCTGACGTATATGCCGTCATCTACGAAAACCTCGTAGACTGAGCACAGAGGTATTTATGTTCACTTACAATACGAAAGGCACCTGCTCTCGCCAGATCCTCTTTGACGTAGACGGCGAAAACAGGATCCACGGCGTGAAATTCATCGGCGGCTGCGGCGGAAACCTGCAGGGCATCGCCAAACTCGTGGAGGGAAAGAGCATCGACGAGATCGCCTCCGCCCTGAGCGGCATCAAGTGCAGGAACAACACATCCTGCCCCGACCAGCTCGCAAAGGCCATCAGAGCCTACAAAGAAAGGGAGACGGAACACCCCGAAACACACTGATCCCCTTCTTTTACGTTTTTCCGAAATGAAACGGGAAGAGCGCCCTGCAGGCGCTTTTTTTCCGTGTAAAATCTGTCTTGAACGGAGCCGCTACGCCTTTCCCAGGCAAAACGCTCCGCTTCGGGGCATTTTTTCTGCCCAAGTGCCGCCTCGGACGGCGTCCTCCTCTCCCCGAACGGAAGGCAACATCCGTAAAAAACGCTCCTCTTCGGGGCGCTTATTTAAAAAACAAAAGAATGAAAAAAGTCCGCGCAAAAGGCGTTTGCGCGGACGAAAATTGCGGCCCCCGCCCGCGGGATGTTTTATTCCCGCGGGCGGGGGCCGAAAAAGGCCGTCTATCTGTTGGGATATTTCACGGAGATCACCTTGTTGTTGCGGGCGATCATCTTCATGTAGCCGTCGACGGTGCGCAGATAGTTGTCGCATTCCGCCTTTTTGTCCGAAAAGTCGCGGTACCGCGCCGCATATTCCTTGATGAGCATGACGATGTTCGCGAGCGAACGGAAGAGCTCGAACAGCGTGAATTTATAGAACTTGTCGTCGCGCACGGTGACCACCCAGGCGGAAGGATGCAGTATCTTGCTCGCACTCGCATACGCCGCGTGCCGCTCGCTCTGCCCCGCGATCTTTTGAAGCCCTTCCTTGAAATTGAGGCGGTACTCCTTTCCGAAACCCTCGCGGAAGCCCTCGACATGCACCAGCCAGCCATAGTTGATGAACGCGTTGCGCTCTTTGACGCCGTACGTCTTGCACTCCTCCGCAAGGCGCATCTGGAGCGCCTCCGCATCGGGATTGTTCTCCATGTTGAAGTACTCCATGTGCTTGACGTAATTGAAAAACAGATCCTCCCCCTTTGTATTGAGCACGATGAGCACGCACTCGAGCTCATGCAGATGTCTCCACAGGATGACCGCGTCGCAGCTGTTGCCCTCGGCGAGAAGGTTGATCACGCCTTTGATGGTGACCATCGCCTTTTTAAAGAGGTTGTTGATGCCGCTCATGCGGCGGTCGTTTCCCTTGAACGAGGAGAGCACGAAAAGAGAATAACTGCACGCCATGTTATACGCGGCGATCTCGGGGGAATAGGTGGATGTGTTGGAGCGTTTTTCGACATTCAGATGCTCGTTGATGACGATCGTGACCGCGAGATCGTGCACCAGCATCTCCCTGTATTTTGGGTCAGCCTCCACCCTTGCGATCGTCTCCGCGGGGAGGTGCGAGGTGTGGAACAGATGATAATAGAAGATGTAGCTGACGATCTCGTCGAGGCGCACGCCGCCCAGAGCCATCAGGCGGATCTTGCGCTTTTTGAGCTCTTCGAGGTACTGCTGTTTGACGAGATAGTACATCTCGCGGATAAAATCTTTGTTCTGCGTCTTTCCCGTGAGCCTGCAAAGGCGAAGCATCTGCGCTTCGAACAGGCGGCCTTCCATCTGGTCTATGAGATTCGGCATGGCATCTCCCCCTTTGGGTATGCGGCTGCAAACAGCCGCAGGATCCTCTTAATTATACAGGAAAACCGCGAAAAAATCAACCGAATCGTCATAACCTGCCCGATCGGAGACATAAACAGACAAAATACCCCTCCGCATGCGCGGAGGGGCGTTCGTCTGTCACATGAGCGTGATGTTGTTTTCCCTGCAATATTTTTCCGTCTTTTCGTCCCACAGCGAGACCTGCACCTCGCCGATGTGCATCTTGTTGAGCAGGAACATGCACAGACGGGACTGTCCGATGCCCCCTCCCATCGTGAGCGGAAGCTCGCCCGCGAGCAATGCCTTGTGGAAAGGATAATGCAGGCGGTCGGTGCAACCCTCCGCCTCGAGCTGGCGCACCAGGCTCTCTTCGTCCACGCGGATGCCCATCGAGGACACCTCTAACGCGCAGTCGAGAACGGGATAATACAGCACGATGTCGCCGTTGAGCGCCCAGTCGTCATAGTCGGGCGCGCGCCCGTCGTGTTTCTTTCCCGAACGCAGTTTTCCGCCGATCTGCATGATGAATGCAGAGCCGTGCTCGCGCACATACGCCGTCTCGCGCTCTTTGGGCGTGAGCGAAGGATAGCGGTCTTCGAGTTCCTGCGTTGTGACGAAGCTGATCTCCTCGCCGAGGTAGTTGTCCAGAACGGGATAATCGCGGCAGATGCGCTCCGCCGTGCGCTGCAAAGCGCCGTAGATCTTGCGGACGGACTCCTCGAGATATTCGCGCGTCCTGTCCTTGCGGAGGATGACCGCTTCCCAATCCCACTGATCGACATAGATAGAATGCAGATTGTCGAGATCCTCGTCGCGGCGGATGGCGTTCATGTCGGTGTAAAGCCCGAAATAGGCGCCGAAGCGGTACTTTGCGAGCGCGTAGCGCTTCCACTTCGCGAGCGAGTGCACGACTTCCGCGACCTCGCCCGTCGCCTTCACGTCAAAGGAAACGGGTCGCTCCACGCCGTTCAGGTTGTCGTTGAGACCGCTGTCGCGCGCGACAAACAGCGGCGCGCTGATGCGGGTGAGATTGAGCGCCGCGGAGAGCTCCGCTTCGAATACCGTCTTGATCTCCTTGAGTGCTTTTTCCGTCTCGATCAGATTCAGCCTGGATTTGTACATAACTTGACCTCGTCCGCGCGCATCCGCAGAGGCGCGCGCTGTATTTCCGAATTATTATAACAAAAAATGCCGTTTTGTGCAATTATTTTACCGCAGATCGGAAAAACCGCGCGAAAAAATCTCGGCGGGACGAAGCTGCGCAAAAGAAGTGATGAACAGATCCGCCTCCCGCCGCATCTCCTCGTGACGCGCGCGAGACGCCTCGTCGTACACCCCTACCGTCGCCATCCCCGCGGACTTCGCCGCGCGCAGGGCGGTGAGATTGTCCTCGAAGACGACGCAGGAGCGCGGCGCGGCGCCCAGTTTTTTCGCGCTCAGAAGAAAGATGTCGGGAAAAGACTTGTTGCGCCCCGCCTCCTCCACCGTCGTGAACGCGTCGAAGAGGTCTTCGACTCCGCCCGCACGCAAAACGGGCAAAAAGAGTTCGGGGGAGGACGCCGTCGCGACGCAGAGCGAAAGCCCGCCGCGCTTCAGCTCGCGCAAGAGCTGCGCCGCGCCGGGTTTAAAATATTTTGCCGCGTCCGCCGCGCCGTATTTGCGGGTGGAAAGTTCCCGCCATTCGCCGATGACCTGCTCCGCGTTTTCGCGCGGGAGATAGCGCTCGATGGTGAATGCCGCGCACTCGCGGAAACCGAGGTGCGCGATCTGCTCCTGATAGTCGGGCGGCACCGCCATGCCGCGGCGGGCAAAGAAATCCTCGTCCACCTCCCGCCAGATCTCCATGCTGTCGATGAGCGTGCCGTCCAGATCGAAAATGGCGGCACGGATGTCCCTGTGTGTCATTTGTTCCTCCGAAAGCGCTTGTATTTCCGCGCCGTGTGTGGTAAAATGGAAGCGTAAAACAAAGGAGCGCCTTTTGATGTTTTTCCGAAAAAAGAGCAAAACCGCTCCGCCCCCGCCGCCGCGGCAGACGCCGCTCTCCGCATTCGTGCGGAGCGGGGACGGCGAACCGCTGCGCGCACTGCTGCGCGCCCTTCCTGCACGTTCCGAGGTCATTCCCGAAACGGAAGGACTCGATCTGCCCGTCGGGGATTTCCCCGCGCTGTGCTTCTGCACGCCCGGACACGCGCCGACGGGACGGTTCGTGCTGCCCGCCTTTTCCCGCCCGCTCGACGATGAAAAGACGGCGAAGTTTTTGAGCGAACTTTCCGCACGCGAAGAAGAGCTCGTCGTTGCGGGCGAAGGCCTGACGGAAAGCGCACTCTTTTCGGGCGAAAAGGCGTTCGCGCCGCGCGCGTTTGCCTGCGCCGCGGACATCGCGCTGTATACGCGCGCCAAAAGCATGTGCGAGGGCATGCACCGCGACAGCGCCGCGCTCTTCGCACCCCTTCTGCTTTCCCAGAAGACCGCCTTTCTCGATGTCGGGCTGTTTGCGGGCAAAAAACGCGCGGACGGCGCGCCGCAGAGCGCCGAACAGATCGCGCGGCTCTGGCAGTTCTTCAACGAATGCAAGCCGCCGCTGGACGCAGACCGCTACCGCTTTGCATTCGATTATGTCTGCGACCGCACGATCGCCGTCTTTGCAGACCTCGCGCTCAAACGCGAGGAGACGGAACTGCGCGTGCTGGACGAGAACCTGCGCCGCGCGAACATGGCGCTGCGCGTCGCGATCGCCGACCGCGCGCCCATGCGGTTTGTGGATGCGCTCCGAAAAAACGGGTACAGGCTCCCTCTCCCCCTCCGCGCCGCCGCAAGGCTGACGCTCTTAAAAGAAAGATCGCAATGACCGCGCGGGCGCCTGCCCGCGCTTTTTTAAAGATACAGCCAAAGAAGAAGGACCGCCGCGGCCTGCCATGCGAGCCCGAGTATTGCGACCGCCCAGAAATACCAATGGCGGGTCTTGTGACGGAAGGCAAGCATCCCGAGCAGACTTCCCGCCGCGCCGCCGAAGAAGGAGAAGCCGAGCAGGACTTTTTCGGGGATGCGCCACGCGCCGCGGCGCGCCCTGTGCTTGTCCGCCCCGTACAGCGCGAACGCGACGAGCGAGAGCGCGGCAAATGCCGCGAGACAGACGAGATACCACTTCATTTTTCTTCCTCCTCGGTGAGAACGGCGCGCACGGGCGTTCCGTCCGCGCCCGACCAGCGGAGCGGGAGCGCGATCAGCCGATATTCCCCTTCGGGCACGGCAAAGAGATCCGCCCCCTCGAGCACCGCGACGCCTGCGCCGAGCAGGGCGCGGTGCACGCGCGCGTCCCCGACGGAGAGCGCCTCCGTCCCGACGAGACAGAACCGCTCCGCAAGAAGGCGCGCGTCCGACTCGCCGAGAGAGAGCGTGCCCTTGAACAGGATGCGCGGGGCGCGCACCTTTTCAAGCACTTGCGCGAGCGGGCGCTCCGCCGAGACCACGGCACACGCCCCCATGCACGCGTCAAGAGACATCGACGCAGCATCCGCGCCGTCCGCACAGAAATGCAGAGGCGCGTCCAGATGCGTGCCGTTGTGCACGCACATGGTGATGTCAGAGAGATTGCATTCCCCGCCCGAAGAGATCGAGTCCGCCGCGCGGAGCGACGGCGAAGTGTCGCCTGGGTAGACGGGACTGGAAAAGAGTTCCCGCGAGATGTCGTAGATCAAGCCCCTTTTCTCCTTTTTTCTTATAAGTGTATAACACATCGCGCGGCGCTGTCAACCCATGCGCAAGGGTTTGCGCAAATTTATTTTTCGCGCGCAAAGAAAGCGCGTTCCGCCTTGTTGAGCCCGCTCAGCCGCGCGAGCGCCGCAATGCCGATATCGAGCGCGTCCGCCTTCGAAAAAGCGAGGGAAAGCGCCGCGGCGGGAACATCCTGCTTTGCGGAGACGGGGCGCTCTTCCGCCTGCGGGAAGGCGCGGAGAGCCGCCGCGGCGGGAACATCCTGCCTTGCGGAGACGGGGCGCTCTTCCGCCTGCGCGGAAAAATGCGCCTGCACCGACTGCAAGCTCTGCCCCGCAAGCACCGCCCCTTCCAGACGGCGCACCTTTCCCGTCGGCGCGGGCAACGTCCACAGCGTTGTCTTTTCTTTTTTGAACGGGTTTTTGAAGAACATGTCGTTTACCTCCCCTTTACGCCTCTTATCTTAGCACAAAAAACTTGACAGATATTGTCATATATATTAAAATTATTTCAGAAAAAATTTCTGTTTTGAGGAAAAAAATGAAGTTTCAGGTGATGTTGAGGATCCTGTTCAAACTGCTGCGCGCGAGAAAGACGAGCGCGGCACAGCTCGCCGCGGAAGAGGGCGTTTCCGAGCGGTCCGTCTACCGCTATGTGGACGAACTGACGGTGAGCGGCGTTCCGATAGATATTATACGGGGAAGGAACGGCGGAATATGCCTGCCGGATACCTATCGCCTGCCGCAGAATTTTTTCACGCAGGAAGAACACGCGGCGGCGATCAACGCGCTGAGCGCGCTCGGCGAACAGCTCGGCGACAAGGCGATCGCGAGCGCCTTGGAAAAACTGCGCAGTCAGCAGAAATCGGACAGCAAAAACCTGACCCTTTCGGGCAACATCCTCGTCGACAGCGGAAGCTGGGGGGACGCTTACGACTTTTCCGAAAAGCTCAAAGTTCTCGAAGAGGCGGTGGAAAAATGCGACTGTCTCGACATGACCTATATCGCGCGCTCGGGCGAAGAGAGCAGGCGCACCATAGAGCCGCACCTGCTCATCTACAAACAGAACATCTGGTATGTGTATGCGTGGTGCCGCAAGCGCTCGGCGTTCCGCCTGTTCAAGATCGGGCGCATCCGAAGCGCGCGCGCGACGGGCGAAAAATTTGAGAAACGCCCCTTCGACCGCGAAAACCTGCCCCTCAAATTCGAGTTTTCGGACACCGAGCTCGTCCGCGTTTCGCTCGAGGTGAAGAAAAAAGCGCTCGCAGACGCGGAAGAATGGCTGGGCATCGCAAACATCAGCCCGCGCGGCGACGGGTTCCTCGCGGAAGCGACCCTGCCTCTCGGCGAGGCGCTCTACGCCAAGATCCTCGGATTCGGCGACGGCGTGCGCGTGCTCTCGCCCGATCCCGTCGCGCAGGAGGTCAAGGCAAGGGCGCAAGCTCTTTTGCAGGCGTATAAAGAATGACAAAAAAGGGCGCGGGCTTTTTTCCAAAAGCCCGCGCCCTTTTTGCGCAGTATTTTCACGGACCCGTCAGGGCCCGCTCTTTTTTCCTCAGCGGCCGACCTGTTCTTCAAAGCCGTCGAAAATCAGCTTTAGCTCGTCTGCAACGTCAAAGTATTTCTCGTGCGTCAGACAGCTCAGAAGGACCTTTCCGTCTTTTAAAAACGCTATGTCCGCAAAGCTGTAATAGGGAGCGTATCTTTGACAGGCGTCAAAGTGATACCTGTCGAACCGCTTGAAAGACAGAAGATATTCTTTGAGTTTTTGCGTGGGGTTCAAGAAGACCCGAAGCACGTTCATGCCGTAATTTTCCGTCTTTTCCGTCCTTATCGCCTCGTCCAGGATCATGGCGAACCGCTCGTCGCTCTCGTCGCCGACACGGACGTCCTCTTCGGCATGGAAGCACACGGTATCGCACTCCGAAAAGAGACGCTCAAGTTGCAGTGCGGAAAGTTTTTTTGCCCTTTCGTCCTCTGTCAAAGCCTTTTTATAATCTTCCAGGTAGCCGCCTTCGATGTACTTCTGCTGAATTTCGATCTGATCGTAAATGCAGTCGGAAGGCATTTCAAACTCGATCTCTTCGCTCTCTTCCCCTGCCAGCGTCTTGGCAAGGTCGACAAAGGGCAGGCTTTCGGGCGACGTCCTCTTCAGACTGTACAGCGTGGAATCCCACATGAGTTCGTTTTCTTCCATGAACGCCCTTAACGCATGTGTCGCTTTCTGATGCGCTTCGGTCTGCTCGACCTGACTGTACATCTCATCCACCTTCCCGTAGACCTCTTCCTGCATCTTCTTCTGCTTCTGCTCGGGCGAAAGGCTGTCGTCGCCCATGATCTTCTGCGTCATCCGCTCTTCCCATTCTTCAATGTGCGCGACGCTGCGGTCGAACTCAGAATTCAGCCGCTCGCTTTCCTCCTCGAACGCCCTCCGCTTTTGCTCGTATCCTTCCGACTCCATGAGCTCCTTTATCGCAGTCAGACGCGCCAGCTTTTTTACTCCGACCTGACGGAACGTCTCGGCGGTATAGGGTTTTTCCCTGTCCACTTCGTTTGCGTTTGGTGAAAATTCCATCTTTTCCATAGCTTTCTCCCTTGTTTTACGGCTCGGTTTTATCCATGAAGTCACTGTACGCATGCAGTCAAACTCTGCCGATAAAAATATTGTCGGCATTATTTTATCACATCTATTAAAAAATTTCAACCGCCGAAAAGAATTCGGTTCTTCCCTCATCCGCCCGAGCGAATTTTCTCTCGTTCAAAAAAGGTCTCTGCCCGAAGCCTCACCGCCGAAGCGACTCCGCAGGCTGTTTGCGAGCCCGAAAACGACAGCCGCCCTGCGGCGCTTTCGGCGCCGCAGGGCGGAAAGAGATGAGCCGTTTGCTCAGAGTTTTGCGCCGCAGAGATGGCGGGGCGTGCCGTCCGCGCTCCCTTCCGCGACCGCGCGGTAAAAGCGCATGCCGCCCGAGAGATTGGAACAGTCAAAGCCCTTTGCCGCAAGGATGCGGCAGGCGATGTAGCTCCTCAGCCCGCTGTAACAGTTGACGTAGACGGGCCGCGACGCATCCAGCTCGCCGATGCGGGCGCGCAGGGAATCGACGGGGATGTTGACGGCGCCCGGGAAATGCGCCTCGGAGTATTCCTCCGCCGTCTGCACGTCCAGAAGCTGTGCCCCAGACTCGATCAGCGCGGACATATCCTGCCAGCCGTGCTCCTTCAGCCTGCCCGCAAGGATGTTGCCGATCACATATCCCGCCATGTTGACGGGGTCCTTCGCCGAAGAAAAGGGCGGCGCATAGCAAAGGTCCAGCGCGGCGAGATCGTCCGCCGTCATGCCGCCGCGGATCGCCGTCGCAAGCACGTCGATGCGCTTTTCGACGCCCGAATATCCGATCGCCTGCGCGCCGAGGATGCGGCCGTCCGCGCGCGAAAAGAGCACTTTGAGCGTCATGTTGCGCGCACCGGGGTAGTAAGTCGCGTGATCGGGCGAGAACAGAACGACCTGAGAAAAATCAATCCCCGCCGCCTGCGCCGCGCGCGCATTCAGCCCCGTGCTTGCCGCCGTGAGGTCGAACACCTTCACGACGGAAGAGCCCTGCGCACCGCGATAGACGGAATCCAGCCCCGCGACGTTGTCCGCCGCGATGCGGCCCTGCTTGTTCGCAGGCCCTGCGAGCGGAACGTTTGCGGGCGCGCCCGTGCCGAAGTTGCGCACGAGCACGGCGTCCCCGACTGCATAGATGTCGGGATCGGACGTGCGCATGTGTTCATCCACAACCACCGCGCCGCGCGCACCCGTCGCAAGCCCCGCCGCCTGCGCGAGCGCGGTATCGGGCGCCACGCCGACCGCAAGCAGGACCATGGACGCGCGCACGGAGGGTCTGCCCGCAATGTCCGCGACGAGCCCCTCGCCGTCGGGACGGAGCGCCGTGACGCCCGCGCCGAGAGAGAGCTCGATCCCCTTCTGCCTGAGTTCTGCGTGCAAAAGAGCCGCCATGTCGCGATCGAAAAGCGGCATCACCTGATCCTCGAGCTGGACGAGCGTGACGCGCACGCCGCGGCGGGAAAGGTTTTCCGCCGTCTCGATGCCGATGAACCCGCCGCCCGCGACGAGCGCCGTCGCGGGGCTTTCGCGGGTGAGAAAATCGTCGAGGCGGAAGGTATCCTCCACCGTGCGCAGCGTGAACACGCGCGGATGTTCGATGGCAAAGGGCGGGCGAACGGCGCGCGCGCCGGGGGAATAGATGAGCTTGTCGTAGCTCTCCAAGTATTCCTTGCCGCTTTCCAGATTGCGCACGCGCACCTTTTTCTCCGCGCGAAGGATCTCGACCGCCTCGCTGTGCACGCGCACATCGACATTAAAGCGGTCTTTGAAGCTCTGCGGCGTCTGGAGAGTGAGTTTTTTTCTGTCCTTTATCACGCCGCCGACATAGTACGGCAAGCCGCAGTTCGCATACGAGACAAAGCCCGAGCGTTCGAGCACGACGATCTGTGCCTCTTCGTCCAGACGGCGAAGGCGCGCCGCGGCCGTCGCGCCGCCCGCGACGCCGCCGATGATGACGACTTTCATTTTTCCTCCTTTTGCGGGTCCGACCCGCGCTCGAGCTCTCCCGCATAGCCCGCGATGCCGCCCAGATCGACGACAAAAAGCCCGCAGCGTTTGAGATAGCCCGCGGCGCGCGCACTGCGCGCGCCGCTCCTGCAATACACATAAAAATGCCTGTCCCTGCCGAAATTCGCGCTGCCCAGCTCGTCGAGCGGGATATTCACCGCGCCCGGCAGATGTCCCTCCGCGTATTCCTCGCGCGTGCGCACGTCGAGGAATACTCCCGCGGCATCCGCGCGCGCCTTCTTTTCGGCCTCGGCAAATGAGGGCCTGTGAAAAAAGAACATTTTTCCTCCTTCGGACGGTCCGTTCATCCGAGCATGACGTCCAAAATCATCATGATAAAAAATCCGGCGATGACACTGATGGTGCCCGCGTGCGAATGCTCGCCGAGCTGTGCTTCAGGGATGAGTTCCTCGACGACGACGTAGAGCATCGCGCCCGCCGCAAAGCTGAGCGCCCAGGGCATGAGCCAGGTGATACTGCTCGCCACAAGGACGGCGAGGAGGCCGAACACGGGTTCGACGACGCCCGACAGCGCGCCGCAGAGAAAAGCCTTGCCCTTGCTCACCCCCTGCGAAGGGAGCGGAAGAGAGACCGCCGCGCCCTCGGGCAGGTTCTGCAGGCCCATGCCGACGGCAAGCGCGATCGCGCCCGCGAGCGCGCCCGTGCCCGAGCCCGTCGCCGCCGCCGCGAACGTCAGTCCGACCGCCATCCCCTCGGGGATGTTGTGGAGCGTCACCGCGAGCACGAGCATGGTCGTCCTGCGCATGCGCGCGAGGAGGCCTTCGGGCTTGTCGCTCCCGATATGCATATGCGGGAGGAGCTTGTCGCAGAGAAGCAAAAACAACACGCCGAGAAGAAACCCGCCGCCAACGGGGAAAAGAATGTTCTTCCCCTCCGCTTCCAACTGATCCATCGCGGGGAGAAGAAGCGAGAAGACGCAGGCCGCGGTCATGACGCCCGCGGCAAACCCGAGAAAGATGCGCTGAAGCCGCGCGGACATCTCCTGTTTGAAAAAGAAGACGGTCGCCGCGCCCAGAACGGTCGCAAGACAGGTGGCACCCGTGCCGATCAGCGCAAATAAGAGCTGTTTTCCGAGCACGTCACACCTCAGCGGCCGCAGCCGTGCGTGCCGCAGCCGTGCGAGGCGCAGTCATGCGTGCCGCAATCGCCCTCGGCGTGATGCTCGTGATGAGAACAGCGCGCGTTCGCATCGTATTCGAGCGTGCCCGCCGCAAAAGCCGCCGCCGCGGAATCCGCATCCCCTTCGACGCCCGCAAAGACGCGGATGCCCGCCGCGCCGAGCGCCGCGATCGCACCGCCGCCGATGCCGCCGCAGACGAGCGCGTCCACGCCGCGTTCCGACAGAAAAGCCGCCAGCGCGCCGTGCCCCGCACCCTGCGTGGGAACGACTTCGCCCGAGAGCACTTTGCCGTCTCCGATCTCATACAGTTTGAAAAATTCCGAATGTCCGAAGTGCGGGAACACCTGACCCGCGAGATAGGTCACCGCAAGTTTCATCGCAATGCCTCCGTTATGATATTTCCCTTATTTTACAGCGGAAGGCGCGGTTTGTCAAGGACAAAATCGCGCCGTTTAAGTCGGAATTATTTCTGCTGTCTCCGTCAGTTCTTTTTGCTCTTCGGACGGAACACGAGCGCCGCCAGAAAGGCGAACAGGATCGCCGCCGTCACGCCCCCGCTCGCCGCGCTCAGCGCGCCCGTCAGCGCGCCGAACAGGCCGCGTTCGGCGCCGTGCATTGCGCCGTGCGCGAGGAGATAGCCGAAGCCGCTGATCGGGACCGTCGCGCCCGCGCCCGCAAAGTCCACGAGCTTTCCGTATAATCCGAGCCCCTCGAGCGCGACGCCCGCGAGCATGAAAAACACGAGGATTCGGCCGGAAGTGAGTTTTGTAAAGTTGATGACGATCTGCGCGACGACGCAGATGCTCCCGCCCACCGCAAACGCCTTGACGAACATCAGAAGAAGTTCGATGTATTTTTGCATGTCTATTCCTCCCGCGCGGTGTTTTCCACCGCGACCGCGTGCGCGATGCACGGAATCGTTTCGCCCTGCCCCGACGAGACAGTGGATAAAAGCGCCCCCGTCGCGATGAAGAGCACCTTTTCCAGCTTGTGGCGGCGGAGTTTGTCCACGATACAGCCGTTGAACAGCACGGCGCTGCAACCCGCGCCGCTCCCGCCCTGGAACTCCTCCTCCGCCGAGCCGTAGACGAGCACGCCGCAGTCGGCGTGCAACGGCTCGATGTCTATCCCCTTTTCCCATGCGAGATCGCAGAGGATGTGCGAGCCGAGCGCGCCGAGGTCGCCCGTCAGGATGAGGTCGTAATAATCGGGCTCCCTGCCCGTGTCCTTGAGGTGTTCGAGAAGAACGGAGAGCGCCGCGGGCGCCATCGCCGCGCCCATGTTGTTGACGTCGGAGACGCCGTAGTCCACCACCCGTCCGATCGTGCCGCAGGTGATGACGGGGCCTCTCGCCCCCGCCGCAATGACCGCACTGCCTGCGCCCGTCACCGTCCACTGCGACTGGGGCGGACGGGTCGTGCCCAGCTCGAGCGGATAGCGGTACTGCCGCTCCGCCGACGAAAAGTGCGAACCCGTCGCCGCGAGCGCGGTGCCGACATAGCCGCCGTCCGCGAGCGCTGCGCCGAGCAGGAGCCCTTCGCTCATCGTCGAGCAGGCGCCGTAGATGCCGAGATAGGGAAGCTGCGTCTCGCGCGCGGAAAAACTCGCCGAGATGATCTGGTTGAGAAGATCGCCCGACAGCATCACGTCCGCCTGTTTCAGACCCGCCTTTTCCATGCTCTTTTCGATGGCATAGAGAAGCATCTTCCGCTCCGCCCGCTCGAAAGTGCTCTCCCCGTACATGTCGTCCGAGAGCGCGAGATCGACATATGCCCCCGCGATCCCCGCGCATTCCTTCGGCCCCGCGACACACGCGGTCGAGAGTATCGCGGGAGAGTTTTTAAAGAACATCGTACAGCCCCTGTGCATACCTTTCCTCCGCCGATAGTTTGCGACGATCTTCCCTTTTTATGTAAAAAACAGCACACACGCCTGCGCAAAAATTCTGCGCAGGCGTGTGTGCCCTTTGCCGTGCAAAAGGCGCCGCACGCGCGATCGCGTGCGGCGCCGAAAGAGCGTTCGCTCAGTTCTGTTTTTTGATGCGGACGACCTTGCCGCCCGTCAACGCGATCATCTTGACCGCCGCGAGCGAGAAGTCGTTCGCCTCCACCGTGAGGGACTTGTCGAGCTGGCCGCGCGCAAGCACTTTGAAAGAACCCACTTTCGCCTCCAGCAGTCCGCGCGCTTTGAGCGTCGCGAGGTCCACCGTCTCACCTTCGCGGAAATTCGCACTGATCGTGTCGAGGTTGATGTAAGATCTCCTGCCCGTGCCGCGCACCGAACGCACTTCGGCAAGCGCGATGAGATTTTCCGCCGTCGCGTCGGTGATCAGCGTCTCCGCTTCGCCCGCCGTGACCTTGTCAGTGACCGTATAGGCGGAGAGTTTTTCCACCGTCGCGCCCTCTTCGATGTACTTCTCGAGCTCTTCTTCGGTGACCGTCTCGCCCGTCTCGCGCTTTGCGTACACGCGGATCAGCCTCTGACGGATGAGCGCGTCGCGGTCTTCGTACGGAATGTCGAGATGTTCCTGCACCCGTTTGAAATCGAGGCCGAATTTTTCTGCCGTCTGCTCGAGGAGCTCGAGCGCATATTTGAAACTGCGGCTCCCTGTGATCTTATAGCGCACGGGCACGTTCGCATATCTCTTCTTCTCGGATACGTCGCGGAAGCGATATTTCTCGTCCACCTCTTCGGGCGAGAGCGCAAAGTATACGATGAGGCTCTTCGTGTTCGCGTTGACCTTCGCAAACTGCCGCCTGCCCACGTTGAAGCTGTCGAAATTCCAGCTGACGCGTTCCTTGACGCCGATCTGCGAGAGAAGCTCGCTGCGCAGGAGATTGTAGTACTCCTTCATCTCGTCACTCGCCTGAATGAGGCGCGCGCGGAAACTGCGGCGATACTGCACAAACACCTTGCTGCCCGAAACAAGCGTCACGAGCGCATTGTCGAATTCGTCCCCTTCGGCCGCTTCGTCCTCTGCGTCTTCCTCTTCTTCCCCGTCTTCCTCCTCGACCGCGGCGGGAGCTTCCTCCACGGGAGCTGTGATCGCCTCTGCGGTTTCTTCCGCAACAGGCGCGGCAGGCTCTTCGGCCGACACTTCCTCAGCGGGAGCGGCTATATCCTCTGCGGTTTCTTCCGCAACAGGCGCGGCGGGTTCTTCGGCCGACACTTCCTCAACGGGAACGGCTATATCCTCTGCGGTTTCTTCCGCAACAGGCGCGGCAGGCTCTTCAGCCGACGCTTCCTCAACGGGAACAGCTATATCCTCTGCGGCTTTTTCTGCGGGCACCCATTTTGCATAGAGCGCCGCATCTTTCTCGACGCGGTAGATGTCGCCCGCGGAAACGGTGCACGCCTCGTCAAGATACCAACCCGCAAAGGTAAAGCCCTCGCGGGAAGGGACGGGCACGTCGGACTGTTCGCCCGTCAGGCGGACCATGCGGCGACGCGGGAACTTATATTTTATCGTCTTCCCCTCGCCGACAAGGAAAGTGAGCGAATGGCGCACGGTGAGCTGGATCAGGAGCACAAAGATGACGATCACCGCGAGCGCGACAAAGCATGCGCCTGCAATGCGGAATGCGGCGTTTTCCCCGCTGAAAAAATCGCGCAGGGAGGAGAATACCGAAAGGATGCCTGCAGAATAAAGCATGACAAAAACCCCCTAATTCTTCTGATTTATACTTTAACATTATAGCATTGCTTTTCCGCTTTTGCAAGGCTTTTGACGCAAAAAATGAAATACGTATTTCAAATTCGTGCAAACAGTCCCCTTTTCTCCTTCACAGAAGGGAGCGTTTGAGCACGGCAAGGAGGTCCTCTTTTTCAAAGTGCGCACTGCAGTTTTTGATGTTCTTGTTGTGAGATGCACACTCCGCCCAATCGGCGAGGGTCTCCGCGGGGAAGCGCTCCCGCACGCCGAGAAGAGCGTTCATCTTCTCCGCAAAGCCGTTCGCATCGGTGCCCAGCGCCGAATAGATCGAACAAACGCGCTCGGGAACTTTTTGTAAACACGCCTCCAAAAAGGCGGGCAGGAGAAGCCCGTTTGCCCTGCCGTGCGGGATGCCCGCAAAATAGGTGAGCGAATAGCCCATTCCGTGCACGGGCGTCGTGCCCGTGTTCGCGATGACCATGCCCGCGAGCGTGGAGGCGCGAAGCAGGTTTGCACGCGAATGGGCGGAAAGCTCCCCCGTGCGCAGCCCTTCAAACTCACCTAAGATCGCGGCGATCGCAGAACGGGCGAGCGCATCGGAGAGGGCGCCCGCACGGACAGAGAGCATCCCCTCCACGGCGTGCGAAAGCGCGTCGATCGCCGTGTTGACCGTCACGGCGCGGGGCAACCCGCAAAGATACCGCCCGTCCAAAAAAGCGAGCTTGGGGAAAAACAAGGGAGAGGAAATGCTCGTCTTGGTCTGTTTTTCGTCGTTGGTGAGGATGGAATACTGGGTGACTTCGCTTCCCGTGCCCGCGGTCGTGGGTACATGCACCATCGGGAGCACGCGTTTCGCTTCGCAGGCAAAGAGGTCGGAGACGTCCTGCACGGCGAGCATGGCGATCGCCTTTGCCGCGTCCATCGGCGAACCGCCGCCGAGCGCGACGACAAAGTCCGCGCCGAACGCGCGCGCCGCCTCGCCGCCCGCGCGAACGCAGGCAAGCGTGGGGTTTTGCGGGATCTCGTCGAACACGGCGTATTCCCTGCCGCAGGAGGAAAGCGCAAAAACCGCATCGTCCAGCGCGCCGTTCGTCTTCGAGCTCTTGCCCGTCACGATGAGCGCGCGGCGGCCGAGCCCCGAAAAGAGTTCTGCGTTTTCGCGAATGCAGTTCTCCCCTTCCACAATGCGCACCGGCATGAAGAATTGTGACATGAATTTTTCTCCTTTTATGTTTCGTTCCGGAATCGCTTATCGGACGCGACGGAAAATGCGGCGGCGCCCGTCGGGCGCCGCCGCTTGCGGTCTGTCATGCGAGATAGTTGTTGAGCGCAGAGACGAGCGCGTCGATGGACGAGCGGATGATGTCGTCGTTCATGCCCGCGCCCCAGAAGAACTTACCGTCCTTCTCGATCCCGACAAAGGAGAGCGCCTTGGAATCGGACTTTTCGCTCATCGCGTGCTGTTCGTAAGTGGTGAGCGTGAACACGACGCCGAAGTGCATTTTCAGCGCATTCGTCACCGCATCCAGGCGGCCGTTGCCCTCCGCGCACACGACGGTGCGCTCGCCGTTCTGCTCCACCGTGACCGTCGCCGCGATGCCTTCGGGCAGCTGGCGGAAATGGCATTCGGGGATGTCAAAGACGGGGCGGTTGGTGACGAAGCTGCTGAGGAACACCTCATACACCTCCGCGGGCTTGAGCTCCTTGTGCGTGCGGTCGGAGACGCCCTTCGCCGCATAGCCCATCGCCTCTTTGAATTTTGCGGGCAGGTTGAGCCCGTAATTTTCCTGCAAAATGAAGCCGACGCCGCCCTTGCCCGACTGACTGTTGATGCGGATGACGTCCGTCTGGTACTCTCTGCCCACGTCCGCGGGGTCGATGGGAAGATAAGGCACGTTCCAGTGCGGCATCTTGTGCTCTTTGCGCCACTGCATGCCCTTTGCGATCGCGTCCTGATGCGATCCGGAGAACGCCGCGAACACGAGCGAGCCGGCATACGGCTGGCGGGGCGAGACGGAGAGCTGCGTGTACTCGCTGTACTTTTCGCAGATCTCGGGCATGAAGGAGAAATCCAGTTGCGGGTCGACGCCCTGCGAATACATGTTCATCGCAATGGAGACGATGTCCGCGTTGCCCGTGCGCTCGCCGTTGCCGAACAACGTGCCCTCGACGCGGTCTGCGCCCGCGAGAAGTCCCATCTCGGACGCCGCGACGGCGCAACCGCGGTCGTTGTGCGGGTGCAGGCTGACCACGACGTTGTCGCGATAGACGAGGTTTTTGGACATATATTCCACCTGCTGTGCAAAGACGTGCGGCGTCGCGTTCTCGACGGTCGCGGGCAGGTTGATGACCGCCTTGCGGTCGGGCGTGGGCTGCCACACCTCGAGCACGGCGTTGCAGACCTCGAGCGCATACTCGGGCTCGGTGCCCGTGAAGGACTCGGGGCTGTATTCGAAGCGATAGTTCGCGCCCGCCTCTTCGGTGAGCTTTTTGAGGAGTTTCGCGCCCTCGACGGCGATCTTTTTGATCTCCTCTTTGTCCTTGCGGAACACCTGCTCGCGCTGGGCGACGGAGGTGGAGTTGTAGACGTGCACGATGACGTTCTTCGCGCCGCGGATGGCGTCGAAGGTCTTGCGGATGATGTGCTCACGCGCCTGCGTAAGGACCTGCACGGTCACGTCGTCGGGAATGAGGCCGTTGTCGATCAGCGTGCGAAGAAAGACGTACTCCGTCTCGCTCGCCGCGGGAAAACCGACTTCGATCTCCTTGAAGCCGACGCGAAGCAACAGTTTGAAAAATTCCACCTTCTGCTCCAGCGTCATCGGCTCGATGAGCGCCTGGTTGCCGTCGCGCAGATCGACGCTGCACCACACGGGCGCACGGTCCACGCTGTCCTTTTCCGCCCAGTCCATGCAGCGGACGGGCGGGAGAAAATACTGTTTCGTGTACTTGTCAAAGTTTTTCATGACTGTCTCCTTTCGGCTGGTTTTGGGATAAAAAAAGCCCTGTCTTCCTCTCCAAAGAGACGAAAACAGGTTTCGCGGTACCACTCTTTTTCGCGCGCTTTCGCGCACGCACTCGTCAGATACTTGCCTTGCGGCGCATATCCCGCCCCTGTAACGGAGAGCCTCCGTCCCGCTTCTACTCGGTTTCCCTTTCGGGCGGGCCGCTCTGCGGCGAGTTCTCCCGTGCGCATCGGCCGCCTCGCACCAAACGGCGGCTCTCTGATGCCCGCGCTTCGGAATACTGTTCCGCTTCACTGCGTTCTTCTATTTCATTTATTATAACATACCGCCGTGCTTTTGTAAAGCGTTTGCGAAAAATTTTTTTCAGATGGTCTCGCCCTCGAACAGCTTGAAAAACTCTTTGACTGCAAAGGAGACGGGCTGGTTTTTCGGGAAAGCGATGCCGACGGAGCGCGCGGGAAGCGCGGGTTCGGTGCGGATCTCGAAGAGCGTCTTGTCCTCGCTCAGCTCCCTGCGGACGTATTCGCGCGGAACGCAGGCAATGCCCACGCCGTTTTTTGCGAGCTGGATCATCAGCTCGAGGCTGCCGCATTCGATCTCGGGATGCAGATGCACGCCGATGGAATGGGAGAACTGAATGATCGCCTTGCGGGTGACCGTGTTGGTATCCAGCATCAGCAACGGATAGTCGTGCATGGATTTGAGCGGCTGCACCCCTTCCGCGAGCGTGGCAAAGCGCTCGTTCGCGACAAATGTGTCGTGCAACGGCATGACAACGCTGGAGAGGTTGAAGTCCTTGTCGTCCACCGGAAGATTGAGAAAAGCGATGTCGCATTTGTTATTCTTGAGAAGCTCCAGCGTTTCCGTCGTGATGCAGTTGATGAGGTTGAGCTTGACGGAGGGATATTTCTCGTGATACTGCGCGATCTTGTCGATGAGAACATACGAAAAGATGGTGTCCGACGCGCTGATGCGGATGGTGCCCGTCGCCGTGGAGTTGATCTCCTTGAGTTTGTTCTCCGCCGCGTCGAGATCGGACAGCGCCTTTTCGACGATGTCGAAGATCTGTTTTCCGCCCCGCTCGGACAGCTCCATGCCGCGGTGGGTGCGGTTGAACAGACTGGTGCCGAGCTGGCCTTCGAGCTGTTTGATCGCCTGCGAGACCGCGGGCTGGCTGATGAACAGCTCGTCCGCCGCGCGCGTGAGACTGCCGCACTTCGCGACCGTGTAGAATACCCTGTAAAGTTCGAGATTGACCATGTTTGTTCCTCGCTTATTTGCCGACGCAGAACTTCGCAAAGATCTCGTCTATGATGCGTTCGTTTGCCGTTTCGCCGCTGATCTCGCCCAGCGCTTCCCACGCCGCGCGAAGGTGGATGCCGAGAAGATCGAGCGGAACCTTTCCGCACAGCGAAAGGGCGGTTGCGAGCTCCTCCCGCGCGCGGGAGAGCGCCTGCCCGTGCCGCGCCTCGATGACGAAGGCGGCGTCCGCACGGTAGCCGTCCATGCAGAGCGAAAACATGCGCCGCTTCAGCTCCTCCATCCCCTCGCCCGTCTTTGCGGAAACATACACGTCCGCGTCCCCTTCCGCGGGCGCGGAGAGGTCCGCCTTGTTGCGGACGACAAGTTTTTTCCTGTCTATGAACTCCTCGCGCAACGCACCGTCCTCCGCCGTGCGCGTGTCGTCGAGCACGAAGAGGATGAGGTCGGCGCCCTCGGCGAGCCTGCGCGCACGCCCGATGCCGATGCTCTCCACCTCGCCCGCGCTCTCGCGGATGCCCGCCGTGTCGTAGAGGTCGAACCGCACGCCGTCGATCTCCAAAGAGCCCTCGACCACGTCGCGCGTGGTGCCGGGAATGTCCGAGACGATGGCGCGGTCGGCGCCGAGAAGGGCGTTGAGAAGGGAGCTCTTGCCCGTGTTCGGCTTGCCCGCGAGCACGACGGAGATGCCCTCCTTGACCTTTCTGCCCGTGCCGTAACCCTTAAGCAGGCCGTCCACCTCCGCGAGTGCCGCGCGGATGCACGACGCCGCGTCTTTCAGGTCGGTGTGTTCGATGTCCTCTTCGGGGAAGTCGATGTCCGCATCGATGCCCGCGAGCAGTTCGGTAAGCTGTGCCTGCACGCCGCGCACGGGCGAAGTGAGGCGCTCCGCATACAGAAGGCTGCCCGCGCGTACCTCCGCCTCGCTCTCGCCGTTGATCATGTCGATCAGACCCTCCGCGGAGGCGAGGGAGAGCTTTCCGTTCAGAAAGGCGCGCTTGGTGAATTCACCGCGCTCTGCGGGCCTGCATCCGAGCGCGAGCGCGCGGGAAAGGACGGCGCGCGCGATCGTGGTACCGCCATGGCAGTGAAATTCGACGACGTCTTCACCCGTAAAGCTGTGCGGGGCGCAAAACCACACGCACAGGCCGAAGTCTTCAAACGACCCGCAGTCGATCTTGCCGGGGTACATCCTGTACGGCGAAAAGCGGGAGACCTTTCTCCCGCCGACGGGCGTAAACATTTTTTCCGCGATCTCGAGCGGCTTTTCGCCGCTGATGCGGATGATCGCGACGCCGCCTCTGCCCTGCGGGGTGGAGATCGCGGCGATCTCGTCTCCTTTCATCTCGTGCCTCTCTTTTCCTGTTTGGGGAAATTATATCACAGGCTCTCCGATTTGTCAACGCGAGGCGTCTCCGTTTGCGTTTTCTCTTCCGAAACGCGTTTGCGGCGGAAGATCAGACCGAACAAAAAGCGGACAAAAGGCCCCGCGTAGAAGATCTGCCAGCACAGCGCCATCGGGAAGTTGCGCACGAAGATCTTCAAAAAGGTGACGACGATCGCCGAAGGCTCGGTATAGCCGAACAAGAGGCTCGCGAGAAAACTTATCACGGGGCACATGAAACAGACGATGACCGCGGAGATTGCCGCGACCGAAAACAGCGGCGGCGTCTTGCTCAGGTCCAGCCGCTTCGCGACGATCGCGCGGGCGAGCCTGCCTATGAGAAAAAATTCGAGCACAAAGGCGATCGCGCCCATGATCGGAAGCTCGCGGAGGGCGAGCAGGAAGATGTCGTTGGTCAGCCCCGCGTCGAAGGCGACGTTGTAGAGCACCATCGCGTAGACCATGACGACGACCATGATGAGTGTGTATATGAGATCCTGAAATTTTGTCTGCGGCATTTTTTTGCCACCTCCTCTTTTTTCGCAAAAAAACAACACACGTCTTCAAAGCCGTGTGTTGTTCGTTCGCATTGCGGAGCAATGTACGTTTCCAATCGGTACCCGTATGTTGTTTCAGCATTGGGTATTTTATCACATTTTCAAAAAAACACAAGAATTTTGCGCCGCTCTCTTGCAAAATTTCAGGAGAAAAATCCGTCGTCCTCTCCCCCGTCCTTCTTGTCGTCCTGTCCGTTTGTACTTCCCTTGCCGCCGTATTCGCCGAACGGATCGCCGGGGTCTTTCGAGGCGTTTTGCCCGTTCGTCTTTCCGTAAGGCGGCTGGCCGTAGGGAGGCTGTCCGTAAGGCGGCTGTCCGTAAGGAGGACGGCCGTAGGGAGGCTGATTATAAGGCGGCTGTCCGTAGACGCGGCGGGCATACTCTTCGGCGCGGGCGCGCATGTATGCGTTGTAATCCACCCCCTTCCGATTGCGGAAAGCAAAGGCAAAAAAGCCGAACAGGAAGGGAAAGATGGCGCACAGCACGACCATCCAGATATAAGAATCGGGGGCGTATACGCGGAAGAAGGCGATGAAGAGGAAAACATCCGCGATCAGGTTGACGAAAAACGCGATGTTCGAACCGATGAGCCCGATGTTCATGATATTGACGTAAGGCTCCATGAAATACAGCACGAGGTACTTTCCTTCCTGCGCGATCTCGTACAGACCGTTCTGGAAAGCAACGCCCATGGGCACGATCTGGAGGGCGTAGAACGCCGCATAGACGATCTCCGTCGCCATCGCGACCGCGCCGAATTTCGGGATGCGCAGGCCGAAGGGTCGGACTTGTTCGCCGAGTTCGCCGATCAGATAAGTGCTCGCAAAGGGCACGAACGCGCACCAGCAAAGCCTGTTCAGTCCCTTCTTCTTTGCCATCCTGTAAAGACCGATCGCCTTGAACACATAAATGACGGCATACACGCCCGCGGCGAGCGCATATGCGGCGTAAACGGGAAGGCGGTTTATGCCGAGAGACTGCGTGTAGAGCGGATTGCTCAGGTAGAGAAACGCACCCAGAAAGACAAAAAATTCCATCGGGGACCTCCTAAACTTAAATTCGGATGTTATCGCCGCCCTTTACCTGCTCTCGCGGGAAAAGAGCGCAAAGCCGTAATCGACGCCGCAGAGCGTGAGCCCCTTTGCGGGAAGGGTGCGCGGGAGAAGTTCGCGCCTGCCCCCGCCCGCGAGCGCGGCGAGGATGTTCTCTTCGTCCAGCGTGCCAAGCCCGAAGGCGAGCACGGCGCCCGCAAGAATGCGGACCATGTTGTACAGAAACCCGTTTCCCGTGACTTCGATGTCCATCGCGGGAACGCCCTCCCGCTCGCGCGGGAGCACCTTCAACGAACAGATGCGGCGGACGGTCGTCTTTACAGAAGAGCCCGTCGCGGAAAAGGAAGCGAAGTCGTGCTCCCCTTCCAGAAGTTTTGCGCAGGCGGCACAGCGGCGAAGATCGGGCGCCTGCGGCGCGCGCACGGCATAGCGCTCGAGAAGCGGATGCTCGCGGCGGGAAAAATACAGCGAATAGCGGTAGGTCTTTTTCTTGGCAGTGCGGCAGGCGTCAAATTCGTCGGGCACGCGGGCGCTCTCCAGCACCCGCACATCGGGCGGAAGAAGCGCGTTGAGCGCGTCGGCGATGCGCTCCGCGCCGATGCGGAAGCCGTCGTCCAGCGCGAAATTGCACACCTGCCCTTCCGCGTGCACGCCCGCGTCCGTCCTGCCGCTGCCCGTGACGCGCGCGGGGGCAAACTGCTGCGCGATCGCGCTCTCAAGCGCGCCCTGCACCGTGCGGTCGCGGTCCTGGACCTGCCAGCCGGAAAAATCGGTGCCGTCATAGCTGACGAGAAGTGCGACGTTCATGTTCCTCCTCAGGCGAGGATCCAGTCAAGAATGACGAATCTTCCGCCCAGATAGACGTTCAGAAGCACCACACCCGCGATCAGGCCGCCCAAAAAGAGCACGCCGAGCAGATCGCGCCAGGTGAAGGTGAGTTTTTTGTATTTTGTCCTGCCCTTCGCGCCGCTGTAACAGCGGGCGTCCATCGCGTCGCCGAGCTCGTCGGCACGGCGCAGCGCGCTGATCAGAAGGGGCACGAGCACGGGGATCATCGCCTTCGCGCGGCGGATGAGTCCGCCCGTCTCAAAGTTTGCGCCGCGCGCCTTCTGCGCCGCGATGATGCGGTTGGTCTCGTCCGTAAGCGTCGGGATGAAGCGGAGCGCGATGCTCATGATCAGCGCGAGCTCATGCACGGGCAGACGGATGAGTTTGAAGGGCGTGAGCAGGCTCTCGATGCCGTCCGTCAGCGCGACGGGCGTCGTCGTGAGCGTCAGGATGGAGGCGCCCATCACGAGCAGGAAAAAGCGGAAAGCGAGGAAGATCGTGTTGATGACCGCCTCCCAGGAGATGGTGATCGCCTTCCACTGCCAGATGATGTGCAGTTCCGAAGTCGAATAGTAGAAAAAGAGATTGAGCACCGAGGTGAAGAGGATGAGAAATAGGATCATCTTCACCGAACGGAGCACCCTGCCGAAGGGTACGCGCGCGAGGAGAACAAAGAAGATGAGGCTTGCCGTGACCAGCGCGAGCCCGAAAAAGTTGTCCGCGAGGAACACCGCCACGATGTAGGCGATGACGAGCAGAAATTTTGCGCGCGGGTCCATGTTGTGGACAAAGGACTTCGCGGGATAAAATTGCCCGAAGGTGACGTCATTCATCATGCCGCTCGCCCTCCTTCCCGCTTTTCTTCCCCGCGAGCGCAAGAACGCTTCGGACAAAATCGTCGCAAGTGAAGTCGCTCTCCGCGTCTATCCCCTTTTCGCGCAGGAGAAGGGCGCAGCGCGCCGTGACGGGCACGTCCAGCCCCAGCCCGAGCAACATCTCCGTGTTGCGGAATACCTCCGCGGGCGTGCCCTCGAGCACCACTTTCCCCGCAGAGAACACAGCCGCGCGGGTGCAGTTTTCGGCGATCTCGTCCATGTCGTGCGAGACGATGATCACCGTTTTGCACCAGCCGCCGTGGATGGAATGCAAGAGCTCCATCAGCTCGCGCTTTCCGAGCGGATCGAGCCCCGCCGCGGGCTCGTCGAGGATGAGGATCTCGGGCTTCGTGACGATGACGCCCGCGATCGCGACGCGGCGCTTCTGTCCGCCCGAAAGCTCGAAGGGAGACACGTCGCGCAGCTTTTCAAAGTCGAGGCCGACCGTCGTGAGCGCGTCGCGCACCGCGTCCGTCTGCTCCTGCGCGGTCATGCCCTTGCAGAAATTTTTCAGGCCGAACGCGATGTCTTTTTCCACCGTGTCCGCAAAGAGTTGGTATTCGGGATACTGAAAGACCATGCCGACTTTGCCGCGCAGGCGCAGAAAGTCGCATTTTTTGTCCGTGAGGTCGAATTCCCCCACTTTGAGCGAGCCGCCCGTACAGCGGATGAGCGCATTCAGGTGCTGTACAAAGGTGGATTTTCCGCTGCCCGTGTGTCCGATGATGCCGAAAAAATCGCCCTCGTTTATCGTGAGATCGACGCCGTCCAGCGCCTTGCTCGCAAAGGGGGATTTCGGGTTATATGTGTAGGTCAGCCCCTGTGCAACGATCTGCATATCTCCTCCGCGAGCTCCTCCGCGTTGTACGCGTTTCCGACGGGCATGCCCGCCTGCTGCAATTTTTTACAGATGTATGCGGCGCGGGGAAGGGTGAGATTGTACGTCTCCAGCTCCTCGCTCCGCGAAAAGATCTCCTCGGGCGTGCCGTCCATGACCACTTCGCCGCGGTGCATGACCACGGCGCGGTCGGCGGCGAGCGCCTCGTCCATGAAATGCGTGATCAGAAGAACGGTCATGCCCTGCTCGCGGTTGAGCCTGCGCACGACCTGCATCACCTCGCGCCTGCCGCGCGGGTCGAGCATCGCCGTCGATTCGTCGAGGATCATGATGCGCGGGTTGATCGCGAGCACGCCCGCGATCGCGATGCGCTGTTTCTGTCCGCCCGAGAGATGCGTGGGCGTCGCGTGGCGGAATTCCTGCATCCCCACCGCGTCCAGCGCAAAGTCGATGCGCCGTCCGATCTCCTCGCGCGGCATGCCGATGTTCTCGGGACCGAACGCGACGTCGTCCTCTACCACGGACGCGACCATCTGGTTGTCGGGGTTCTGAAAGACCATGCCCGCGCTCTTGCGGATCTCAAAGGTCTTTTTCGGGTCGGACGTGTCCATGCCGAACACCTCCGCCTTGCCCGACGTGGGCACGAGAAGGGCGTTTATCAGCTTTGCTAGGGTGGATTTTCCGCTGCCGTTCCTGCCGAGGACGGCGACGAACTCACCCTCTCCGATCGTGAGGGTGACGCCGTTCACGGCGTACTCGTCCGAATCCTCCCGATAGGCAAATTTTACGTTTTCAAAGCGCACTGCATCCATAAGAAACATTATAGCAAAATCGGGAAAATTTAACAACACTTTTGATCGGACATTCGCAAGATTCCTCCGTTCCGTGATAAATATTTGACAAAATTCACACATTTATATTGACTATTTTCGGGAAAAACATTATAATAATAATGATCCGTTCGGAAAGGATTTCTCCTTCCCGTGGATTTTTTATGTTTCAATTCAAGAAAAAATGTATTCGGAGGTTATAATTTTCTATGAAGAAGATGACGATCGACGGCAATACAGCCGCCAGCCACGTCGCTTACGCCTTCTCTGAAGTAGCGGCCATCTACCCCATCACCCCTTCTTCGCCCATGGCAGAAGTTGCGGACGAATGGGCGACCGCGGGCAGAGTCAACATGTTCGGCCAGAAGCTCCGCCTCGCCGAGATGCAGTCGGAGGGCGGCGCGGCAGGCGCCGTGCACGGCTCCCTTTCCGCAGGCGCACTGACGACCACTTATACCGCGAGCCAGGGTCTCCTGCTCATGATCCCCAATATGTATAAGATCGCCGGCGAGCTGCTGCCGACCGTCTTCCACGTCAGCGCACGCGCGATCGCCGCACACTCGCTCAACATCTTCGGCGACCATCAGGACGTCATGGCTTGCCGCCAGACCGGTTTTGCTATGCTCGCTTCCGGTTCCGTTCAGGAGGTCATGGACCTCGCGCTCGTCGCGCACCTGTCCACCCTCAAGGCGAAAGTGCCTTTCCTGCACTTCTTCGACGGCTTCCGCACCTCCCACGAAGTCTCCAAGATCGACGTCATCGACTATGACGAGATGAAACAGCTCGTCGACATGAAGGACATCGAGGACTTCAAGAGCCGCGCGCTCAACCCCGAGCACCCCATCCAGAAGGGCACCGCGCAGAACGGCGACACCTACTTCCAGAACCGCGAGACGGCGAACAAGTATTACCTCGCCACCCCTGCCATCGTCCAGGAGATGATGGACAAGGTGTCCGCGCTCACGGGCAGAAATTATCACCTCTTCGACTACTGCGGCGCTCCCGACGCGGAGAACGTCGTCGTCATCATGGGCAGCGGCGCGGATGCGATGGAAGAGACCATCAACCGCATGAACCGCGAAGGTCACAAGGTCGGTCTCGTCAAAGTCCGCCTGTACCGTCCCTTCGTCGCCGATGCGTTCGTCGCCGCACTGCCTGCGACCTGCAAGCGCATCGCGGTGCTCGACCGCACCAAAGAGCCCGGCTCGCTCGGCGAACCCCTCTACCTCGACGTCTGCTCCGCTCTGTTTGAGAAGGGCATCAAGAAGATCAAAGTGGTCGGCGGCAGATACGGCCTCGGCTCCAAGGAGTTCAACCCCTCCATGTGCTACGCCGTGTTCAAGAACCTCGAAAAGAGAGTTCCCAAGAACCACTTCACCGTCGGTATCTACGACGATCTGACCAAGACCTCCCTCGACTTCTCCGAGAAGTACGACGCGGCTCCCGAGGGCGCCATCTCCTGCAAGTTCTACGGCCTCGGCTCGGACGGCACCGTCGGCGCGAACAAGGATTCCATCAAGATCATCGGCGACCACACCGACATGTACGCGCAGGCTTACTTCTTCTACGATTCCAAGAAGTCGGGCGGCATCACCGTCTCCCACCTGAGATTCGGCAAGACGCCCATCCAGTCTTCCTACCTCATCGACAGCGCTGACTTCATCGCCTGCCACAACCCCTCTTACATCACCCGCTATGACATGCTCACGGATGCGAAAGAGGGCGGCAAGTTCCTCCTGAACTCCCCCTGGAACACCCTCGAAGAGCTCGAGAAGAACCTCCCCGCAAAGGTCAAACAGCAGATCGCGAAAAAGCACCTCAAGTTCTACAACATCGACGGTATCGGCATTGCCTCGCAGATCGGCCTGAACGGCAAGACCAGCACCATCATGCAGTCCGCGTTCTTCTTCATCAACGACTCCATCATGCCCTATGAGCAGGCAGCCGATTACATGAAGAAGGCCGTCTACAAGAAGTTCTCCAGAAAGGGCGACGCTGTCGTCAACATGAACTACGCCGCGATCGACTCCGCAAAGAGCGGTCTCGTCAAGGTCAACTATCCCGAGAGCTGGGCGAACGCGACCACGGGTGCTCCGATGGTCAAAGTCGCCGACAACAAGTACTTCAAAGAAGTCGTACATCCCATCCTCGTGCTCGAGGGCGACAAACTGCCTTCCTCCGCATTCAACGCGGACGGCTCCGTCCCCGTCGGCACGACCAAGTTCGAAAAGCGCGGCGTTGCCGTCAAAGTGCCCAAGTGGGTCGCTGAGAACTGCATCCAGTGCAACCAGTGCTCCTTTGTCTGCCCGCACGCGTGCATCCGCCCCGTCGTCATCGACGACGCGACCGAAAAGCCCGCGGCGTTCGAGACCAAGCCCACGACCGGGCTCAAGGGCACGCAGTTCCGCATGCAGGTCTCTCCTCTGGACTGCATGGGCTGCGGCGTCTGCGCGAATATCTGCCCCGGCATGAAGGGCAACAAGGCGCTTGTCATGGTCCCGCTGGACGAGATCGTCGACGCCGATGCGAAGAACTGGGAGTTCGCGCAGGAAGTCAAACAGGCCGACACCTCCTCCATCAAGAGGACGACGGTCAAGGGCAGCCAGTTCAATCAGCCGCTGTTTGAGTTCTCCGGCGCTTGCGCGGGTTGCGGCGAGACCCCTTACGTCAAGGTCGTTACCCAGATGTTCGGCGATCGCATGGTCATCGCGAACGCGACGGGCTGCTCCTCCATCTACGGCGGTTCCTCCCCTACCTGCCCTTACACGGTGAATAAAGAAGGCCACGGCCCCGCATGGGCGAACAGCCTGTTCGAGGACAACGCAGAGTTCGGCTACGGCATGAACCTCGCTTACAGCGCTCGCCGCAGCAAGCTCGCCTCCGAAGTCAAGGCGCTCGCCGAGAAGTGGGCGGATTATGCGGAAGGCAAAGAGGCATGCGAAGAGTGGCTCGCGAACATGGAAGACGCGGAAGGCAGCAAGGCGGCTGCGGCGAAACTCATCAAGGCTTGCGAAGGCTGCAAGAACTGCGGCTGCGACTGCGACGCGCTCTGCGAAGAAGTGCTCAAGGCGAAAGATTGCCTCGTCAAGAAGTCCATCTGGATCTTCGGCGGCGACGGCTGGGCATATGACATCGGTTACGGCGGCCTCGACCACGTGCTCGCGTCCGGCGAAGACGTCAACGTGCTCGTGCTCGACACCGAGGTCTACTCCAACACCGGCGGCCAGGCTTCCAAGTCCACTCCGACCGGCTCTGTCGCGAAGTTCGCTTCCTCCGGCAAGAGAGTCAAGAAAAAGGATCTCGGCATGATGGCGATGAGCTACGGCTATGTGTATGTTGCACAGGTTTCCATGGGCAGCAACAAACAGCAGTTCCTCAACGCGCTCATCGAGGCGGAGAAGTACCACGGTCCTTCGCTGATCATCGCTTATGCGCCCTGCATCAACCACGGCATCAACATGAGCAAGAGCCAGGACGAAGAGAAGCGCGCGGTGGATTGCGGCTACTGGCAGCTGTATCGCTACAACCCGACGCTCAAAGAAGAGGGCAAGAACCCCTTCACGCTGGACAGCAAAGAGCCCACCGGCGATTACCAGGAGTTCATCCTCGGCGAGACCCGTTACTCCTCGCTCAAGAAGACCCAGCCCGAAGCGGCAGAAAAACTCTTCAAAGAGAATGAGGAAGAGAGCAAGGCTCGCTATGAAGGCTACAAGAAGCTCGCAGAAAAAGAGTGAGCAACTAAAAGACAATAAATTCGGGAGCAGGCAAATGCCTGCTCCCATTTTTTTATTCCGCCCTTATACAGGGCGCGCGATCTTGCCCCGTCACGCTCTTTTCGCTAAAAATTCGGCGTTGCCTGCGAACGGGCAAAATTATTTTACTTTCCGCGAAAGATTTTCGACAGATGCGGCTTCTGCTCGGAAAGCATTCAGGCGTCAACGCCTGCAATGCGCGGACAAAGGAGCTTTTTTGTATACCTGCATCTTGCTGTTGGTAAAGCCTTTGTCGTGTTCCTTTTATCCATCGGCATAGCAGGTATTTTTTTATGACAAAAAAGGACGGGTGACCCGTCCTTTTGTCGTTTAAAGTATTCAGGAAAGACCGACGCTTCCGATGAAAAAGAGAAGGATCAGCGCGCCGATCACAAGGCCCGCGATCGGGAACCCGACCGCACGGAAGCGCCTGTAACGCGCAAGCCCCACTGCGGAAAGCACGACGCCCGTGACCGCAAAGACAAAGGAAAACAACATGGGCACGAGTACCGCAGAGACAAGCTCCATCAACTCATCCATTGTAGGCTGGAAGTTAGGATTTTCGAACCATTCCGCGTGCTGTCCTATAAAGGAAAAGACGGAAAAGAAGATCGCGACGAAACAGAAAAAGCTTGCCACCGAGAAGATAAATCCGATCAAGCCGCATTTGTTCATCGGAAATCCCGAGCGATCGATCGGATAGATGACCCCCGAAGCCGCTCCGTAAGGCGGATACGGCGCGCCGTAAGCGTTATACCCCTGCCCGCCTGCAGACTGCGCGTTTGCGCCCTGTCCGCCTTGCGCGGATCCGAACGCGTCGGAAGCCCTAGGCTCACCCTGCGCGTCTTGCCGTGCATCCTGCTGCGCAGCCTCTGCCTGTTCGGCCGCCGTGTCTTCAACAGTACCTGCCTGCAGCTTTGCGCAATCGTCACAGATATGATCTGCATTCTCGGTTTGTTTGCCACATTTTATACAATAGCCCATATCGAACCTCCTGCATCTATTTTATCACACAATGCCGTTGCCGTCAATTTCTTTTCCATTTTTTATACATTCTATATTAAATATAGACACCCGACAAAATATCATGCTGCAGAAATATGTTTATTCCCGCTTCGATCGGTTAGATCACTTTATATTCGGCAGCAACAAAAAGACACTTGACAAGAGAAGTCGGCCGTGTTATTCTAGTAAAGGAATTTTTTATTTTCCCCAACAAAAACCGCATTTCATTTGTTATAATTTTGGGAGCATATGAAAGAGAGCAAGCTCGAACGCATGATCGAACGCTACAAAGCGGGAGATGCGCGCGCCTTTGACATCATCTATGAACAGACCAACCGAAGCGTCTATTTTGCCGTCCTGTACATCGTGCGGGACAAAATGCATGCCGAGGACATCCTGCAGGAGACCTACATACGCGCGATGCGGTCCCTCGACCGCTATGAGGCGGGAACAAATTTTATCGCCTGGCTCACGCGCATCGGGAAAAATCTCGCACTCAACCAATACAAACGCGCAAAAAGAGAAGTCTTTACCGACTTCGACACGGACGCCTATAAATACGGCTCTGCGGAGCCTGAGATCCCCTATCTGTTCGACCTCGCAGCAAAAGTGCTCGATGCGGACGAATACGAGATCCTGATGCTCTGTCAGGTCGCGGGATACAAAAGGCGGGAAGTCGCCGAGATGCTCAATATACCCATCGGAACGGTGACATGGAAAAACAACGAAGCGCTGAAAAAACTTCGGGCAAATCTTGAAAAGGAGGGCAGATCATGAAAGACATCAAAAAACTTTTAAAAGAACAGTCGGACGCGATCCTGCCCGACAAGAGCGTTAAGGAGAACATACGCCGCGAACTCGGACTCGAAGAGGCTCCCGCCCGCGAAGCCGCCTATGCGCACGGCGGCACGGCAAGCCTCGCAAAAAAGAGGACGATCGGACTGATCGCCGCCGCGCTTGCATTGGCTCTTATCCTTGCCGTTGCACTTCCCCTCGCACTGCGGCGTTCCCCTTCCACTCCTTCGCCCGGCGGCGGCATCTTTGATCAGATCAGCGACGACACCTCCTTCTATGCCTATGGCGCAGCTTCCGTCGGAGCGATCCTCTCGGGCGGAAAACAGAGCGGCTCGTCGACATCCCTGCGGCAAATGAAGCAGAGTTCACGCCCCGAACAGATCGAAAAAGTCACTCGCTACCTCTCGCTCGTCGAGGGACTGCTCAGCGATTCTTTCGATCACGAGGAGAGTCAAAACACCGCGGGATATGAGGAATACTCCTTCCGCATGACCGTGAAGGTCAAAGATCTTCTCGGAAAATACCTAAGCTACACGATGTATTACGACAAGTTCCCGATCTCTTCCGAAACCGAGGACGGCGAGACGGAGGAAAAGTACTCTATCCGCGGCATTCTGCTCGTTGACGGCGTGGAATACCCCGTTGAAGGAAGCGGCGAGACGGAGACAGAGACAGAACCCGACGAGACGGAAGAAGAGACGAAGATGACCTTTTACGTCTATGACCCTACGGATGCCGACGGCAACAGCTACATCCGCATGGAACAGGAAATGAGCACGGAGACGGAAGAGGGCGAGACGGAGGTCGAACAAAAATACATCTACACAACCTTCCTCGACGGGCGTGAGACGGAACGAACTACCGTCGAATACGAACGGGACGAAGACGGTGAATTGGAATTAAAACTCGTTGTCGAAGGCGAAGACGTGAAAGACGAACTCGTCTTTAAGGATGAACGCGGCACAGGCACCGCCCTGCGCGTGGAAGGAAAACTGGACGGCGAAGACACTTCTTTCTATATCTATATCAAAAAAGACGAAAACGGGAACACTTATTACGACTTCGTTTTCGGACAGAACCACTATCAGCACGATCGTTTCGACGATGACGACGATGACGACGATGACAACGATCATGACGATGATGACGATGACGACGATTGAACAGACAGGAGGACGGCAAAAGAGCCGTCCTCTTTCTTTATTCGATTTTTCGCAGGAGGCAGGAAGAGCAACCGCTCCCTGTTTTTTGTTTATAAAAAATTTTTTGTATTTTTTTAGATTTCTCCAACAATTCCGCCGTCGGCGTTGTTGTATATGTGTAAAGAGAAAACAAAACGTTTTGAAATCTTGCATCACGACCCCAAAACAAAAATAAAAGGAGATCGGAAACATGAAAAAAATACTTTCTATGGCACTTGCAACGGTAGCGGGAGTCGCTCTCGTCTGCGGAGCGGCGGCGTGCAGCACTGATCCCGACAGACAGTCGGCGGAGAATGTCGCCGAGGCATACAGCTTCAGCGCAGGAACCGCGGGGCTTCTCGTCTCTGCAATGCAGGGAGGCAGCGCCGCGCAGAACCTCTCCTCAAGAGGTTTTGCTGTCCGCGAAACGGTCACGGACGAGACGACCATCAACGAACTCAACAACTACATGATGCTCGTGGAGAGCGTGCTTGAAGACGGCGGATTCAGCTATAAGACACAGACTTCGGACAGACCCGAATATACAGTCAAAGTCACGATCTCATACACCGACATGCTGGGCAATCGTCTGCAGAACGTCCTCTACTACAACAGAGCGGAAAACGGACGCCCGCAACAGCCTTCCAACCCTGAGACGACACCCGAAACGACGCCTGAGACGACGCCCGAGACGACGCCTGAGACAACGCCCGAACAACCTGCCGTTCAGACGCTCGACCTGCGGGAAAGAGACCGCGACAGAGACCGTGACGATTGGGATGACGACGATTGGGATGATGATTGGGATGACAGATGGGATGACGATCGGGACGATGATACAGAGATCAAGACGGAATACAACATTGAGGGCATCATGATCGTGGACGGAACGGAGTACCCCATCCGCGGCGAGGAAAAGACGGAGACAGAAGGCGACGAATCGGAATTGGAGACGGAGTTTGTTGTCGAACTGGGCGAAAACGAATATATGTACGTCGAACAGACGGTTGAGACAGAGCGCGGCGAACAGGAAAACAAATATGAATACTCCATCCGAAACGCAAGCGGCGTGATCGAGAGATGCGAATTCGAGTTCGAGACGGAAGCGGGCGACGAGACAGAGATCGAGATGACCCTTTGGAAAAAGGGCGAAAACGGCGAATCGGATTTCAGCCAGGTGTTCTACTTCGAACAGGACCACGAAAAGAACAACGCAATGGAGATCAAGGTCGGAAGCCGTGAGTCGACGCAGAAATACTATGTGACCATTCGCACCAACGAAGACGGGAGCACTTCCTATGTCTATGAATATGCGGGCCAATCCTGGGAGAAGGACCGCGACTGACATGCAATACACATCTTCCCCTACTCATTGCGAAGAGGGCGGGCGCACAAAGCGCCCGCCCTTCTTCGTCTTTTCTTTGCCAATGAGCAGGCAAGACGCGCCGATTTTTTGCGCTCCTTCCGAACTTCTCTCTGCACCCTGTACACTGCGGCATGGATCCTATGAAACGGCTTTTCCGTAAAAACGGCTTAAAATTTGCCGTGTGTCCGCAGCAAAGTGAAAAAGCAGAATAAAAAAGATCCGCTCTCATATAGCAAGAAAACGCCCTTCCGCGCAAAATTATTGCGCGGAAGGGCGTTCGGCTCAACATAAAAACAAGCGCTCCGCATTTTGCGGAGCGCATTGAAATCGTTCAATTGATTCAGCGGGCCTCTCTCTTTGCCTTAAGCGTAGCCTTGCGGCCGTTGTCCTTCGGCTTGATGAGGAGCACGACGACGATGCCGACCAGGCACAGAACGCCGATTCCGAAGAAGATGAGGGAAACATAGTTTTCCTGCAGCCAGTAGGTCTCGCCGGGGATGACCTCAGCCTCCGAAGTGACGTTGATGATCTTGTGCGCGCTGGTGAGCGGGAGGTTGGAAGATTTGACCTCGAGCTGGACCTTGTAGTAGCCGATCCTCTGCGGGATGAAGCTGAGCGAATTGTCGGGATTCCACTCGTATGCGTTGTCGTCCTCGTCTGCGTTCTCGCTGTCTTCGATCTCGATGACGACCCATTCGCCGTACTTGGAGATCTCGCCCGCCTTCTCTGCCGCGTTCACTTCCGCGAGCGTAGGCGTGGAGACGCCGTCTTTGAGTTCGAGGAAGTACAGCGTGTAACGGGTCTGATAATCCTTGGTCGCGACGATCTCGAAGTCGTCGACGTTGTAGACGATGTCGCGGTATCCCGTGTCGTCCCCTTTCGGTTCCTCGATGGAAGGACCCGTATAGGTCACGCTGAACTCAAAGGTGACGAGGTTGAGCGCATCCCAGACATTGGAGCTGGTGATGGTCTTGCCGACGTACTCGCCGTTCTCTTCAAACACGCCCGTCGTGGTCTTGCCCGCAAGGTTGGTCGCGACGACGCGGAACTGATACTGCCCGGAATTCTCGACCTGGATGCGGAGCGCATCGTAGTCTGCCGTCGAAGACTGCGTCGAAGAAGAGTTGACGCCGACGTGTCTGTAATAGACAGTGAATTTCATGTCCGAATACCCGCAGTTGGGATCGGAGAAATACTGCTTGAGCGAAGGGATGTAATAGTAAGCGCCCGAACCGACCTGGATGCTGCTGCCGTCCGCTTTCTTGGAAGCCGCAGTGACCGCCGTCCGGTACGCCTCGATCACGTCCGCATTCTCAACGGGCTCGGTATAGGTGCCGTCACCGTTCTCGGTGTAGTTGGTGAAGGAGAGAACGGGCTCGGAATCGAGCGCCTCGCTCTCGGGCTCCACGACGGCGATCTTTCCGTCCATGAGCCTGCTGTCCTCGACGTACCACTCCACAAAGGTATATGCGGAATTGCTGTTGCCGTCCGTGAGCTTGTATGCAATGCTCACGCTCGCGTCAGCGGCCGATTCAAAGTCGTTTTCAAAGAAACGCTTGTCGCTGTCCAGCACCGTATAGCCGTTGAGCGTGTCCCCGTCGAATGCGGGAGCATCCCCTTCCGAAGAGGGAATATAATAGGAAACTTCGGTCGTCGCCGTTGCGGAGCAGACATCCATCGCGACTGCGGAGAAGCTGACCTCCTGGCCCATCACGATCTGCTTGATCTCGCTGTCGATGACAAGAACGGGAGCGGTGTTGTCCGTGATCTTGTCGTCACTGTCCAGCAGGAAGGACTGGCCGTTGAGCGAGCGGACGGAGAAAGAAGTCTCCTGCTCTTCCGCGACCTTCGCCTTGAAGGTGAGCGGCGTCAGCGGCGTCGTAGCGGATGCGGACGCGTATTTTGCGTAATATTTGCCGATATTCTTAAAGGTGCCGACTTCGGTGTCGTTGACAGAGACGACAAATTCGCCGTAGCCTGCCCCCGTACCCTCGGAGAGAGAGATGTTGACGATGCCGTCCGTGACGGAGACCGCCTTCGCCTCGCCGCCGTTGACGGACGCGGAATAAGCGTCGTCCGAGACGGTAAAGACGAGTTCGTTGGTCGTCTTGCCCTCTTTGCTCATGCTGAACTGCGTCGTTTCGAGCGCGACGGTGAAGCTGTCGAAGTTTTCGCCCAGAGCGAGCTCGACGTTCAGATACTGCGCCGAGTGTGCGCCGTCGACAGACGCTTCTCCGTCAAAGGAATACCATTTGAGTGCAAGGTTCTTGCGGAAGGTGACCGAGTCGCCGCCGCTGCTGTCGCCCATCGTGTAGGTCAGGTAACGGGCATCGCCCTCGGTGGGATTGTCCATGCTCGCGCCGCCGCTCGTGTAAAAGATATTCTCGGTCGAGACAGAACTCTCCGCCGCAACGGCGAGAAAGTTCATGCACATGCCCGTCATGCAGAGCACGAACGCGACGAGTAAGGATAATATCTGGATCTTTTGCCTCTTCATTCCGATAACTCCCGATTAGGAAATTGTGCGGAGAAAAACCGCCCGAAGGCGTGCCTTTCCCCTATAAAAGCTTGTACCTAATTATTTTAAACTATAAAGGGCGTTTTGTCAAACGCATTGATTTGTTTTCTATAAAAATTTAGCATGTTTCCCCGTATTTTGACGGAATTTTACATTCCTGTCACAGTTGGGTCGCTTTTGCCACGTCAAAATGCTTCCAGGGGTTGCCGTCGGCGGGAGGTTCCGCGAGAAAACGCATGCGCTCCTTGCTCACGGGATGCGTGAAGCAGAGCGAATACGCCCAGAGCGCAAGGAAGCCCTTCTTCGCGTTTTCGCCGCCGTAGCGCATGTCGCCGTAGACGGGACAGCCGATGCCCGCCATCTGAACGCGGATCTGGTGCGTCCTGCCCGTGTGAAGTTTGACCTCCGTCAGCGCACAGCCGCCCTTCTCTTCGAGCACGCGGTATTCGAGCGACGCCATCTTGGCGCCGTCCGTCGTCTGCGGACAGAGATAGACCATATTGTTGACGGGATTCTTTTTGAGGTAGTTGACGAGTTTTCCGCTCTCCTCTTTGGGCACCGCCGCGAGCACCGCAAGGTATTTCTTCTCGAAGTCGCCGCTGCGCATCTGCTCGGCGAGACGGGAAGCCGCCTTGCTCGTCTTGGCAAACACCATAACGCCGCCCGTCGGTCTGTCGAGACGATGCACGAGCCCGACGTATACGTTGCCGGGCTTTTCGTACTTTTCCTTGATATAGCGGCGCACCGCCTCGAGCAGGCTGTCGTCCCCGCTCTCGTCGCCGCAGGTGGGCACGTTCTGCGGTTTGAGCACAACGATGATGTGGTTGTCCTCGTACAGTATCGTCAGTTCATCCATTTATGAAAATCCCTCCCGCACCGCAGGGAAGCGGGATGCCCTCTTCGGTCGCAATGCCCACTTCGTATGCGTCGATTTGTCCTGTGTATTTTTTCAGGTTGAGTTTGAGAAGGTTGTGCAGCACCATCGGCTGCAGACCCGTCGTATAGCTGTTGATCAGGAAAAAGAGCGGATCGTCGGACAAGACCTGCGCACACAGCGCGACAAAGCCGTCGAGATCGGATTCGATCTTCCACATCTCGCCGCCCGGGCCCCTGCCGTAGGACGGCGGGTCCATGATCACCGCGTCGTAGCGGTTGCCGCGGCGGATCTCCCGACGCACAAACTTCTCGCAGTCGTCGACGATGTAGCGGATGCCGCTGTGTATGCCCGAAAGCCGCGCGTTTTCGCCCGCGCGCTCGACCATACCCTTTGCCGCGTCGACGTGCACGACCTCGGCGCCCGATTTTGCGCAGGCGACCGTCGCGCCGCCCGTATAGGCGAAGAGGTTTAGCACGCGGATCTTGCGGTGCGCGCCCTCGATCAGCGCGCGCATCCTGTCCCAATTGACCGCCTGCTCGGGAAAGAGCCCCGTGTGCTTGAAGCCCATCGGCTTGACCTTGAACGTCAGGTCGCGGTAATTCACCGTCCACTCGGCGGGCATCGGCTTGCGGTATTCCCAGCCGCCGCCCCCCTTTTCACTGCGGCGGTACACCGCATTGAGCGCGGGGTGCGCGAACAGGTCGCGCTGCGGCTTCCAGATGACCTGCGGGTCGGGGCGCAGAAGGACGACGTCCTTCCAGCGCTCCAGCTTGTAGCCGTCACCCGTCGCGAGGATCTTGTAATCCTGCCAATCGGTTGCGATCTTCATGGCACGACCTTGTCAGGAACGGACGACGGTCAGCGTCGCCTTTTCCTTGCCGAACTCCCATTCCTTGGTGTAGCCTTCCGCCGTCCCCGCGGTCACGCTGTCGGCGAGCACGACCTGCGAGATGGACTGTTTGCGGCTCTCGAGCACGCGCGCCGTCTCGGCGGGAGCGGTGTAATAGACGCGGATGCGGTCGGTGACCTCGAAGCCCGCCTCTTTGCGCATGGTCTGGATCTTGGACACGAGCTCGCGCTCGATGCCCTCGTCGATGAGCGCGGGGGTCAGCGCCGTGTTGAGCGCGACGGTGATGCCCTTGTCGCTCGCCGAGACAAAGCCGCTCGCGCTCTCCGTGGAGATGAGAAGATCGTCCTGCGTCAATTCGACCTGTGCGCCGCCGATCTCCGCCGTGAAGGTGCCGCCGTCCTTGACCGCGGCGACCACCGCCGCGCCGTCGCACGTCTCCAGATAGGAACGGATGGCGCCGAGCAGTTTGCCGTATTTGGGGCCGAGCGTCTTCATCTGCGGTTTGAGTTTATAGGTGACCAGCGCGGACGCGTCGGAGGAGAGCTTCATCGACTTGATGTTGAGCTCGTCCAGCGCGATGGTGCGCAGTTCTTCGTTGAGGTCGAGGTCGCGTTCGGTCGCGACGATCATCTCCGAGAGAGGCTGTCTGTTTTTGAGTGCGCCTACGTTGCGCGCCGCCCTGCCGAGCACGACGATGTCGAGCACCGAATCCATGCCCTTTTCGAGGTCGGGATCGATCGCGCTCTCGTCGCAGACGGGGAAGGAGCACATGTGCACGGAGACGGGCGCATCCTTGTAGAAGTTGGGCACGAGGTTGCGGTACATCTGCTCCGCGAGGAAGGGCGTATAAGGCGCGGTCAGCTTTGCGAGCGTGACCAGGACGGTGTACAGCGTCGTGTAAGCCGCCGCCTTGTCCTCCGTCATCTCCTTGCCCCAATAGCGGTCTCTGCCGCGGCGGACGTACCAGTTGGAGAGCACGTCCACAAAGTCCTGCAGCGCGCGGGCGCTGTCGGTGATGTCATATTCCGCGAGCCCCTCGTCCACCGTGCGGATCAGCGTATTGAGCTTGGACAGGATCCACTTGTCCATCAGCGTGAGCTTGCACTTTTTGAGGTCGTACTTGCTCGGATCGTACTTGTCGATATCGGCATACAGGACCAAGAACGCGTAGCTGTTCCACAGCGGGCCCATGTAGCGGCGCTGTGCCTCGGACACCGCCTCGGGATAGAAGCGGGACGGGATCCACGGCGCGCTCGAGGTGTAGAAATACCAGCGCACGGCGTCCGCGCCCTGCTTGTCCAGGACGCTCCACGGGTCGACGACGTTGCCCTTGTGCTTGGACATCTTGACGCCGTTTTTGTCGTTGACGTGGCCGAGCACGATGCAGTTTTTGAAGGGCGCCTTGTCAAAGAGGATGGTCGAGATGACGAGAAGGGTGTAGAACCAGCCGCGCGTCTGATCGACCGCCTCGGAGATGAAGTCGGCGGGGAAGGTCTCGTCGAAGAGATCCTTGTTCTCGAACGGATAGTGATACTGTGCGAAGGGCATGGAACCCGAATCGAACCAGCAGTCGATGACCTCGGGCGTGCGCTTCATCGTGCCGCCGCACTCGCACTTGAAGGTGCAGTTGTCGATGTACGGGCGATGCAGTTCGATGTCCCCTTTCAGTCCGCACAGCTCTTTGAGCTCCGCCTTGCTCCCGACGACGTGGATCTTGCCGCAGTCGGGGCAGACCCAGACGGGAAGCGGCGTGCCCCAGTAACGGTCGCGCGACAGCCCCCAGTCGATGACGTTTTCGAGGAAGTTGCCCATGCGGCCGTTTTTGATGGTCTCGGGCATCCAGTTGACGGACGCGTTCGCGGCGAGAAGGCGGTCTTTGACCGCGGTCACCTTGATGAACCAGCTCTCGCGCGCATAGTAGATGAGCGGCGTATCGCAGCGCCAGCAGTGCGGGTAGCTGTGCTCGTAGAGCATCTCCCTGAACAGCAGCCCGCGCTCTTTGAGCAGCGCGATGATGCCCTTGTCCGCCTTCTTGACGAACATGCCCGCAAAATCGGTGACGGCGGGCACAAAACAGCCGCGCTCGTCCACCATGTTGACGACGGGAAGGCCGTATTTTCTGCCGACGCGGTAGTCGTCCTCGCCGAACGCGGGCGCGATGTGGACGATGCCCGTGCCGTCGGTGAGCGTGACGTAGCCGTCGCAGACGACGTAGTGCGCCTTTTCGCGGTATTTGCCCTCCGCGTAGTCGAAGAGCGGCTCGTATTCCTCGCCCTCGTATTCTGCGCCCTTCTTCACGGAGATCGTCTTGTAATTTTCAAACAGCGAGGGCGCGAGCGCCTGCGCCAGAACGTAGCGCGCGCCGTCCTCCGCCTCGATCTCGACGTAGTCCTCGTCCGCGTTCATGCACAGCGCGACGTTGGAAGGAAGGGTCCAGGGCGTCGTCGTCCATGCGAGGAAAAAGCTGTTTTCCGCGCCCTTGCGGCGGAAGCGCACAAAGACGGAGCTTTCCTTGACGTCCTTATACCCCTGCGCGACCTCGTGCGAGGAGAGCGCGGTGCCGCAGCGCGGGCAATAGGGAACGATCTTATGCCCCTTGTACAGGAGGCCCTTCTTCCAGATCTCCTTGATCGCCCACCACACCGATTCGATGTAGTTGTCGTCATAGGTGACGTAAGGGTTGTCCATGTCCGCCCAATACCCGACGCGCTCGGACATCTTCTCCCACTCGCCCTTGTATTTCCAGACGCTCTCTTTGCACTTTTTGATGAACGGCTCGATGCCGTACTTTTCGATGTCCTGCTTTCCGTCCATGCCGAGCAGTTTTTCCACCTCGAGCTCGACGGGAAGGCCGTGCGTATCCCAGCCCGCCTTGCGCAAGACGTGCTTGCCTTTCATGGTCTGATAGCGCGGGATGATGTCCTTCATGACGCGGGTGAGGATATGCCCGATGTGCGGCTTGCCGTTCGCCGTCGGGGGCCCGTCGTAAAAGGAGAACTCCTCGCCGCCCTCGCGCTCGGTGACGCTGTCGCGGAAGACGTTTTCCTTTTTCCAGAAATCGATGACTTCCTTTTCGCGCCCGACGAAATCCATCGCCGTGTCCACTTTGGAATACAGTTTCTTCTCTTTCTTGTCCATGCTGACTCTCCTTTGCGATTCAAAAAAAGCCCCTCTTGTTTTCGGAAAACAAAAGGGACCCACCAAAACATACTGACATACGCCCCTTTTGTCAACGCGGTAGGAGGAACCGCGCGCGAAGCTACTTTCAAAAGAGTTCGCCCCGCGGGCTGAGAGGTGATACCTTCGCACGGACCGGACGCCGCCTTTCACCCTCTGCGGCTCGCTTTTCGTCTGCTCCCGTGCGCGGCGCGTCCTCTGTCGTCGCCACACTATTTCTGTCTTGTTCTATTTTAGCAAGTCGCGCGCGTTTTGTAAAGCGATTTTGCACGCCTTTGCAAATTCTTGAAAGTTCAGTCGTAATCCTCCATCATGCGCGCGATCTTCACCAGATCCGCCGCCGTGATGAAAACGAGGATGCGCTCGCCCGCCCTTCCGTTTTCGCTGACCGCGACGGCGAGCAGTTTGCGGTTCTCTTCGAACGCGTCCAGCACCGCCTGCAGGGTGTCCTTTTTGCCGAGGTATTTATAATAGACGAAGAGGTCCTCTTCCGAGAGGATGTCCCCGACGCTCGTCGCGCTCAGAAATTCGTCCGCACTGCCGCCCGCGCGGAGCACATCGCCGAGCGCGCGGATCAGACGGCGGTTGTTGACGATGCCGATCATGCGCTTGCCGCGGTAGACGGGAAGGTTGGAATAGCCCGTCTTTGCAATGAGCAGGACCGCCTGGCGCAGGCTCAGGGAGTCCTCCACCGAGACGATGCGCCGCTCCTGCAATTTTTCGCCTATGGTCGGCGGCGTGCAGAGCAGTTTTTCGATGGCGGAGAGCTTTTCGACCACCTCGTCGCAGGGCACGGCGATGATCTGCCCGTCCGTGCTCTGGTGCACGATGGCGTTGCGCAGGCGCGCATAATCGACGAGCTCCGTCTCGTATTTCCGAACGACCGTATTTTTCTCCGCGCTGCGGCGCACCACGTCCGTGAAGGACTGCGAAGGCTTGAAGCCGTACAGTTCCCGAAGCTGTGCGTCGATCTTGTTGTAGCTGTTCAGAAAGAGCGTCGCATTCCGCTTGTCCATTTCACGCACCCCCCTTTTGCATTATGATAGCACATCCCGCGGCATTTGAAAAGGGTTTTTTCAAAAAATCAGAAATCTTCGCGGATCCTGCGCGAAAAGCCGCGCGTGCGGCGGGTGGTGAGGCGATAGGTGCGCGTAAGGCGCAGATCGAGCAGGCACTCCTTGCGGATACAGCGAAGGAGCACGTCCCCGTCCGTCGCCGCCGCCTGCGCGAGCCCGTCCGCGCACATGCAGACGGGCACCCCCGCGCTGAAGGCGCAGGCGCGCATCATCAGCTGCGGAACGCTGTCCTCCGCGCCGCCGAATACGCTGAGGATGACGTCCGCATCGAAGAGGGCGAGCGCCTCCGCGAGCGAGGGGCGGTAGATGTCCTCGCCCACGCAGACGCCGAGTTTGCCCGCGCGCGTCTCGAACACCTTGAGATGCGCACCGCAAGAATAGGGCTCTCCCTCCCCCGCGCTCAGCATATCCGCGACGCCGAGGATCTTCCCCCCTTCCGCGACCGCCGCGCTCTTGTGCCGAATGCCGCAGGAATCGGTCAGACAGCCAGAGACGACGACGCAGCCGAGCTCGCGGCTAAGAAGGGCGAGGTCCTCCAGCTTGGAAGTCGTGCCGTCCAGCTCGGCGCGGTAATCCACCTCCCCGAGGCCGTTGAAACCGAAAAAAAGCACGTCGCAGTCGCAGGGCGGCGAACTTTCCCAGTATTCGTTGATGCTCCCTTCCGTCACAAATCTGATTTTCATAAGCCCCTCCCGCCTTATTCAATATACGAAAGCGCGCGGTTTTTTGTGAAGAAAAAGAAAAAAAAGTTTGCGTTAAAGTGCGCGATTCGCTTGCAAAAGAGAGCGATTGCGTATATAATTTCTATGAAGTGTCGGCGCGCGCCGCGCGCGCACTTAAAAAAACGGAGGCTTGCATGCAACGAAAAATAAGGATGACGCCCGTGAGGCTGCTCGTGTTGGGCTACCTCGCCATCATACTTCTGGGATCTGTCCTGCTCGTTCTGCCTTTTGCGACGAAGTCGGGTGAGTGCGCGCCCTATATGGACGCACTGTTTACCTCCGTCTCCGCCTCCTGCGTCACGGGACTTGTCCTGCGCGATACCTATACTTACTGGTCCACCTTCGGACAGATCGTCATTCTCATCCTCATCCAGACGGGCGGCATCGGGTTCATGACCGTCGTCTTTGCCTTCTGGAGGCTGGGCGGGAAAAAGATCGGGCTCAAAGGGCGCACCTATATGCAGGAATCGGTCAACGCACCCATGGTGGGCGGCATGGCAAAGCTCACGAGCACCATTCTGCTCGGCACGCTGATCTTCGAAGGGCTGGGCGCTTTTATCCTGTGCTTCCGCTTCGTCCCCGACTTCGGCTGGGGGCTGGGCATCTACTTCTCCGTCTTCCTCGCCGTCTCCGCCTTCTGCAATGCGGGCTTCGACCTCATGGGGATCAACGAACAGTTTTCCTCTCTCACCGCCTATTCGGGCGACCCGATCGTCTGCCTCGTCGTGCCCCTGCTCATCATCGTCGGCGGGCTCGGGTTCTTCGTATGGAAGGACATCAAGGACAACAAACTGCACTTTCACAAATACACACTGCACACCAAACTCGTGCTGATCACGACGGGTTTGCTCATTCTCATCCCCACGCTCATCATCCTGCTCGCAGAGCATGACCTGCCTTGGGGCGAGCGCATCCTCTCCTCTTTCTTCACTGCGGTCTCGCCGCGCACGGCAGGATTCAACGTCCTTCCGCTCAACGGCGCGCTCCGCATCAAAGAGGTCACCCTTTTTCTGACCATCCTGCTGATGTTCGTCGGCGGCTCTTCCGGTTCGACGGCAGGCGGCATCAAGACGAGCACCTTTGCGGCGCTGATTCTCTCCGCATTTTCGCTGTTGCGCGGAAAGCGCTCCGTCGAATGCTTCGGGCGCAGGATAGACGAGGAAAACGTCAAGAGCGCCGTGCAGTTCGTCATCATCTATCTCTGCTTTGCGGTGCTCTCGATCGTGCTGATCTGCCTGTTCGAAGAGGACAACACGCTGTACGACGTGACGCTGACGGACGTCGTGTTCGAGGTGTTTTCCGCGATCGGCACCGTCGGGCTGACGCTGGGCATGACGCCCTACCTCAGCATCGGGTCCGAGATCGTGCTCTCACTGCTCATGTACCTGGGCAGGGTGGGCTGCCTGACCTTCATGCTCTCTCTGCGCACGCCGAACGCGCCCGCGGCGGTCCTTCCGCTGGAAAAGGTGCGCATCGGCTGAAAATCGATCCTGCCATACGCGCGCCCTACGCAAAAGAAGCGGGCGCGAAGGAGAAAATATGAAATCCATACTCATCATCGGTCTCGGAAGATTCGGGACGTACATGGCAAAAAAATTCACGGAACTCGGCAACCACGTGATGGTGCTGGACACGGACGAGGAGAAGATCGACGAGATGCTCCCCTATGTGACCAGCGCGCAGATCGGCGACGGGACAAAGACGAGCGTGCTCGACAGCATCGGCGTCGATAACTTCGACCTGTGCGTCGTGTGCGTCGGCGAGAATTTTCAAGCATCGCTGGAGACGACTTCCCTGCTCAAAGAGGCGGGCGCAAAGTTCGTGCTCTCTCGCGCGTCCACCGAGATACAGGCAAAATTCCTGCTGCGCAACGGCGCGGACGACGTTGTGTTCGCGGAAAAGGAGATGGCGGAACGCCTCGCCGTAAAGTACAGCGCGGACAACATCTTCGACTACATCCAGCTCACGCCTGAATACGCGATCTATGAGATCCCCGCCCCCCGCTCGTGGGAGGGAAAGACCATCCGCGAAAAAAACGTGCGCGCAAAATACAACCTCAACATCCTCGCCGTCAAGCGCGGAAAGGAGCTCGTGCCCCTGCCCGACGCGGACTATGCGTTCAATGGCGCGGAGAGGCTGATCGTCATGTGCCGCCGCGCGGACATCGACCGCATCATCCACTGAAAACAAGACGAAGGCGCGGGGCGCCGCCTTTCTGCGGCGCCCCGCGCCTTTGAATGTATCCGAAAAACACAGCCGCCGAAAAGAGATTTCGCGGCGAACTGATAGAAGGAGGCGGCTCCCGCGGGAGCCGCCTCCTTTACTTAAAATTCGAATTTCGTGTCGCGGGAGAACAGCTTTGCCAGCATCTCCATGCACAGTTCCTTCCCCGCCTCCGCATTGAGCGGGCCTTCCTTGAAGCAGACTTCGTACACCGCATTGGTGATGGGAAGATCGACGCCCAGCTTTTCGCCCAGCTTTTTCATCGCCGCGGCGGTCATCACGCCCTCCGCGAGCTTTTCAAACTTCTGTCCCCGCACCAGCATCTCGCCGTACATGCGGTTGTGCGAATGGCGGGAAAACAGCGTGGTCTCGTAATCGCCGAGGTGCGCGAGCCCGTAGGCGGACAGCTCGTTTCCGCCCAGCGCGCGGATGAGCCTCGCAACTTCGCGCGCGCCGCGGGACATGAGCGGACCTTTGAGCGTGGATACGCCGCCGCCGTCCAGAACGCCCGCCGCGATGCCCATCACGTTCTTTGCCGCCGCGCCGATCTCGGTGCCGATGATGTCGTTGCCGTAATAGAAGCGGATCAGATCGCTCTTGAAGTCGTCTGCAAGCGCGCGCTTGAGCTCTTCGTTGTAGCTGTCGATGACCATGCAGTTGGGGATGCCCGCCGTGAAATCCTGGATGTGCCCGGGGCCCACCCATACGGCGATCTTGTCCGCGGGAACGCCCGCCTCGAGCAGGATCTGCGACAGGCGCTCGCCCGTCTCCACCTCGATGCCCTTCATGCACAGCACGAACACCTTGCCGCTCGTGTCGCAGCAGTCGAGGATGCGGCGGATAAAGCCGCGCAGGCCCTGCGAGCTGATGGAGATGATGACGATCTCCGCGCGCGAGACCGCCGCCGTGAGATCGCAGGTCAGCGTGATGTTCTTGTCCAGCGTGACGTATTCGTTTTTCCCGGTCGTGCGCAGCACTTCATAGGAATAATCCCCCTCGGGGCCCCATGAGTACACTTCCTTCCCCTTTTTCGTGGCGAGATACCATGCGATGAAGGAACCCCACCTGCCGCAGCCTAAAACGGATATTTTGTTCATTCAGACCTCCGTCCGATGCAGGGCATCGGCTTTTTATTTTCGTTGCTCAGACTTCCTTGCGCTCGATGAACGCGCGGGAAAGCGTGACGTCGTCCGTGTACTCGATCTCCGAACCGATCGGGATGCCGTGCGCCAGGCGGGTGACTTTCACGCCCAGCGGCTTGACGAGCTTGGCGATGTACATCGCGGTCGCGTCCCCCTCGACGTCGGGATTGGTCGCGAGGATGACCTCCTCGACCTTCCCCTCGCCGATGCGCGCGAGCAGTTCGCGGATGCGGATGTCGTTGGGCCCGACCCCCTCCATGGGATTGATCACCCCGTGCAGGACGTGGTATACACCCTTGAATTCGTGCAGTTTTTCCAGCGCGATCACGTCTTTCGGCTCTTTGACCACGCAGATCACGCGGCCGTCGCGCTGTTTGCAGATGTCGCAAACCTCCTCTTCGGTGAAGTTGCCGCACACCTTGCAGTAATGCACCTTCTTTTTTACGTTCAGGATCGCCGCCGCAAACTCCTGCGCCTCGCTCTCCGTCATGGAGATCACCTTGTAGGCGTAGCGCTGCGCCGACTTCCTGCCGACGCCGGGCAGCTTGGAAAATTCGTTGATGAGCCTGCCGATCGGCTCGATGAACACCTGCATTTACAGAAGGCCTCCCATGCCGCCGCCCAGCGGGCCCATCTTCTCCTTGTAGACCTCGTCCGCCTTGCGATACCCGTCCTGAATGGCCGCGAGGATGAGATCTTCGAGCATCTCCACGTCCTCGGGGTCCACGACCTTCGCGTCCAGCTCGATGCCGTCGATGATCTTTTTCGCGTTCATGTACACGACGACCGCCTCGCCGCCGCTCGTGCCGACGATCTCCCATTCGTCGAGGAGCTTTTCCGTCTCCTGCAGCTGTTCCTGCATCTTCTGCGCCTGCTTCATGAGATTTTGCATATTGCCGCCGCCCATGCCGCCTTTGAATCCTGCCATCTTCTCTCCTTTCCGTCCGCAGACGGTCTGCTTATATTGTTTTTGTTATTTGACTTCGATGTCCGTGTCGGGGAAGTCCTCGCGCAGTTTCTGCACGCCTTCCTGCACGGGATCGCGACGCGCGCCCTTTTTTCGGATCTCAAAATCCGAAATGCCGATGCTCTCCAGCGCCTGCGCGATGCTCCTGTAATGCTCTTCGCGGTTGAGCGAGCGGAAGATCACGTCGCTCTCCGCAGAGAGGATGAACTTGTCCCCCTCAAAGGAAGGTTCAAGGTCCTGACACATGGTGAACAGCACTCCGTTGCGCGCCCCTTTGCGCAGTGCGCGCATGAAATAACCGAACGCCGCCTTCCGCTTTTCGGGCGAGAGCGCGTTGACGCTCTCCTCCCGCCGCACCGTCGGGGGCGCCTGGCGCTGTTCGAAAAAGCTCTCGGGCGGCGCTTCCTCGTCCGTGATCTGCATATGGGGCACTTCAGAAGGAGCAGATTGAACCGCGGCGGGAGCGGGCTGTGCCGCCGCAAATGCGCCGCTCTTCAGCTTTCCCTCCAGAAGGTCGAGGCGGCGGGACAGGGTGAGAATGTCCGCATCCGCCGCGGGAAGGCACGCCTTGACGATCGCCGTCTCGAGCACGATGCGCGGCGAAGAGGCGTAGCGGAGCGCGCTCTCCACGTCCGCGAAGATCTCGCAACAGCGCAAGATCTTGCGCGCGTCCGCCTTCTCGGCGATGCGCCGCACCTCCGCGAACATCTCGGCGGGAAGGTTGAGAACGCCGTTCGCGTCGCGACAGGTCTTGGCGACCGTACAGCGGTTGAAAAAGCCGAGCAGGTCCTTGGCGAGCACGCCCGCGCCCTTGCCCGCGGCGATCACCTTTTCGGTGCCCGTGAGCGCGGCGGAGGCGTCGTCTGTCAGCACGCTCTCGCCCAGCTTTGCGATCTCATAAAAATCCGCACTGCCCAGGACCTCGCACACGTCCGCATAGGTGAGCTTGCCGCGGCTGTACGAGATGCAGATGTCGGCGACGGAGAGGCTGTCTCGCATGCTCCCCGCGCCCGCGCGCGCGATCGCCGCGACCGCCTCTTCTTCGTATTCCTTGCCGATCTTTTTGAAGACCTCGCAGAGGTGCGCCTCGATGTCCGACTGCGGGATGAGCTTGAAGTCGAAGCGCATACAGCGCGAGAGAATGGTCGCGGGGAGCTTGTGCGGCTCCGTCGTCGCGAGGATGAACACCGCGTGCGCGGGCGGTTCCTCCAGCGTTTTGAGCAAAGCGTTGAACGCCGAATCGGAGAGCATGTGCACTTCGTCGACGATGTAGACCTTATACTTCGCCGCGACGGGCGGATACTGCACCTTTTCGCGCAGGTCGCGCATCTCGTTGACGCCGTTGTTGGACGCCGCGTCGATCTCCGTCACGTCGAGGTTGGAGGGATCGGAGAGGGCGCGGCAGACCTCGCATTCGCCGCACGGCGAGCCGTGCACGGGGTGCAGGCAGTTGATCGCACGCGCAAAGATCTTTGCCGTGCTCGTCTTGCCCGTGCCGCGCGGGCCGCAGAACAGGTAGGCGTGCCCCACCCTGCCCGTCTCGATCTGGTTTTCAAGTATTTTTACGATGTGTTCCTGCCGCACGAGCCCGTCCAGCGTGGTCGGGCGAAAGGCGCGGTAAAGCGCAAGATATGCCATTTGTCACCTTCGGATGCTTTCTTTAATTTTCGTCTTTGCCCTGCTCGCACAGAAGGCGCGCCGCCTTCCTCTTTGCGCGCTGAACGGCGTTTTCCGCACTCTTCTCGCCGATGCCGCGCTCCGCGGCGATCTCGGCGATCCTGCGCCCTTCCATGTACAGCGCCAGCGCCGCATATTCCCCCTCCGAGAGCGCCTCTTTGAGCCGCAGGAGAAACTCCGCGCGCGACTCTTCGGAAAGGAGCGCGGATTCGGGGTCGTCGGGCGAGACAAAGTCAATGCCCTGCCCGTCCGCGTCAAAGAGCGGGAGCGAGCGGTTGAGAGGCGTGTGTTTTTTGCGCGTCGCACTGCGCACCGCCGTGCGGATGCGGCGGTTGATGCAGAGATAGGCAAAGTTCTTGAAGCTCATGCCCCCTTCGCGATAGTCGGTGATCGCGTTGTATAGCCCGATCATCCCCTCCTGCACGAGGTCCTCCGCGTCGCCGCCTTCCAAAAAATAACTCCGCGCCGCGCCGCGCACGGCGTTTTTGTATTTCTCCAGCAGCCGCTGTGCCGCGTTCTTGTCCCCTGCCTGCGCCGCGAGCGCGAGGCTTTCGTCGCGTTCCGCGTTCATCGGCGCTGACGCACCGCCTCATAGGCGGCGATGCCCAGCGCGACGGAGGCGTTGAGCGAATTGACCTGTCCGCGCAGGGGAAGAGAGAGGATCTTGTCGCATTTTTTTCGGGTAAGCGCGGCGATGCCGCTGTCCTCCCCGCCCACGACGAGCGCAATGTCGCCCGTCAGGTCACAGGCATAGAGGTCTTCGCCGTCCGCCTCCAGCCCGTACACCCAATAGCCGCTCTCTTTGAGCTTGTCCACCGCGTAATTGACGCCCGCCACGCGCGCGACGGGAAGATGATTCGCCGCCCCCTCGCTGATGCGCACGACCGCGCCCGTCACCTGCGCGCTCTTGTTCTTCGGGATGATCACGCCGTCCGCGCCCGCGCACTCCGCGACGCGCAGGATGCTGCCGAGGTTGTGCACGTCTTCCACCCCGTCGCAGACGATGACGAAGCGGGGCTTTTCCTTCTTTTCGAGCAGAACGTCAAGATCGGCGTAGACATAGTCCGAGACATACGCGATCACGCCCTGGTGACGCCCCGTCTCGCTCTCGCGGTCCAGCGCCTTTGCGTCCGCAAACTGCACGCGGATGCCCTTTTCGCGCGCCATCGCGAAGATCCTGCCCGCGCTGCCCTCGGCGCCCTTTTGCATGAGCAGTTTGTCCACCGTCTTGTCCGTCTTGAGGAGTTCAAGGACGGCATTCCTTCCTTCTATCTTCATGTGTTCTCTCCGCTGAGTAATTCGTCCATGCGCGCATAATCGCCCACGAGATACAAAAAGCCGATGACCGCCTCGAAACCCGTCGAGAGATTGTACTCCGCGACGGTGGCGTTTTTGCTCTTGGTCGGCTTTTTCGCATTCCTGCCGCGCAGGAAGATCTCGCGCTCCTCCTCGGTGAGGCGCGGCTCGATGCGCTCCCACAGCGCCGCCTGCCCCTTCGCCGAGACCTGCGCGGCGGAGAGCTTTTGCAGCATCCCCGTCTTGTAGTCGGCGGAAAAGACGAGCTTTTCACGCACATACAGAGAATAGGCCGCGTCACCCACAAAGGCGAGCACCACGGCGTTCATTCCGCGCGCCCGCGCGCGCGGCATCGTCTCGTTGAATCTGACCATGCGTTCATTATAGCACACAAACGGGAAAATTTCAATAAACCGCAAGGATTTTTTCGCGCGCGGCGCACTTTTAACACAAAAAAGCGAGCGTCCCCGCAAAGATCGCGCGCGCGATCTGCGCGCGCGACTCCGCGTCGCAGAGCATCGCCTCGTCTTCCGCGTTGGACAAAAAGCCGCATTCGACGATCGCCGAGGGATAGGGCGAGCAGTTCAGCATGTAGTAATCGCCCGCGAGCGCGGAAAAATCGTACCCGCCCAACGCGTTGAGCGAGCTTTGGATGCTCTCGGCGAGCGCGCGGCCGTTTGCGTCCGAAGGGCGGAAAAAACACTGCCCGCCGCGGCGGGTGCGGTCGGCAATAAAGTTGTTCTGGTGCACGGAGAGCACGAGATCGGGCTTTGCCTGCGCGATGATGCGCGCGCGCTCCTGCATGTCGCGGCGCTTGAAACCGTCCGTCGCAAGGCCGTACAGCCCGCCCTCGTCCGTGCGCGTGAGCACCACGGCAAAACCCGCGTCCGAAAAGCACTTTTCCAGCTCGCGCACGATCGCGAGGTTGATGTCACTCTCCTTTACGCCCGTCTCTTTTCCCGTGACGCCGGGGTCTACCCCGCCGTGCCCCGCGTCGAGCACGACCGTAAAGAGCGCGCGGCTCACCGCCGCCTGCGAGGAAAAAGAGAGCGCCGCACCCAGCGCCGCGAGGCACAGGAGCGCGAAGGCAAGGGAAAATGCCGTCCATTTTTTTATCAGTATCATACAAGAATATATGCGGAGGCGCGCGGCAAAATGCCGCGCGCCTCCGCTTTCGATCTCCTTTTCCGCGACCGCGGCAACACCGCATAATGCCCGGACAAAGCCGATCTACAGAATATTGGGTGAAATTCTCCTCTTTATCTGTGATCTGTATACCAGATTGACCATCAGATAAAAGAGTGTTCTGCCCGGATGTTTAAAAAATCTTTTATGAAAGAGAGTCCTCTTTAAAATGGCGGGGATCGTATATAGCTTTTCGTAAACCATCCAAAAGCACTCGGTGACTTCGTTTGCCTTTAAATTGGGGGTGTCCAGGACGGAAATCGAAGGCTTGTAGGAAAAATAGTCGTAGTCCGTGATCTTGCCCTTTTCCTTCATCTCTTCGTGAAGATCGGTACCGGGAATGGGCGTAAGGCAATAGAATTTAGGGGCGATGATGTCCGATCTCTTTACAAATTCCACCGTTTGAAGCAGACTTTCGCGCGTGTCCCCGTCCGCTCCCACGATCATCTCGCTTGCGACCTCGATCCCCGCCGCGTTCACCTTTTTTATGATGTCGGTATAATTGCTCGGGTCGCACCACGTCTTGTGAAAGCTCTCCAAATTTGCCTTGCAGATACTCTCCAAGCCAAAGCTCAGAGTATAACATCCGCTCTCGGCCACCGCCTTCAGCAATGCGGGGTTGTCCGCGATCTGAATGGCACACTGGCTCATCCATTTCATCTTTAACGGCTTTATTTGCTTACAAAGTTCGAACATGTATTCCGGGTCCGCGACGATGTTGTCGTCGATGAGCAGAAATTTACGGAACCCGAGGCTTTTTACATATTTGATATCGCGGATCACTTCTTCGATCGGGCGTTTGAGGTATTTGCCCCGATAGATACAATAGATCGAACAAAATTTGCAGCTGTTGGGACATCCCCTGCCCGCCTGCACGGGTAAAAAATCGCCGATCTTTTTATGTATGACGAGGTCGTACCTCGGCAGCGGATAGGACAGCGAAGTGAGCGGCTTATTATAAAACGGCTTCAATTCTCCCCTTTCGAGGTCGCGGCACAATTCCGCCATGGTCTCTTCGGAATCGCCGATCATCACGGAATCGCAAAACTGTTTCGCGAGATCGGGCACGAGGCTGACCATGGGCCCGCCCATAAAAACGATCTTCCCGCGCTTTTTGAATTCCGATGCGATATCCTTTCCGCGATTTGCCGCATGCCCCATGCCGCCGATCCCGATGACGTCCGCATCTGTGTCAAACGGTATATCTTCGATCGTCTCGATACAGATCTCACAGCTCCAGCCCTCCGGCAACAATGCCGCAAGGATAGGATATGCCAACCCCACAAAATACAGTTTTCTTTTCTTTTGTGTATCAGAAAAAGTCTTGCTGTCAAGCCAAAAAAATATAGCGTAAACCTCAAAGTAGAACAACCTATACGGCAATATTTTTTTACCGAAAAACTTTCAACCTCTAAAACAGCTTGACCGGCTGCGCCTTTTCCTGATTGGCGGAGGCTGTCGAAAGACAAAGCAAGAAAAAACGAAAAGAGCAGAAAATTTTTTCAAAGTGGCAAGAAACCTTGCCCCTTTGACTTATAAACTGCTCTCAAAAAAGGAGGTTTGCAATGAAAACTGCGGTGTTCTACGCGAGGTACAGCAGCGATCGACAGACGGAACAGTCCATCGAAGGACAAGTCCGCGTTTGCAACGACTATGCCGAGCGTAACAATATTTTAATCGTAAATCAGTACATAGACCGAGCCACTACAGGCACGAACGACAACCGCGCAGCCTTTCAGCAGATGATGAAAGACAGCGACAAAAAGGCTTGGGATTTTGTGCTGGTTTACAAATTAGACCGATTCAGCCGTAACAAATATGAAATGGCTATGCACAAAAAAACGTTGAAAGACAACGGTATAAAGCTCATATCCTGCATGGAAAACATTCCGGATACACCCGAAGGAATTATCCTCGAAAGTTTACTTGAAGGCATGGCGGAATATTATTCGGCGGAATTATCTCAAAAAGTTAAGCGCGGAATGAACGAAAGTAGGCAAAAAGGAACCTTCACCGGCGGCTTTATCATATTTGGCTACCGAGTAGAAAACAAGAAAGTTGTTATACACGAAGACGAAGCGAAAGTTGTCAGATGGATGTTTAATGAATGCGCGTCTGGCAAACTCGTAAAAAAGATTATTGAAGAACTACATGAAAAAGGTATTCTATATCGCGGAAAACCTTTTGCAAGGAACACCGTGTATCATCTGCTTGCCAACGAAAAATACAACGGAGTACACGGCGATGAAATTTTCACAAATATGTACCCATGTATTGTTCCCCAAGAAATTTTCGATGCCGTAAAAAGCAAAATAGACAGCAATAAACACGGTAAACATAAACCGAATGTCGTCTACTTATTAAAAAACAAAGTGTGCTGCGGTTACTGCGGTAAATCTGTTAAAAATATCCGTCTGTGATTGCCTTTACTTTTTTCTTTGGGCCTGTCATCCTTAGTGTCTCCTTTACTTATATTGTTTAATTGTTCGTTTCCTCCATACAATCAAAAAGCAAATTTATATAATGATGTTTCTCTTCGTTCTCTTTCAATATCGGCGTTTCAAAGCCTTCCACGTTCACCGCATTAGGATAATATTGCGGCTCCAAGCAGAACCCGCAACCGCCGCCCTTGCCGTTATATGCGGCAGGCTTGCCGACATACAGTTGCAGTCCCGGAAGGTCTGTTTGCATTTCCATTTTTATGCCGCTCTTCTCGCCTACCGCTGTTACGGCGCGGCTGTTATTCAGGCAGAAATTGTGGTCGTAGGTCTTACCGCCTAACTTTACATAGTCCTCACCTATTCTTTTCAGCTCCGTGAAGTCGAGCGGTGTCCCCTTTACGCTCTCTGTTCTTCCCAAAGGAATGAGCTGTTCGTCCACGGGCGTGTAATTATACGCGTTGATTTTAAGGAGATTACCCATCACCTCGCCACCGCCGTTCATATTGAAATAGGCGTGACAGGTGGGCGAGAACAACGTGGTTTTATCGCTGATGCCGTAATATTTAATGGTTAGAGACCTGCCTTCGAGCGTAAACTCGGCTTTGAAATGAAGATTTCCGGGGAAGCCCATATCGCCGTCCTTGCTTACAAGCGAGAGCGTAAGCGTATCGCCGTCCGTTTCCGCTTCGTAAAAGCGTTTATCGAAGCCTTGCTCGCCGCCGTGCAGACAGTTTCCGTTTTCGTTGGGGGATATATGCCACTCTTTTCCGTCAAGGGTGAACTTTGCGCCCGCGATGCGGTTGGCTACCCTGCCCACCGTTGAACCGCAGTAGGAATGACTGCTCAGGTAACCCTGCACGCAGTCGTAGCCGACAAGGATATTCTTTTCGCCCTTGGGCGTTTTGATTTTAATAAAGTTTAGTATGCCGCCGAAGTCTAATACGCCAACGGACATTTCGTCATTGGATATCGTATATAGATGAACAGCTTTGCCGTTATAGTTATCAAATAATGTTTTAGTTATCATAATTTCTCTACCGTAATGCCGTCTGAAACGTCGGCTTTGTAACACCCGGCTCTGTATCCCGTCGCCCTTTCGTATTTTTCAAGTACGACGTTCTTAAAATCTTCCACTTCCGCCGTTTTAACGAGCGATATGGTACAGCCGCCGAAACCGCCGCCCGTCATACGCGAACCTGCGCAGGCGGGATGCTCCTGCGCGGCATACGCCAACGCGTCCAGCTCCCTGCCCGTTACTTCGTATAGCTTGGAAAGGGATTCGTGCGATTTGTTTAAGAGCTTGCCCAAAAACTCCATATTTTTGACGTATTCATTATGTACGCAATAATTATAGAACCAGTCCGTCGCCGCTTTGCTTCCGCTCTCTTGATAGATTTCGGAAAAGCGCCTGTTGATTGCGGACGGCAACAGCGAAAGTACGCCGTATACCTCGTCTGCCTCTTCCGAAAGCTCTTCATTCTCACAATTCTGCAATATTTCCAACAGGCGGTTCTTTACATAAAACCCGTCCCGTTCGTCTAATTCCAGATGCGCTTTTGCGTAGGCGGTCAGCTCTTCCGCTCTCTTTAATATATCGTTCATTTTTTATATCCGTTGGGGTTCTTCGTCTGCCAGTTCCAGAGAGAGGCGCACATTTCGTCGATACCCAGCTTTGCCTCCCAACCCAGCTCTTTCTTTGCCTTGCTTGCGTCGGCATAGCACGCCGCAATATCGCCCGCACGGCGGGGTTTGATTACGTACAAAAGTTTATGCCCGCACGCCTTTTCGAATGCGCGAATCACGTCCAACACGCTGTACCCTACCCCCGTGCCGAGGTTGTAGGTATATACGCCGTTCTTTTCTATTTTATCTATCGCCGCAACGTGTCCCTTTGCGAGGTCTACGACGTGGATATAATCGCGCACGCCCGTGCCGTCGGGCGTGGGATAGTCGTTGCCGAATACGCCTATCTCTTTGAGTTCCCCTATCGCCACCTTTGCGATAAAGGGCGTTAAATTGTTGGGAACGCCTTTCGGATCCTCGCCGATCAGTCCGCTTTCGTGCGCGCCCACGGGGTTGAAATATCGGAGCAGCACCACCGTCCATTCGTTATCGGCTTTGTATACGTCGTTTAACATTATCTCCTGAAAGTACTTGCTCGTGCCGTAGGGGTTGGTCGTACCGCCCGTCTTACACTCTTCGGTCAAGGGCAATACTTCGGGGTCGCCGTATACCGTTGCAGAAGAGGAGAACACGATTTTCTTGCAGCCGTGTTCGCGCATTGCCTGCAACAGCACGAGCGTGCCGTTGAGGTTATTGTCGTAATATTCGACGGGTTTAGCGCAAGATTCGCCCACGGCTTTTAAGCCTGCGAAGTGGATGACCCGGTCTATCTTATGTTCGGTAAAAATTTTGTCGAGCGCGGCTTTGTCCCGCACGTCCGCATTATAGAACGCAACGGGTTTGCCCGTGATTTGCTCTACCCTTTTAACGCTCTCTTCGCACGAGTTGGAGAGATTATCCACGACAACTACGCCGTAGCCGCTTTTCAATAATTCGACGCAGGTATGTGAGCCGATATAACCCGCTCCGCCCGTTACTAATATTTTCATTTTATGCTCCCATCTTAATTTTAACGAATACAAATACTTCGTATGGAGTTATATCAACCCTTCCGCAAAACCGCTTGCCGGATATCAGGTCGTTATAATCTCCGTCTAAAACTATATATCCGTCTTTATTTTCTATCTCTACCGCTATAATTCCGTAAGAGCCGCCGCAACGCTCGACAAGCACGATATTGTTGCTTGCTTCGGCGATCGGCTTCCTGTTTACAAGCTTTAACAAATCTTTTTCCGAAACAACGCTTCCCGTAAGAATGACCTTACCTTTCCCCACCATCCTTTCTGTTATGACCGAAAGGGGCGCAAATTCGCATTCGGAATAAGTCGCAAGGCTCTTTGTTCCCTCTTTACGTTCGTAAGCGTCGAAACACCCGCCTACGGAGCATGTTTCGCCATCGCTCCATTTTGCTTTAAACACGTCGTTATCTATCGGCTTTTGATATTTTGTATATACGCCCGCAAGCTCCTCCAAAAATCCGTACGGAGCGTCCGTGTACTTGCTTACGTTACCATCCATAATATCAGTCATCGGTCCGACTATCCAAATTCCGCCATTATACACCCAATCTATAATGCGAGCTTTAAAGTCGTTTTCGTCCGCCGTAGAAAGGAAGGGCGAGATTACTACCTCGTAATCGTCCAGACCGTGCGGCGTGTCAATGACGTCTACGTTGTAATGGCGGAGCGCCTTATGATATTTATCGATAATCGTTTGGCGGTAATCGAAATTTTTAACAAGCGGCGCAACTTTAAAGTTGATTGCCGAAGTCGAAGAAAAATGCAACGCAATCTTGCTTTTGATTTTGGTTTCGGTAAGGAATTTTTCACACTTTTTCAAATCATCGACAGCTTTTTTCACCTCTTCCGTTACCCTGTAACTTCTGCCGGCCGAAGAAAACAGTGCGCCGTGTCCGAGTTCGTGCCCATTCGGATGAGTACGAAAGAGCCAATATAAATTCATCTCCGCACCCTTTACAAACGGCAGCAAGGTATTGGCATAACAATTTCCCTCGGGACGGTAGCCGTTATCGGCGTATTCGCTTCCGTTCCAACCGACTTGCGTTTCCGTTACCCAAAACGGCTTATCTTTTACACAACGCAAAAAATCGTATGCAAAAGCGTTTGTGTACAGCCTGTCCGCGGTATCGTAGTGATTGTACTGAACCACGCAGAGCTTTTTATTTACGGCATAATAATCCAATAAATCGTCGGGCATCATGTCCGTACCTATATTTTTACAGCCGTATTTCCGTAAAATTTCCGCCTGTTCGTCTACGTACGAGCATATAAGCCCGCATTGGTAATCCCACCACGCCTTTCTGAGCGACGGATGCCTCCACTCGTCGGGATACGGAGGTTGCACGTCATCGAACGAATTATATTCCAACGACCAGCGCGTCATTCCCCACGTTTTGTTTAATTTTTCGGGAGCGCCGTATTTGTCTTTTAAATATTTTCTAAACCCTTTTTTGCAGTTTTCGCAAAAGCAACCGTCCTGGTAGGGATAGAGTTCGTTATCTATCTGCCAACCTATTATCCCCTTATTCCCCGCAAAAACCTTTGCCATCTCTTCGACTATGAGCGCGTTTTTTTCGCGGGCAACGTAAGAGGATTTGCAAACGTGGCAACGGCTTGATACGTTTTGTCTTTGGTTATCAGGCGTCACCCTGCGCATTTGGGGATACTTGTCCAACATCCATCTCGGCGGGGTACAGGTAGGCGTGCACATCACTGTATAAATTCCGTTTTCGTAAAGTTTGTTCACGACGTTTTCAAGCCATGAAAAAACGAATTTACCCTCTTCGGGTTCCATTTTTCCCCAGGCAAATTCGCCGACGCGCAAACAGTTTATGCCTAACTCCTTGCAACGCGCTATATCTTTATTAACCTCCGCCTCGTCCCACATTTCGGGATAATATGCCGCGCCGATAAAAATGTCTTTCATTGTCGCATCTCCTTTATATTGTTTACTATTTTTCCGCTGTTTTTACGCAAAAACCTCGCGCTTTTAACCAATCCAAAGACAATTCAAACCATTTTCCGATATATTCAAGTTGAATTTCAGCTGCGGTTTGATCGTTTACCTCTTCACTACACAAACTTAATCCGTGCCAACCTTTTTCGAAAATATGCAGCGATATCGGCACGTTAGCCCGTCTGTATGCCTCCGCAAGCATGAAAGAATTTTCGACGGGCACGCAGTCGTCTTCGAACGTATGCCAGATGAATGCGGGAACGCTGTCTGCCGTTACGCGTTTTTCCATAGAAAGTTTTTCATACAAATCGGGATTGTTGCCCGTAATAATATTGCGACTGAATTCGTTCGCGAACCGCCCCATGGTAACGACGGGATAGGACAGCACTACGGCGTTTAATTTTGCCGTTTGAGCTCTATCGCCCAATATTTCGACTACTTCCTTTTCGTCACAGATATTTGCAAGCATAGCCGCAAGATGTCCCCCTGCAGAAAAGCCTACTGCCGCTACTAAATTTTTATCCACGCGGTACTTTGAAGCGTTTTCGCGTATATACGCTATCGCCATACACGCTTCGACGAGCGGTACGGGATACGCCGTATTTACGCTGTAATCCAGCACGAACGCACAATATCCGTTTGCGACGTATTTAAAAGCGACGGGCGCGCTTTCCCGACGGGAAACAAAGGAGTACCCACCGCCCGCCATTACCAGCATAGCCGGACGAAGCTTGGGCTTTATCTCCGAAACTTCAAACGGCGCATAGATGTCTAAATATCCGCCGTGCCCGCTTATGCGCTTCAAATTAAAATACCTATATAAATCTATTCTTTCCGCCTGCATTTAACAGCCTCCGTATATCACTCCTCGGTTTCGACTTCTTCCAATATGAGCAACTTGCAGTCAAACTCATCGCGCCAAACGCCCGAAAAATTAAATCCGACGTTCATATAATAATCTCCGTAAAAAGCGCAACCATCAAAATTGTTCTTATATCTTTTATCCGGATCGAGCCCTTTAAGTTTCAGATATCGGAAACACTCTTTTTCGTGTAATAAATTCATCAACAAAACAAGCGAACAGGTTTTTGAAGAATTTACGCATTGCATAATATACCAGTTATCCGTCTGAGGCGACGCGAGATGATACAGCGTTCCGTTTTCTATTACGTCCTTATGGTACTTTTTATATAGCTCTGCCGTGTTTGAAAGCGTTCTTTTTTCATCATCCGTCAACAGGCCGGGATTCATTTCGAGACCGTACGTTCCGAACAACGCAAACAGACTTTTCTGCTCGTAATTCATCAATTTACAGTCGTTGACGTGCGTAGCCATACATGAGAGCGGATAGCCCAACGAAGTATTGTAATTGATAACGCTTCGCCTTACGGGATTGCTTTCATCGCTCGTCCAAATCTGCGGGCAATAATAAAGCGTGCCCAAATCGAACCGCGAACCTCCGCCCGCACAGCCCTCGATCATTATCTTCGGGTTATCTTTTGCAATGCGGGAAATGAGCGAATAATATCCGAGCGTTATTCTGTGGTACACTTCTCCCTGCCGCTTCTCGCCCAATCGGGTTGAAGAATGTTCGTAAACGCGTCTGTTATAATCCCATTTGATATAATCGATTTCATATTCTTTCAAAAAGGTCTTTATCTGTTTATAAATTGCGTCAATCGCCTGAGGGTTGGAAAAATCCAAATGAAATTGATGCCGCATAACGTGAATATCTTCACCGTCGTCGCACAGCGCGTATTCGGGGTGAGCTTTGTACAAATCGGAATTGTAGTTTACCATTTCCGGCTCGAACCAAATACCGAATTTTATTCCCAAATTATGGCAGTGTTTTATTATGCGATGTAAATCGAGTTTGCTTTTATTTACCGTCCAATCTCCGAGTCCGTCCGTATCGTCGTCACGTCGTCCGAACCAGCCGTCGTCCAGGACAAACAGTTCCGCGCCCGCCTTTGCCGAATCGTCTATATACGAAATAATACTTTCAGTAGTGAAATCGAACAAACAGCCTTCCCACGAATTAAAAAGCACGGGTTTATATTCTTTATCAAACTGATACGTTATAAGATTTTCCCTAACGAACGAATGAAAATTCTGACTCATTTTATCTATGCCGCAATACGAGTACGAAATAAGCGCCTGCGGGCAAACAAAACTTTCGCCGTCTCCTAAAATCCACCCGAAATCTTCGTCGTTTAAGCCGTAGGTGATATGCGTGCCTTTATACCAATCGGAAAGAAGCCTGAATTTGAAATTTCCGCTGTATATGAGATTAAACCCTATTACCTCTCCGTGGTCGTAATCGGCGTTTTCGCCTTTTAAAAATACGAACGGATTCTCCTCGGCAGAGGAAGTTCCCAAATTCGAATAAATTTCAAACACACCGTCCGTAACCGCATTTTCCACGCGAGTACGTTCTTCCGCCCAACGGCCGCAGAAATGATTTATAGTAAAATTTCTTCTCGGCAAATCGAGCTGCATGGACATAGCCCGCTTTATTACCGCATCACGACCCGTTTTATTGATTATTTCAAAATTTTTAACGATGATATCTTTATCGTCGAAAATCGTAACGCGGTGTTTAAGATAAATTTCCTGCGAACGCTCTTTAAGCAAAAATTCAACCGTTTGGCAGTTATCGCCGTGTGCGCACGGCAAATTATCCAATTGCACCGCACCGTCGAATATTTTATGCGAAACGTAAATAAAATCGGTAACCAAGCTACCGTTCTCGCGCTGTATAACAATCGGCGCGTCGCGTTTATCCCTGCGTCCGTGAACGGACAACTCGACGGGGGCTATTCCCTCTTTATATCGGTCGATATAAGCGATTTCCCTTTTCTGGTTAATACTGAAAATATTACTTTCGACTCCGCCCGTCACTCGTATAAGCGAAATATCAAAATCCTTTACCGTCTTACCGAAATAGACAGTTTCAAGATATCCTTCCCGATTAATATAAATCCAATAGCTTATACTGCCGTTACTCAACTTTACGACGCTTTGTTTTTTGTCAAAAGTAATCATACGTCAACTCCTGTTGTCACCGTTAACCGAACGCTTACAAATAAAATACGATTATGCAGTCTTTTTTTAAATGCATTTGTAAGGAAAGAGAAATTACGCCGCCGTCCGGTGCGGTTTCGCCTGTGTTAAGCGGGAATGCCGCGCTCTTTTTAAATTTTTTAAAACCGTACTCTTCACCGTTTACGGTGACTTTTTTAACGTCGTCGACGCCTTTTAACAAATGATATTTGAGCGTGATTTCGCGCATAATGCAGGCTCTTTCGCCCGAAAATTCACCCTCTGCGGCGCAAAGTTTAATTATAAAGGCATTCTCGCTTGAACTGTAACGCGCCTCGTATGCGCTCTTTCTGAACCGCCCGAGTTTGTAAGCCGTAGTTTCACCGTCATCCTCGTATAAATATCCTCTGTCGGTTGACTGTTTATCGGGATAGAAATCGTAAACGAGCTTATCCCATTTTTGTTCTTTTGTGTTCTTCGCCTCATAAGCAAGCGGAATAAGCGCGCCCGACCGAACAAAGAGCGGCATTTCGTACAAGCCGTACGCCCGTCGAACGCTTTTCCCGCCGTCATAAATTTTTCCGCCGAACGCGTCCAACCACCTTCCCTCGGGCAGATAAATTTCGGTTTTATCGCTATCCGTATCGCAATAAAGCCCTATGGCAGCTTCGCCGTCCGCCTGAAAATATTCTATTTCGATAAAGTGCTCTATATCCTTTTGAACAGTCCCCAGCGAAAAAAACATTGCGGGGTGGGTAGTTTTATCCTCGTGCACCTTTACGCCGTCAATCCATACCGTAGCCCCGTCGTCGCTCCGCAAGAAAAGTTTTTTGTCTTTGCCGAATTTGACGCTTGTTTTAAATCTCGCTGAAAAATCGTACACGGGCACGCCCTTTTCAGGCGAAACGTGCGCAAGATTGATATCGAGTTTTTGATACTCTGCCGTTGCTATCGGTTCGCCTTTCAGCTCTCTGCCGTTATAGTAAACGGCTGATATGGGACTCGTAAAATATTTTTCTTCGATTACGCCGAACAAAGCACCGACAACGGGTTTGATTAATATATCGTTGCCGAGCATATACTCGTCGTTAATTTTTAACGCTTTTTTATCTTCGGGATACTCCCAGCCCAACGCTTTGAAAATCGGCTCGCCCGTTTCGTATGCGTTATAGGCGCTTTTGTAAATTACGGGCAACAGCCTGTACCTTAAATTATTGTAATCGCGAACTATATCAAGCGTTTCGTCATCGTACGCCCACGGCTCGCGCGTGCGTTCGACCGAATTAGTACAGTGCGGACGGAATACGGGGGATAATGCGCCGTACTGCATCCAACGGATAAACAGCTCTTTATCGGGATTGCCCAAATGGCCGCCGCAATCCGAATTCATATAGGGAATAGCGTTGTCTCCGCACTTAATCAGGCTGTCTATCTCCTGTGCAAGGAAATTAGGCAAACTGTCTATATCCCCCGTCCACTGTATGGAATACCTATGGCTTGCGCTGTCGGTTATGCCCGCATACGTTCCGTTGAGGATATTAACAATGTTGCCCATTATTACGGGACGACGGTAAACTGCTTTATCCCCGGCTGCGTCCTGGTAATAATGCCTCGTAATATCTTCAAACAGATACAGCCCGAAGGTTTCCCACCGCACGCTTTCGGTAGGGGGTATAAGACGGGTGACCCAATTTCTGTCGTACCACCATATATCCAGCCCTTTTTGCATTAAAGACTGCAAATTTCTTTCTCTGTACTCTATTTCCTCGGGCGCGAAAACCTGCGCGCCGTTTACGGGCTCGGGGTGGTCGTTGAACATTACCTCCACGCCGTGCGAATGCGCAAAGTCGAAAAACCTTTTCATATCGGGGAAAAGCTTTGTGTTTATATCGTAGCCCCAGCCGTTTTCGCAGGAGCGCCAGTCGGTGTCTATAACCATTACGTCCAAAGGCACGTCGTGCTTTTCGTAATCTAATATAAGCTGTTTCGCCTCCTCTTCGGTGTACGCGTAGTATTTGCTGTTCCACCCGCCGAGCGTGGAAAGGCGAACGAGCTCAGGTTTACCCGTTAATTCTACGTACAGTTTTCTCAAAAGCTTTGCGTCCTTTTCGCAAAGCAATAAATATATATCTTCTACGTTTTCTTCAACGGTATATTCGCCCTTTCTTTCCGACGAATATCCGCCCTCGGGGAGGGTGATTCGCGGGGTATCCGATATCGCGAACACTTCGGGAGTTTTATATAGAGGCGGCAGCTCGCCGCTGTTTTTTATCTTTTTATAAGTATACACCCTTTTTCCGTTCTTTTTAAGCCTTACGCCCGAAAGAGTTTTTGCGTTTTCCGGTATGTACAATTCGTAGTCGCCGAAGCAAACTAAGTTCTCGTTCTCCGAGTAAGCTACGCAAGTATCTGCATACTGTTCCCTTTCGGGGATGAAAAAAGTGTTTTCGTTACAAAATTTACCGTCTTTGCCGTATTCTATACGGATAATATTCCCGCTTAACAGCTGTACCCGAATGTTGCCCGAAATAATTTGTTCCATGTTTTTTGTCCTTTAAATTTTTATTTGCATTGTTTCGATTACAAACGGCTTCCCGAATTACACGGGGAAGCCGCAGAACGTCCTATTTAAGAAAACTCTTTAAAAATTCGCGAAAGATACCGTACCCGTGTTCGTTTGGGTGAACGCCGTCGCTATGAAAACAGCTTTCGCCGCTTTCCGCAATCAACCCGTTCCAATCCACGACTTTAACCCCGAACCGTTCCGCCGAATTTTCAAGCGCTTCGTTAAACGCGTCTTCCAATCCTTTATGCTCGCCGAAATTCGGCGCATGTACCGTTTTAATAATATAGATCTGCGCTTTCGGAAAAATTTTTTTTGTAAGATTCAAAAATTCAGTATAATGATAAACCGTTTTTTCATCGCTTCCGGTCGAGTGCAAATCGTTAAAGCCGAGGTTGACTACTATTTTTTTAAACTGCGGCAATCCCTTTAAGCGCGGCAGATAACCGAGCCAATCTCCGAAAGTAGAACCGCCTATGCCCGCGTTTGCATAGCTTTCGGGGAAAAAGGCTGAAAACTTGTTGCCGCCCGCATAGTCCTGCGCTTCGGCAAGCTCGAAATAAGAATCCCCTATAAACAGCACGTCCGCGTTTTCGGCGTTTGTATACCTTTCGCATACTCTCTTTATTGTCGTTTCCGCGTTCATATTTTTCCATTCGCAGAAAAATTCCATTTCGGGAGTGTATCCCTCCAAAAGCGGCTCTTTAAACTCGCCCCTGTATTCGCCTATGACCGACAACCCCGAAAAGAAAGCTTTTCTGAAATGCGTGGGTTTACCGTCAGCGCCCTTATAATACATTACGCCGTTTCCGTAAATCCAGTCCGTTTTTCTGTAATCGAATTTCCCGACGTACTTATAGAGCACGTCTGAGGATACCGCCCCGCAAGAGCTCAGCGTCGACAGCGTAAAATCCTGCTGACCGTACCCGAGTTTTTCGAAGTTTTTCCCGTCGTAATATATATCGCCCGAGTATACCGAGCCCTCGACGTATTTTATGCTGCCGAAGCCCTTGCAGGGCTTACCCTTTTTAAATACGCCTTCCGGCACGAAATACCATATTCCCGCGGAGTTGGTTTTGAAATTTTCGAAAATTAAAATATTTTTGTTCATAGGGTTTAAATCTCTTTTAATTCTCCGTTTTCGATTTTGATTTTTCCCGTAAGGCGGATATCCGCGGACGAAGCGCCTACGAGAATTTCGTAGATTCCGTCCTCCGTTTGCCTTTTCCCGCTTTGATAAGACCAGTAGGAAAACGCCGATTTATCGAGTTCGAGCTTAGCTTTTACACTTTCGCCCGCCTTTATTGAGTATTTGGCAAAAGCCTTTAATCCCTTTACGGGGCGGCTTGCGCACGAGCTTTTAGCACCGACGTAAACCTGAACGACTTCCTTTCCGTCTGTCGCCGAAGTATTTCCGAGTTCGAACGAAACCGTTACCTTTTCTCCGTCTGCTGCAATATTTAAGTTTTTGTACTTAAATTCGGAATAGGACAGACCGTGTCCGAACGGAAACAGCACGGGAACTCCGTATTCGTCGTAATAACGGTATCCAGCGAAAATCCCCTCTTCGTAAACTGTAACTTTACAGTCTGTATAGGAATTTGCCGCCGGGGTATCCTCATAGCGGACGGGGAATGTTTCGGTGAGTTTTCCCGACGGATTTACCCTGCCCGTTAAAACGTTTACGACGGTTTCACCACAACGTTCACCCAAGAAACCCGCATATACTACGGCGGCTACGTCGTCTATCCACTCGCTCATATCCACGGGCGAACCCGCAAAAAGCACGACTACCGTATTCGGGTTGATGCGCGCCGTATCTTTTATGGCGCGTATCTGCACGGGGTGAAGCCCCATATACGCCCTGTCGCCGTTCTCGCCCTCAACGGCGGCGCCCGTACCGGCAAACACTATATTCACGTCGCACGCGGCGGCATTGTCTGCGGCACGCCCGGGATTGTGCCCCGCGTGCGATACGCCGTAGATAAACGCAGGTTCATATATCGACTTCCCGTCGTGAATTTCTTTGAAAATTTTAGGGATATCGTAAGGAAGACTTAAAGGCGTAACCCGCCCTGAACCGCCTCCGCAAACGTCGATTTCGCCGTTTGGTCTGGCAAACTGTCCGCACAAAGACACACTAAGCCCTTTCTTTACGGGCAGGACGCCGTTATTTTTCAACAGCACAACTCCCTCTTCCGCAACCGTCTGCGTAAAGGAAATGCGTTCTTCAAGCGTATACTTACGCTTTTTTTCCTTTGAAAGCTCTTTTACACCGTAGATATAGTCTAACACTCTCTGAGCGCAGGCATCGATTTCCTGCTCGGAAATAATCCCGTTTTCAAAGTCGGAAACGAGCTTTTGATAGTTCTTTTCGGAAAAGGGCATTTCAAGGTCGAGCCCCGCCTTTGCAGCTTTGGCACGATCGTACACAGCATCCCAGTCGGACATGATAAGTCCTTCGAACCCGAACTCTTCGCGCAGGATTTTAAACCCGAACGCATTTTCCGAGCCCTGCACTCCGTTGATTTTATTGTAACAGCACATAACCGACTTAGGTCTCGCCTGCATTGCGATTTCAAAAGGCGTTAAGTAAATTTCGCGCAGAGCGCGCTCGTCCACTTCGCTCGATTGACGCATACGGTTATATTCGAGGTTATTACAGCAAAAATGCTTTACGCAAGCCGCCGCGCCCTCCGACTGCAATGCGGAAACGTATTCCCTTGCCATTATACCCGCAAGATAAGGGTCCTCCGAAAAATATTCGAAGTTGCGCCCGCATAGCGGACTGCGTTTGATATTTACCCCGGGACCAAGCAATACGTCAGCGCCTGCGTCAAGACAATCGTCCGCAACACACTCGGCATATTTGCGTACAACGTCCGTATTCCAGGTATTTGCAAGCACTTGCAGCGACGGATACGCAACCGAAGGAATGTCCTTACCGTTTTCATCGGGCATTCTTACACCCATAGAAGCGTCGGTCACCCTGATTTTTGGCAGTTTCCCGTCCAAATCCGAGGTATGCCAAAATCCGTCGCCGCACAAAAGCCGCAGTTTTTCTTTATATGATAGATCTTTAACCGTGATTTTTTCCATATCAAAGTCCTTCGTTTAAAAGCAAAATGAAGTTGCCGCCCTGCACGGTGCGTGCGCGGAACTGGAAAAATTCTCCGCTTTTTACGTCGAACCAGTCGCTGAAAGCAACCCGCCCGGGCGACTGCTCGAGGAAATCGCTTATGCACTTTATAAATACCGAACGCTTATTTTCGTCGTCCGTCAGGCTTGCCACCCACATAATCCAGTCGCTCTTGGAATAATCCTCGCGCGAGTCGAGAGGCACGCCGAATTTTTCGATTTTTGTGAGATAATAGTCTATTTCCCTTTCCAAAAAGCTCTGCGGGAAAAGTCCGAGTTTCAAAATCTTATCGAACGCAAGATTGTATTTTAAGGAAAAAGTCTGCTCGCCCGAATTCCAGGTAAGCGGCAAGTGGGTAAACCCGTTGCCGAACTCAATAATTTCCGCCGCATAAGATTCGGCAATTTTACGGTATTTTTTATGCTCCGTCTGCTTTCCTGCGGCAAGACATAATTCGGCATACGCCGCAATGCCTACCGTAGCCTTTATGGCAAGATTGATATTGTCTGCCAGATGCCCCGCAAAATCGTCCGTGCAAAGCTGGTTTTCGGGTTTCAATCCGTATTTCACGAGATACTCCACCCATTTTGCGGTAAGTCCGCTATTTTCTTTATACAACGACAAATCGCCGTCCGCGCGGAAGCATGCAAGCAACATTATAATCATATTCGCGCACTCTTCGACCGGCATCTGAAATTCGAAATCATATATATCGGCGCTTGCAGGCAACATATAAAACGGGAAACGCGTGTCGCCGTCGCCGTATATGCGATAGGTAAGGCTGCCCAGATTTTTCAACCCGTAAATCTGTCCGCAGCAAGCGGGATAAGTGCCTACGTCGTGCGGGGCGAAATCGCAGTTCCAGATCGGCATTTTTGCAAACGCGAAAATAGGACGAAGCATACCTTTTACCAGCTCCGCATTGTAAACAAGATAGAGCGGCATAGACGGATAGCTTACGTCTACCGTAGCCATACAGCCGTTGGAATAACACTCCTTGGAAAGAAACAAAACGTTCCCCGCGTTATCTTCAACGAGTTTATGCCCCGCCACGCTCTGTCTTAAAGAAGCATATAAAATATTAAGATATTCCGTCCCGTACTTTTCGGTGCGGGCTTTTAATCCGTTTTCGAACTTTGAAAGTTCGGCATTGATTTTGTCGCCGTTATCCCATACGTATTTAAGGGCGTCGGTTATCTTATAACGTTTAAGATAGTACCCCTTTAAAAAATCCCCGAAATAATCTATGGAAACAATATCGTCATATCCAAGCGCAATCCGCCCCTGCGGCTTGCTTGCAGATGCGCCTATGTACCTGTCCTCGCCGTTATTGACAAACTGCGTTTTTCCGGTAGAAACAAAATTTCTTAAATCGTCTCCGTCAAGCGCATACGCTTTTTCGCCCGCAAGATACCAATAGCCCCAGTCGGCGCCTATCGCATCGTCGTTATTCGACAACGGAAGCTGCTTTTTCAATCCGAACACCGCGTATTCGAATCCGTCCGACGCTACCGCAATACTGCGTATACGTTTATCCGGATGAGACTTATTGCACGCAAGCTCCCTGCCTGCGAAAAGGTATACGCTTACGTCTTTTCCTCCCTCTACTTCATACTCCATATAGCAAACGGGCATGGAAAGTAAAGCCAAATCGTCGGGCGGAAGGGGCGAAACAAAGCGTACCTTTAATTTAGCCGAGCCGACTTCAAATTCGTATTCAGTAGAAAACGCCGTCACGTTTATGTAAGTTTGTTCGGCATTTTTAACGCAGCCGTACCATTTGGCGGCGTCGCCCATAAAGCAATATATTTTGCCGTCGGTTTTGATAAAGCCGTAAATTTTTTTCTCTTCTCCGTACCAGGTTTGAAGGTTTGCGGCATTGAGCCTTTCTGTTACGCTCCAAAGCGAAAAATTCGGGTCTTTTAAAAAAATCGGATAGGCGGGTAATTTTCTTTTAAGTTTCATATATTTATCCTTCTTTGCTAAAAAATATTGTATTTTTCACGTTTCCTTTTTTGAATGTAACGATACGGGTAAAACAATCCTTTGTATTTTACTGTCCGGTTTTTCAAGACGGTTTTCCATAACGTTAAAAGTCGCTTCGGCTAATTTGGAAAAGTTGATTTTTACACTGTCAATGTCCTCAAAACCAAATACATAACCGCTTAATTTATCGAACCCCACAATGTGTATATCGGGATACAGCTTGCGTATCCCACCCCTTCCGACAATTTTGTCAAGCTTCGCCATTACTTCGTATGCGAGCATATCATTATAAAAAAAGATTTTACGGAAACCGTCCTCTATATATTTATAGAGGACGGAGATGTCTTCTTTACTGTAATTAAACATACGCACGTCACTTTCTCCCGCAAATTCCTGTAACTCCGTTTTGAATATGGAATAGCGGTGTGCGGAAAGAAAGTAATCGATACCCACGTAGATATATTTGTTTCCGTCCTTAAAACTTTCCAAATGATGCGCCGCAAGGATACAACCCTTAAAATTATCTACCGTTACGTTATCTACCACATCCTCTTTTATACTGCTACCGACAAATAATATAACAATGTTATTCAATTTAGCAAATTCATACACTTCATTCTTAAACGGCATATGCGTAATGAGCAAATCGGCACGTTGCAAAATACATTGCTTTATCGTATCCTTATTTAGCTCAGAAGCATATAAAAGCATAAAATCATATTCGCTTTTTAGGTGCAATAGCTTGATAAATTCGTTGATAAACGTATTGAAATACAGATTACTCAACGAATCTATCAAAATCGCGATCAACGGTCTTTCGTCTTTGTGCATTTTTTGTGCTACACGATTGGGCATATAGCCGAGTTCCATAGCTTTCCTTACGACTTTTTCCTTCATTTCAGCCGAAATGTCGTCCATATCGCGCAAAGCGTGCGAAACCGTATTTACGGAAACACCCAATTCAGAAGCTATACTTTTAAGACTTACGTTTTTAAGGCTCATGTATTTACTCTCATTTTATAACGTCGCCCGTTATCGGGTCGAATATGAACAAATCGTCCGCCGAAAAACTGACGGCAATTTTATCGTTTTGCCCGAGCTTGTCTTTCGCATCGATTTTACCTATCATGTTTTTGCCGCAAAATTCGAAATAGACGTTATACTCCCCGCCCAAAAGCTCGGTAAGCTCCGGCTGCACGATGTATGCGCTCTTATAGGTTTTACCCTCTTCCGCTTTTTCTATCTTTATTCTTTCGGGACGGATACCAACAAATACTTTTCTGCCGTCTTCTTTATAGGCTTTCAGCGCAGCAAATTTTTTCGCCGCAACCGTACGTTCTTGAAGCCAGGGATCTTCCTCGGTTTTCTTGGCGGCAAGGTTTTTAAAAAACTCTATCATGCGCACGACAAAGTTTTTCTTTTTTGCGGAATTGTTCTTTACACCTTTCCCCTCGCCCGTTACGGAAAGTAATTTGAGAATTTTTTCACGTGCGGCGCTATCGAAATTTTCGTTGATCGCCAAAAACTCCGCGCACTTGCATTCGTAAAATTTATCGAATATCTCTTCGAATCCATTCTCAACAGGCAAACGGAAATCCCCAAACACGAGCATTTTTTTGCTTCTATCGAATTCCATTTCGAACATATTCATAGTAGGCGACCCGATAAACCTTGCGACGAAAATATTTGCGGGGGCATTGTAAACCTCTTCGGGTGTACCCACTTGCTGTATAAATCCGCGACTCATAACAACTATGCGCGATGCCATCGTCATCGCCTCGGTCTGATCGTGCGTTACGTAAATTGTAGTCGCGTTTATCTTGTTGTGGAGCTTTACTATCTCGCTGCGCATGGTGAGCCTAAGCTTCGCGTCGAGGTTGGACAGCGGTTCGTCCATCATAAATATGGGAACGTTTTTAACGATAGCCCTGCCGAGCGCAACCCTTTGCATCTGCCCGCCGGAAAGCTCCTTAGGAAGCTTATCGAGATAAGGCGCAAGGTCGAGTTTCTCCGCCGTTTCGTAGACGCGCGTTTTTATTTCGTAATGCGTAAGCTTGCGCTGAACAATCTTTCGCGTGCCGTCCTCGGAAAGTTCGCAGAACTCGCCGTCGAGTTTTTTGCCGCTTTCGTTAATTTTTGTCTGCTCCGCACTCTCCGTCTCGGAAAGTTTTGCTTCCCAATCGGAAAGAATTCCGTCCTCTTTATCCGCTACGTTTTTCCAATCGTCCGCAGATACCGACCCGTGTAGCTTTAAAATTAGTTTTGCGGTTTCGAGTACTACGTTTAACAGCGTTGCAAGATTTTCAGCTCTTTCGCCGAACTTAGGCTTTTGAGCGTCTACCTTAGCGATTGCTTCATTTATGCCCGCAAGCCCGAATCTCTCGATAATTTCCCTCGCCTGCGCACAGCTTAACAACACTGTATTCACAACGGGCGCAGGGTAAGTATTTATCGTCAGCGGAAAGGCTATGTTGTCGAACACGGTCATCTGGGGATAGAGCGCGTAGCTTTGGAAAACTATCGCCATATGTCTGTCCTTGCTCGGCTTATAGTTCAAAAGTTCGTCGCCGAGATATATTTCGCCCGACGTTATATCTTCAAGCCCCGCAACCATTCTTAGCGTGGTTGACTTGCCGCAGCCCGAAGGTCCGACAATTACCATGAATTCGTTTTTGGCGATATCGAGATTAAAATCGTATACCGCTTTTTCGCCGTTGGGATAAACCTTTTCAAGATGTCTTAAAGACAAAAAAGTTTCGCCGTTTGAAGTATTTTCGTTCATAAAATCACCCCTTAACTCCCGTAGACGCGAGTCCGTCTATCATTTTGTTTTGCGTAATAAGGAAAATTATGAATATGGGTATCAATGCGAACACGCCCGTAGCCATTTCTACACCCTTTGCGCTCACCCCGTTGCCGCCGGTGTAACCCGTAAGCGCAACCGTTATAGTTTGGTAAAACGGATCTTTTCCCGTCATTAAAAGCTGCGGCAAGACTAAGTTGTTCCAAGCTCCCGTAAACGTAAACAGCACTATGAGCATCATGGTCGATTTTGCAAGCGGACAGACTATTTTTCTGAAAATAATGAAATGTCCCGCCCCGTCGCTCTTAGCGCTGTCTATAATATCGTTGGGTATAGACAGAAAGAAATTGCGCATTAAAAGCATATTGTATATGCCCGTACAGCCGGGAATTATAAGCCAAAAATAAATATACGCATAAGTTGCCGTAAAACCCTCTATGTGCAAGTTGCTGCTGAGCATATTGAACAAAGTAAGCGACGGTGCGGTAGTTATAACGCCGGGTATAGCCATCCAAGCGAGCAACAAATTCATAAACACTTTTTTGCCCTTGAATTTGAGAAAAACCACCGCATAGGCCGTAATTAAATCCAAAAGCAGAGTAACGCCCACCGTTGCCAGCGAACTCCACAGTGAATTGATCATCCAGGCGGGAAGCAGATCCAACCCGCCGTCGCCCGAGATGAAGCCCAAGTAATGTTCTATGGTCCACTGTCCGGGCGAAGGAAATATTCCACCGGGATTCATTTGTAAATCCAGATCGGTTTTAAAGGAATTGCCCAGCATATATATCAGCGGGAACAGAAAAAACACGGACGCTATTGAAAGAACTATAAACGAAATCGTCTTTTCGCGACGGGCGGTTTTTTCCGACTTGGTTAACATTCTTTTGGCTTTAACGAAATTCATTTGCAGCCTCCTTTTGCAGCTTTTAAACTCTGCACCTTGAAATCGCTGTACCGCTTGCACGCGGCAACGTGTTTTGCCGCAGGATGTCTTTCCTCCACTGCCATCCTTTCAACAAAACTTATTACCATAATAATCAAGCCGAAAACTATCGCACTTGCACAGATATACCCCGTCTGCTTTGCATAAGCAAGTCCGTTGGAAAGATAACTTTGTATAAACATCATCGGTGAGACGAAAATATCCTGATTTTCGACAGTATTCAATACAAACGGCTGACCGTAGAGGTTTAAAAAGGCTATCAACGTGTTAAACAGCGTGATATTAATTGCGGGGCGAATATTTGGGATAGTTACACGGATAATACTTTGCCACTTCCCGCCGCCGTCCATTTCACACGCTTCGTACAGGGATTGGGGAATGTCCCTGAGCGCACCCGAAAAAATTACGAAATTGCTACCCACACCACCCCAAATACTTGCAAGCAGAATTATCACCCATCGCAAAATATCGTTTTCGAACGGTTTGCCGCCCAACCAGTCGATATTCGTTCCCAACCAACTGTTGATAAGTCCCGTTGCGTCACTTGCAAAAATTTCGCCGAACATGATTCCCACTATGGAGATGGAAACTACGCAAGGGAGATATATGCACGCCCTGAAAAATTTATAGCAAGGCGGGCGCTTATTTATGAAATAAGCGAGAATAAACGGAATGACCATCATCAACGGCACGGCAACCAAGTCGAAAACGAGCATGGGTGCAAACGAATTCCAAAACTGCCTGGAAACATTGATATCGTTATTGAACAGGTTAGCATAGTTTTTAAAGCCGTTGAAAGCCGTGTATCCGGAGTCATAAGGGTTATAGCGCATAAACGAATAAGCGAAACCCATTATGAACGGTATTACGGAAAACAGCACGAAAATTATTACGAACGGGCTTAACATTGCCAATGCAAATCCCTGTTCGCGCCGCTTTGCGCGTTTTCGTTCAGCTATTATATCATCACCGTTCCCGATAAAATATTTTTCCATACCGGCTCCCCTTATAATTCGCCGCCCCACAAAGCTATGTTGGAATTATACTCGTTTTGTTTTGTGCGGATAAGCTCCTCGTCGCCCGTGTTATCGCTCTTCAAAAGCCCTTCGCTCATCATTGCGCGGATTTGCTTTACAAGCTCCTGATAATAGGGGTTTATGCCTACGGTGTTGAGCATATCGATATCGGGATACCACTTGCTTATAAAGTTAGCAACCACAACGTCGTTTTTGTATTCGTCGCTCGCATTAATAACGTTAGAAATGCTTACGTGCCCCGCGCGCGCCCACTGCGCACCCGCGCTCGCATTGGAGGTGAACCACTTCATAAATTCGAGGCAGGCCGCCTTTTGAGTGATATCCGTAACCTTGTTGCTGAGGTTAAACATATGAGCGTCGCAATATATTTTCTTTGCATAATCCTTGGTGGAATCCAACGCAAACCAACCCGCTATGGAGGTTGCGCCTAATTTTTCTGTCATTGCGACCTCTTCCGTACAGCCGTTTTGCGCTGCATAGCCCTGACATACGGTTTCGAAAGACCAGGGCACTGTCATATAGAACAGCGTCTTGTTTTCACGGAATTTACCCAATCCGCTACCGTCCGAGCCGCCTACTTCTGCAAGCTTGGGCGTATGTGTAACGAACTCTCGCACAGACGACAGAGCTTTTTTGTATATTTCGCGCTGGGCGGTATTATCGTACCAATCCACGCGGTAATCGTCCTTATAGAGCGTACCGCCGTTTTGCAACACCGCCGTATCCATAACGAATTCGTTAAAGAAGTCGCTGCCCGTATCCCAGGTAATGGGGATATTGCCCGTGTCCTTTGCGTATGCTTCGCACACTTCAAAGAGCTCTTCGCGGGTGGAAGGAACGGTTTCGGAATAGCGGCTAAGCAATTCTTTATTGTAGAAAACAACCATGCTCGCCGCGTCTACCGTAACGCCGAAATTATGGTCGCCCGTGCCTGCGTCGGCATATTGGTTGATGCCTGCGGAAAAGGCGTTTAAGTCGAACTCAACGCCCGTTTCCTGCATAGCTACGTCTATGGGTTGGATAACTTTATAATCCAGGAAAGATTTAACCGAACTTTGGTGCCCCATAACTATATCGGGCGCAGATTTATCCCCCTGCGTAACGGTGCGGGCGATATAATCTTCAAAGCTTTGATATCCGACTGTTGTTATGGATACCCTTATTTTTCCCGAATATTCGGCGTTGAATTGAGCAACGATTTGGCTTAAAGCGCCCTTATCTTCGCCCGCGACTATAGAAGCCAGACGCAAGCCCACGTCGTTGAACACTATTTCGTCGCCGTTTTTTTCAAGCGTACCGGTGGTTTTCCACCAATCTCCGCCGTCGTTCTTGTCGCCGCAGGCCGTTATCGTAAAGAGCATAGTCAGCGCAAGCGCCGCGCTTAAAATACCTAAAAATTTCTTTTTCATGCAATTTTCCTTCCTTATATTTTTTTATTTAACGGGGGTAAGGCGAATTGCAAAACCGCCGTTTTTAATCATATTGAAAAATTCAATATCGTCTTTGGTAATTTGCATCATCTTCTTTTCGACTTTTTTAATATCTGTCGCGTGGTTGGTAAAAATTTCCGCTTCGTACGTCACGCCGTCTTCGAGGAACGAGAAGTCGACCTTTGCCGTAGTGGGCAATATGGAGTTAACACCCGCCACGAACCACTCGTCGCCGGAACGCACCGCGCCCACATAATATTTGTCGGGTTCGCCGCCCAAGAACAGAGTGTCGTCGCACACGGAGGGAATATGTTTATAGAATTCCTTTATGAGCCTATCAGTATAAACATATTCAAAATCCGCCATTGAAGGCGTACCGCTCTCCAAAAGCACCGCAAGCGCCATTTGGTAAGCCATAGTCATATTCGACCCGATAGGATTTACCACGGGTGTGAAATCGCTAGGTCCTACAACCCTGCGAACAAACAGCTCGTTCACGGTTTCGGAAGCCGTACAAACGGCTTTCATTTCGTTGCCCTTTATCGCCTCGCGGTTGATTACGTTGGGATAAATTCTTCGTTCGCCCGTAGGCTTGTTACACCCGTGGCAGTTGACTAACATTTCTCGCTTTGCACACTCTTGGTAGATTTTCTCGTACCAATCTATAGTTCCCGTATCCTCGCCGAAGAACTTGGGATTATCCGACGACTGTCCGTCAAAGAAGTCGATTTTTATGCCGCTTATGCCCCAACTCTTCCAGAGGTCGAGTCCTTGCTGTAAGGTTGATACGTTGCCCGAAGCAAAATCGTTGAACGAGTGACACCATACCAAAATTTTAACGCCCTTGTCGTTTGCCTCTTTTACAAAGTTTTTAAAATCGTTTACGTTTAAACCGTCGTCCCAGCCGCCGTCAAGCAATACGTATTTCCAACCCATTTCCGCTGCAAGGTCTACATACCGTCTGTGCAATGCATAATCGCCCTGCCCGGAAATATTGAGATATACAAGCCAGTTCCAGGCGGCAACGCCCGGTTCTACCCACTCGTAGTCGTAAGTCTTTTTCTCCTCCTCGGAAAGAGAATCGTAGTTGTCGGGGCGCCAGGGCTGAACGTCGTCAAACACCTTTTCCACGAGTTCGCTCTCTTCAACCGTTTTAAGGTCGCCGACTATGCCGACGCGCCAGGGTGACTTAAAGGGATAACTTATTTTATTGTCATCAAACATATATCCCGCAGGCGTTTGAACGGTTTGCAATATGCCCGAACCCTCCTTGTCGGCGGATTCTTTTAAGAAAGTACCGTAAAAGCCGCTGCCGATTAAATCGGACTCGGTGATAAGCGAATACACTTGCGTACCTTTCACCCTGTAAAGCATAGGCATAGAAACGTAAGTGCCGGCAAGCTCTTCCGTACGTAGATTCTGGAAGCCGTTCTCATAGGCGAAGAAATTGCCGTCGCTGTTTATGGGGGTATACGGCTGTACCCAGGTTGTACTTCCCTCGGGCAAAGCGAACTCGGTTTTTTCCTCATTCCAAACCATAACGCCCGAGGTTCCGTCGCACTTTCTCACGTTGTAACGGAAAGCGTAGCCGTCATCGTAGGAGCGCATTATCAAATCGTACTCGAACGTCCAACCCTTTAAAGTTATTATTGTCTGATTACAGTCGTACTCTACCGTTTTGTGCTTACCGGTGATATTGTCGTACGAACCCTTAACCCTCTCCGTTTCAACATTTTCAACGGAGAGAAGGCGCAAGTCGTCCTCGGCTATGTCTATACCGAGCGCGGATTTTTCTATAACGGTTACGTTGTTGCGTTTTACCGTATAGCTCAATTCGCCTGCATAGTCCATTACCACTTCGGCTTTAATTTTGCCGTCGGGGGAAGAAGTTAACCAACTGCCCTTGTTTTCAAACGCGGAAGTATCCACTTCCTCCGAGCATCCGCCAAGCATGGCAATTCCGCCCAAAAGACTTCCGACGAACATTATACCTAATATAACGTTTAAAATTTTCTTTCTCATTATACACCTCCCTTACTGTACTTCTGCGCAAATTGCGGCGGTTAAGTCGGTTAATATTTTGTCGAAGTCCGGATTAGCTTCCGCAAACAACGGCACTAAATATGTTCCCGAAACTACGGAGTTATAAATCTTTTTCCCGTTCTTGTATCCGTCGTACGTATAGAAGTTTTCGGGCTTGCCCATAGCAAGAACCATATCCTTATATTCCGCGTTCATTTTTTCCGCGTCGTAAGCCGACTTCCTTACGGGTGCCCAACCCTTTTCGGTAAACTCGTAGGAATGCTTACTGCAATAGTCCACAAACACCGCCGCAGCCGCGAGCTGCGTATCCGTACAGTTTTGCGCCTTGTAGAACGCAAGTCCGAACGTGTTTACCGGTATGCGCGCCGCTTCGGGAGTGTCCGCGTCGGAGAACAGTCCAGAAAGGGGGACTATTCCCACCGTGGAAAGATTACTCTTTACTACACTTGCGGGTTCTTTGTTCCAGGTAACCATTCCGAAGAGCGATTTTCCCGCAACCACTCGGTTGAGCGGAGTCAATACTTCGCCGAAATCGTCGTTGCCCGTATTTGCACCGTGCAATTCGCCGTAAGGCGAAAAGACGTTATATGTGTTTTTAAGCGCGGTGAGCGCGTTATTTCTGTCATTCGCCCAATGGTTTTTATAAAAGCCGTCAGAATAGGAATAATATTCTGCGCCGTTTTGCAGAAAAGCGGTATGCACTGCGCCCTCTCTGAACGACCAGTCGCGGTTGGTATACACGGAAGTAAATTCCTCGGAAGCTTCGCCCTCGTAAGCCTTTTTGCACAGTGCGGAAAATTCGGTGTAGTTTTTGGGCAACACGCCGTTATTGTATTTTTGCAAAAGTGCTTTGTTATACACAAGATAAGGCACGTTTGCAAACATCGGCACGGAAGTCATTGCACCGCCGTAAATGCTGTCCTTTACAGCCCCCGCGTACCAATCTTCGTAGTCGAGCTCCAATCCCGCCATAGCAAAAATATCGTTCACCGAATAATACGTGTTTTCGTTAACACTCTTTTCGGGGGTGTTCTGCGAACGCAGGGAAAAAGTCCCTTGGTCGGTGAGCGCTTCGGTTGCGTTGACCTTTATCTTGCCCTGATATTCCTTATTGAACTCCTCTGCGATTTTTTGATAGGTATCGGTATTCTGTCCGTTGCCCGAAAGCCATACGTTTACCTGAACATTGTCGTAAATTACGTTACCGTTTGCGTCACGGCGGATAGTATCGTCGTGCTCCCACCCTGCGTACAGAGTGATATCGCCCTCGGGCTTGTCTGCGGCAAAATCCCACTTTTGGGTAGCCGCCGCGTCCTTGTACCAGCCCGTATGCTTCATAAAGTTGCGCTCAACATTTGCGGGAATATACTTTTCCGCAATAAGCTCGTCCCTTTCCACGCTCGCAGTAACGCCTATGCGACTGCCGGGGTAGTTGTAATCAAACGTAACTATAGCCCTGCCCTCGGATGCCTTCCACGCAGCATAGAGATTCGTATCCTTTTTTATGCGCTGCGAAAAGTCGTATTTGTTTTTGCAATTCGCGTCCGAATACCAACCCGTAAGCTTGAACCCCTCGCGCGGGGCTTTCCAATCCAATGCGAAAGTGCCGGTATAAACCTGCACCGTTCTGTTCTCCGCGCCCTCGTAATTCAGATGATAAACCACGTTTACCTTTTCGCCCGAGTTCGAGCACGCCGCAAGTGATATGACGGAAAACACCATCATAAAGCATAGTATCAGAGAAATGATCTTAATTTTTTTATGCATAAAATTCTCCTAATTGCTTATAAGCGTCTAACCGCTATCCCCGCAGGGAAAGCGGTTAGACTCATTTTTATTTTGTTATGCCTTAGGCTCTTCGGTTATCTGCTCGCCCGTCGCTCCGCCGAGAGTCGTACCGTAATTTAATACGCAGTCGATTTTGAAACCGCCTGGACAGTTATGGTAGCCGTAATCTTCGCCTATCGTGCCTACGCCAAATGCGGTGAGCTGTTGCCCCGCCTCGAACATGCCCTCAAACGTGCAAACTTTGACGTAACCGTCCGACTTTGCAAGCAGAACGTCTACGTTGCCCGTAGCGGAGTCGTACTTCATAACCAGATAAATTCCGTCCGCCATAAACGCCTCGCCGTAAGCGTTCATATCCCAGCCGTGATTCTCAAAACTGAAACCTTCGATAGGCTGCCATAAATTCGCTTTTAAAACGTCTTCACCTTTATTGCTATGATCGGTATCGCTGTGAATTCCGAAGTGTGCGTTTTCCCAATTTCGCCAATGTAACTCTACCCAATGTTTAGCGCCGCCGACAGTCATCCACACGCCCAAGTGAATTTCTTCGAACTGCTCGTTAGTCCAACCGCCTTTCGCACTGTCCGTAGAAAGCTTCAAGGATACATACGCATCGCCGCTTACCCCCTCAGCAAGATTGACGTCAACATTAGGGGAGTTTTCTTTATTCTGTTGATATACGAACTCGCCGGTATCGATATTTATATTAGCCGTGCCCGCTAAGAATCCGGACAGGTCAAGAGAAGTCATACCGTCGTTAAGGGTTACCGTAGTTTTAAGGTTCATACCCAAAAGATTGCAAATTGCCGTCCATTCGCCGAGCTTGACGTTCGTAAAAGTAACTTTGCCGCCTGTTACGGTAAGTTCGAGGTCGGTCTGCCCGTCCTTTTTGAGGGTAAGCGTCTTACCATTGAAAGCCGTATCTACGGCTACCTCGCCCGTAAATTTGTCGTTCGCAAATACTACGTTTACAGTATACTGCAATTTGTTAATCGCATTTATAGTAACTTCGCCCGACTCCTCCAAAATAACGGGAGTTCCATTGTCAACGGTGACGGTTGCAATCTTGTTTGCGGGTACGGTTACGGTAATCGTAGCCGTTTCGCCGTATCCGTAAGCCGTTTTGTCTGCCGTAACTTCCGCGCCTTCGAAGTCCGCTTTATTGCCCGTGATATTTACGACGGACTTCCACTCGGAAACATCGTCGCTAACCGCCGCATTCATTGTCGCGCCGTAGCCGAGCGTGAACGTAAATTCTCTGTCCGCAGTACTACCATATTCGCCTCCGGCATATCCGTTGTAATCGTCGCCTTTAACGACTCCGAACGCCGTTAGCTTGCCGTTCTTTGCGAACAGTTCGGTTTCGGTGTATACGAGCATATAAGTCGTGCCGTCGGATAAATAGACATTCACGTCGCCCGTTTCCGCTTCGTATTGGAATACGAAATACACGCCGCCATCTATGATTGCCCCGCCGTATGTTCCGAACTCCCAACCGTTTCCGAATCCGCTGAATTTAGGCTTGAACAGGTGAGTCATCAACTCATCGTGTCCGCGATAGCGTTTAGGCGATAAGTGCGGATCTCCGCCGTCGGCTTCCTCCCAATTATTTACGTCGCTTGAAAAACCGATATTATCGTGCTGCCAGTTTCGCCAGTTAAAGTTTATAGTGTGCTCAACGCCGTTTACGGTCATTGCAATGCCGAAATGCATTTCGTCGTATTTGTTTGCCCAATCGAGAAAATCCGTGCCGGTTGCAATCTTTATCGCTACGTACTGATCGCCCGAAACTTCTTCGGCAAGGTTGACTTCTGCTGTTTTACCCGACTGTCTGTACCACTTGAACTCGCCGTTAGCTAAATTCATATCCGCCGTACCCGTAACGAATCCGGACAAGTCTAATTCGGTCATGCCGTCCGAAAGCGTTATGGTCCCTTTAACAGTCGTACCCAACAGCTCACAGATTGCCGTCCATTCGCCGAGCTTGACGTTCGTCAAAGTAACTTTGCCGTCTGCTACGGTGAGATTAATGTCGCTTTGTCCGTCCTTTTTGAGGGTAAGCGTCTTACCATTGAAAGCCGTATCCACGGCTACCTCGCCCGAGAATTTGTCGCTCGCAAATACTACGTTCACGGTATACTGCAATTTGTTAATCGCATTTATAGTAATTTCGCCCGACTTCTCCAAAACAACGGGAGTTCCATTGTCAACGGTGACGGTCGCAATCTTGTTTACGGGTACGGTTACGGTAATCGTAGCCGTTTCGCCGTATCCGTAAGCCGTTTTGTCTGCCGTAACTTCCGCGCCTTCGAAGTCCGCTTTATTGCCCGTGATATTTACGACGGACTTCCACTCGGAAACATCGTCGCTAACCGCCGCATTCATTGTCGCGCCGTAGCCGAGCGTGAACGTAAATTCTCTGTCCGCCGTGCCTGGATACTCGCCGCCCGACCAACCGTTATCTTTGTCGCCTTCCACTAATCCGAACCCTTGGAGTTTACCGTTCTTTTCGAATAATTCCTCTTCGGTATGTACAAGCATATAGGTTTCACCGTCGGAGAGATAGACTTTTGCGTTACCCGTCGCCGCTTCGTATTGTAAAACGAAATATAAACCGCCGTCTATAATCGCGCCGCCGTATGTTCCGAACTCCCAACCGTTTCCGAAGCCGCTGAATTTAGGCTTGAATAGATGCTCTGTCACTGCCGCACATCCGCGATATCTGTCGCGGGAATCGAAATCGCCCGTTTTTACGTCGGTCGAGAAGCCGATTTGGTCGTGCTGCCAATTGCGCCAATTGAAGTTTACGGAGTGTGTCGTTCCGTTCACGGTCATCGCAATGCCGAAATTCATCTCGTCGTGTTTGTTTGCCCAATCGAGGAAGTCATCGGCTGTAGTAATCTTTACCGATACGAATTGGTTGCCCGTAGCCTCTTGCGCGAGTTCGACTTTTGCGGTTTTATGGGAGAGCCTATACCACTTGAACTCGCCGGTAGCAAAATTTATATCCGCCGTGTTCTTGTCGCCTTCGTTCGCCCAAAATCCGGAAAGGTCAAGCTCCTTCATGCCTTCTTCTATGGTTACCGCAGTTTTAATGTCTATATTCATAAAGTTGCAAACCGCCGACCACTCGCCGAATTTAACATTAGTCAAAGTAACTTTGCCGTTTGCAATTGTGAGTAAAGCGTCGGTCTGACCTTCTCTTTTCAAGGTTACGGTCTTGCCGTTGTACTTTTCGTCCACGGTAACTTCGCCCGTGAAGCTATCCTTTTTGCCGCATTCGCACTCGCCGTTTACAAAATTGTGCGGCGCACGGGAGCCCGCTTGCTCCTGATTGTCCTCGGGGCACACCTTCCAATGCTCGGTGTCGCTCGTTCTCCACTTGGTATATGCGTGAGTGTGGGGCTTTTCGTAACCGCATTCCACGCACTTGCCGTCAGTCCCGAACTCGTGATCCGAAACGGAGTTTTCGTCTTTCGCGTTATCGTCGGGGCAGACAAGCCAATGCTGCGTCTCGTCATTTGCCCATTTGGTGTAAGTGTGTTCATGCTTTTCGCCACAACCGACCAATGCGCCCATAGCGAGCACGCACATTACGGTCAGTACGGCAAAAATGAGCCAAAACTTTTTTCTTTTCATACATAACCTCCCTGATCTCTTGACATAAATTTACATTCGGCGTTTATGCCTTGATTTGTAGTTTCATTATACATCACCGATAAAGGAAATGCAATCATTAAGTTTAATGTAACATTCGCTAAGCGAGCCCGTCGGCGCCGTTATCCTCGCTATCGGCGGAGCGTTTTGACGCCGCTAATTGCATTGAAAAAGATACGAATGTTCTTACCACTAATATAATACCGAAGATGAGCGGCATAAATTTTGCCACGCTGCGCGCCGAAAAAAAGAACCCGCAAACGAATGTTAATACCGCCGTAAAAATGGCAGAAAATAATACAAAACAATTTACCGTTTTATAATAATTCGTAAAACTTTGCATATTTTCCGCTTTCGTCGCCTTGCCTATAAGCCACAAAAACAGCGCCAAAACTATCGGGATAATCAGTATAAAAGGTATCTGCAAGATTACCGTATAAAAGTACGACGCTACCGCCGCGCCTGCAGAGGCGTAGAATATTTGCTTTATAAATCCGTTTATATCGGTGACTTCGCCGTCGGGCTGTCCGTCGTAATATCCGCCGAACACCACGGGCACTCCCCTGTCCGAAGTGAACGAACCCGTGCACAGCGTATCGAATATATACAGATAATCGGATTTGCCGCCTATTAAATAGTTTACATAATAATAGTCGCATAAAACAGGCGCTTTCGCACCTTGCAACAGCGAGCCCGCACCCACGTAATAGTATTTTATAAACAAATAATAAAGCTGCTCTGCGTACTCTTCGTCGTTCATAGTTTGTTTGTCGCCCTTTAACTTTTTGTAGTCTTCGGCGGCGGATTTATTATAATTTTCGCCCCCTTCTACGCTTGCCCGTTCCAAAAAACCTATATGGCGCTCAGTGTCTTCGGCGGTTAAAACAAGCTCTTCGTCAAAGTAGCGTATTCTAAGCGAATATTGCTTTTTATCCTCTTCGCTGAGCGCAAGATACGTTTCGTAACCGATTTCCTCTTCTTCCTTTAACGCATATTGAGTAAAACGTATAAGCGTATCAGAAGGGCGTGTGTCTACTATCAGATTGTAGCCGTCCAAGCAATATTTTTCTTTATCCGCTTCGCTTGTATAGGTATTTATCTTAACGGGGTACACGGCTTTTTCGGCATTAATTTTAACGGGAGCTTTACCGTTATCGAATGCGTTTTCCACAAATCGGCAATACTGTGTGGCATTATTATAATGGGTTGAAAACGGAACGATATCCGCCGCGTAAAAGCCGATAAAAAATAATAAAAACGCAAGAACGGCAGAAAAAATAATCGTTAACGCCCCCGTCCTATTGGATTTTCTCGCTTGCTTTTCCGAAAAAAAACCGAGAAAATAAAATTTTAACCATTCTACTACGCCCATTTTATCAGCTCCTTCAAATAAAATTTTATTACCGTATAAACCTGTTAAATTATATCATTTAACGATCAAAAAATCAATGGCTATTCCCCTTACGGTTTACATTAAATTTAATGTAAACCGTAAGGGGAATAGATGGTATAGGGAACAAATGATATTTTGCGAACAAACAATAGAAAATCGTACATATAAAAGATGCCGCTTCCTTTCGAGAACGGCACCGTAGAATATACCGTTCTTCGTCAGTCGCCAAACTAAAATTACAATTCTCGTATGAGTTTTGTAAACGATTACTGAGTATAGTTCTACTCATACTCATACAAGAAAATCTTATGCAATTTTAGTTTGTTTTTTTATTTTAGCAAAAAAAATAGTATTAAAGTCAATAATTATTTATCATCCCTCAAGCCTTTCCACACAGATTGGCGCATACCGCCGCTTTCGGTTTCGTGCATAAAGTGCGCCGTTCCCATAAGCTCGGGCTTCAACCAAACTACATTTTTATATTTATCGAACCAAGGTCTTTTTAATGTAAATAGGTTTTAGAAAAATTTCTTAAAAAACTTTTTCTTTGCCTGTTTTGTGATTATTTCTCATTTTTTCTTTATTTTTTTGGCTCTATTTCATTGTTTTTACGGGCTTTTTTACTGTATCGTTAATTCTCTTTTCCCGTTTATGTTATGTTTTTCCACTGTATCCTAAAAGAAAAAAGAAACCGGAAAGCTTCTCCGATAAACCGCTTAACGCGATATATGCTTGTCATAGTTTCTCGTCGCAAAACCATTTCTTAAAAATGTTCAAAACATACACAGGACGAACGCCAAGCGAATTTCGTGATAAATAAAAAACCGGAACTTCACTACCGAAATTCCGATTCTAAACTTTCATTAGAGGTGATTTCCTCTCCATTCGCCCCTCTTAGATACAGAAAGGACGCATATAAACGCGCCCTATCCCGAGTTAAATTCCAATCCGATCAAATCGCAAAGGTTCAAATCCTGTTTTGCTAAAAATCGGCCAAAATGCAGCCGTCAAAATCAAAAATGTTTTTTCGTCCCCATTTCCCCTGAAAAACACAATATATAGCAAAAAACCACGAGAAACTTACCGTATCTCGTGGTTTTTGTGTTAGACAGCCTTTTCGTCTAACAAAGATGGCGGAAGGTGAGGGATTCGTAAGGAGCGGCATTCCGCCGCGACAGAACAGCGATCGCTGCGCTTGGCACCGATCGCGTCACGTCATTTCGGCGATCCCTCACCTGCAAGCATGGAAACGGGGACGCTTTTTCGGATTTAAAAAACAATATCACGGCACAAAGCGAGCAGAAGGGTTGCAGATTGTGCCCTTACAAATGCGAGGACGAGGGAGTTTACTTAAACGTAAATGACCGAAGTCCGAGACATGCAGATAAGGGCGCAAGATGCGCCCTTATCCTCGCTTTGGCGGAAGGTGAGGGATTCGTAAGGAGCGGCATCCCGCCGCGACAGAACAGCAATCGTTGCGCTCGGCGCCGATCGCGTCACATCATTTCGGCGATCCCTCACCTGCAAGCATGGAAACGGGGACGCTTTTTGCGTCCCCGTTCTGGCGGAAGGTGAGGGATTCGAACCCCCGGACCCTTGCAGGTCTTCAGTTTTCAAGACTGACGCCATCGACCACTCTGCCAACCTTCCGTACTTATACAGTTGTGTTTGTCCGCACTCCACTGCCGAACATATTGATTATACCACATTTCCGCTCGGCTTGTCAACCGTTTGTATTTTTACGCTCTCCCGCAAAACGACAAAAGGGTTCCCCGGATCGCTCCGGGGAACCCTCTCATTTTTTACATCTCATCGGGATGGATCTCCCGTTTGCCCTCCTGTTCCTCGCGCCGCTTTGCTTCGCGCGCCGCGCGCTCCTCTTCCGTCATTAGCCGCCACTTGGCGTAGAGTACCACGTTTTCTTTCGGCATTGCCGAGATGATCGCGCGGTTTTCAAACGCTTCGTCGTAATACCAGCCCTCGAACACGGCATCTTCCCGCTCGGGAACAGGCATTTCGATCAACGCGCTCTCCTTCAGTTTTACGGAAGGGATGCCCGCATTCACATAGCGAAGTTCAAAGCGATTCCTGCCACGTAAGATGATCAGGATCACCGCCGCCGCCATTGCCGCCGCGGCGATAGCAACCAGGATCCAGACCCACGGCCCGATCCCTGCGGTCAGCGTGATGTCCACGATCGCATATACACTGAAATGCTCTGCAAAGAAACTGATCTCTTCGCCGACAATGCTCACCGCAAGCTTTTGCACGCCCTCCGCATCGTAGTCGTCGGGAATATAAACGATCCCGTATTCGCCCTTCGGCTGTCCCAGCCCCTTCAGCGAGAGGGTGATCGCATATGTCTTGCCCGCCTGCACTGCGTTGCCGTTTGCATCGCGCAGGGAAATGTCATAGGCGATCAGCATCTGCACACCCTTGGAAAGCGCACCCTGCAAGAGCTCCGTATCGGACGAGCGCACCTCGATTACCACGTGTACGCCGTCGTCAAACCCGTCGGAAGAAGTCACGATGATCTGCACTCCGTTCTCCGCCGTCGCGGAAAGGACGGTCGTGCGCCACTTCGCATACAACGTCATGTCCTTTGTGACTGCTTCGTCAAAGTCATATGCCTGCGTCAGAGCCGCATCCGCATACCAGCCGACGAACAGATACCCCTCGCGCACCGCATCGGGTCTTGCCAGAATGCTTCCGTGTTCGACCGTCTTGTCGGCGATCGTCTCGCCGCCGTTGGTCTCAAACTTCACGGTATAGCTCTCGATCGCCCAGCGCGCGTACAGCGTCACGTTGCCCGTGCTTCCCGCCGCGAGGCTCTCGATCCTGTTTCCGCCCTCTTCCGCGTCGAACCAGCCGACAAACGCATACCCGACGCGCGAAGGCGCCGCAAAGATGATCTGCCCGCTCTCGACGGTATAAGACGAAGGATTGCTCTCTGCATTCGTGCCACCGCCGAGGTTGTAGGTGATCGAATACTCTACGATCTCCCACTTCGCCGTGAGCGTCACATCTTTTGTGACCGCCGACGCAAAGTCGTATTCTTTCTCGCCGTCAAACCAGCCGAGGAAGGTGTAACCATTCTTCTCCGCGGAGACGCTTGTCGCCTTGCCGCCGTAAGCCACGGTCTGCTCGGCTTTGGTTTCGTCTCCGTCCATAAAGGTGACGGTGAATTCCTCGATCGCCCAGCGCGCGTACAATGTCACGTTGCCCGTGTTTCCCGCCGCGATCTTTGCGATCTCCTTTCCGCCCTCTTCCGCGTCGAACCAGCCGACAAACGCATACCCGACGCGCGAAGGCGCCGCAAAGGTGATCTCGTCGCTCTCGACGGTATAAGACGAAGGATTGCTCTCCGCGTTCTTGCCGCCGCCGAGGATATAATTGATCGTATAGACTTCCGCTTTCCACACCGCATACAGCGTGACGGAGCCGCCCGCCTGCGAAATCAGGTCTGAGACGGTCTGCCCGTCAGAATAGGATGTGCCCTTTCCGTCCGCCTGCGTGTTCCAGCCGACAAAGGTATAGCCCTTGCGCGTGAAGGCGTTGACTGTGAGCGCTTTTGTCTCGCCGTAGGTGAAGGACTGCGCCGCCATCTCGCCCGTGCCGCCGTTTTTGTCAAACGTGACGGTGTAGGTGTTCGCCGTCCACTTTGCCGTGAGCGTGTGACCGGACGCCGTCGACACGATCGTATCTTTTGTGACAAGCACGTCGCCGAGGTACCAGCCCGCGAAGGTGTGCCCTTCGAGCACGGGCGTGGGAAGCTCGTCGTAAGATGAGCCGAAAGTGACCTCTATGCGTGTCGGAGTTACCGACCCGCCGTTTGCCTCGAGCGTGACCGTGTATTTGTTTGCCGTCCAAATTGCGGTGACGGTGACGTTCTCCGAAACATTGATCTTCTCTCCCGCCTGCTTCGTATCTCCGTTGACCAGCCAGCCGCCGAAGGTGTAGCCCGTGCGGGAAGGCGTGTCGGGAAGGGTGAACTCCTCCCCCTTTACGACGGTGACGAGGATATTTTGATCGCCGTTGCCATACACGATCGTGACGGTGGCGACCTCGTCGTTTGTCCATTCGCCCGTGAGCGTGACGTCTCCCGTGAGGGTATCCTGCAAGGTGTCGTTCAACGCGAGCGTATAGAGCTTGCCGCCGATCGTGAGACGCCCGAACGCATCGCTTTCCAAAAGCGCACGGATATCGGAAAGGTCTGTGCCGTAGTCCGCCGTAAAGGTCGCCGTGATCTGCGCGCCGTCGACGAGCGCGGTAAACTTCACGCCCGAAAGCTGTGTGATGACCTGCTGTGCCGCCGTATTGTCGCTGCTCGGCAAGCGCAGTTGCAGCGTGACGGTATAGCGGTTGACGGTCCAATGCGCGTACAGCGTCTGAGCATCGGTGATGGCGACTTTGGTCGTGTGCGTGACGAGCGTGCCGCCCGTCTTGTCCGTGTACCAGCCCGCAAAGGTGTAGCCCGTGCGCTCCGCCGTCTTGCCGTCTATCTGCACGTAAGTTCCGTCATAGGTGACAGAGATCGTCTGCGCTTGCGTGCTCCCGCCGTTTGCGTCGAGCGTGACCGTGTATTTGTTTGCCGTCCACGTCGCGGTGTAGACCCTGTCGCCCGTGCTTCCCTTTGCGATCGTGACCGTCATCTCAGCCGCGGGAAGGCCCGTGCCCGTCCAGCCCGCGAAGGTGTAGCCCGTGCGGGTGGGAACTTCGAGCGTGAAAGTTTCGGTCTCGATGTTGTAATTTAAAGGATTGTCTGCCGTGCCGCCGCCGAGGTTGTAGCCGATCCTGTACCCGATCGCTGTCCAGCGCGCGTACAGCGTCACGTTGCCCGTGTTTCCTGCCGCGATGTTTTTGATCGGATTTCCTTCTGTCTCCGCATCGAACCACCCTTCAAAGGTGTAGCCCGTGCGCGAAGGCGCCGCAAAGACGATCTGCCCGCTCTCGACGGTGTAATTTGCGGGATTGCCCGCCGCGTTCGTGCCGCCGCCCAAGTTATTATAAATGATCGAATACTCTACGATCTCCCACTTTGCCGTAAGCGTCATATCTTTTGTGACCGCCGACGCAAAGTCGTATTCTTTCTCGCCGTCGAACCAGCCGAGGAAGGTGTAGCCCTTCTTCTCTGCGGAGACGCTTGTCGCCTTGCCGCCGTAAGCCACGGTCTGCTCGGCCTTGAATACATCTCCGTCCATAAAGGTGACGGAATAGTTCTCGATCGCCCAGCGCGCATACAGCGTCACGTCGCCCGTGCTTCCCGCCGCGAGGCTCTCTATCTTCTTGCCGCCTTCTTCCGCGTCGAACCAACCTTCAAAAGTGTACCCTGTGCGCGAAGGCGCCGCAAAGGTGATCTGCCCGCTTTCGACGGTATAAGACGAAGGATTGCTCGCCGCGTTCGTGCCTTCGTCGAGGTTGTAGATGATCGTGTATTCGATCGGCGTGTAACGCGCTTCGATATATGCCGCCGCGGTAAACGAGGAGTCCTCATCCACCTTTTCATTTGTTTCGATCACGAACCAGCCCGCAAAGGTATAGCCTTCAAGCGCGGTTGCTGTCTCAAGCTCTCCGATCGCAGCCGTCGCCTTGACGGTCTTTGAAACGGTCGTTCCGTCTTTTTGGAAGAACACGACCTGCACGTCGTTGAGATCGTAGAGCGCCGTGACGGTGAGGCTCTTCTGCACATAGTACAGATCGGAGAGAGTGCCGCCCTCTACCTGCCAACCGAAGAAATAATTATTTTCGGGAGCGGTCGGCGTGTTGAGTTGTTTAAAGGCGTTGCCACCGAACGGGACGATAAATTCCGTTTCGCCTTCATAGGTGCCGTCTCCGAAATCGACCGTGATCGTGTAATTTTGCGCACTCCACATTGCATACAGCGTGACGGAGCCGTTTGCCTGCGCGGTCAGGTTGGAGACGGGCGCCTTATCAGAATAAGGCGTGCCTGTGCCATCCGCCTTCGTGTTCCAGCCCGCGAAGCCGTAGCCCGTGCGCTCGAAGAGATTTACAGAGAGCTCTTGTGTCTCGCCGTAGGTGAAGGACTGCGCGGTCATCGTGCCCGTGCCGCCGTTCGGGTTGAAAATGACGAGATAGGTGTTCGGCGTCCACTTTGCCGTGAGCGCGTGACCGGATGCCGTCGACACGATCGTATCTTTTGTGACAAGCGCGTCGCCGAGGTACCAGCCCGCGAAGGTATAGCCCTCGCGGGTGGGTATGGGAAGTTCGCCGTAAGATGCGCCGAAGGTGACCTCTATCGGTGAAGTGTCCCCCGTACCGCCGTTCGCATTGAACGTGACGGTATACGTGATCGCCGTCCAGCGCGCGTACAATGTCACGTTGCCCGTGCTTCCAGCAACGAGACTCTCTATCTTCTTGCCGTCTGTTTCCGCGTCGAACCACCCGACGAAAGTGTAGCCCGTGCGCGAAGGCGCCGCAAAGGTGATCGCGTCCTCGATGGTATAAGACGAAGGATTGCTCTCTGCGTTCGTGCCGCCGCCGAGGTCGTAAGTGATCGAATATCCGATCGCTGTCCACTTTGCCGTCAACTTGATATCTGACGTGATCTCGACCTCGTCGCCGCTTTCGAAGACTTTCTTGTCGTTGTACCAGCCGACAAAAGTGTAGCCGTCGCGGGTGGGTATGGGAAGTTTGGGATAAGTCCCGCCGAAGGTAACCGCGATCTCATCAGGCGAAACAGCACCGCCGTTCGCATCAAACGTGACGGTAAAGGTGTCCGCCGTCCAATACGCCGTGAGCTCATGATTCTCCGTTGCCGTGACGAGGGAGTCCTTCGTGACGAGTGTGCCGCCCTGCGTGAACCAGCCGACAAAGGTATAGCCCGTGCGGGTGGGAACGGGAAGATCGCCGTAAACTGCGCCGAAGGTAACCTCTATGCTTGTCGGAGTTACCGACCCACCGTTCGCATTAAAGGTGACGATAACGGTGCTCGCCGTCCAGTGCGCATAGAGGGTGTGCGGCGCGGAGTTTTTGAGCGTCGTTCCGCTCGTGACCTCGCTGCCGCCCTCTTTGGCCGTGAACCAGCCGACAAAGGTGTAGCCCGTGCGGGTGGGCGCGGGGAGATTGCCGTAAGATGAGCCGAATTGCACGGTCGTGCTGAGCGTGGTGTTGTTTCCGTCTGCGCCCGCATAGTCGAAGGTGACAACGACGCCGTTGACGCTCCACTGCGCATACAGAGTATGACCGTTTGCCGTGGAGACCGTCGTCGTGGCCGTGACCTGCTTGCCGCCCGCCGCGGCCGTGAACCAGCCGACAAAGGTGTAGCCCGTGCGGGTGGGTATGGGAAGTTCGTCGTAAGATGCGCCGAAGGTGACCATTGTGCTTTCAGGCGAGACGGTACCGCCGTTCGCATTGAACGTGACTTCGTATGTATTCGCAGTCCACTGTGCCGTGAGCAGGACATAGCCGTCTTTACGATCGGTCAGGTTAGAAACTTCCTCTTCGTCATCATACGTTTGGGTCCCCGTGCTCCAGCCCGCAAAGGCGTAGCCCGTGCGCTCGAAGAGATTTACAGAGAGCGCTTTTCTCTCGCCGTAGGTGAAGGACTGCGCGGTCATCTCGCCCTCACCGCCGTTTGATACGAAGATGACGGTGTAGGTGTTCGGCGTCCAGACGGCATACAACGTGACGGAGCCGTTTGCCTCTGCGGTCAGGTTGGAGACGGTCTGTCCGTCAGAATAAGCCGTGCCGTTCCCGTCCGCCTGCGTGTTCCAGCCCGCAAAGGTGTAGCCCGTGCGGCTGAATGTGTTTTGAGTCAGCGGCAGTTGCTTGTCATAAGTGAAGGACTGCGTGGGCATCGTACCCGTGACGCCGTTTGCTTCAAAGGTGACCGTGTAAGTGTTTGCCTCGTAGAGCGCCACGAAGCGGATCTCGCCGAGCCGCTCGATGTCTATCTCCACAGAACCTTGGGCACCGCCTTTAATGCTCAGTTTGATGACCATGTGCCCCTCATTCTCGCCCGTACCTTCTTCGATCGTAAAGAAAGTGAAATATGCCTCGTCATGCAGGTGTTCATAGTAGACGCTCCAGCCGAGGAAGGTATAGCCCGTGCGGGAAGGACTTTCCGCTCTGAGGTCGTCGCCACCGCTTTCCACCGCGCTTTCCACCGTGACTTCAAAATTGCCGAGCGACGTGCCGTCGTGGTCTTCGAATGTGGTGCTGTAGGTGATCGGCGTATAGACGGCATACACTTCGATGGAGACCACTCCTTCGCTCTCCGTCCTGAAATCTTTAAATTCTTCCGAATTGAGGTCGGGCATAGTCGTCCCGGAGAACGACATGGAGGCGCCGTCTTTTCTGACCTGCCAGCCGCTAGGCCTGTAATAGGTGCGCGAGGCGTCGGGATATTCGATCGCCGTGCCGTATGCCTCTTTGACCGTCTCCGTACTGCTTTCACCGAAATGGAAATTGATCTGATAGCCGACCGCCGTCCACATTGCCGTGAGCGTATGATCGGATGCCGTCGACACGATCGTATCTTCTTCGACAAGCACGTCGCCGAGATACCAGCCCGCGAAGGTGTAACCGATGCGGGAAGGTTCGGGGAGAGCGCCGTAACCATCGTCGAAGGTGACCGTGGTGTATTCAGGCGAGACTGTACCGCCCTCATAGTTCGCGTTGAACGTGACTTTGTATTTGTTCGCCGTCCATTTCGCCCAGACGGTCGTGTCTTGGGTGATCGACGAGCCGAGATCAAAATCATTGCCCGTTTCCGCGTCGAACCAGCCGTCGAATTTGTAGCCCGTGCGGGAAGGCTCGGTGACGTTGAGCACGGAGGAGACGGTGTTTCCGTCTAGCACGGGAACGACGAGATAGGTCTCCCCATTTTCGTTCAACTTAAATGTGACCGTGTGCGTCGTGCCGGTTTCAGGAGTATAATAGCTGTTGGTATAGGTGCCGCCGTCGGTGACGGTGGTGAAGATGTAGGAAGTGTCGTTCTTCTGCCAGACGCCTGCGATCGCGCCGTCTACGGTTATATCGCTGAGGAGCGTGTTGAGCGAGCTGACATTTTTGCCGTATTTTGCGGTAAACGTCGCCGTGACGAGCGTTTCCTCTGCGCTGACCGATGCGCTGACCGAAAGCCCGTCAAAGCCCGTCAGTTTTCCTTCCAATGCCGTCTTAAAAGTGTCGACGTCCGCTTTGTCAGGAAGCGTGATCTGCAGGGTGAAGGAAACGTCTATCGGCGTCCACTTCGCATAAAGGATGAGATCCTGCGCAAAACCGTCCGTCGAGGTGAGCGCATCGTCATCAAACGCGGGGGAAGTGAACCAGCCGCCGAATTCATAGCCCGTGTACGAAGGATCAGGCAGAGGAGAGATATGATCTTCCACCGTATAAGTGCCGTCTTGTATGGACGCCGCGCCGTTCGTGATGTAGGTGACGGTGTAGGTGACGATGGAATAGCGCGCGCAGATGGGCGAATCCTTCGTGTATTTCTCGCTCGTCACCGCCGTGACCGCGGAGCCTGAAGAGTCGAGATAGCTCGAGAAGGCGTAGCCGTAGCGCGAAGGGCGCAGGGAGACAGACGGGGTCTTTCCGTAATCGACCTCGACGACAAAATATTTTGCGCTTTCTCCCGCCTGCGTGACCTGCGAGCTTCCGTCCGCAGCGTAGAAGACGCCGCCCGAATTTTCGGTGACGGTGAAGGAGCCTTCTTCCGCAGAGTACCAGACTTCAAAGGTCTTGATCTCCCACTCCGCGACGATGTTGATCGTGCCCGTGACGCCCGCGGCCTTGATCATGCCAAGGAGCGCCTGCTCGTACGTCTCGTCCCCTTTTTCGATCGCAGCATTGTTGTACGACCAGCCCGCAAAGTCATGGCCCGTGCGCGTAGGTTCGGAGGGGAAAGAAGCGACCGCGCCGTAGGTGTAACTGCCCGACGCCGTGCCTGCACCGCCCGCAAAACTGCCGCCGTTGGCGATGAAGTTGATGGTGTATGTCTCGTACTCGAGTTTTGCGTACAGCGAAACGGTAAATCCGCTCTCGCTATCTACTACGCCGTTGGAGATATCCGCGGGCGATGCCGCCGTGACAAGATCGCAAAGCGTCGAATCGGTGTACCAGCCGACGATGCGATAGCCGCGCCAATTTCCTTTTTCGCTCTCTTCGAGCTCTGCAAAGAGCTGTGCATAGCTCGGGAAAGAACCGAACGCAGAGCCGTAGGAATAGGAATAGGTCTTGTCGTAGATCACAGACTGTTGATTGCCCGCGTCTTTGGCGAGATAGAACTGCGCCGTGACGGAGACGGGCTCGTAATTTGCATACAGCGTCGTGGAGACGGCAAACGACTCGGCCGTCGGATTGACCGCCTGCCCTGCCGCGTTGACCCAACCCTCAAAGGTGTAGCCGATCACTTCGGAAGGAGTCGGAACGGACCCCTCTTCGACGGAGGAGTTGACCGTGATCGTGACAGCTGTGAGCGTCGTCTTGTCGAAACCGACGAAGTTGACGGTGACTTTGCCCTGCTCGTAGGCTGCCGTGACGGTTATATCCCCCCTGACATTGTAAATGGAGGAATTATCGGAGACGCTCCAGCCGCTGAAGTTCCAGCCGCTTTCGAGGGTGAGCGCCTTGACAAAATCGGAGAGCTTGCCGCTGATGTCCGAGCCGAATTCGACACCCTTGAGAAGCCATGTTCCGTTATCCCCTTTGGTGAACCCCGCTGCCGAAAGTGCATGTTCGTCGACGGATCTGACAGCCTCACCATTATATTCAACGGTGACGACAAAAGTCGCCGTATCATATTTCGCATACAGCGTGATGTCGCTGTCGGGCAACGTATAGTCCGAAAGATTGACCGCGTTCCCTTCGAAGTTGAGGTTGAGATACCAACCCGCAAAGCTCTTGCCTTCGGGCGCGGCAAGAGTCATGTCGGCAAACGTATCGAGAGCCGCGCCGTATTCAAGCTCGGCATAGTAACGGCCCGTCGTGTCGATGGAAAGATTATTGTCTGCATAGTTTTTGATCGTCCCGCCGTTGGCGTTGAAATACAGCGTATGGCGGTTGACTTCGTAGATCGCCTCGAGCGCAAAATCTCCGACGGTGTTCGGATAGATCTGCGAAAGCGCGGTGCCGCTTGTAAAATAGGCGTTATAGAGAGATTCGTTCACCGCATCCGCCGAATCGTACGAGCGAATCTTCCAGCCCTTGAAGGTGTAGCCCGTTTTTGGGGGGCCTGCCGCAAGGTCACGGCTCTGTTCGATCGTATATGTATCCGAAAAATCGAGTATTTGCTCGCCGTCATCGTCATAATAGCTGACGGTGTATTCCGTCGCCTTCCAGACCGCGCGAAGGCTCAGCCCCGAGGACGGGAGCTTACTGAGCGAGAGAGTCCAAACGGGCGCATCCTCCGACGCGCCGAACAGATAGAGCTGCTCGCCCTCGACGTAGAAGGACTCGACGGTGTACTCTGTGCCCGAAGCGCTGTCGTAATAGACCCAGTGATCGAGCGTATAGCCGCGGCGGGAAAGATCGGTCGCGGTCGGGAAATACTGCCGCGTCGTCGTCTCGCTGCTGAACGAGGAGACGTAATCCCCGCCGATGCTGCCGCCGACGCTGCTGACGTTGTCATAGATGATGTTGTAGGTGATGACCTGCCACTTCGCATAGACGGTGACGTTGGAACCCGGAACGCTGTCAAAGCTGAAAGGCTTTGTAAAGGTGGGATCCGCATACCACCCGTCGAAGGTGTAGCCGACGCGCGTGGGATCTTCCGGCTGTTCGAGCATATTGCTGAACTCGACGGAATAGGACCAGCGATCGCCGCTGCTCGTATAGCGCTTGCCGCCCTCTTCGAAGTAATAGCCGTTTTCATCCGTCCCCCCGACAAAGTGGAAGGAGCCGCCGCCGAGCACAAAGGAGACCTTGAATGTGACGGTAGGCAGGACGGGCGTATCTTCCCCTGCCTCGTTCTGATAGGTGATCCTCGCGCTCGCCTTGCTGATGTCCGAAACGGGCCATCCGCCGACCGTCTTCGCGTTCTCCGCAAACACGACGAGCTGCGGATAATAATAGTAACCTTCGTAGTATTTATACGCCCAGCCCGTGGTCTGGAAATTGGCGCTGAAACCGCCCGGACGGGTGTTCTCGGAGGGAACGCTCATCTGGTTGCTGGTGAGCCCGAGCGCGGAGGAATAGTTGGTCTCCGTGCCGAGCTGCGCGTTGTAATAGGTGTCCCCCACCGCCTGCACGGTGTTGTCGGTATAGCCCGTGTAGGTGCTGTCCGTATTGTAATAGACGGTGCTGTTGATCGTAGCGACGACGCCGCGGCCGACGATCGCACCGAGGTAGGCGACGGCGTTGTTGTAGCCGCCCGCCACGCGGGAGGCGGACGTCGTGTCGTAATGGGTGCCCGTCGCGGTGACGTTGCCGCCGTTGAAAGCATAATCGATGGTGGAATGCGCGAGATAGCCGGCAATGCCGCCGACGCTCGACCACGCACTCACGCTGCCCGTGTTGTAGACGTAGCTGATGGACTTGCTCCCGCCCGCGCCCGATGTGAGGTCGTAAGAGGTAAAGCCGACGATGCCGCCGACGCCGCGCGCGCCGAGATAATTTCCGTTGTCGTCGCTCCCGACTGCGGGTGCTTCGGCCTTTGTGACACTGCCGTCGCGAAGCGGATCGCCGTCCACCTTCCCCACAAACGTGCCCGTGACCGAGCCGCTGTTGAAGGAATAATTCACATAGCCCGCGCCGACGATCCTGCCGACGACGCCGCCCGTGTATGCCGTAATGAACGGAACGGTGTATTCTTTATATGTGACGGAGGCGTACAAGCCCGCGGTCGCGGTGATCTTGCCCGTGTTAAAGGACTGCGTGATGAAGGCGCCGTCCACCGTCGTGTCGATGAGCGAACGCAGAGCGCCGACCACGCCGCCGACGACATAGCGCGCGGTGACCGCGCCCCTGTTGTAGCCGCCCGTCAGGCGAAGGGTGACGCCCGAACCGACCACGCCGCCGTAGCGGATGCCGACCGCGTCGGAGACGGTGCCCAGCTCGTTCCATTCGTCCTCGATGTCCACCTCGTCTGTCTTGTCGTTGGTGACGGGGTCGTAGCTGACACTGCCCGTGTTGACGACGTCGGAGACGGAAGAGGCGGTATAGTTGGAGGAGTCCTCGAAGAAGGTGCCGATGATGCCGCCGATGTCATGCCCGCCCGAGGAGATGCTCGCCTCATTTGTGATGCGCGAGATCGTGCCGCCGTAGGCATAGCCGATCAGGCCGCCCACATGCGCGTAGCCGACCACGCTTCCCGTAAGGGTCAGATCTCTGATGACGGCGTGATCGGTGTAGCCGAACAGGCCGACGCCGACAAGGGCGTTGCGCGCGTTGCCGCCCGATTCGATCGTGCGGGAGATCGCAAGACCGATGCTGTTACCGTTGCCGTTGAAGGTGCCCTTGAACGGCGTGCCCGCGACCTGTCCCGAAGGGGTAGCCGCGTAGACCGTGGAGGCGAGCGCCGCTTCCTGGTTGAGGTACGATTCGGCAAGTTCCCCTTCCGCAGAGACCCTGCCGATGACGCCGCCGAAAGAGTCGATATGCCCCGCAAGGCTGAACGTGTAGCCTTCGTAGCTCTCCGCCGTATAGGAGAGCGCGCCGCTTCCGTCGTGCCCGTTATAAACGTGCCCGTTATAATAATGATAGCCGCCCAAAGCCTCGTCCGCCGAGTCGCCGTTGACCGTCGCCTCGAGCATTTTAAGATCGGCCGCATCTTCGATGACAAAGGGAGCTTGTGCGGTGCCTGCGCCCGAGCCTTCGCCGAAAATGCTCTGCCACTGCGCGCGGAGGGTGATCGGATACACGGCGCCCGTCACCTTTCCGTCGGTGAGCGTGTAGCTGTACGATACCCCTTTCGCAAGCTCGAGGAGCACCTCGTCGGTGATGAGCTGCCCGTCTTCATAGACGAGGGCGTCGTTGCCCGCAGTCTTCCAGCCCGTGAATACCCAGCCGACCGCGACAAAGTTGTTGGCGTTCAGCTTTGCGGTATTCCCTGCGGTCGTTTCCACGTCGGAATATTTGATCGTCTGCGAAGAGACGTCGCCCTCGACCGTGTCCGCATTGGCGCCCTCGATGGAGTTATAGTTGGAGTCGAAGGAGATCTCGTAGGTGTTCGCGACCCACACGGAGCGCACGGGGATCTCTGCCGAAGAGTCCTGATAGGCGAGCGTGCCGTTGTAGGCGATGTCCTGCGCGGCGCTCCCCACCTGCCAGCGGATGAGCGTGTAACCCGTCATCGAGACGTAGCCCGAAAGGCTCATCGAAGAGAGGTCGAAGGAAGAGCCGGAATCCATTTCCACGACGACGGCGTTCTGACGCGTCTTGATCTTGGACGCAAAGGTGCCGTTGCCGTACTGTTCCAGCGAGTTGAGGATTGCCTGCACGCCGCTGAAGGAGATGCCGTTTGTGAAGACGTCCGAATTTTCAAAACCGCTCTGATAATTGAAATAGAATACGTAGGTGACGGATTTTCCGACGACGAGCGCGTTCGCCTCGACGGAATTGGTGTCGCGCACGACGAGGCGGTAGTCCTCGTCCATGTTGTACACCTCGAACACGTTCAAAAGACCGGAAGCCGCGCCGCTGTTCCCGTTTATGTAGTCCTTGGAGACGTTGACGACGACCGTCGCCGCGTTCCACATCGCGGGGAAGGTGACGCCGATCTTTCCGCTGGTATTTGTAAAGCCGCTGTTGACGTTGACGACGCCCGCGGTATAGATCTTGTCCGAAAGCGCAAGCTCGCCGTTGAGGTTGAGAATACTGGTCTCGCCGGTCTGATAGACGCCGTACGAAAGTCCGCTCGTGTCCTTGTTGCCCTCGATGGTGCCGCCGTTGAGGTTGACGGTGCCGCCCGAGTTGTAGATCGCGCCGCCCGCGCCCGTCGTGCCGCGGATGGTGCCGCCTTCGATGATCACCGTGCCGCCCGAGTTGTAGATCGCGCCGCCTGCGTCGTTGGACTTGTTGTTGGAGAGGGTGACGTCGCTCTTCTGAACATACGTACCGCCGCTTCGCACGCTGATGAGCGAGATGCCGAGCGAGGAAGAGCTGTTGCCGTCGACGGTGAGCTTCCCGTTCTGCGAGCCGCTGAGGGTGAGCGTCGCGCCGTTTTCGACGAGGAAGAGCGCGGGGTTGTTCACCGAGCCGTAGCTGAAGTCCGAAGCGACGCCGAGCGTATAATTTCCGTCGGCGAGGATGGTCAGATTCTTGTTGATGGTGACGGGCTCGGTGAGGGTCGCCGTCTTTAAGATGTGGATGGTGTCCCCGCTTGACGCCTTCGCCACCGCCTCCGCAAGCGTGGTGAAAGTCTCACCGTCATTCACCTGTGCGACGGCATTGTAAGCAGGGCTGTCTGAGATCTGCAGCGCCGACGTGGCGTTGACAAAGGAATAACTCGTGCTGTCGAGCAGGAATTTGTCGCGGTTGACCCAGGCGCTATCCGTATAGCTGACGATATCTTTCCCCGACCAGGAGCTCTCGCTCTGGATGCGCACGAGCGCCGCAAGGCGGTCGCCCGTCAGCTCGTCCGTGACCTGGATGGGTGCGGTGCTGCCCGTATTTGCACCGCCGCTTCCGAAGGAGAAGGACACGTTGTTGGAGCTGTCGATGGACGCCTCCCCGCTCAGACGAAGGATGCCGCCGTTTGGATTGGTATAGTCTTCGCTCTCACAGTAGACGTAGACGCCGTCGCCGTGCTCATGGGCTACGGTCGAGAAAGTCGAGTCGGTATAGGCGGTGTTGCCCGTGATGGTGCCGCCTGACATTTCAAGATAGGATGGAATTTTTGTAACATACCCCCAGTCCCATTCTCTAGAATATTCTTTTGTGTAGATCGCCATGCCGCCGCCATACACCGCGCGGTTGCCGGAAACCTCGCCGCCCGTGATGGTCGCGCTCGAATAATATTTGTAGTTATCTCCGCTCGAAAGATTTGCACCAACGCAGACGCCGCCGCCGAAGCCGCCGACTCCTGTGTTCGCGTTATGAAAAGCAGTGTTTCCCGATAGCGTGCCGCCGTTCATCGTGAACGAACTGCGACTCGCTTCACTGCCAGAAGTCATGCCGACCGCACCGCCGAACGCCGCATAGTTGCCCCGCATTTCGCCGCCATCCATCGTAAACGAAGACTGCCAGAGCAATACGCCGCCGCCGAAGCCGCCCGTCCAGTTGCAGGAGATACTGCCGCCGTACATGGCGACGTTTGCACCTTCTCGCGCGATGACGCCGCCGCCGTCTGCGCCGACGTCGCTCCCTCCCTGCGCGCCGCAGTTGTAGGAGATCTCCCCGCCGTAAATAATCACATCGCCGCCGTTCACGGCGATCCCCGCGCCGTCCGCAGAACGCTGATCATAATTTGCGAGCGCATTCCGCGTGATCTTTCCGCCATAGATCGTACAGGTAGAACCTTCATTCAGAAATACGCCGCCGCCCGTTCCGTTATTCGTCGATTTTGTGACGGCGTTATAGGCGATCTTGCCTCCGTAGAGGTTGAGCTTGCCGTTTGTCACCTTGACGCCGCCGCCGGACATTTCTCCCGCCCGCACTTCGCTGCGGACGATCTCTGCGCCGCCGTAAAGATCGAGCGTGCCGTTCGACGAAACGCTGACAAGCGCAGAAGTGCGCGAAGAACCGCCGTTCGTATAATTTTTTCTGCTCGCGTCGGAGGCGTCTTCCCCCACGATAAAGGAAAGCGAAGTTCCGCCCTCCGTCCACTCAGCGCCGCCGTCCAGCGTGAGGACGTTCGCGCCCTGTGTAAACACAGCACCGCTTCCAGTCTTCCCGCCGCCGAGAGATGCCGTGCCGCTGACGGAAAAATAACCTGACGAAGGTTTCAGCGTCGTGCGGCCGAAGGAGAGCAAAGTCTTTCCGCCCAGAGAAGTCGCAAATCCTGAAGTCAGCTCACGCGAAAAGTCCCCGTCGTAAAAGACGGTCACACTATTTCCGCTCGTTGAATCGGAAAAAGCCGCGGGAACGGCCGTGCCCTTCACCGAATCGGGAAGAGTTGCGCCGCTCTCGTAGATGACGCTGCCGCCGTTTTCAAACTGTGCCCCGTCTTCGAGAGTCAAACCGAGAGAACCGTCTTTCGCCTTGAGCAGGAGCGCGCCGCCGTCGTTGTTGGAGTACTCCTTTGAATTTGCCGTATAAGTTGTGGGTGCCTCGATGACGATCGAGGCACCGCTCAAGGCGGTGAGAGAACCGCCTTGAGCGGCGTCGTTGTTGAACGAACCCGAGACGATGAGCCCGCGGCTCTGTATGTCGGCGTGGCTGTCTTCTTCGTTGGAAACGGTGAACTCGCCGCGGTTGCGGGCGATGCCGCCGAGCTCCATCGTGCCGTTGACGGTGACGGCGGCGTTGAACTCGACGTCGACGTCAAAGACGACTTCCGCCTCCGCCTCGACGATGAGCGGGACATTGAAGATGATGCGCGAATAGATCGCGTTCCCCTCCAGCTCTTTTTTCGCGGAGGGCGCAACGGCGCTGAACACGATGCGCGTGCCCGAAGGAACGGTGACAGACGCGATGTCCGAGCTTCCGATCGTGATCACCTTCCCGTTGTCCTCGGCAGAGTCCTCACCTTCGGTGCCGATGACGATGCGCGTGGTCGTCAGATAGTCCGCAGGTGCCGCCCCGATCGCGGAGACGAGTTCCGCGCCCGAAGAGACCGCGCCCGCGCGTTCGCCGACAAAGAGCGTAAAGCCGAACATCGTCATGCTCAGAACGAACGCGACGAGAAGAGCCGTCAATATTTTGATCTTATTTTTGATCGCATTCCTCATATTTTTTTCCTTTCCGTTGATGTTTTGAACCAGAAAACCGTGTCTGAATATACTCCGAAAAGAGCCCTGTGCGCACCGCAGAGATCTGCGATGCGCCCTAATGTGATCATTATTCCGTTTTTTGAGCGTCCGCCTGCGTCGCCGCCGCCTCTTCCAGCACGGGCGGTTCTTCGCGGAGCAGGATCGGCCTGCCGCCCGCGAGCAGGATCATCTTCACCGCGCTCATGTTGTAACCGTTCGCAACGACGGTGAGACTGCGCTCGAGCGTGTTCTTTCCGATGACCTTGAAGCCCTGTGCGTCTTCGTCGACCAGCTTTTTGCGCCTGAGCGCGTTCAGATCGACGCGGGTGCCGTCCGCAAAGTAATCGGAAAGCGTGCCGATGTTGACGATCTGTATCTTCGCACCCTGCGGGAGCGGCGCGATCTTTTTGATCTCGGTCATGCGCTGCGCGTCCTCGTCGGAGAGGACGGAGACGTCCTGCACGTTGATGCGCTCGACGATCAGTTCGCTCAGTCCCGCCTTGGTCATCGCACTGCCGCCGCGGGCAAGGACATACGTCTCGTAATCGGCGGGCTTGTATTTTGCGCGCGGCTCAAGCTGTTTGGACTTGACGACATCCTCGGCAAGGCGCATCAGATATTTCTTGCCGCGCTCACTGCGCACCGTGAGAAGGAAGGGCGTCGGCTCCGCCCACTTCTGCGTGGCGATCTTCTGATGATAGACTTTGTAGTCATACGCCTGCGGATCGAGCGCGAAGAATACTTTGAGCGTGTTGCCGCTCATCACCGCGCGGACGAGATCTTCTTTGTTTGCGCGGAAGAGCGCTTCCCTGCGCGTGTAGCGCAGGCGAACGCCCTTGTATCCGAGCAAGAATGCACAAAGCTCGCCGAACGCGCCCTTGTTGAAGTTGGAACTCGCCTTGAGCTGTTTTATAAAGCTCTTCGGCTTTGCGGGAGCGCTCTCCTCCGAAGTCGGAAGAAAGGTGATCGGCTTTCCGTCCGAACCCTCCTGCGGCGCGAGCGGGCGCATCCACTTTGCGTATACCTTGACGCTCTGCCGCGGCATGGTCGCAATGATCGCAATGCGGGTGTAGGCGGGGTCGAAATACCAGCCGCCGAAAATGTAGCCCTCGCGTTCGGGCTTTGGCATGATGACCAGCGCCCCGCGCCGCGCGCGGAACGCGGGAACCGCCTTCCCGCCGCAGGAGTAATACTTGATCTTATGCACGCTCAGAAGAAGGACGAGCGCCACGACGATCGCCGCGATCACAACGGCGATGATCGCGAACCAATACGGATTTTCTACCAGATACTCCCAAACCTTTTCCATATGCTTTACCTCATTCGATCGTTTGTCTTCGAAGACAAAAAAAACGCCTTTTCAACATGTATCGAAAAGACGATATGGGGTGCCGATAACCCGGCTATGATCTGTTTTGAGGAAAAGTCGATCTTTTTCCTTTCTAATCATCAATACCCCTATCTCTTTCTTTTGTCCTGTTTGATTCTATTATAAAATATACTTTAACAACTGTCAAGATATTCTCGTTTTTTTTTTGCAAAATAGAATACAAAAAATGCGTTTTTGCACATTTTGGGCTCGGTATCGGGCAAAAATTGCGCTTCCCGACGAAAAAAAGGATAAAAAAACGCCGCATCTTTCCGATGCGGCGCAAAGATCATTTCAAAAAATTACTTTTCTTCATAGCCGAAGGGGTTGCGGCTCTGCCAGTTCCACTGGTCGCGGCACATCTCCTCGATGCCGTATTTCGCCTTCCAACCGAGGTCGCGCGCGGCCTTGTCCGAATTTGCGTAGCAGGCGGCGATGTCGCCGCTGCGGCGGGCGCAGATCTCGTAAGGGAGCTGTTTTCCGCACGCCTTTTCAAAGGCATGGATCATGTCCAGAACGCTGTAGCCTACCCCCGTGCCGAGGTTGTAGATATGCACGCCCGGCGTGCGGAGCTTTTCGATCGCCGCGACGTGCCCGACTGCGAGGTCAACGACGTGGATGTAGTCGCGCACGCCCGTGCCGTCGTGCGTGGGATAATCGCCGCCGAATACGTTGATCTTTTTGAGCTTGCCCGTCGCGACCTGCGCGATGTACGGCATGAGGTTGTTCGGGATGCCCTTGGGATCCTCGCCGATCTTCCCGCTCGCGTGCGCGCCGACGGGGTTGAAGTAGCGCAGGAGTATGACGTTCCAGCTGTTGTCAGACTTATAAAGATCGGTCAGGATGCCCTCGAGATAATACTTGCTGGTGCCGTAGGGGTTGGTCGTGCCGCCCGTCTTGCTCTCTTCGGTGAGCGGCAGGGATTCGGGCGTGCCGTAGACGGTCGCAGACGAGGAGAACACGATCTTTTTGACGCCGTGTGCGCGCATGGTCTCGAGAAGGACGAGGGTGCCGTAGATGTTGTTGTCGTAATACTCGAGCGGCTTGACGCAGCTCTCCCCCACCGCTTTGAGTCCCGCAAAGTGGATGACCGCGTCGAATCTGTTTTCCGAAAAGATCTTGTCCATCGCCGCGCGGTCGCGCACGTCGGCGCTGTAAAAACGGAAATCTTTGCCCGTGATCTCACGGACACGGCGCATCGCCTCTTCGCACGAATTGCTCAGATTGTCGACGACCGACACGCCGTAGCCGCGGTCGAGAAGCTCGACGAGGGTGTGACTGCCGATAAAACCCGCGCCGCCAGTCAAAAGAATGTTCTCCATACTACCTCCTGAAAAATGCGCGTTCGCCGCGCTCTTCTTTTTCAATCGCACTCATTATAGCACAAGCAAAAAAAAAGCGCAACCGCTGAAAAAGAACGGGACGCGCTTTTGCATAAAATTGCATTTTTATGGTTTAAACTTAAAAAAAGCCCTGCCGCAGGGCAGGGATCTTCTTTTGTATCAGCGCCTTTTTCCGCAGACGAAGCGCAGGATCGTGCGCACCGCACAGGGAGGCTTGACACAGACGATGATCATCTATCTCTCCTTTCGCACGAGAAATGAAAAGAGCGCGCCCTCGTCGCAGACGACGTGCGCATCGTCGCCGACGATCACGTTGCTGATGCCGCGGCAGCTGCCCGCGAGGAGCGTCAGGTCGGTGAGCGGGTATTTGAGCCCTTCACTCTCCATGATATGCGCGACGTCGCCGACGGGTGCAAGCGAGAGCGTTCTGCCCGACATGTTGTGCCAACGAAGCGTCCCGCTTCCGCACGAGATCTCCGTGCAGCGCGTATACAGCACCGCATGCGCGCCGTGAAGGTGCGCCGCGTACAACAGTTGAAGATTGCCGAAAAAGTGATCTTCCCTGCCCCCGCCGCCGCCGTAGATCGCGATCTCATCGACGCCGCGTTCGAGCAGGATGCCCAGCGCGATCTCGCCGTCCGTGTAGTTCTTTTCGCTCGGATAGACGAGCGCGTCGGCGGGAACGTAGCCGAGGGAATCGAAATCGCCCGCCTTGACGTCGATGCGGATCTTCCCCTGCGCCCAGCCGAGCGCGCCGTCACAGCAGACGACGAGCGCGTCCGAATCCTCTATTTTTCCCTCGTACGGCTCGCCGTTGAGGAGAATGACGCCCTTCATTCCCGCTTCTCCCGAAGAAGGCGGATGGTGCGCGCCATGTCGGGCGAACGGAACACCGTATTGCCCGCGACGAGCACGTTGACGCCCGCGCTCTTGACCGAGGCGACGTTTTCCTCCGTGATGCCGCCGTCCATCTCGATGTCGCGGCAAAGCCCGTTCCTCGCGAGGAAGTTCGCCGCCGCCTCCGCCTTGGCGAGGGTGTGCGGGATGAGCTTCTGCCCGCCGCGGCCGGGATACACGCTCATGATGAGGAGCATGTCGCACAGCTCCAGACAGCCGAACACGCTCTCCACGGGCGTGTCGGGACTGACCGAAAGCCCCGCGCGGATGCCGAACGAGCGGATAAAATGCAGGACCTCGGGCAGGTTCTCGCCGCATGCCTCCGCGTGGACGGTGAGGATGTCCGCGCCCGCGTTGACGAAATCGCTGATCTTGTTCTGCGGATTGACGACCATCAGGTGCACATCGAGCGGCAGGTCGGTGTGCTTGCGCACCGCCTCGACCATGTGCGAGCCGAAGGTGATGCGCGGCACAAAGGTGCCGTCCATCACGTCGCAGTGAATGAGATCGGCGCCGCACGCCGTGAGTTTTTCCACCGCCGTACCCATCGCCGCAAAGTCCGCGGAGAGGATGGAAGGAGCGATACGGATGTTGTCCATTGTCTTTTCCTCCGTGTTGATCTGTGTCTGCGCCCGCACCGCGGACGCGGTTTATTCTTCTTTGAGATAGCTCGCGCGCAGCTGTCCGCACGCGCCGCCGACGTCTGCGCCGATGGTGCGGCGGAGCGTCGCCGAAAGCCCGCCCTTTTCCAGCATGCCGAGAAAGCGGTACGCCTCCTTCTCCCCGATGCCGCGGAGCCCGCGTTCTTTGACCTCGTTGAGGCGGATGAGATTGACGTGGCAGGGCCTGCCGCGCAGAAGGCGAATGAGCGCCTCGGCGTGCTCGCGGGAGGTGTTCTCCCCCGCGATCAGCGAATACTCGAAGATGTAGCGCCTGCCCGTCTTTTCAAAGTAGTTCTCGCACGCGGCGAGGATGTCCGCGATCTTATAGACCTTCGCGACGGGCATGATGCGCGCGCGCTCTTCGTCGTCCGCGGCGTGCAGGGAGACGGTCAGGTTGAGCGGGATGCCCTCGTCCGCGAGCTTGTACATCGCGGGGACAAGCCCGCACGTCGAGAGGCTGATGTTGCGCGGGCTGATGCAGATGCCGCCCTCCGCCGTCACATTGCGAAGGAATCGGATCGTGTTGTCGTAGTTGTCCAGCGGCTCGCCGCTGCCCATCAAAACGACGTTCGTCACCGCGCGCCGCTCCGCCGTGCCGCCCGCGCGGGCGTTGACGGCGAGCACCTGCGCGAGGATCTCCCCCGCCGTCAGATCGCGCAGAAAATGAAGTCCCGAGGCGCAGAACGCGCAGTTCATGCGGCAGCCGACCTGGGTGGAGACGCACTGCGTCCTGCCGTATTTGTAGCTCATCAGAACGCCCTCGACGAGGTTGCCGTCCGAAAGCTCGAAGAGGTATTTTTCCGCCCCGTCGGAGGAGGAGAACGCCTCGCGGATGCGGACGGGTTCGTCTTCGAAGCGCTCGAGAAGTTTGTCGCGGAAGGACTTGGAGAGGTCGGAGATGTCCGAAATGCGCGACCCGCGCATGATGCCGCGGTACAGCTGCCCCGCGCGGTATTTCTGCTCGCCCAGCTCCTGCGTGAGCGCCGTAAGCTCGGCAAAATTCAGATCCTGTATGATTCGTTTCATGCCTTTCACTCCTCGCGGACCAGATGCGCAAAGTAAAATCCCGCGCCCATCGACAGATGGGGCAAGAACTGTATGCCGTAACGGGTGCGTCTGAACGGGAGCGGGCTGTCCGCCTCGCGCACCGAAAAGCCGTGAACGCGGGCGAGGAACTTCCCGACCGTGCCGTCGTTCTCCTCGGGAAAGACCGAGCAGGTGGAATAGTACAGATCCCCGCCCTTGCGGACATAGCGGGAGACCGTTTCAAGGATGGACAGCTGCGCCGCGCACAGCGCGGAGAGGTCCTCTTCCTTTCGGAAATACTTGATATCGGGATTCTCCCCCACGACGCCGTACCCCGAACAGGGCACGTCCGCCAGCACCGCGTCAAAGGCGCCCTCAAATTCGGGATCGAAGACGGAGGCATCGCGGCAGAACACGCGGACGTTGTCCCTGTGCATGCGCGACGCATACTGCTCTATGAGTTTTGCGCGGTGCGCATGAAGCTCGAACGCGGTGACCAAGCCGCACTTTTCGGAGAGGAGCACGCTCTTTCCGCCCGGCGCCGCGCAGGCGTCGAGCAGTTTTTCGCAGGGCGAGACGCCCGCGCAGATCGCGACCGAGCCGATCGACTGAAAGGTGTATTCGCCCAGATCGTACCCCTCTTCCCTTCGGAAGGAGGGATAAGAATACAGCCCCGCAAAGGGAGTCTCTTCGCCGCCGGGACGCACATTTTCGCATACGTATCGCACGAACGTGCGCGCGGGACGGGGAGAGAGCACCGCCTCGGCGTCCTTGCCGTAGGCGGCGACGATGCGCCGCACCGCAAATTCGGGAAAGGAGAAACGCACGGACAGCGCGGCGGTCTCCTCCTTCGGAAAGACAAGTTTTTGCTCGTCGAAGGCGCGCAGAAAGGCGTTGACAAAGCCCGCGGCGCCGCCCTTGCCCAGCTTTTTCAGGAGCGAGACGGCGTTGTCCGTCACCATATACCGCGGCTTTTTCAAAAAGACGAGCATATAGAGCGCGATCTTGAGCAGGATGCGCACGGGGAGTTTGGGATTTTTGGGCGCAAAGGAACGGATGCAGAAATCGAGAAAGAGATCGTTCTCCATCACGCCGTAACAGATCTTTGCGGTGCGCGCGCGGTTGAGTTCCTCGATCGACGTGTCCGACAGCGCCTGTTTGAGATACGCCCCGCCCCCGTACACGCTGTGCAGGACGGCATAGGGATCGTAGAGCGGGTTTGTCATCTCGTCACCCCGAACAGATCGCCGCAGGCGGCTTTTCTGCCGTTGACGAAGTCGGCGGCGGACATCGGCTTTCCGCCCTCGGGCTGGAGCCGCTCGATGCGCACGCACCCGTCGGCGGCGCGGACATAGACGCCCGTCTTGTCCATGCGCACGATCTCGCCGAGCGCCCCCTCCTGTTCGGGCGCGGGCGTGGCAAAATAAAAGTTGACCAGCTTGCCGTGCAGATAGGCAAAGGCGAGCGGCGCGGGGTTCATCGCGCGGATCAGGTCGCAGATCTCGCGCGCGCCGCGCGAAAAGTCGACGACGCAGCGCTCTTTTGCGATCTTCCTGCACAGGCACGCCCCCTCTTCCGCCTGCGGCACAAAGACCGCTTCTCCGCGCGAAAGGAGCGCGAGCGCGCGCACGATGCACTCTCCGCCCATGCGGGAGAGGCGTTCGGACAGCGTCGCCGCGGTGTCCGAAGGGTCGATCGGCGTGCGTTCGCAAAGGAGCATGTCTCCCGTGTCCAGCCCGACGTCCGTGCGCATGACGGTGATGCCCGTCTCCGCGTCGCCCGCAAGCAGCGCGTGCTGGATGGGAGAGGCGCCCCGCCAACGGGGCAGGAGCGAGGCGTGGATGTTGTACACGCCCGCGGGGAAACAGCCGAGCACTTCGGCGGTCAGGATCTGGCCGTAAGCACAGGTGACCATCGCCTGCGCGCCGAGCGCGCGGAGCGCCTCCGTATTGTCGCGGATGCGCGCAAAATCATAGACGGGGATGCCGCGCCCGAGCGCAAAGGTCTTGAGCGGGGTGGGCGTGAGCCTTGCCTTGCGCCCCGCGGGCTTGTCCGGCTGGGTGACGACGGCGACGACCTCTTCGCCCGCGTCGAGCAGCGCCTCCAGCGGACGGACGGAAAATTCGGGTGCGCCCGCATATACGATCTTCACGGCGTTTTACTCCTTGATGTTTTCGAGACGGACGGCGCGGTCGGTGTACAGGATGCCGTCGAGGTGGTCAAGTTCGTGGCAGACCGCACGCGCGAAAAAGCCGCGCGCGACAAGTTTTTTGCGCTTGCCCTTGCGGTCGGAATACTCCACCTTCACGTAATCGGGACGGGTGACGACGCCGCGCTTGCCGCGCACCGAAAGGCACCCTTCCAGACCCGTCTGCTCACCCTTCGCCTCGAGGATGACGGGGTTGACGAGCTCGAAAAAGCCCTCGTCCACGTCCACGACCACGGCGCGGCGCAGGATGCCGACCTGCGGCGCGGCGAGCCCCGCGCCGTCCTCTTTGCGGACGGTGTCCTTCATGTCGTCGAGAAGCTGGCAGAGCTTCTCGTCAAAATTGGTCACTTCAAAGCACTTTTTGCGCAGGACGTCGTCGCCGACCTGCACCACGTTTCTGATCGCCATCGTTGTTCTCCTTGTAGATGTCTCACGAGAGGTTGGAGGGATTTTCCTCCACATAGACGAGCACGTCCCGCTTTTTCGCGCGCAGTGCGCGCTCGTAGATCTCGGGCAAAAGCTCGTCGTCGGTCAGGCGCATGAGCACCTGGTAGCGGTATCGGTTCTGGATGCGCTTGACGGGCGAGCGCATCTTGTTGAAAAAAAGAAAGCGGCCGCGGTTCGCCTCGAAAAGCTCTTTGAGCGAGAAGTACACCTCTTTGAGCGCCTCCAGCGCCGCCGCGTCCTCCTCCGCCGTCACCATCACGCGCACGATGCGCGCAAAGGGCGGAAAGCCCGTCGCCTGCCGCAGTGCGATCTCGTGGCGGTAAAAGCCCTTGTAATCGTAGGCGATCGCAAAGCGCAGGATGTAATTCGCGGGGTCGTACGTCTGCAGGACGACCTTGCCCTTTTCCTGTCCCCTGCCGCTCCTGCCCGCGACCTGCGTGACGAGCTGAAAGGTGCGCTCGCCGCTCCGATAATCGGAAAAGTGCAGGCTCATGTCCGCGTCGAGGATGCCGACCAGCGTGACTGCGGGAAAATCGTGCCCCTTTGCGATCATCTGCGTGCCGACGAGGATGTCCGCCTCGCGGTCGGAAAACTGCTTGAGGATCTTGTAGTGTCCCTCTTTTCCGCCCGTCGTGTCCACGTCCATGCGCAGAATGCGCGCGGAGGGAAAGAGCTTTTTCAGCTCGGTGACCACCTTCTGCGTGCCCGTGCCCGTGTAGCCGAGATGCACGCCGCCGCAGGCGGGGCAGGCGCTGAGCATCTTGTAGCTCGCGCCGCAATAGTGGCATTTGAGACAGCGCTCCTCGCTGTGGTAGGTCAGCGAGACGTCGCACTGCTCGCACTTGACGACGTTGCCGCAGTCGCGGCAGATGACGCTCTGCGCATAGCCGCGGCGGTTGAGGAAGAGGATCGCCTGGTTGCCCTTTTCGAGACAGTCGGCGAGCTCTTCGCGAAGCGCCGAAGAAAAGGGCGAATCGTTGCCCCGCCGCACCTCGCGGCGCATGTCCGCGACCTCGATGGACGGAAGCGGGCGGCGGTTGATGCGTTCGGGAAGCTCGATCAGCGCAAACTCCCCCGCCTCCGCCCTGCGGTAGCTCTCGACGGAAGGCGTCGCACTGCCGAGCACCAGCTTGCAGCCGTTGTATTTTGCGCGCGCGAGGGCGACGTCCGCCGTGTCGTAACGCGGATTGGTCTCGCTCGAATAGCTCGCGTCGTGCTCTTCGTCCAGCACGATGACGCCCACGTTCTCGACGGGCGCGAACACGGCGCTGCGCGCGCCGATCGCGATGCGCGCCTCGCCCGTGCGCAGGCGCCACCACTCGTCGAACTTTTCGCCCGCGGAGAGGCCGCTGTGCAGGATCGCCGCGGCGGAGCCGAAGCGCGCGCGGAGCTGGGAGAGCATCTGCGGCGTCAGGCTGATCTCGGGAACGAGAAAGATCGCGCTCTTGCCCTCTTCGAGCACCTTCGCGATCAGCGTGAGGTAGATCTCCGTCTTGCCGCTTCCCGTCACGCCGTGCAGCAGGCAGGCGGTCCTGTCCGTGGAGAGGATGCGCGCGACCGCGTCGCGCTGGGCGGCGGTGAGTTCGTGCGCCTGCGCGTTTTCGTCCACGCCGCGATAGGGACTGCGCATCGCGCGCTCCTTTTCGATGCGCACGGCGCCGCGGCGGACGAGCGCGTCCATCGCGGACCTGCCGAAGCGGGTGCAGAGCATGGGATATGCCGCGCGCTTTTCCTGCAACAGAAAGGCATACGCCGCCGCCTGCGCGCGCGCGCGGGCGGGGATGTCGGCGTGTTCGTCCGCGAGCACCGCGACGTTGCGGTAAAGCTCGCGCACCGCGCCCTTGCGCATCTCCCCGGGAAGGAAGAGCCGAAGGACGAGCGCCTTCGGACAGCGATAGCGCGCGGAGAGCGACTGCACGAGCGAAAGGCATTCGGGCGTGAGCGCGTCGTCGATGACGGAAGCGATCGGGCGGAGCTTATCCGCGTCGAAGTCGCTCTTCTCCTTGAGGCGCATGACGTAGCCGTCCACCTGCATCCTGCCGAACGGGACGCGGACGCGGCTGCCCGCCTTCACTCCGTCGATGGCGCGGTATTCAAATATTTTGTCCACTTCGCTGTGGGCGATGTCCACGATGACTTCTGCGACCATCTGCGTCCCCTGTAAAAACAGACTGCCCCGATCGCCTCGGAGCAGATTTTTTGCATGCGGAAAATGCGCCGCGCGGCGTTTTTCCCCTTCTCTTTTCTATTCCCGCTCAGTCCTTGGTCATCGTGAGCTTGCCGGAGGCGATCTCCTGGCAGGCAAGCGCGATCTCCTTGACGTTGCCGGGCAGCTCGTGGATGCCCTGGCTCTGCTCCTGATCGATGATCTGGCGCGCGCGCTTGGCGACGACCACGCACAGCGCATAGCGCGATGCGGGATGTCCCGGCGTACCCAGTTTTTCCACCAATTTGTCCACTACCGGTTCGTTGATCATATATCTGCACCTCGAAAGAAATTTTTTTGGTTTATTCGACGTTCTGCACCTGCTCGCGCACCTTTTCGATCTCGTTTTTGAGCGCGAGCGCGGCGTTCGTCACCGCGATGTCGTTGCTCTTCGAGCAGATGGTGTTCGCCTCGCGGTTGAACTCTTGCACGAGAAAATCCAGCTTTCTGCCGACGCGCTCCTCCTTGCAGATGGAACGGAACTGCCCGATGTGCGAGGAGAGCCGCGTGAGCTCTTCGTCGATGTTGGATTTATCCGCGAACAAAGCGGCTTCGGTCAGGAGCCTGCCCTCGTCGTATTCCGCGCCCGAGAGGATCTCCGCCATGCGCTCGTTCATGCGCTTGCGGTAGTTCTCCGCGACCAGCGGCGCGCGCTGTGCGATCATGCCGACCAGCCGCTCGATCTCGTCCATGCGGGAGAGCATGTCGGCGGCGAGTTTTTCGCCCTCGCGCTCGCGCATGGCGTTGAGCCCGTCCAATGCCGCGCCGAGAGCGGCACGCAGGGCCGCCTGCAACGCGTCGTCCGCGCCCTGCACTTCTTCCTGGCGCACGACGTCGGGACTTCTGAGAATGGAGAGGACGCTCGTGTCGTCCGCAAGGTCGGGAAAGAGCGCCGCGATCTGCATCGCCGCGCGGTAATAGCTCGCCGCCGCCGCCTCGTCGACGTACAGCGACTTCGCCTTTTCGCGCTTGTCGATGCAGGAGATGAAGATGTCCGCATGGCCGCGCGTCAGCTTTTCGCGCACCATCGCGCGGAGCGCCTCCTCGTAGGCGTTGAAAACCTTGGGGCTCTTGACGGAGACGTCGAGGTAGCGGTTGTTGACCGTCTTGATCTCGACGGTCAGCTCGATGCCGCCCTCCTTGTATTCGCCCTTGCCGTAACCGGTCATACTGAACATATCCGAAGCTCCTTCGCGCCGCGGGGCGCGATCCCTGTTCTATACCGCTGATATTATAGCAAATCCGCGGAAAAATTTCAAGCTATTTCAGCCTTCGCCGAGAATTTTCAGCAGTTCTTCCTCTCCGATCACGCGGATGCCCAGCGCGCGCGCCTTGTCCAGCTTGCTCCCCGCGCTCTCGCCCGCGACGACGAGCGTGGTCTTGCCCGTCACCGAGCTCTGGCACACGCCGCCCGCCGCCTCGATGCGCGCCTGCGCCTCGCTGCGCTTGAGCGTCGAAAGCGTGCCCGTCAGAACGACGTTCTCGCCCGTAAAGGCGCCCGCGCCCTTCTCCTTGACATAGGGCGCGACTCCCGCCGCAAACAGGCGGGAGAGCTCTTCGGAATTGTCCGCGTCCGCAAACCACCCGACGATGTTCTCCGCCGTCTTTTCGCCGACGTTCTCCATCTGTACCAGCTCCTCCGCCGTGGCGGCGGCGAGCGCCTCCACGCTCCCGAAACGCTGTGCGAGATCGCGCGAGGCGACCTTTCCGATGCCGTCGATGCCAAGCGCGAACAAAAAGCGTTCCAGCGGGACTTTTTTGGACTTTTCGACCGAGCGCAGGAGATTGGAGATCTTCTTTTCGCCGAAGCCCTCCAGCCCCGAGAGTTTTTCCGCGTCCAGCGCGTAGAGATCGGAGGGACGGCGCACGCCCAGCGCGTCGTAGAGTTGGCAGGCGGTCATCTCCGAAAAGCCGTCGATGTCCATCGCGTCCTTGCCCGCAAAGTTGGCGAGCGCCGCCGCGACGCGCGGACGGCAGCCGCGGTTGGGACAGAACAGGTTTGCGCCCTCCTCTTCGAGCGGCGTGCCGCAGTACGGGCAGACTTCGGGGCGGGCGACCTCGACGCTCGCGTCCGTGTGCTCGCAGGCGCCGAGGATCTCGGGGATGACCTCGTTGCTCCTGCGGATGAGCACGCGGCTTCCGATGCGCACGTCCTTGCGGCGGATGTCGCCGAGGTTGTTGAGCGTCGCCCTGCGCACCGTCGCGCCCGCGAGCTCGACGGGGTCCACCTCCGCGAGCGGGGTGAGTTTGCCCGTCCTGCCCACCTGCCAGAGCACTTTGCGCACCGTCGTGACCGCCTCTTCCGCCTCGAATTTGAAGGCGATCGCCCAGCGCGGGAATTTGTCCGTATAGCCGAGCGCCTCGCGCACGGAAAAGTCGTCCGCCTTGATCACCGCGCCGTCCGTGAGCACGTCTATGTTCTTGCGCTCCACTTCGATCTCGTCGATCGCGGCAAAGACCTCCTCTTCCGTCCTGCACACGCGCAGATGACGGAAGGTCTTGAAGCCCTGTTCTTCGAGAAAGGCGACCGCCTCTTCCTGCGAGGCGAGCGCGCCCTCGGACATGAAATTCACGTCATAAAACAGGATCTCGGGACGGCGCGCGGCGGTGACGGCGGGATCGAGGTTGCGCACCGCGCCCGCCGCGGCGTTGCGCGCGTTTTTGAGCGGTTCCGCCGCCGTCTTGTTATATTCTTCGAGGACGGAGAGGCGGATGATCGCCTCGCCCTTGACCTCGAGCGTGCCCTTGTACGGGATGGAGAGCGGATAACTGCGGATGGTGAGCACCTGCGCCGTGACGTCTTCGCCCACCGTGCCGTTGCCGCGCGTCGTCGCGCGGACGAACTTGCCGCCCTCGTAGGTCAGGCACATGGTCAGCCCGTCGAACTTATACTCGACGGTATAGACGGGCGAGGGCGAGACCTTGCGCACGCGCGCAAAGAATGCCTCCATCTCCTCGCGCGTGACCGCCTTGTCCAGGCTGTACAGCCGCGCGATGTGCTCGTGGCGGGCAAACGCCTTGACGGGCTCGCCGCCGACGCGGCGGGTGGGCGAATCCTCGTACACGATGCCGCTCTCGCGCTCGAGCGCGCGCAGTTCGTCGTACAGCCTGTCGTATTCGCGGTCCTCCACCGTCGGCGCGTCCAGGACGTAATACTCGTGCGCGTAGCGGTTGAGGATGTCTACAAGTTCTCTCATTCTGTCCATGGGGATCCCTCTCTTTTTTCGGTCAGCGCAGGATCTTGAGCGGCGCGATCTGCACGGAGAGCGCCTTGATGCCAAGTCCCGGGAAGGAGATGTGCGCGATCATCGTCTGGCCCTCGCCGCGCGTGGAGACGATGACCCCCTCGCCGAATTTCGGGTGGCTCACGCGCACGCCCGCGCGGAAAGCGGAATAGTCCTTGCCCGCGGGTTGGGGGTGCGGCGCCGAACGGCGGTAGCCCGCGGACGCCGAAAAGCCGGAGGGACGCGGCGTCTCCTCGGGCGGAAGATCGCTGCGGTAACCGTAATCCTCTTCGTCGCGGTCGCGGCCGGCGCGCGCAAAGGTGCGGCGGGCGCCGTACCCGCCGTAGGAAGAGCCGTACCGCGTGCGCGGGGCGCTCTCCGAATAGCCGGGACGGGAGGGCTCGACGCCCAGCGCGGGCATCAGCTCGCCGATGAAGCGGGACGGCAGGGTCATGCTGCGCTCGCCGTAGAGATAGCGGCTCTTGGAGCGGGTGAAGTACAGGCATTCCTCCGCGCGCGTGATCGCGACGTACAGAAGCCTGCGCTCCTCTTCGAGGTCCTTCTCGTCGTAGGCGGCGCGCGAAACGGGCATGATGTTCTCCTCCATGCCCACGACGAACACCGCCTTGAATTCCAGGCCCTTGACCGAGTGTATGGTCGCAACGCTGACATACTCCGCCTCGTCCATGTCGTCCGTGTCCGAGCTGAGCGTGACCTGGTTGAGGAAATCGGCGAGCGTCGCGTTCTTGTTGAGTTTGCAGAACTCGTCCACCGAATTGACAAACTCGTCGATGTTTGCCTTTTTGTTGATGGACTCGTCCGAATCGTCCGCGTACATCGAGAGGATGCCGCTGTCGTTGATGACGTCGCGGATGAGTTCGTCCGCGCTCGCCTCCGCGCCCTTGACGACGAGGTCCTTGAGAAGGGCGCCGAACGCGCGCACCTTCGCCTTGCTGCCCGCATTGAGCTCGAGACTGTCGACGTCGAGAACGGCGTCGTAGACGGAGAGCTCGTTCTCCGCCGCGTACTGTTCGAGGATCTCCACCGTGCGCGCGCCGATGCCGCGCTTGGGCACGTTGATGATGCGGGTGACAGCCTCGCTGTCGAACGGGTTGTTGACGACGCGCAGATAGGCGAGCAGGTCCTTGATCTCCTTGCGCTCGTAGAAACGGAAACCGCCGAACACCTTGTACGGGATGTTGTATTTGGAGAACTCCTGCTCGTAGGCGCGCGTCAGCGCGTTGATGCGCATGAGCACCGCGAAGTCGGAAAAACGGTAGCCGCGCCTGTTCATGAGGTCGCTGATGGTGCGCGCGACGAACAGCGCCTCGTCCCCTTCCGTCTCCGCCTGAAAATACTGTGCCTCCGCGCCCTCGTCGTTCTCCGTCCAGAGCACCTTGTCTTTTCGCCTGCCGTTGTTGCGGATGACCGCGTTGGCGAGCTTGAGGATGTTCTTGGTCGAACGGTAATTGCGCTCGAGCTTGTACACCTTCGCGCCCGGGTAATATTTTTCAAATTCGAGGATGTTCTCGATCTTTGCGCCGCGCCAGCCGTAGATGCTCTGGTCGTCGTCGCCGACGACGAAGAGGTTGCCGTGCACCTTGGCGAGCAGACGGACGATCTCGAACTGCACGCCGTTCGTGTCCTGAAACTCGTCGACGTGTATGTAGCGGAACCTGCCCGAGAGATACTCGCACGCGTCTGCGTCCGTGCGCAGAAGGCGGAGCGCCTCGGTCAGAAGGTCGTCAAAGTCGAGGGCGTTGTTCTTTTTGAGGTGGTCGCAGTACGCCGCGTACACGCGGACAATGTCCGCGATGCCGCGCACGTCGGCGTTCTCCTCCGCGTATTTTTCGGGAGTCCTTCCCAGCATCTTCGCGTTGGCGATGTGGAATTTGACGTTTTTGAGCATCTTCTCGTCGTCAAACCCGCAGTCGGCGAACGCGCGCTTGATCACGTTCGCGCGCTCCGTCTCGCTGTAGATGGAGAAATTCTTTCCGTAGCCCAGGCGGTCGGCGTACATGCGCAGGATGCGCACGCACATGCTGTGAATGGTGCAGATCCACATGCTCTCCGAGCCCTCGACCATCGCCGAGAGGCGCTCTTTCATCTCGTTTGCCGCCTTGTTCGTGAAGGTGATCGCGAGGATGGAGGAGGGATACACCCCCTTCTCCTCGACGAGATAGGCGATGCGCGAGGTGAGCACGCGCGTCTTTCCGCTGCCCGCGCCCGCAAGCACGAGCACCGCGCCCTCCGTATCCGTCACGGGCTTGCACTGTTCTTCGTTGAGTTTTTTGAGTATGTCCGTCATCTCTTCTCCTGCGGCGCCGTCGTCGCGCCTTTCGTTTGCCTCTGTTGTGATGTTACCCTAATAGTATATCACAAAAGAGCAAAAGGCGCAAGTTTTACGGCTGCTTTTGCGGCGGGCGGACAGACTTGGGCGCCCCCTCGTACTCGCACTCGCGGCGGAAGCGCTCCACCGCCTTGAGATAGCGCTCGGAAAGGGTGAGCGTGTAGCGCTGTTTCTCCTCGTAGGAGAGGGTGTCGTAGAGGGAATGGTCGGTCAGCCGCCCGATCGCGTCGGAGACCTCCCCTTCGCTGACGAGCAGGGCGCGCACTTTTTCGTAGAAAGCGTCGTCCCCGCCGCCGCGCAGGCTGGTGTTGACCTTTCCCGCAAAGTATCTGCCCGCGCGGCTCTCGCTCACGCCCGCCGCCGCGGCGCGCGCGATCTCGCCCGAGATCTCGCTCTTGCAGTTCTCCCAAAACCCGCTCTTCATGCGGCGCTTTGCCTCTTTTGCGATGCTCTTGAAATTGCCCTGCGTCTTTTCAGGCATAATCATTCCCTCCTTCGACATTTTTCGCAGAAAAACAAAAAGCCCGTTATCTTTCAATAACGAGCTTTTGTGTTCAGTTCTTCACGCTTCTCTTGCGTGCCGCTTCCGACTTCTTCTTTTTACGGACGGAAGGCTTCTCGTAATGCTCTTTACGGCGAAGATCTCCGATGATTCCGTCGCGGGAGCACTTTCTCTTGAAACGGCGCAGCGCGCTGTCAATCGACTCGTTTTCTCCGACTCTGATCGTGGACATTCCTTTCAACCCTCCTTCGCCTTTCGCAGTTGATAACGCTCTTATTTTAGCGTAAACGGGAAAAAATGTCAAGTTTTTTTCGCCGCTTTTCCCCTATTTCAGGACTTTTTGCCGAATATGTCCCGCTCCGCCTCCGCGGCGCGCACCTTCTTATACGCCTCGTCCGAGGAAAAATCCCGCTCCGCGTCATAACTCCCGCCCAGCGCCTCGATCGCAAAGCGAAGTTCGCAGAACGCCGCATAGCCGATGTCCTGCCGTCCGATGCGTTCCAAAAGAAGCGGAAGCGCGCGCTCGTCCCCGTAGGCGGCGAGATAGCCCGCATAGAGGGGCAGATCTTCCTCCTCCGCGCCGCGAAAAGCCGCGGCGAGCGCCGAATAGACGCGCTCGTCCCGCTCCCGCACCCGCGAGAGGATCTCCAGCGCGTACGATCTTCCCTCCGAGGAGAGAAGATTCAAGAGCGCCTCTTTCGCCGCGTCCGCGTTCTCCTTGAGCACCTCCGCGACGCAGTCCTTGACGTGTTCGTCGTACTCGTCGGAGGCGAGCATCTGACAGTAGCGCGAAAAAGCGCGCGCGTCCGCGCCGATCAGATGGATGGCAAAGTGCACGAGTTCCTCGTCCGTCTGCCCGAGCAGGGCAAGGACAGCCTCGCCCACGGGGCGGGACTCCAGCTCCGCGCACAGAAAATCGGGAACGTTGACCTGTTGCAGGAGAAACTCTTTGAGCGTCTCGGTCAGCTGTTCGTCGCTCATGCGCGCAAAGTACGCGCGCGGCGTCATGCCGAGGTCCTCGAAGGGCGTATCGCCGAATTTGCGGTATTCCTCCGCGATCAGATCCTCCCACTCGTCTTCCGTATGTTCGCCCGCATGACTGCGCAAAAGCTTTGCCATGCGGAGGTTGAATTTTGCGTCGAAGTCGATGAGCTTCATTCTTCTCCGTCCCCCTTTTTCCCTGCGCCGTCCGCGGCGTCCGCCGCGGCGACCTCTTCCCTGTGCAGACACTTCATCAGCGCCGCCACCTTCTCGCCGTTCGCGCCGAGAAGCTGAAGGACCTCGACCGCGCGGCTGCGGTTGACGTGCGTGCCCGCCAGATAAATGGCGCAGGCAAGGCTGTCCTCGTCCAGGTCGGCGGCAAGCCCGCCCGTCTCTTCCAGCTTGTCGTACAGAAGCTCCGTCGCATCGCGCAGCTGTTCGCCGTCCGCCTGGTCAAAGAGCACGAAGCGG
>JAHZBZ010000004.1:0-11847 GCA_019423125.1 Bacillota bacterium | reverse complement strand
TACGCCGCCACGAACTTGGAACGCTTCGCCCTGCCCAGTTCGACCCTGTCAAAACAGATCCTGCGGTAGACGTCGGAGAGCACCACGCCGCAGGAAAAATCGCGGTTGCGCTCGCAGAGACGCTGTACCGTCTCTACCTTGACTACATCGCTGACGGTGGAATCGAGGAGCACGTCGCAGACAAACTCGTCCATCCCGCCGCGCACCGCGACGTTGATGCCCAAGACCTGAAGCTTCGGCTCCTGTCCGTCCGACTCGTCAAAACACCATTCGAGAAGTTCGGTGATGTCCGTCTCCTTGCAGTAATTTCGCACAGCGGACGCGGAGACATCGGCAAGCGCCGCCAAAAGTCCCACGCGCTCCGCGCGCTCCTCTTTGGGAACGCGGTAGTAAAACGCCGTCTCGGGCGCGGGCGCGCCCTCTTCCGCCTGTGCGCGGACGGCGCGGAAATAATAGCGCGCCACCGCCGCGTCGGGATAGAGATCGAGGATCTTGCCGAAGCCCGCGAGCGCTTCGCGCACCTTTCCGCACTTGTGCGCCGCGACCGCCTTGAAATAGAGAAGGGTCAGATCACAGCTCACCGTCTTTTCGAGGATGCGGAATTTCTCGTACGCCTCTTCGTAAAGCCCGTTTTCACAGCAGACGGTCGCGATCTTGTACATCTCGTCGGGGCTCTCGGCGGCAAGAGACGCGAGCTTCTTTGCGACCGCAAGCCCCTCCTCGCGCCTGTCCTGTTCGGTGAGAACGGCGGCATATGTCGCAAGCACCTGCACGCTGTCCGGATCGCGGTCCAGAAGCGACGTGCATATCTCTTCGGCGGCCTTCGCCTTGCCCTGCAGAAGATAACTGACCGCGAGGAAGTTCATCGCCGCGTTGCGATAAGGAGAGCGTTCGGGCACCGCCCGGAATTTTTCCTCGGCGACGTCGAACTCGCCGCTCTTGAGCGCGCGCAGGCCGGCGTCCACCTCTTCCGAATAGTCCGCGCGCTCGGGCGGCCAGGTGACGCGGAAGGGTTTGCGCGGCGGATGACTGAACATCTCGCCCATCTCGAAATTATTGGACGGCGTAACATATTTATCGTGCAGCATCTGCTCGTAATAGTACATCGCGCGCGCCTCGTTGCCGAGGTTGTAATAGCACGCCGCCAGTCCCTCGTAGGCATCCACGCGCTCGTCCGCTTCGCATACGTCGAGAAAGCGGAACCAGTTGTTCGCCGCCAGGTCGAAGATCTCAAGATCGTCGTACGCCTCCGCAAGATCCGCGTATTCGTCCGCACCCGGGCCGTACAGCGCAAGCGATTTGTGGAGCATGCGCAATGCGCCGATCGCGTCCCCGCCGTCGATGCGCGCCTCCGCGATGTCGAGGAGCTTGTCCGCGCTCAGATCGAATTTAACCGTCTTTTCTTCCATTCGTAACCTCAGTTTTTTCTCCGCGGGAGATCAGCCGCTCCGCATCGGCGGGCGTGAAGACATAGTCCGTGTTGCAATAATGGCAATGCACGCGGATCTCGCCCTGCTCTGCGAGGATGTCTTCGATCTCCTTTCTGCCCAATCCCGCGAGGACCCCCTCTATATAATCTTTGCTGCAATTGCACTTATATTCGGGTTTTTTTGAGTAAAATTTTACATCGCCGAACCAGCGGCGGAGCACCTCCTCGGCGGTGTGCTCCTGCATCTGCGCGCTGATGTCGGAGAAATTCGCGATCATCGCCTCCGCCTTTGCGATGCTCTCCTCCGACGCGCCGGGCAGAGACTGCAAAAAGACACCGCCCGCGCCGAGACAGCGCCCGTCCGTGCCGATCTTCACCCCGACCGCGACCGCCGTCGGGATCTGCTCGCTGTATGCAAAGTACGCCGCGAAGTCCTCGCCGATCTCGCCGCTCACGAGGCGCGTCGTGCCCACGAAGGGCTGCCCCTCGCCGTCATCGCGCACCACGGAGAGATAACCCTCCGCCCCCACGCAACCGCCGACATCCAGCTTGCCGCGCGCGTTGGGGGGGAGTTCCGCGTTCACATTCTCGATAAAGCCGCGCATGTGCAGGGCGCCGTCGCCGCTGACATAGATGCCGCCGCCGATCCCGTCGCCCTTGATCGTGACCGAGAGCGCGCTCTGCTCCTCCTTGAGTCCCGAGCACAGATAGGTCGCCGCCGTCAGCGTGCGGCCGAGCGCCGCCGCCGAAAGCGCCGAAAGCCCGTGTATTTCGATCGCCCTGTTCACCGTCTGCGTCGTGTCCAAAACTGCGAGGGAGACCTCCTCCCCGAACACGAGCGCGCGCAGGACGACGTCCTCTTTCTTATCCTTCGTCTGCATTTTTCTCTCCTTTTTTCACCTGCGGACGCAGAGCACGTTGAGCCGCATCCTGTCCTCCGCATCGCCGCAGGCGCCCTCCGTCAGGCGCACCTCGAAGCCCGCGCCCTCCGCCGCCGAGAGGAGCGCTTCCCGCTCGTGTATGTACTGCACGTGGCGCTCGTCCCTGCGCGAAAACCTGCCGTCCGCCTCCCGCACGAAGAGGGTGACGTCCATCTCCACGCGGTCGGGGCATAACTTATTGAACCAAAGCCAGGCGACTTCCTCCCTGTCCTCGCAAAAGGTGTTGCCGCCCACGACTTCGCGGAGCTTGTACGCCGTGGAGACGTCGAACAGAAAGGCTCCGCCCTTGCGCAGACAGCCCGCGACGCGCGCGAAAAAGGCGGGAACGTCGGCGGGAGGGATGTAATTGAGGCAGTCGTTGACGCACACGGCAAAGTCCGCCCTGCCGCCCAGCGTGCGGATCTTCCGCGCGTCTGAAAGGACGTACCGCGGGAAGACGCCCTCCTTTGCGGAGAGCTGTTCCGCGCGCGAGAGCATCGCCGCGCTGACGTCGTAGCCCGTCATGTCCATGCCGCGACGGGCGAGCGCGCGGGTGAACGCGCCGCTCCCGCAGCCGATGTCAAGTCCCCGCCCGCGCGCGATCCCCGCGCCGCACAGGCGGTCATATAAGTACTGCGACCATTTTTCATAGTCGCAGTCCGAGTTCAGATATTCAAACCAGTCGGCGAGATAGTCGTAGGCTTCCCCCATCACTTGTCTCCCTTGCGCTTTGCCTTTTTGCCCTTTTTCTTGTCTGCGGACGACTCGATGCGCTCGAATTTCGCGTTGTAGACCACATATTTTTCGTCGTTCTTGTGTTCGGCGACATAGCGTGCGGCGTCATCGGCGAGCGTCTTTTTGGAATCGCGGAGCTTGTCGAGATCTGCGCGGGAATAGTGCTCGGGCAGATCGTACACGGTCAGATCGTCCGTGATCGGCTTGACGGGGCGGGAAGGAAGATCGGAACGGATGAGTTCCTTGGGCTCCTCTTTCGCGGCCGCCTTGGACTCCTTTGTCTCTTTGGGCGCCTTCTGCGCCTTGCCCGCGGGAACGGGTGCGCTCACGAACGGGACGCTGTGTCCGAACGCCCAACCCGCAAACACGGACCAGAGCAGGATCATGAAGGAGACCCCGCACAGGAGCACGAACGCCGCGATGAACACGAACAGAAAGCGCAGCAACAAGTCCCCCGAAGCGGACAAAAAGTACATGGAAAGGTACATCAGCGCCGCGGGAACGGCGACCACGACCAGCACGAAGACGGTGCGGATAAAGTGTTTGCACGCCATCGCCGCGCCTGCCGCGAGCATGCGGAAAAACCCGACGCGGTATTCGGTGCCCGCCGCAAGCATCCAGAAAAAGAGGATGCCGACGAGCGCCATCACGACGTACGCCGCGATCTGTACGGTCATCCACAGGCCGTAGGAGCCTTCGCCCAGCGCCATCTTGACGCAGGCATAGTCCGCGCCGAGGCGGAGAAGATAGGCACAGACGCTGAAAAACACCGTCGCCTGCAAGACGGCGGCAAAGTTCACGCGGATGCCGCGGAAAAAGTCTCGCGCGGAAAATTCGCCGTTTGTGTGGATCATGTTGCGGACGACGAAAAAGCCGCCCGAAATACCCGCCGCCGCGACAAACGCCGCGACGATGAGAAAGGCGCCGTAGAGCGTGTCCGCGGAAAGCACGATCTGCTCGGGAACGCCGACGAGGTTGGGGTTTGCGATCGAACCCGCGAGCCAGCCCGAAAACGGAAGGAGCGAGCCCTTGACCGCGATCGCGCCGTAACGGAAAAACAGGACCACCGCGAGCGGGATGCAGAACAGCAGGACCATGAGGTCGATCAGAACGAACTTGGAAAACCTGCCGCGGAAAAGATCCCAGAAGAAGGAAATGCGGTTTTCGGGTGCTTCGCCGCGCGGCGCCCCCTCTTCGCGCTCCCTGCCCTGCAACATTGCGGCTATGAAGTTGTTGTCTCTGCCTTGCGCCATTGCGACCTCCGTATGCCCGACAAGTTCTCTGTTTCTTGTTGTGCTTTTCCTATTCTACTACAAAACGGAAAATATTTCAATTAAAATAATGCAAAATCTCTGCGGCGGGAGAAAAAATCTTTGACATTTGTGTTTTTATGTGCTAAAATTCATATGCTGAATAGAGGAGCGGACGAGCATGAGTACTTTCGTCGCATGCGGGGCGGTCGACCCCGACGACGGGAAAGGGCATCTCCGCCGAGGCGCGGCTTCCCGACCGATGTTGCCGACGCCGGGCGCAAGGGAGAATACCTTTGCGACTGTCACCGCGCGTGGAGAGCTATTTACGGCAACGGGATCTTCCCCTCTTATCGTAGAAGACACATCAGGTTTGCGGTGCACTTTTTCGGCACCGCATTTTTTATTTGCAAATCATTTTTCAGGAGATACAAAGATGAAAAAGTACAACGTCGCCGTCATCGGCGCAACGGGCATGGTGGGACAGAGATTCTGTCTGCTCCTTGCCGATCACCCCAACTTCAACGTGGTCGCGCTCGCGGCCTCCCCTTCCTCCGCGGGCAAAAAATACCGCGACGCGGTCGGGACGCGCTGGGCGATGACCTCCCCCATCCCCGATAAATTCGCGGACATGGTCGTCCTCGATGCCGAGGCGGATCTCGAAAAGATCGCAGGCATGGTCGACTTCGTGTTCTGCGCCGTCAACATGAAAAAGGAGGAGATCCGCGCGCTCGAAGAGAAATACGCGAAGGCGGAAGTGCCCGTCGTGTCCAACAACTCCGCGCACCGCTTCACTCCCGACGTGCCCATGATCATCCCCGAGATCAACCCCGAACACGCGGCGATCATCGACGCGCAGAAAAAGCGCCTCGGCACCAAACGCGGGTTCATCGCGGTCAAGAGCAACTGCTCGCTGCAGAGCTACGTCCCCGCACTGCACCCCCTGCGCTCCTTCGGCATCTCCAAAGTCGCCGTCTCGACCTATCAGGCGATCAGCGGCGCGGGCAAGACTTTTGACAGGATGCCCGAGATCCTCGACAACGTCATCCCCTACATCGGCGGCGAAGAGGAAAAATCCGAGCGCGAGCCGCTCAAGATCTGGGGCCGCATCGAGGGGGACGAGATCGTGAACGCACAGGAGCCCAAGATCACCGCGCAGTGCCTGCGCGTGCCCGTCTCGGACGGTCACACGGCGGCGGTGTTCGTCTCCTTCGACAAAAAGCCGACCAAAGAGCAGATCCTCGAGGCGTGGGCGAACTTCTCGGGCGAGCCGCAGAAACTCGGTCTGCCCAGTGCGCCCAAGCAGTTTTTGCACTACTTCGAAGAGAACGACCGCCCGCAGGCGAAACTGGACCGCAACCTCGAAAACGGCATGGCGGTCTCCGTCGGACGCCTGCGCGAGGACATCGTCTTCGATTACAAATTCGTTTGCCTTTCGCACAACACCCTCCGCGGCGCGGCGGGCGGCGCCGTACTCATGGCGGAACTGCTTGCGGCAAAAGGGTATTTTGACTGAATCCAATCCAACAGGAGCGTAACCTCATGTCTATCTTATTCAGCGGAACCGCAACGGCGATGATCACCCCCTTCGGCGGGGACGGAAAGATCAATTTTTCCTCCATGGAGAAGATGATCGAATACCAGATCGAGAACGGCACGGACGCACTCGTCATCCTCGGGACGACGGGCGAGCCCGCGACCATGACCGAGGAGGAAAAAGAACAGCTCATGCGCTTCTCGGTCGAGAAGGTCGCAGGGCGCGCCAAAGTTATCTTCGGCACGGGCTCCAACAACACCGCCCACGCCGTCGAAGCGAGCAAAAAGGCGGAGGCGCTCGGCGCGGACGGAATCCTCGCCGTCACACCCTACTACAACAAATGCACGCAGAACGGGCTGTATGAATACTACCGCGCCATCTCCGAATCGGTGAACATTCCCGTCCTGTGCTACAACGTGCCCTCGCGCACGGGCGTAAACATCCTGCCCGAGACGATGGAGCGCATCGCCTGCCTCGAAAACATCGCGGGCATCAAAGAGGCGTGCGGGAACATGGTGCAGGCGTGCGAGACCATGCGTCTCATCCGCGGCAAGTGCCCCATGTATTCGGGCGAAGACTCCCTCAACCTGCCCATCCTCGCGATCGGCGGCGAGGGTCTCATCTCCGTGCTCTCCAACATTTTGCCGCACGAGGTCAAGGAGCTGTACACGCTCGTCAAGTCCCGCGATATGACCGCCGCAAACAAGCTCAGCGACGCGCTCCTGCCCGTCACCGACGCGCTGTTCTGCGAGGTCAACCCCATCCCCGTCAAGGCGGCGGCAAACCTCATCGGACTGGACGCGGGCGAACCGCGCGCGCCGCTCACCCCCATCGAGCCCGCGCACCTCGAAAGACTGACCGCGGCGCTTGAAAAATTCGGCGTCAAGCTCAAAAAGTGAGGCAAAATATGACCGACATCCTCATCAGCGGCATCTGCGGGCACATGGGAAGAAACGTGCTCGAACTCGTACAGGCGGACGAAGAGACGAGATGCGTCTGCGGCGTCGACCTCAAAGAGGGCGCGCTCTGCTCCGTTCCCGTCTACGATTCCTTTGACAAAGTGACCGAAAAGGTCGACGTCGTCATCGACTTTTCCAGCGCGGCAAACCTGGACAACCTGCTCGCATTCGCAAAGAAGAGCGGCTGCGCGCTCGTGCTCGCCGCGACGGGCTACACGCCCGAGCAGCTCGCGCAGATCGAAGAGAGCGCAAAGACGGTGCCCGTTTTCAAGACGGCGAACCTCTCCGTCGGCATCAATCTGTTGCAGAAGCTCGTGCGCGAGGCGGCGCAGTTCCTCGGCGAGGCGTTCGACGTCGAGATCGTGGAACGGCACCACAACCTCAAAAAAGACGCCCCTTCGGGCACCGCGTACATGCTCGCCGAGAGCGTCAACGAGGCGTTCGAGGGAAACAAGAAATATGTATTCGGCCGCGAAGGGATGGTCGGCGCGCGCGAAAAGGCGGAGATCGGCATCCATGCCGTGCGCGGCGGGACCATCGTCGGCGAGCACGAAGTCATGTTCGCGGGCGAGGACGAGATCATCACCCTCTCGCACAGCGCGCGAAGCAAAAAGGTATTCGCCGCAGGCGCGGTGCGCGCCGCTAAATTCGTGTGCGGTAAGGCGCCCGGAAAATATGACATGCAGGACGTTCTCAGAGACTGAGCAAAGAGTAAATTTCAGCCGCACGCGGGATCCGCGTGCGGCTCTTTTTATGCGGCAAGCCGAACGCACGCCTGCGCAAAGAATTTGCGCAGGCGTGCGTTTTTTGCCCTTTGGGGCGGCGAATGACGCAAAATGTGAAAGACGGTAGTCAAAAAGTGCGTCAGGCGTCGTAGGAGATGTTCGTGCGCATCGAATTGATCGCGTTCTTTTCCAGGCGCGAGACCTGCGCCTGCGAGATGCCGACTTCGTCGGAGATCTCCGTCTGCGTCTTGCCCTCATAGTAGCGCAAAAACAGGATCTTGCGCTCGCGCTCGGACAGCTGCATCATCGCCTCCGCGAGCGCCGCGTGCTCCGTCCACACCTCGTCGTTGTTCTTTTCGTCGCTGATCTGGTCCATGAGCATCAGCGCGTCGCCCGATTTATTGTAGACAGGCTCAAACAGCGAGACGGGATCGGAGATCGCGTCCAGCGCGTAGACGACTTCCCTCTCCCGCACCTGCATCGCTTCGGCGATCTTGGCGATCGTCGCCTCCTTATCCTCTTCTTCCAGGCGCTCGCGCGTCTTCAGAACGCGGTAAGCGGTGTCGCGGATGCTTCGCGAGACGCGCAGGCTGTTGGAATCGCGAAGAAAGCGCTTGATCTCTCCCGTGATCATCGGGACCGCATACGTCGAAAAGCGCACGCCGATGTCGACGTTGAAGTTGTCTATCGCCTTTAAAAGTCCGATACAACCCGCCTGAAACACGTCGTCCGCGTTTGCGTTCTTGGACCAGAACCGCTTGACGAGCGAAAGAACCAGGCGCATGTTTCCGACGATGAACTTCTCGCGCGCGGCGGCGTCACCTTCTTTGAGACGGCGCATGAGCGCGTCGCTCTCCGCGGCGCTCAGAAGCGGCAGGCCGGAAGTGTCCACGCCGCAAATTTCCACCTTCTGCAACATACTTTACCTCCTCGGTCAAGTATGTGCCTTCCGCCGCCTTTTATACCCGTTTCGCGCTCTTTCTGTGATACGATTTTCAGAGCAGCTTGCTCATCTCGTTTTTGAGGCGGGCGATGATCTTCTTTTCCAGCCGCGAGATGTACGACTGCGAAATGCCGAGCATCTCCGCGACGTCTTTTTGCGTCATCTCCTCGCCGCCGCCCAGCCCGAAGCGCATGTTCATGATGTTGCGATCGCGTTCGGGAAGTTTTTCCAGCGCCCCCCGCAAAAGCTCCTTTTCCACGCCCGTCTCGATGTCCTTGTACACCGCGTCGCTGTCCGTACCGAGGATGTCCGAAAGCAGAAGTTCGTTGCCCTCCCAGTCTGTGTTGAGCGGCTCGTCGAAGGAGACCTCGCTGCGGACGCGGACAAGACGGCGCAGGTACATCAGGATCTCGTTCTCGATGCACCGAGAGGCATAGGTCGCGAGTTTGATGTTCTTTTCGGGATTGAAGGAATTGACCGCCTTGATCAGACCGATCGTGCCGACCGAGACGAGATCGTCCGCATCCGCGCCCGTGTTGTCGAACTTGCGCGCGATGTAGATGACCAGCCGAAGATTGTGCTCGACCAGCCCCGCACGCACTTCTTCGTCGCCGCGCGTGAGCCTGCCGAGAAGATCGGATTCCTCCTCCGCAGAATACGGGAGCGGCAGCGCCTCGCTTCCGCAGATGTAGTCGACGTTCTGTTCCCGCATCTCGCGTATCAGCCGCAGAATGCGCGCTCTGAGCTCTTTTAACATGTTCCGCCTCCATCGCCTTTGCCCCTGAAATCTTCCTCCTTCGTGAACGACGGGGGCAGGATCACGCCGTATTCCCCCGCGAGCGGGCGCGGACTGACCGCGACCGTCACATCTTTTATTATATTCACCCGACCGCCGCAATATATCTCCAAACGGTCGATGCGAAAAGCTTTCATTATACTTTCGCCGTTGACGGTGCGCACACTCACCTGCGTATACGGCACGCGGCGGGAAAGATCGAGAATGGAGAGCACCACCGCGCCTTCCGCGACCGCGATGCCCTGTCCGCGCGCGTCGGTGAGACGGTTTCCCGTGTCCGAAAACGCGGTGCATTCCGCACTCTTTTCCCCGAGAACGAGCCGCACCGTATACGTCCGCGAAAGCTCCGCACGACGCTTTGACAGCTTTTCGACCGCATATGCGCCGCCGTAGACGAACGCAACGCACGCGAGCACGAGAACGCCCGAAGGAAGGTCGTTCCAGACATAGCCTTCCCCCTCCCGCGCGGGAGGAAAAAGCGCCGTGAGCACGCCCGCAAACGCGAACATGAACGCCGAAAAAGCGAGCGAACAGAGCAAATACTGCTGCTTTTGCTTGAAACGCGCCGCAAACAGCGGAAGAACGGGCGTAACGGCGATCTTGACGAGGACGTCCGCCCACGCGGGGATCGAGACGTACAGTCCGAGAATGGTATACCCGACGCCGATCACGGTGCCCGCAAGTGCGACGAGCGCGATACGAAGATACCGCACTCTTCCCTTGACCGTGCGCACGGCAAGATACAGAAGCGCGGCATCCGCGCAGAAATTATCCAGAATGAGAAGATCGAGATAGACGACCATGCCATCCCCCTCCCCGCCGCGCGGCACGCGCCTTTTGGATACATTCATTATACAATCATTTTGCGGCGGTTTTTTGGGTACGATTGCCGAAAGCCGCCGATTTTTATCTTTTCACAACGCCGTCTCCTCCCCCATACACACCTATGCCCGCCCCGTCGCTTTATATAAAGGCAAAAAAGCCCTTTTTGTCCCGTTAAATCTTTAAACGCAAAGGCACAGCTTTTTCGTTTCCCCTCGCCTTTACAGGACGCCCGGCGCCGTATTCCCTTTTCGGGTTGCCGCTCGGGGAGCAAAAAAGCAGGCAGGACAAAAGCGGACATATATCAATGCCTTTTACAGGAATGCGAAAAGGAAGTTCGCTTGAAACAATTTTACAAGGCGAAGTGCTCTTCTCATAAAATAAAAACGCAAAAAGAGCGGAAATTGAGTAAATTTCCGCTCTTTTTCTTGCTTTTTCGCATTTGTATCTTGCACTTATGCGGCGCAGGCAAGGCCGTGCGCATCGCGCGTTGTCATTCCTCGCAAGGAAGTTTCATCTTGTCTTTTTCGGTCAGGGGGCGGATGACGCGGCAGGGATTGCCCGCGGCAAACACGCGGGCGGGAATGTCTTTCGTGACCACGCTCCCCGCGCCGATGACACAGTCGTCGCCGATGGTCACGCCGCCGCAGATCACGACGTTGGACGCAAGCCAAACGTTGTCGCCGATCGTGATCGGGCGCGCGTATTCGTAGTCAAACGTGCCGCCTTTGCCGTCGGGGCGCATGTTCCTGTCACAGGAAAGCATCGGATGCACGGGCGTGGCGATGGTCACGTTGGGACCGATGAAACACTGCCTGCCGATCTTTACGGGCGCACAGTCGAGGACAGTGAGGTTGAAATTGGAGAAAAAGTCCTCACCGACCGTCGTATTGATGCCGTAATCAAAGCGGAGAGGCGGTTCACAAAAAATTCGATCGCCGTGACCGCCGAACATTGCGTGCAGAAGTTCTGCCCTGCGCTCCTTTTCCGCTTCCGATGTATTGTTATAGGCGCGAAACAGCTCACGCACACGCGAACGAAGTTCGCAAAGCTCCGCATCTGCGGGATTGTACAGCTCGCCGCGGATCATTCGGTCGTATTCCCGCTCACGAAGGCGAGAAGTCATTTCGTCCAGTGCCTGTTGCGAGGCGTCCTCGCGAAGGGGCGACAGCCGCCCGTAAGCCATTTTGTCGTGATGAATGGTCATATCTTTTTCCTCCGAACGAATACATTATACCACAAATGCGGCCATACGTCACCCGATTTTTACATTTTCCATCCATATCGCCTCAAAAATGCGCATTGCTAAAGTGGAGTCAGAACGCGCCACCCTTGCAGATGTATAAAGAGAAAAACACGCTTCAATCAGCCGCAACACGGAATAACTGAGGGTAAACATGGGAAGCCCGTAAAATCCGCGAGAGCTAAGGAAGAAAATCACGCCCCTCTCAGACGCGGCGCGTGCAGACGTGAAGAAAATACAGCCCCGAAAACACGGCGCGGACAAACGCGCAAACAAATCTCATAAGAGACGCGTCAGAGCGGACAAACAACGCTCCCTTTAGACGCGGCGCATGTAAACAGAGTAAACACGCCGCTATCAGACGCCGCGAGAGCTAAGGGAGAAAAACACACCCTCTCAGACACGGCGCGGACACGAAAAAAAGACTTCGGAAATGATATGCACCCCAAAAGTTGGACAGACTTTTGGAGGTGCATATTTTTATGGCA
>JAHZBZ010000003.1 GCA_019423125.1 Bacillota bacterium | reverse complement strand
AAAAACAATAGTGTATTGCAATTTTTACACAATCTATATAAATAAGGAAAGAGTCAAGACCACCCGTAAAACGGGTGGTCTTGACTTGGCTTGCGAAAACCACCCGTTAAACGGGTGGTTTTCGCAAGCCAAAAACGCCCGCCGCGCGGATCCTTCCGCGCGGCGGGCACCGTCTGTCTGCACGTTCAGTTTTCAAACGCGATGAAGATGTCACCCATCGACGTCTGCGCCGTGACGTCGCGCGCGCCGCCGACATAAGAGGAAATGTTGCACTCCCCCATCTCCGTGCGCACGGTCACGCTGTAATCCTCGCGCACGCCCGAAAGGTGTGCCGTCACGTCGCCGAGCTCGGAGGAGAGCTGCGCGCTCTGCACGAGCGCCTTATCCAGCGAGACGTCTCCCAGCTCCGTCGAGCAGGTCAGCGTGCCGACTTCCAGCGCGCCCGCCTGCGCGATGTCGCCCAGCGCGCTTTCCGCAGAGAGCGTCTCCGCCGTGACGTCCTCGATCGCGATGTTCCCGTTCTTTGTGGAGAGCGACGCCTTTCCCGCCTCGCTCGCAGAGAGGGAGATGTTTCCGTTTTCGGAGCCGAGCGCAAGCGTGCCCGCGACCTTCAGCCCCCGCGCCGAGACGTTGCCGTTGGCCGTGGAAAGGGAAATGTCCGCATACTCCCCCGCGGGAAGGGTGAGCGTAAACGCGGGCGTCTGCACCGAAAAGCCGAACCAGAACTGCTGCGGCGCCTCGGTCACGGTCAGTTTTCCCTCTTTTTCCTCCAGCGTCACCGCGGACGCGCGGTCGGTGACCTTGTCGAATCCCACGGGATAAGAGAGGGTGACGCGCTCCGCGCCCTCGTCCACGACGACGAGGATGTCGGCGTTGGAATATTCGACGGAGACGGAGGAGATCTCCCCTTCCGCCGTGTAGCTCTTCTGCTCATAGGTGACGGTGCTCAGCGCGGAAAATTTCCAGCCCGAAAGCCCCAGCCCGACCAAAAACACGATGGCGCCCGCAACCAGAAGCGCCGCGCCCGCGACGACGAGTTTCCCGAAGGTATTTGTCTTTTCCATTTCAGGCCTCCTTTTTGCCCGTGACAAGCCGCGCGATGAACACGAACAGCATCCCGCACAGGCGGAAGAGTTTTTTTGCGACTTTCAGAAGGATAGGGATGAGCAAAAGCCCCGCGCCCACAAGCGCGATGCCAATGCCGACCTGCGCGAGAAAGGCCGCGGAAAAGCCGCGCATCCCCATCAGCACGAGGAAAGCCACGGTCTGCGCGCCCCCGCCCGCGACAAGCGCGACGCCGCCGACGGACAGCGCGCCCGCCGTCACCGCGATCACGAAGACCGCTAGCCCCACGGGAAAGGCGACGAAGACCATCAGCAGCATCCCGACAAGGGTACGGCCTGCCCCGCCCGCACTGCGCGCCGGCGCCTTTTCCTCCCGCTCGGCGAGAATGCCCGCCGCCGCCTGCGCAGGGGCGCCGAACGAGGCGAGGATGTCCTCCTCCCGCTCTCCGCCGTCGGAACGGTCGCCGAAAAGCTCCCGATAGTATTGCACCGCCGCCTCGCGCTCCGCGCGCGGCAGGGCGGAAAGCTCCCTTTTAAACTGCCTGAACCATTCTTTTTCTGTCATTGCCTGCCTCCCCGCAGTATAAATTCATAGATCCTCTCGAATTCCTTTACGTCCTCCACAAACTCGCAGATGCGCTCCATGCCCTTCTGCGTGATGCGGTAGTACTTCCGAAGCCTCCCGTTGACCGCGCCGCTCCTCGTCGTCACCGCGCCCGCGCTCTCCAGCCGCTTCAGGATGGGATAGAGCGTCGACTCGGAGATGGCGATGTAAGGCGCGACGTCCGAGATGATCTTATAGCCGTAAGACTCGCCCTCCCGCAGTACGGACAGGACGCATACGTCCAGCAAACCCTTTTTGAGTTGTGCGTCCAATCGCCTCGCCTCCATACCTTTTTATGCATAATACTATACATTACATAGTATAAATTGTCAAGCGTTTTTCAGTTAAATTTTTTTTGGCGGGAAAATTTTCTTCCGCAACAGTTTGCCCCTCTCTAACGAGAAAGAAATAAGCCCGCCGCGCGGAATAAAAAGAGAAAAGCCCGCCGCGCGGAGGATTCCGCGCGGCGGGCGGTTTGACAAAAAGCAGTTTGACAAAAAAATGCGCAGAGGGCGCCGCCCTTGCGGGCGGTTTGACAAAAAGCAGTTTGACAAAAAAATGCGCAGAGGGCGCCGCCCTTGCAGGCGGTTTGACAAAAGCGGTTTGACAAAAAAATGCGCAGAGGGCGCCGCCCTTGCAGGCGGCGCCCTCTGAAAACAGTTTAACAACCATGAAAAAGAGACCTTTCAGTTTATATGCCTAAGTGCACGGCGCTCTTTACAGAGCGCAAAGCATCTTTTTCTGCCGTTCGGGCAGTTCGGGGAGCGGAAACCCGCTCCCCGCCCGTGAGATCTATGCCGCCTGTTTTCTCTGCGGGAGGAAGCAGGCGACGATCGCCGCGACCGCGCAGAGGAAAAAGACTGCGGTGAAGATGATGCCGAGCGTCGCGTTTCCGCCGATGAAGTTGACGCCGTTCCAGACGTCGGACACCGAAGGAAGGGTGGCGTTCAGTTCGAGCGCGAAGCCCGCGATGAACAGCCCCGCCTGCAATACGGGCGCAAAGGCAAGATCGGTAAAGAGCATCAGAAGCACGGACACGGAGCCCGCGAGCATGAACACGAAGGCGACGGAAGAGAAAGTCCTGTCCGTTCCGTCCAGCGCGATGAACAGTATGTCCGCGACCAGCGCGACGACGGACGCCGCGAGCGCGATGTAGAAACCGATCGTCCTGTTTTTAAACACGGAATTCATCACACGTTCCCTCCTTCGCGTCTCTTGAATACGTATTCACCCACCGCAAACATCGCGAGCGAGAGCACGCACAGCGTACCCGTCACGACGTCGACGCTGATGAGCGCAGGCTGCCACCAGGGAATGAAATCGGGAACTTCGACGCCCTTTTCCAGCCCGTTGACGAGGTTGGACCTCGAATATGCATAGTAGAAGTGCTTGTTCGCCTCGCGCATTGCGAGCAAAATGGTGCCGTCCTTGCCCTGTTTGACCAGCTTGACCAGCTCGTTGGTGCGTCCGCTGTCGTTGTTGAACATGTCGGTGCCGTTTACGATGCACTCCTCGGTGTGGACATAATCGGCCGCATCTTTGGAGGAGTCGGTCAGGTTGACGCCCAAAAATCCCCATTCGTCGCGCAGGACGGTCTTGAGCACCGCTTCGCTCGCGGCGCCCGCCGTGAGTCCGACGCGGTTGAAGCAGGTCATCGTTCCGAGCGCACCGCCCACATCGCCGCGCAGAGCGCCCTCAAAGCAGCGGAGCGAGCCCTGACGGAATCCCTGTTCGTTGGAGAAGGTCGCCACGCCGTGGCGGTTGGTCTCCTGGTCGTTTCCGACGAGGTGCTTGATCGCCGCGATCAGGCCGCCCTCCTGCATGGTCTTGACCTGTGCCGCGCCGCACAGATAGGACATGTTGGCGTCCTCGGAATAGTACTCGGAATTTCTGCCCGAATACGGGGTGCGGTGCCAGTCCGCGCCCGGCCCGAAGATCATCGTATAGCCCGCATACAGCGCATCTTCCGCAAAGAACTTGCCGCGCTCTGCGTGCAGGTCGAGATTCCAGGTGCTCGCCATCGTGACTTCGTCCACATACAGCGTCACGCCCGAACCGTCGCCGCGCTGATAGACGCCCGTAAAGCCCTTCGGGCCGTCGGTGTTGGAGTTTGCAGGCTTGTTGACAGACGCGATCTTCGCATTGCCCATCGTCTCGCCGCAGATGGTCGCCAGATCCTGCACGGTCAGCTGCTCGAGGAATTTCTCCCACATCTCGTCCGCGTCCTGCTCCACGCCGTTCGCGTCCGTATAGGTGCCCGTGTAAGGCACGTCCTTCATGTCGATAAATTCGAGGCCGTTGTCCGCACCCGTCGTGATGGAGCTCACCGCGGGGGAATCGGAAGGCGTCGTGTACGTCTCGCCGACGAGAAGCGTCTTCATCTCGTCGTTGACGGCGAGGTCTGTATAGGAAACGGGATAGGTGTTCCAGTCGCTCCGCGTCAGATAGGTGATGGTGTTTTCAATGAAATAATTGTAATCGATCTCGTCGAACTGATTGCTGACGATCTCGCCCGTCGCCTCCGACCGCGCATACGTCGTGTTGTCCGTCTCGGCGAGGTTAAAGACCTGTGCCTTGTCGGCGTCTCCCGTGACTGTGTTCCCCTTTTCATCGAAGAGCCCCGTCACGCCGCGCGCCGCGAGCACGTTGTTGAGCGCATCGTGCGCATCGTTTCCGATCGCGAAATAGTAGTCGCCCGCGTCGAAGACATAGCAGCCCGTCTTGCTCGCATCCGCGCCGTTGACCGCCTCTTCGTCGTAGGTGGCGAACAGATAGTCATCCGCACGGATCTCGACGATCTCCTCTTCGCCGGGCGCAAGCTCGCCCGTCTTGGCAAAGCCGATCATCTGTATCGCGGATTTTTCCGCCATTCCGTCTTCATAGGGAAGCTGTGCATAAAGCTGCACGACGCTCTTGGATTTGCCCTCGTAAGCGGAGCCCTCCGCGCAGCCCTCGTTGACGACGCGGACCTTGGCGACCACTTCGTGTGCTTCTTTATCCCATTCGATGCTCTGCACTTCCTGGGTGAACTGCGCGTAAGAGAGCCCGTAGCCGAAGGTATAAGCCATCTCCTGCGCATAGTCCCAGCCGCCCGAAGAGGCATAAGCGCCCTTGGTGCTGTCCGCATCGTTGATGCCGAGCACCTGGTCCTGATAGCGGGTCTCGTAGTACTTATAGCCGACGTAGATGTTCTCCGCGTATACGACGTACTTGTTCTCGTACTTGGTCGAATGGTTGGAGAAGGTGAAGTCGCCGAAATTGCGCATCGCGGGAGCGGAGAGCGAATCGGTCGCATAGGTGTCGGTCAGATGGCCCGAAAAATCCGCCTTGCCGATGAGAAGGTTTGCGATGCCGATGAACCCGACGTCGCCCGCCGCGCCGAAAGCGACGCAGGCGTCCACGCCGTAATCCGCGTCCTCGATCCACTCGATGTCCATCGGGAAAGGGCTGTTCACGAGCACGATCGTCTTTTCGAACTTGCCCGAATCCTTGATCATCTTCAGAAGGTCCTCTTCCTCCTTGTGCAGGGAGAGAAGAGGCACGCCGTCCGCGTCCGCGACATAATCGAGGTCGACGCCTTCGCCGCCGTAACGCGTGAGGAGGACGATCGCGGCGTCGCCATACTCGTCGAAGGTCGCTTTGAGCTCGCTCGTGTAGAAGGAGATGTCCACCTCGCCGATGTCGGAGGTGCCGGGCGTCGAGGAAGAGACGCGCTCGTCGGGGCTGTTCTTGTAGGCGTTGAACAGGGTGTCGTTGATGTTGAAGCCCGCCGAATCGAATGCATCGTACAGCGAGCCGCCGCGCTCCGCTTTGAAGTCAGCGCCGCCGCCGTTGGTCGCATAGACGGGATTTTTGACAGAGTTGCCGAACAGCGTCACGTTGCGCTCGTCTTCGGCGAGCGGAAGCGCGTTGTCCTCGTTGCGCAGGAGCACTGCACCCTCCTGCATCGCGCGGATGTTGAAGTCGTTTTCGTCCTCAATGAGCGTTTTGCAGTTTTCCGCATTGAAATCGCCGTAGCTGCTCTTGTAGATCTGCGTGTCCTCGTTGCCCTCGATGGTGGGCGCGGTGATGTTGAAGAAATCGTTGACGAATCCCTCATAATACCACGCGAGGTTGGAAAGCACGAGGAAGAGCGAGAACACGAGACCGAGCGCCGCGGCGAGGCCGCGCCAGATCTTCGTCTTCGAAGTCACGGCGGCGAGCCCTTTCACGATCTTGTTGTCTTTCAATGTCTTGCCCTCCCGCTTTACCAGTTGAACTGATCAAAAGAGCAGGTCTTCAGCGAGACCATGAATTCATGTCCCTCGGTCGGGAATTTCTCCGTTTTGCCTGCGAGATAGTCCGTCGCAGTCTCTGCACCGCTCGCCTTGACGACCGCCTCTGTCCACTCGCCGTTCGTGTCGATGGTCGCAGCCCCGAAAGAAGCCGCAACGACGCGCGTGGGGGTGCTGATGTTGACGTAGACGATGGACTCGTCCTCGGTATCCACCGTCACGGTGCATTCGCCGTAATAGCGGGTGATCGTCTGTCCGCGGTCGTTCCAGGTCTCTTCACCCGTGGGAACATCGGGACCGACGGAGATATTGGAATACATAGAAGTCGTGACCGTGAGGCAATACGTGTTGTCGTCAAAGGTGTCAAGCTGCTGCGTCGTGGAGACGATGTAGAAGTAGTTGTATTTGGGGAGCATATTCGTGTAAGTGAGCTCGTTTTCGGACAGATAAGTGCCCGTGCTCTTTGCCGCACTTCCGCCGCATGCCGCCATGCCGAAGAGCATCGTTCCGATCGCCGCCGCGGCCATAGCCCCGAACAAGATCTTTTTGAGTTTCATTGTTTTTTCCTCCAGAAGTTTTTTTCTTCCATTATAGCGAGGGTTTTCGGTTGCGCAAGGGGTTTCTCTTCAATCGCGCTCCACGTTTCGCGAATCGCACCTCCTCCCCAAAAAACTGCAACGAGGGCGGCGGCGCGGGTATCCCGCGCCGCCGCCCCTTCCGAAAAAAACTTTGCCGAAAGAGACCGCCCGCGCAAAACTGTTTGCGCGGGCGGTCCTTGCACGAAAAACGGGCGCGCCCTGCGGCGCGCCCGAAGCGCATTTATTTTTCAAGCGGGATGAGGATGTCGAGGTTGAAAACATCCCCTTCCGAAGAGATCTTCATCGCGCCGTCGTATTTTTCGACGATGCGTCGGATGCTGATGATGCCGAAGCCGTGGTCGTTGAGGTTCGCCTTGGAGGTCGCAAGCCCCCCTTCCTTGTAGCGAAGTTCGCCGCTGAAATAGTTCTCCTCGTGCACGGAGAGCATCTTGTTCGCGCGCTTGACGTTGAGCGACACGATGCGCTTTTCGGGCACGACGTTGAGCACCGCCTCCACAGCGTTGTCGAGAATGTTGCCGAACAGCGCGTAGATCTCCGCATCGGAAAGAAAGCCGAAGCTCTCCGCATCCACCATCATGGTCAGTCGGATGTTGTTCTTTTCGCAGAACAGGCTCTTCTCGGTCAGAATGAGGTCGAGCGCATCGTTGCCCGTCTTGACGATCGCGTCGTAGATGGACAGCTTTTCGTCGATCTCCCGCATCTCGCGGTCGGTCAATACTTTTTTGCCGCCGACTGCGGAGGAGATCATCTTTTTAAGGTCGTGACACTTGACGTTGATGATCTCGATGGTCTCCTTGGAGATCTCGTACTGCTCCTGTTTTTTGCGGGCGATCTGGTCGAGAAGCTCCAGCTCGAAGCGGTACCTGCCCGAATCGAAGATGCCGAACATCGCGCACAGGCTCGCAAGGCAGCAGGCGACCGCGTACAGCCGCACGAAGATCTGCGCCGTGTCCGTCATCGTCTCGAACGGAGTATAGATGTTGAGCACGAACACCGTGCCCATGAGGATCATGGACGGTATGATCAGGCGGCTGCGCTCCAGCCGCGCCCTGCCCTTTACGCGCAGGCACCAGTAGGCGATGCCCGCGAGCGCGTAGACGATCAGATAGGTAAAGAAGGTGATGAGAAAAAACTCGACGCTGTAATTTCTGTAATCGCCCGGCCCCGACCCCGCGAGCAGCGCGAAGATGTAGGAAAGCGAACTGGAGAGATGTTCCACGCTCCAGCCGCACACATCGAACAAGAGCGCCTCGAAGAAAGAACAGCGGAAGTTGAAACAGAGAAAGGCGGGAACTTCGAGGAAAAAGACGAGGTTCACGAGCACATATACAAACTTTCCGAACGGAAGATCGGCAGGCGCCCTGCGCACGAGCATCCACAGCACAATCGAAAAAGCGAGGCAGACGGCGGCGGAAAGCGAAAAGCGGAGGGCAAATTTTTCCCTGCGCGGCAGGCTGAACGCGAAAAGACAGCTCGCGATCAGGATGCTCGGGAACAGCTTTGCCATGAAAAAGAGGTTGATAAAAGTCTGCATCATCCCCTCCTGCCCCAGAACTCCGCCAGCGCTTCGAGAAACTCCTTGCGCTTATATCGGCTGATGACCAGCTTGTCCTCTCCCACTTCCGCAATGTTCTTTTCCACCTTTTTGACATAGCGCAGATTGACGAGGTAACAGCGGTTGCAGGCGACGAAATTTTCGCGCGGGAGCGCCTCCTCGGCTGTTTTCAGCGCACCCCAGATCTTGTAGTCGCCGCGCGCGGTGTGATAGATCAGAAAATGGTTGAGCACTTCGACATAGAGGATCTCGCTCTCGTTGAGCCAGACGACGGTGTCCTCCTGGCGGAGCGAGATGCCGTTGTCGCGGTTGTTTTCCACATAGCGGAGCGCCTTTTTGAATTTGAGCGCAAAGCTGTAGTAGTCCACGGGCTTGACGATGAAGTCGAGCGCCTCCACGTCGTAGCCGCGGATCGCATAGTGCGCCATGCGCGTGACAAAGACGATCGCCGTGTGCGAACCCATCTCGCGCAGTTTTTTCGCCGCGCTCATTCCGTTGATGCGGTTCATGTCGATGTCGAGAAAGATGAGATCGAGCGCGGGCGAATAGTGTTCGAGCAGTTCCTCGCCGTCCCCGTATTCGGAGACGGAGTACTCCCCCGCCTTGTTTTCGGCAAAATAGCGCGCGATCACCTCTTTGAGCGCCTGCGCATCCTGCCTGTCATCGTCCACGATCGCGATCGAAACCATCTTTCCTCCTCAATGCGGGCACCGTCCCGCTCCGTTTTGCTCTCTGTCATTATAACACCCCTGCTCCGTCCTGTCAACCCCAAACAAAAAAGCGGCAGGCGCGGAAAATTCTGAAAGATGCCAAAAGGCGGCCCCTTGCGGGAGCCGCCTTTGCTTTTTATCTGTTTTTCCAGATCGCGTCCGAATGCTGCAATTCGCGCTTGAAGGTGCGGATGTCGGTGTTCTCGTCGATGACGACGCACTCGATGCCCCACATGTCCGCGAGGTCGATCATGTCCTGCACGGACAGGCGGGAAGAGACCACCGTGTGATGCGCGCCGCCCGCATAGATCCACGCCGCGACGCCCGTGCGGAAATCGGGTTTGATCTTCCACATCAGCCCGCCGACGGGCAGGTTGGGCATGCGGTGCGGGTAAGGCACGAGCTCGATCTTCTGCACGATCAGGCGCATGCGGTCGCCCATGTCCACCATCGAGACGGCGACCGCCTCGGGCGCGGAGATTCCCTCGAACACGAGGCGCGCGGGATCGGACTTGCCGCCGATGCCGAGCGGGTGCACCTCGATGCGCGGCTTTGTGCCCGCGAACTGCGGCGAGACCTCGAGCATGTGCGCGCCGAGCACGAGCTCGTCCGCAAAGTCGTAGGTGTAGTCCTCCATCAGTCCCGTGCCCTGCTGGTCCGCCATGTACTGCATGACCGCGCCGAGCGCCGCGACCTTCCAGTCACCCTCCGCGCCGAAGCCGTAGCCCTTGCCCTGCAGGTCCTGAATGGCGATGCCGGGCAGCTGGTTCATGCCGTTGAGACAGCCGAAGTGATCGACGATGCCGATGTAGCCGCCCTTGTCGCGGCAGAATTTCTCGATCGCGATCTCGTATTTCGCCTGCTCGCGGACAACGTCGACGCGGTCGGTCGCCATCTCGTACTTTTCGCTATATTCCTTCATGAGCGCATCCGCCTCTTTGTCCGACACCGCGTCGATGTACTCGACGAGATCGCCGACCGGCCAGAAATCCACCTGCCAGCCGAAGCGGATATGCGCCTCCACCTTGTCGCCCTCGGTGACGGCGACGTCGCGCATGTTGTCGGAGAATCGGCACACCTTGACGCTGTTGGAGAAGGCGTACCCCGCCGCCGCGCGGCACCATGCCGCGAGCTCTCTGAGGGCGCGCTCGTCTTTGTAGTAGCCGACGATGACCTTGTTGTCCTTGCGCAGACGGGAGACGACGTAGCCGAACTCGCGGTCGCCGTGCGCCGCCTGGTTTTCGTTCATGAAGTCCATGTCGATGGTGTCATAGGGCAAGCGCTCGTTGTACTGCGTCGCGAAGTGGCACATAGGCTTTTGCAGCATCGAAAGCCCCTTGATCCACATCTTTGCGGGCGAGAAAGTGTGGCACCAGGTGATGATGCCGACGCAGTCTTCCTCCGCATTGACCTTTTTGACCGCCGCGACGATCTCCTCCGAGCTCTTGCAGGTGGTCAGGTAGCGGACGGTGACGGGCATTTTCGCGTCGACGTATTCCGCCATCTCGCGCGAATGCGCGGCAACGTGTTCGAGCACGTCCGCGCCGTAGAGGGTCTGCGACCCCGTGATCCAATAGACGATCTTTTCTTTCATTTTTTTACTCCCTTCGGGCGTCTCTGCCCTGTCTTTCCGTTTTTTATATTGCTGAAAAATAAATGTTGATAAAATATTAAAAAAGCAAAAACCACGCTTTTGCGCTGCGCACTCTCATTTGCGCGAAAGCGCCTCAGCGGGTGAATGCGCGCGATTTTGACAAGGGTGTGCCCATATTCCATCACGCCCGGAGGGCAGAGCCCTTTTTCTCACGGCGTTTTGCAGGCAACGGCTCGCCGAGATTTTTGTGAACTTTTCTCGAAAAAGCAAAAACCACGTTTTTTGCTTTTTCCCCTTACGCCGCGAAAGCGGCGCACGGGAAAGAGGTGAATGCAAAAATTTTGATAATAAGGGAGCCCTTAAATATTTTTGCAGAGGGGAAAACGCCGTCAGCCGCAGGCGTGCGGCGGTTGTCCCCTCAATCTCAAGCGAATCGCAGCATCTCTTTTGCGAGATTCGCTTGAACAAATTTATTTCTGCCCATAATACGCATTCTTCCCGTGTTTGCGCTGATAGTGCTTCTCCATCATGAACGCATCGGCGCGGGGAACGCTCGGGGCGATCTGTTCGGTGAGGTATGCCATCTTTGCGACTTCTTCGAGCACCGTCGCGTTGTAGACCGCATTTGCGGCGTCCTTCCCGAAGGAGAACACGCCGTGACTGCGCACGAGCACGCCCGGCACTTCGAGCGGCCGTATGTTCTGCGCGCGGAACCGCTCTGCGACGACCAGCCCCGTGTTCTTCTCGTACTCCCCTTCGATCTCAGCCTGCGTCAACGCGCGCGCACAGGGAATGTCGCCGTAAAAATAGTCGGCATGCGTGGTCCCGTAGAACGGGATGTCCCTGCCCGCCTGCGCCCAGGCCGTCGCAAAGGTCGAATGCGTATGCGTCACGCCGCATACGTCCGCAAATTCCCTGTAAAAAACCGCATGGGTGGGCGTGTCGCTCGAGGGGCGGAGCTTTCCCTCCACCACCTTTCCGTCAAAATCGACGACGACCATGTCCTCTGCGGTCATCTCCTCATAGGAGACGCCGCTGGGCTTGATGACGAACAGCCCGCGTTCGCGGTCCGCCTCGCTGACGTTGCCCCACGTGAACAGGACCAAACCGTGGCGCACGAGGTCGAGATTTGCCTGCAAGACCTTTCGTTTCAGTTCTTCGAGCATGATCTTTTCTCCTTTATTCTCTCTCTTCCACCCGCTCGACCGCCTCGCGGACGACGGGGAGCCCGCGCACATACCGCGCGGCAAACGCCTCGAAACCGGCGACGTCCGCGGGATCGGGCGCGAGCGTGATGCCTTCCAGCCCCGCGAACACCCGCCCGTCGAGGTAGTCTTCCAGCGTCTCGCCCGCCTCTCTGCACAGGGCATAGTTCGCCAGCACGGCGATGCCCCACGCGCCGCCCTCGCCCGCCGTCTTCATCACGGTGACGGGCGTATTCAGCGCCGCGGCGAGATAGCTCTGGCCGACGCGCTCCGTCTTGAACAGGCCGCCGTGCCCCGTGATCTTGTCCAGCCGCACCTTCTCCTCTTTGAGAAGGATGTCGCACCCCGTCTTGAGCGCGCCAAGCGCCGAAAAGAGATGTGCGCGGAAGAAATTGGGCAGGTTGAACGCACTCTTGGAGGTGCGCACGAACAGCGGTCTGCCCGCGTCCACGCGCGTGATGTGCTCGTTGGACACATAGTTGTAGGCGAGAAGCCCGCCGCAGTCCTTGTCCCCTTCCAGCGAACTCTCGTACAGAAGGTCGTAAAGTTCCGCCTTAGACAGTTTCAGCCCCGCGCGCCGCGCGAAGTCGCCGAACAGGTCCACCCAGCCGTTGAGGTCGGAGGTGCAGTTGTTGCAGTGCACCATCGCAACGGGATCGCCGACGGGGGTCGTGACGAGGTCGATCTCGGGATGCACGCGCGAGAGGTTCTTTTCCAGCACGATCATCGCGAACACCGAGGTGCCCGCGGACACGTTGCCCGTGCGCGGGCGCACGCTGTTGGTCGCGACCATGCCCGTGCCCGCGTCGCCCTCGGGCGGACAGAGCAGGGCGCCCGCGCGCAGTCCGCCCGTCGGGTCGAGATAGCGCGCCCCCTCCTCGGTCAGCCTGCCCGCATCGTCGCCCGCGAGCAGGATGTCGGGCAGGATCTCGCGCACGTTTTTAAACGGGAGCCCCTTCCCTTCGACGAGGCGGTCGAATTTTTCGAGCGCCTTCTCGTCGTAGCGGCGGGAAGCGCCCTCGACGGGGAACATGCCCGACGCCTCGCCGACGCCGACGACCCTTTTGCCCGTGAGCTTGCGATGCACATAGCCCGCGAGCGTGGTGAGATAGTCGATCTTTGCAAGGTGCGGCTCCCCTTCCTTTATCGCGCGGTACAGGTGCGCGGCCGACCAGCGCGCGGGAATGGGAAAGCCGAACAGTTGCGTCAGCTCCTCCGCCGCCGCGGCGGCGCTGTTGTTGCGCCAGGTGCGGAAAGGCACGAGCAGGTTCCCCTCGGCATCGAGCGCGATGTAGCCGTGCATCATTGCGCTCACGCCGATCGCGCCGATCTTCTCGGGCGCCGCGCCGTACTTCTCGCGCGCGGCGCGTACCGTCTTTGCGAAACAGTCGCGCACCCCCTCGCGGATGTCCTCCTCGCTGTACGTCCAGTTTCCGTCCTCGAAACGGTTCTCCCAGTCGTGACTGCCCGTCGCGAGAACGCGGCAGTCCTCGTCCGTGAGCACTGCCTTGATGCGCGTGGAGCCGAACTCGATCCCCAGCGCCGTGCGCCCCTCGCGGATGCGCCTTGCGATGTCCTCCGTCATTTTTACCTCCGCAGGTCCTCTCCCGAACGGCGCAGGACCCGCATTTTTTCGGCTTCATTATAAAAAAAATGCGCGCGCTTTGCAATACCAAAAGAAAAAATTTTTTGTCTTTTCTTTCATAAAACAGAAATATTGTTCATTTTTTTGAACACCTCTCCTTATCCGAGGCACCCGAAAAACATTTTTGCACCCGCGCATAAAAGAACTTCGACCCCGCGGGATGCCTGCGGACGCAAGGGCACGGAAAAAAAGCGCGCGCGGAAAGAAAAAGGTTGAAAAAGATGTGAAAATACATTTGACAGCGGGGTGAAAATTTCGTATAATCAAAGAGCAATGAAGGCGTAAGGGCTTTCGCTTGCAAATACCGACCACCCTGACGGGTCGAGGCCATACGGACAGCCGGGTCGAATGCCGATCGGCGGCAACAGCCGCCTTATTGATTGAGTTAAAAGCTCAAATTTTATAAGTTGGTTACTTTATAACCGGTGCATTCCGCACAAAACTTGTGAAACGGTCAATAAGCGCAGTGAAGTATTTGCTATTGCGAAAGCGTATGCCAACGGTATATGTATGCGGCCATTTTAGAGCGACGGGCGGACTGCCTGCCGCTCTTTTTTTGTTGCGGGAAAGAACACTCACGAAGGTCTGCCATGAAAAAACTAAAACTTTACGGGTTCAACAACCTGACCAAGTCGCTCAGCTTCAACATCTACGACATCTGCTACGCAAAGTCGGCGCAGGAGCGCAAGGACTACATCTCCTACATCGACGAGCAGTACAACAGCGAGCGGCTGACCGAGATTTTGACCAACCTCACCGCGATGATCGGCGCGCGCGTTCTGAACATTTCGGGGCAGGATTATGACCCGCAGGGCGCTTCCGTCACCCTGCTGATCGCGGACGAGTCCATGTTCCCCGTGCGCGGCAGGACGCAGGTGGCGCACCTCGACAAGAGCCACGTGACCGTGCACACCTATCCCGAATACCACCCGGGCACGTCGCTCGCGACCTTCCGCGTGGACATCGACGTGGCGACCTGCGGCACCATCACACCGCTTTCCACCCTCGATTACCTGATCGGGTCCTTCGATTCGGACATCATCACCATGGATTACCGCGTGCGCGGCTTCACCCGCAGCATTGACGGGAAAAAGGTGTTCAACGACCTGAAGATCAACTCCATCCAGAATTTCATCTCCGAAAAGACGCTCAAAAAATACGACGCGGTGGACGTCAACGTCTATTCGGCGAACATCTTTCACACCAAGATGCTCCTGCGCGAGATCGACCTGCAGAACTACCTGTTCAACCGCAGGGCGGAGGACATCGAGCCCGCGATGCGGCAGAACATCGTGGACAGCCTGCGCAAGGAGATGATCGAGATCTTCAACGGCCGCAACATCTATTAGGAGAAGCAAATGGACATCAAAGCACAACAGCGCGCCCCCATCTACGAGGCGCTCGACCGCTTCGGAAAGATGCGCGTCGTCCCCTTCGACGTGCCCGGGCACAAGCGCGGGCGGGGCAATCCCGAGCTCGTGCGCCTGCTCGGCGAAAAATGCGTGGGCATGGACGTCAACTCCATGAAGCCGTTGGACAACCTCTGCCACCCCGTCTCCGTCATCCGCGACGCGGAAAAGCTCGCCGCCGATGCATTCGGCGCCGAAAACGCCTTTCTGATGGTGGGCGGCACCACCTCCGCCGTACAGAGCATGGTGCTCTCGGTGGTGGGGAGCGGCGAAAAGATCATCCTGCCGCGCAACGTGCACCGCAGCGTGATGGGCGCGCTCGTGCTCTGCGGCGCCGTGCCCGTGTACGTCAACCCCGAGTGCGACGCGCGGCTGGGCATCCCGCTCGGCATGAGCCTGGAAAAACTGCGCCGCACCATCGAATGCACGCCCGACGCGAAGGCGATCCTCGTCAACAACCCCACCTACTACGGCATCTGCTCCGACCTGCGCGCCATCGTCGAGCTCGCGCATAAAAACAACATGCTCGTCATCGTGGACGAGGCGCACGGCACCCACCTCTATTTCGGCGACGGGCTGCCCGTCTCCGCGATGGCGGCGGGCGCGGACATGGCGGCGGTCTCCATGCACAAATCGGGCGGAAGCCTGACGCAGAGTTCTCTCCTGCTCACGGGGCCGCGCGTCAACGCCGACTACGTGCGGCAGATCATAAACCTCACCCAGACGACGAGCGCATCCTACCTTCTGCTCTCCAGCCTCGACATCTCGCGGCGCAACCTCGCGCTGCGCGGGAGAGAGGCGTTCGGGCAGGTCATAGAGCTCGCCGACTACGCGCGCGGCGAGATCAACGACATCGGCGGCTATTACGCCTATTCGGAAGAGCTCGTCAACGGCGATTCCATCTTCGCCTTCGACCGCACCAAGCTCTCCGTGCACACGCTGGACATCGGGCTCGCGGGCATCGAGGTGTACGACATCCTGCGCGACGAATACGACATCCAGATCGAATTCGGCGACCTCGGCAACATCCTCGCCTATCTCTCCATCGGCGACCGCATGCGCGACGTCGAGCGGCTGGTCAGCGCGCTCAGCGAGATCAAGCGCCGCTTCGCCAAGGACAAGGCGGGCATGATGGAAAACGAATACATCCCGCCCGTCGTCGCGGTGACGCCCCAGCACGCATTCTACGCGAAAAAACGCTCCCTTCCGCTGGACGAAACGGCGGGATACGTGTGCAGCGAATTTGTGATGTGCTACCCGCCCGGCATCCCCATCCTCGCACCGGGGGAGCGGGTAACGACCAAGATCCTCGAATACATCCGCTATGCCAAGGAAAAGGGCTGTCAGATGACGGGCCCCGAGGACGCCGCGATCGAACGGCTGAACGTGCTCATCGAAGAATAGGAGGAAAAGCATGGATTTCTGGTTTTCCGAAAAACACACCAAGGACGTCAAACTGAGCATCCGCGTCGACCGCCAGGTGTACAGCGGACAGAGCGACTTGCAGCGCATCGACGTGTTCGACACGCCCGCCTTCGGGCGCATGCTCGTGCTGGACGGGTTCCTCATGCTCACCGAAAAGGACGAATTCATCTACCACGAAATGATCGTGCACACGCCCATGGCGGTGCATCCGAACGTGAAACGGGTGCTCGTGATCGGCGCGGGCGACGGCGGCGTCGTGCGCGAGCTTTGCCGCTATCCCGAGATCGAGCGCATCGACCTCGTCGAGATCGACGGACAGGTGATCGAGGTCAGCAAGAAGTATCTCCCCTTCACCGCCTGCTCGCTGGACGATCCGCGCGTGCACATACACATCGAGGACGGCGTCAAGTTCGTGCGCAGGCGCACGGACGAATACGACCTGATCGTCGTCGACTCCACCGACCCGTTCGGCCCGGGCGAGGGACTCTTCTCCCGCGAGTTCTACGGCAGCTGTTTCAAGGCACTGCACGCGGACGGGATCATGGTCAACCAGCACGAGAGCCCCTTTTACGAGCAGGACGCGCTCGCGATGCAGCGCGCGCACAAGCGCATCATCGAGTCCTTCCCCTTCTCGCGCATCTACCAGGCGCACATCCCGACCTATCCCTCGGGGCACTGGCTGTTCGGGTTCTCCACAAAGAAATACCACCCCCTGCGCGATCTGGACGCCGCGCGCTGGAACGCGCGCGGGCTTGCCTGCCGTTACTACACCACCACACTGCACCGCGGCGCATTTTATCTGCCCGCCTACGTCGAGGAGATGCTGAAAGATGTTGAAGAAGAACGTTGAGACCTTTCTCGGCTGTGACGCCGAATATGCGGAGGCGAAGATCGTGCTCTTCGGCGCGCCCTTCGACTCCACCACCTCTTTCCGCCCCGGCGCCCGCTTTGCGAGCGCGGCGATGCGGCGGGAATCGTACGGGCTGGAGCTGTACTCCCCCTACCAGGACCGCGAGCTCACCGACGCGCCGCTGTTCGACAGCGGCGACATCGAGCTCTGCTTCGGCGACAGCGCCCGCGCGCTGGACGACATCCGCGCGCGCGCCGCGCACATCCTCGCGGACGGAAAGCTCCCCTTCCTCATCGGCGGGGAGCATCTCGTGACGCTGGGCGCCGTCCGCGCCGCCGCCGAAAGATACCCCGACCTGCACATCCTGCACTTCGACGCGCACGCCGACCTGCGCGACGATTACCTCGGCGCTCCCCTCTCGCACGCCTGCGTCCTGCGGCGGTGCCACGAGATCGTCGGCGACGGCAGGATCTTTCAGTTCGGCATCCGCTCGGGGGACAAGAGCGAATTTGAATGGGGCAAAGGAAAGGTGCGCACGCATCTGTTCGACTTTGCGGGGCTGGACGAGGCGCTCTGCGCGCTCGAAGGAAAGCCCGTGTATCTGACCGTCGACCTGGACGTGCTCGACCCGTCTGTGTTCCCCGGCACGGGAACGCCCGAGCCGGGCGGCGTCTCCTTCGACGCACTGCGAAGGGCGTTGCAGGCGTGCTGTGAGCGCGCGCGCATCGTCGGCGCGGACGTCGTCGAACTTTCGCCCCACTACGACGCGAGCGGCGCCTCCACGGCCGTCGCCTGCAAGATCGTGCGCGAGATGCTCATCGCGCTTTCCAAACAATGACCGCGGCGGAAACGCCCGTTTGAAAAACACATTCGATTGCGGAGGAATCAATCATGGGAAAAGCACTCATCATCGGCTGCGGCGGCGTCGCCTCCGTCGCCATCCACAAATGCTGCCAGAACAGCGAGGTATTCGAGGAGATCTGCATCGCGAGCCGCACCAAGTCCAAGTGCGACGCGCTCAAAGAAAAACTGGAAAAGACCACCTCTACCAAGATCACGACGGCGCAGGTCAACGCGGACAACGTGGACGAGCTCATCGCGCTCATCCGCGCATATAAACCCGGCGTCGTGCTCAACCTCGCCCTGCCCTACCAGGACCTGACCATCATGGAGGCATGCCTCGCCACCCGCGTGCATTACGTGGACACCGCCAACTATGAACCCGAAGACACGGCGAAATTCGAATACAAATGGCAGTGGGCGTACCGCGAGAAGTTCAAAGAGGCGGGCATCTGCGCCCTGCTCGGCAGCGGGTTCGACCCCGGCGTGACGGGCGTGTTCTCCGCGTACGCGCTCAAACATCACTTCGACACCATCGAGACCATCGACATCCTCGACTGCAACGGCGGCGATCACGGCTATCCGTTCGCCACCAACTTCAATCCCGAGATCAACATCCGCGAGGTGTCCGCAAACGGCTCCTACTGGGAGAACGGGCACTGGGTGGAGACCAAGCCGATGGAGATCAAGCGCGAATACGTGTTCGACGAGGTGGGCAAAAAGGACATGTACCTTTTGCACCACGAGGAGATCGAGTCGCTCGCGCTCAACATCCCCGGCATCCGCCGCATCCGCTTTTTCATGACCTTCGGGCAGAGCTACCTTAACCACCTCAAATGCCTTGAAAATGTCGGCATGACCTCCATCAAGCCCATCCTCTACGAGGGGAAGGAGATCGTGCCGCTGCAATTCCTCAAAGCGGTGCTCCCCGACCCCGCGACGCTCGGCCCGCGCACCGTCGGAAAGACGAACATCGGTTGCATCTTCCACGGCAAAAAGGACGGAAAGGAGAAGGACTACTATCTCTATAACGTCTGCGACCACCAGGAGTGCTACCGCGAAGTCGGCTCGCAGGCGATCTCCTACACGACGGGCGTGCCCGCGATGATCGGCGCGATGCTCCTTCTGAACGGCACCTGGACCAAACCGGGCGTCTACAACATCGAGGAGTTCGACCCCGATCCGTTCATGGAAGCGCTCAACAAGTGGGGCCTGCCCTGGAAAGAGCGGTTCGATCCCGTGCCGGTGGACTGATGCGCACCCCCTGTTTCGTCATCGACGAGAAAAAGCTCAAGGAAAACGCCCGCCTGCTCGCGCGCGTCGCCGAAGAGGCGGACTGCCGCATTTTGCTCGCGCAGAAGGCGTACTCCGTCTACCAGACCTATCCCCTGCTCCGCGAGCTCCTCGCGGGCACCGCGGCGAGCGGCGTGTTCGAGGCGCGGCTGGGGCGGGAGGAATTCGGAAAGGAAGTGCACGCGTTTGCGCCCGCCTTCCGCGAGGGAGAGGTCGAGGAGCTCGCGGCGCTGTGCGACCACATCGTGTTCAACACGCCCGCGCAGGTGCGGCGCTATGCCCCGCTCTGCCGCGAAAAGGGCGTCTCCGTCGGGCTTCGGGTCAACCCCGCCTGCTCCACGCAGGAGGGACACGCGCAGTACGATCCATGCGCGCCCGGCTCGCGGCTGGGCACGACGGCAGAGAACTTCGAGGAGGACGTTCTGCCCCTTCTGGACGGACTGCACTTTCACACCCTCTGCGAACAGAACGCCGACGCGCTGGAAAAGACGCTCGCCGCCTTCGACGAGAAGTTCGGGAAATACGCCCGCCGCATGAAGTGGCTCAACTTCGGCGGAGGGCACCACATCACCCGCGCAGACTACGACGTCGCACTGCTCGTAAAACTCGTGCGGGGTGCGCGCGAGAGATACGGCGCCGAGATCTACCTCGAACCGGGCGAAGCGGTGGTGCTGGACGCGGGGACCCTGCACGCGCGCGTGCTCGAAGTGATGAAAAACGGCATCGACATCGCGATCCTCGACGCATCCGCCGCCTGCCATATGCCCGACGTGCTCGAAATGCCCTACCGTCCGCCCCTGTTCGGAAGCGGAAAAGCGGGCGAGAAGAAGTACACCTACCGCCTCGGCGGGCCCTCCTGCCTCGCGGGGGACGTCATCGGCGATTATTCCTTCGACAAACCGCTCAAAGCGGGGGATGAACTCGTGTTCGGCGACATGGCGCTCTACACGATGGTCAAGACGAATACCTTCAACGGCATCCCCCTGCCCGACATCCTCCTGCAGCGCGAAGACGGGAGATTGGAGACGCTCCGCGCCTTCTCCTACGACGACTTCAAGAGCAGGCTCTGATTCCGCTGAAAAATACAAAAACGCGCCCCCGTCTGCGGCACGATGCCGCAGACGGGGGCGCTCTTTTGTCGCAGACAGCCCCTTTTCGGCGGCAGTCCGCGGATGTTAAGCGCGCGGCGGCGAAAGATCCTTTCGCCGCCGCGCGCACATAAAAAAAACGCCCGCTCGGGAATGTTCCCGCGCGAGCGCGTGTTTTTCAGACGGTAAATTTGACGGGATTGTTCTCGTACAGCGTGCCGAGGAAGGTGCCGTCCAGCTTTTGGACGATGTCGACGACGAACTGCGTGTTCTCCAGCACTTTAAAGACGGCAAACACGAGCAGGGTGAGCAGGAACACCGCCCCCACCATCAGCACCGCGCCGAGCAGGCGGTTGACGATGCGCACGGGCAGTACGTCGGCGGAGAAGATGCCGCCGATCAGCTTCACCGCGAGGATGCGCAGGATCTGCACGGCGAAAAACAATACGACGTAATAGATGACCGTCGCAAGATGTATGGTCTCGAAAAACTCCCACTTTTCGCCGAGCGCGGCGTTGAGGTTGGAGATCTGTTCGGAGACGGCGGGAATGCCCGCGATCATGCCGCCGAAAGTGAAACACACGAAGACGGCGATGATGAACCCGAAGATGCCCTTTGTGAAAAAGCGGAGTGTCCGTCCGAAACCGAGCGCGAGCCCCAGCCCCGCGAGCGCGATCGCGGTCAGGATGGTAATGGAATCGATTGTCGTCATAGTACCTCATTGAGAAGGGAAAATACTCTGTGAGAGTATTGCCTCTTCCCTTCGATTTGATACATCAGAACCCGTAGAGATCTTTGGACCCGAACTCGGGTTCGCAGGTCAGATTTACGCCCAGCTTGCGCATGACGCCGAGATCGGACTCGGGCAGGATGCAGGAAGCGTGCGCGTCGCAGTCGCGCAGCTGCGCGAGGCGGTTCATCGCCTGTTCCGCGACGGGGTTGGTCGCCGCGCAGATGGACAGCGCGCTGAGCACGTCGCCCAGGCTGAGCTTGACTTTGTCCTCGCGGAGCACCTCTTTTTTGAGGCTGATGATGGGCGCGAGCACGATGGGCGAGAGCAGGAGCATCTCGTCGGGGATGTCGGAGAGCGTCTTGACCGCGTTGATCACCGCGCTTGCGCAGGCGGTCATCAGCTTGTTGGACTTGCCCGTGACGAACCTGCCGTCTTCCAGCTCGATGGCGACGGACGCACAGTTGCTCGCCTCCGCCTTTTCAAGCGCGGGGCGCACGACGGTGCGCTCGCTCTCTTCGATCTTGTTTTCGTTCATCAGAAGGCGGATGCGCTTGACCGTCTCTTCGGTGCCGTTGCCCGTCTTGTAGTCGCACACCGCCTTGTAATAGCGGCGGATGATCTCCTGCCGCGCGGCAAAGCGGCACGCCTCGTCGTCGCAGATGCCGAATCCCGCCATGTTGACCCCCATGTCCGTGGGAGAGTTGTAGATGCTCTCGTCCCCCGTGATCTTGGAGAGGATGGACTTGACGATGGGGAAACACTCGATGTCGCGGTTGTAATTGACGGTGGTCGCGCCGTACGTCTCGAGATGGTACGGGTCGATCATGTTGATGTCGCCGAGGTCGGCGGTCGCCGCCTCATAGGCGACGTTGACGGGATGGCGGAGCGGGAGGTTCCAGATGGGGAAAGTCTCGAATTTCGCATACCCCGCGTGCACGCCCCTCTTGTATTCGTGATAGAGCTGGGAAAGACAGGTCGCGAGCTTGCCGCTGCCGGGACCGGGCGCAGTGACGACGACGAGCGGTTTGGTCGTCTCTATGTACGGATTCGCGCCGTAGCCCTCGTCCGAGACGATGACGTCCACTTCCGTCGGATAGCCCTTGGTCTTGTGGTGGATGTATGTCTTGAGCCCGTGCTGTTTGAGCTTATTGATGAATTTGTCTGCGGCGGGCTGGTCCAGATACTGCGTCACGACGACGCTGTTCATGTTCAGGCCGAGGCCGCGCATCTTGTCGATGAGGCGAAGCACGTCGGTGCCGTACGGGATGCCGAAGTCCGCGCGGATCTTGTTCCGCTCCAGATCTGCGCCGCTGATGACGAAGATGATCTCCGACTGCTCTTTGAGCGTCAGAAGGATCCTGCACTTCGCGTCGCTCTCGAATCCGGGCAGAACGCGGCAGGCGTGCATGTCGTCAAACAGCTTGCCTCCGAATTCAAGATAGAGCTTGTTGTCGAACTTGGAAATGCGCTCCAGGATCTTCTCGCTTTGCAGTTTTATGTACAGATCGTTGTCGAAACCCTTTCTCATGCGTGTGTCGCTCCTCATAAAATCCCATTTATTATACCACAAGCCGCAGAAGAATGCAACGGACGGAAGGTTTTTTCCCGCAAATTTCTGTTTTTCCGTCTCGTGCGGCGTGCGCATGCCCGCGCTCTGCCAAATGTCTGCGGGCATCTGATGAACAGGCAATGCCCCGCGCGGCGGGGCATCGCCTGCGCCGCTTTTCATGTGTCTGCCCCCGCATGCGGGCGCAAAAAACGGCACGCCTGCGCCGCCGCACATCTGTGCGGCGGCGCAGGCGTACTCTCAAATCGTCCCGCGCGGCAACGCCGAGCGGCACAGACGCCCTTGCGGACCGCCCCGCGCGGCAACGCCGAGCGGCGCAGGCGTGCTCTCAAATCGTCCCGCGCGGCAACGCCGAGCGGCACAGACGCCCTCGCGAACCATCCCGCGCGGCAACGCCGAGCGGCGCAGGCGTACTCTCAAATCGTCCCGCGCGGCAACGCCGAGCGACACGGACGGACTTTCAGCCTCCCCGATCACCGCGCCTGCAAGCGTCCCCGCCGCGCGCAAAGTCTTTTGCGCGCGGCGGGGACTTTATTTCGCACCGTCAAAGCGGGGACGGCAAAAGCCGTCCCCGCAGTTTTTCTTTTTCGTCCGCGCTCTCAGTTCTTTTTCTCCTGTTCGAGGCTGAGTTTATAGAGCTTGACGGAGTTGTCGATGTTCTTCTCCTTCGCCGAAGCGCCGTACTTGTCGACGTCCACGACGTTTTTGGGGCCGTGGTTGAGGCAGAGCGCGCCGTTGAGGCAACCGCCGTCGCACGCCATCCCCTCGAAGAAATTCTCCGTCGCACGGTTGAATTTGAGCTTCATCAGCGCGGCGCGGCACTCGTCGATGCCGTTCATCGCAAGCGGCTTGATGCCCTCGACGCCCATGCTCGCCGCGACGTCCGCGACGCCCTGGGCGATGCCGCCGCTCTTGGCGAAGATCCTGCCATAGAAAGAGGCGTTGTCCAGCGAGGTCTCTTCCAGCGCACCGACGTCGATGTTGCGCGCGTCGAGGAAGGCCTGCAGCTCCTCGAACGAGAGCACGCAGTCGATGGCGCCGCCCGTCTTGGGGAGCCTGTATTCCTGTTTCTTGCTCGCGCAGGGGCCTATGAAGATCACCTTGCCGTTCGGGTCGGTGCGCTTGATGAGTTTTGCCGCCTCGACCATGGGCGAGACGCTGTGCGAGATATATTTGGTGAGCTCGGGGAAATTCTTTTCCACGAACATCACAAAGGACGGACAGCAAGAGGTGGTAAGGATGCCCTTCTCCTGCCATTCCTGCGCCTCGTGGTAAAGCGTGATGTCGGCGCCCAGCGCCGCCTCGACCACCTGATGGAAGCCGAGCTTGCGGATGCCCGTGACCACCTGTTCGATCTTTGCGTACTTGAACTGGCTGACGATGGAGGGCGCGATGACCGCGTAGACGTGGTATTTTGCGTTGTTCTCCGATTTTTTCAGAAGATCGATCGCGTCCAGAACGAAGGATTTGTCGACGACGGCGCCGAACGGGCACTGATAGACGCAGGCGCCGCAGGAGATGCACTTGTCGTTGTCGATGACCGCCTTTTTGTCCTCGCCGACGGTGATTGCCTTGACCTTGCACGAATTGACGCAGGGACGCTTCTGCGCGATGATCGCGCCGTACGGGCAAGCCTGCGTGCACTTGCCGCACTCCACGCACTTGGATTTGTCCACGACCGCCTTGTGGTCGATGATCTGGATGGCGCCCTTGGGGCAGACTTCCTGACAGCGGTGGACGATGCACCCGCGGCAGGCGGGCGTGACGAAGATGCCGCCGATCGGGCACTCGTCGCAGGCGATGTCGATGACTTCGACGACGTTGGGGTTCTTTTTGTCCCCGCCCTGCGCGAGCTTGATGCGCTCCTGCACGATCGCGCGCTCCTTGTAGATACAGCAGCGCATGGTCGCCTTCGGCCCCGGGGAGATCTCCTTGGGGATGTCGATGAAGATGTTGTCGTAACAGTGCTCGTACTCGTTGCGGATCACCGCTTTGAGCACGTCGTACTTGAGTTTTTGTACCGCCGTGTCAAAAATTCTTTTCTCTGCCATTTCATGATTCTCCGATAATGATTTTCTGCGTATTTTTTCTCTTTCTTCCTGTCCTTTCGCCCTGTCCGAACGCGCCGCGCGCAGCCGCGGATCAATCGTAGTCGATCTGAACGTCCTTGCCCATTTTCTTCAGGTTTGCCGCGAGGCTCTCCACGAGCTTCAATTTCATCGTGATGTCGATGGGAAGCCCCGTATGCGCGGCGTTGATGCTCTGCCCGACGTAAAAATGCACGCTCGTCGCCTCTTCGAAGAGCAGCTGTGCGAGCAACGAGGCGCCGTCCTTCTTGGTGAAGGTCTTGGGCGTCAGGTCGCTGACCGAGACGTACTTTTCGGAGAGTTCGAGCAGGCGGCGCATGGTCAGCACCCCCTCGGTGGTGAGGTCGATGCCGTCGATGAAGCCGATGGGCGGCACGTCCTTGTCGGGAAAATCGAAGGAGGCGCGCACCGTCGTCTTGAGGTGCCGCGCGACGATCTGCGAACTCGTGCCGCCGCACACCACCTTTTTCCCCTCGTCCGCAAGAAAGCGGGAGATGTAAAAATCGTCCTTCGTCTTGTCCACGGGCGGCCCGATCATCAGCGAGACGTTGAGCTTTTTGCGCACGCGGACGGCGGCGACCGTCGTGTCGTCGCCCGGCGTGCCGAGATAGAGGTCGTTGCACACCCCCGCCAGCAGGCAGGCGATCGCGCGGGCGCTCATCGTCGGCTTTACGTTGTTGTCGAGAAATTCCATGACCTCCGGCCGCTGCCAGCCGAGGTTGAGGGTCATGCCCACGCCCGCGTGGATGACGCCGTCGCTCATCACGACCACGGTGTCGCCTGCGCGCAGGTCGAGCGCGGTCTTGTACACCGTCTTGCCGAGGATGTTCATCTCCTCGCGCTCGAAATCCCCGCTCTTGCAGTCGCGCAGGAGGATGGCCTGCGGGTTGTCGAACTCGAACAGGTACCCCTTGCCGCGGCTGTTCATGTGAATGACCGAAAAGGTGGAATAGGCGACCCCGCGCACCTTGCACACGGGCAGCGATTGCAGGATGGTCTCGACACAGTCGTTGATGTCGATGTCGTTGGCGACCATCGTGCACAGGATCTTGGAGGTCAGCGTGGAGAGGATGTTCGCCTTCACCCCGCTGCCCAGCCCGTCGGCGAGAACGAGGGTGGTATAATCGCCCGAGACGATGCTCTCCACGCGGTCGCCGCACAGTTCTTCGTTCTTTTTGTTGAGGGAGGTATATCCGCTTTCGAGGCAAAGCTCCATCTCACTTGCCTCCGTTGTCGTCGCCCTGCAGCGTCTTTTTGAGCTTTAAGAGGGCGACCTTTGTCTCCGCGGTCGTCTCGCCGAGCAGGGAAGCGATCTCCTGCGCGACGCGCATCTGCTTTTTGATGACCTCGTCCGTCGTCGCGAGCGTCTCCATCTTGACCTTGTCCAGCTGCTCTTCCGACTTGGTCTCCTGCGTGATGTCCTTCATCACCGCATAGGTGCCCTTGCCGTCTTTGAGCACGACGATGGTCAGCTCTACCCAGCTGCCCGTCTTTTCGAGCAGTACCTTTTTGTTGTAGAGGTTCTTCTTGTCCTGCACGGCGAGCACGAAGTCGGTGGGGTTGAAATAGTGGAAGATGCCCTTCCCCTTCACATCGTATTCGCGGATGCCGAGCAGTTCCTTCGCCTTGCCGTTGATCTCGAGGATGTTGAGGTCGGAATCGAGCAGGACGATGCCGTTGGGGCTGGTCTGGATGATCTCGTAGCTCATGCTCTCCGCGCGCTCGCGCATGAAGGGCACGCACATCTCTATGTTCGCGTAGCCGTTTGCGACCGCCCACGCCTTTTCCATGCAGGTGTCGTAGCCGCAGGCGCCGCAGTTGAGCATGTCCTCGGGCTTGGTCTTGCCCGTCTTGGCGAGGATCTCGGAGATCTGCCTGTCCGTCGGGACAAAGTCCTCGGTGCGCTTGCGCTCGCGCACGCAGGTGAAGTCGATGTCCTGCGCGGGCTCGTATGCGGCCGAAGCGTTTTCCTGCAGGTCGCGGTTGACGTATTTACGGATGTCGGCGTTCGCCTTGAGCGCGCCCGCCTTGAGCGCGAGCGAACAGGGCCCGTTGACGCAGGCGGAGTCGCAGCTGTTCATCTCGATGAACATGCCCGAAAGGCTCTCGATGTTTTCGAGCACCTCCTTGCACTTCTGCGCGCCGTCCACGGCGACGAACTCGTAGCCGTCTATGTAATTTTCAAAGGATTTGATGACGCCGCGGCTGATCGGGTAGTACTTGGCGCGGTTGATCCCGCCGCCGCCGTGCGCGGGCAGACGGGCGATCTCGTCCAGCACGATCCCCTTGTCCGAGAACATCGCCGCAAGGTCCTCGAAGGTGAGCACGCCGTCCACCACCCCGCTCTCGCGCGCCTCGCGCTTTTTCGCGATGCACGGGCCGACGAACACGATCTTCGCATCGGGGTGCTTTTTTCGGAGCATCTTCGCGTGTGCGACCATGGGCGAATCGACAGGCGCGAGGTATTGCAGCGCCTTGGGGTAATACAGCTGGATCATCGTGTTGACCGCAGGACAGCAGGAAGTGATGAAGTTTTTGAACTTGCCGCCCTCGAGCAGGCGCTTATACTGCGCGGTGACTTCGCGCGCGCCGACGGAGGTCTCCTCCGCGTCCGCAAAGCCCAGCCTGCCCAGCGCGAGCTTCATCACGTTGAAGTCCTGCAAGTCGAAGGAAGAGACGAACGAAGGCGCGACGGACGCGATGACCTTGCCCTTCGCGAGCAACGCCTCCACTTCCGCGCGCTCGGTGTGCACGCTCTTCGCGTTCTGCGGGCAGACCTCGGTGCAGTGGCCGCACAGGATACAGCGGCTCTCAATGATCTTCGCGTGGTGGTCCTCCACCCTGATCGCCTTGACGGGGCATTCCCGCAGGCATTTGTAACAGTCCTTGCAGCGGGCGTCCTTGAAATCGAGATAACGGATCATAACGCTCCTTCGCCGTTCACTTGACGAGCGGATAGATCTGCGTCAGAAACAGCTCCTCGCAGTTGTCCTTGTTCGCGCCGTGCACGAGCAGCTCGTCTGCGAGCACGCTCACGCCGTGTGTGCAGTTGCCCACGCAGAACGTGGCCTGCAGGTCGATCTTGTCCTCGACGTCGTACTTTTTGATCAGACGCTTCATCTCCTCGATGACGTCGTACGATCCGCGCAGATGGCAGGAACTTCCCACGCATACCTTCAACACCATAATCCTTGACCTCTCCGATATAATTTTTCGCGCCGCAAGGACGCGCAAAGACCGCGCACAGGGCGCCGTCTCATTCGGTTTCGATAATTTTTTATCGAATTTTATTATAATATAAAACGGCGCGCAAGTCAATATTTTCTGCAAATTTCCCGCACAAATCCTCCCCTCCCGCGCCGCAGATGCGGCGCGCACGCGCGAAACCGCCCGCGCGCCTCCCCGCAGTCGGCGTTTTGCGCAAGGGAGGCGGGCGCCCGTCCGGGCACCCGCCTCCTTTTTTTGTTGTCTCGTTTTTTTATTTCCCTGCCTTCCGTCTTGCGGCACGGCGCACCAGCCGCACGAGTTCGTCCAGCACGATGACGGACAGCGCGACGCCGACGACTTTGAGCCAGGAAAGCACGTCGAGCGGAACGGTGTCGAACACGATGCCGCCGAACTGCGTGATCAGCACCTGCAATGCGAACGCCACGACGAACGCGATGAGCATCAGCCTGTTTTTGAAGAGGCGCGGGAAGATGCTCTCGTTGCCAAGCTCGCGGCAGTTAAAGGCATTGAAGAGCTGGAACATGACGAACAGCGTGAACACGGAAGTCGCGACCGCCGCTTGCTCTACGCCGAGGAAGTTCCACGAAAGCTGGGCAAGGCAGACGAGGCAGACGAACACGCCGTTGACGACGATCCGCGGCAGCATCCCCTCGGAAATGATGTTTTCGCTGCGCGCCGTAGGCTTTCGGCTCATCAGGTCGTCGCGCATCGGCTCCAGGCCGAGGGTGAGCGCGGGCGGCCCGTCCATGATCAGGTTGATCCACAAAAGATCGAGCGCGGAAAAGGGCGAAGCAAAGCCTTCCACAAACAATCCGATCACCGTGCACAGGAAGACGAGCAGGACGCTCGCGACGTTGACGGTGAGCTGGAACTGGATGAACCGCTTGAAGTTCTCGTAGATGCCCCTGCCCCACTTGACGGCGGTGACGATGGTCGAGAAGGAGTCGTTGAGCAGGACGATGTCCGCCGCCTCCTTGGACACCTCGGTGCCCGAGATACCCATTGCGATGCCGACGTCCGCATTTTTGAGCGCGGGGGCGTCGTTGATGCCGTCGCCCGTGACCGCGACGACATTGCCCTCGCTCCGCAGCTGCTTGACGACGCGCATTTTCAGAAGGGGCGTGCTGCGCGCGATGACGCGGACGCGGGGCAGGACGCGCGCGAACTCTTCGTCGGAGAGCGCCTCCAGCTCGCCCGCCTCGGCGGCGACGGCGTCCCCTTCCAGAAGCCCAAGCTCCTCGGCGATCGCGGTCGCGGTGACGATATTGTCGCCCGTGAGCATCTTGACCTCGATGCCCGCCGTCTTGCAGGCGTGCACCGCCTGCGGCACCTCGGCGCGCAGGGGGTCGGCGATGCCGACGAATCCGTCGAAAGTCATCCCCGTTTCGGCATCCTCGCGGCTTGCGGGACGGGAAGAGACGCGCTTGTGCGCAAACGCGAGCACGCGGCGGGCGCGCTTTTGCAACCCGACGATGACCTCTTCGATGCGCGCGCGCTCTTCCTCCGTGACGGAGCAAAGCGCGAGGATCTTTTCGGGGCTACCCTTCGTGTAGACGGCATAGCCCCCCTCTTCCGCGAGCGCGACGGTCATGTTTTTGGTCTCCGAAGAGAAGGGATACACCTCCTCGAAGCGCGCCGCCTCACGCCGCGCGCGGTAGTCCGCGCCGCAGTTTTCGGCGAGCACGAGCAGGGCGCCCTCGGTGGGATTGCCGATGAAGCGCACTCCCTCCTCGCCGCGCAACAGGTCCGCCGTGCCGTTGACGCAGAAGTTCTGCAACATCTCCTCGTCCGAAAACGCGGACGGCTGTACGAACGCGCCCTGCGACCAGACATCCACGACCGTCATGCGGTTTTCGGTGAGCGTGCCTGTCTTGTCCGAACAGATGACGTTGATACACCCCACCGTCTCGCAGGCGATCATCTTTTTAACGAGCGCGTTCTGCCGCGCCATGCGCGCGATGCTGATGGAGAGGGAGATCGCGACGATGGTCGGAAGCCCCTCGGGAACGGCGGCGACCATCAGGACGATGCTCGAGACGAATGCGCCAGACACCCCTTCGAAGGAGAGGGTGCCCGTCGCGATCAGATAGACGAGACGGATGAGGAAGATGAGCGCCGCGCACGCGCCGCCGATCAGAGTGATGATCTTGCCAAGCCTGCCCATCTTCTCCTGCAGCGGGGTCTGACCTTCGACGCCGCCCTGGATCTCGCGCGCGATCAGCCCGAATTGCGTCATGTCGCCCACATCGGTGACGACCATCCTGCCCGAACCGCCCGTGACGAAACAGCCGGAATAGACCATATTCGCCCGCTCGGCGACGGGCGCGTCCGCAGGAAGGAGCGCCTCGGCATCCTTCTTTGCGGGCATGGATTCGCCCGTCAGCGAAGACTCGTCACAGCGCAGGGCTATGCTCTCGATCAGCCTGCCGTCTGCGGCGACCTTGTTACCCGTCTCGAGATAGACGATGTCGCCGACGACGAGCTCCTGCTGCGGGACGTACTGCACGATCCCGTCGCGCACCACTTTGATCTCGATGCCCTCTTTGATCTTGTTGAGCTCCTCGAACGCCTTTGCGCTTCGCCCCTCCATGACGACCGTCAGCACGACGGAGAGCACGATCGCCACAAAGATCCCCACGCACTCATATACGTCGAAATGCCCGCCGCGTGCCGCCGATACGGCATTGACCGCGATCGTGATCGCCCATGCAAACAGAAGAAGTACGATCATCGGCTCCGTCGCCGCTTCGAAGATGCGTCGGAATACGGACTTCTTCTTTGCCTCGGTGAACCTGTTTGCGCCGTACCTTTCGCGGCTCGCAGTGACTTCGTCCGAGCGCAACCCGTGCGCCGCGTCCGCGCCGAGCTCGGAAAGGACCTGCGCCGCCGTCTTTTCATGACCGTTCAAAACAATTACCTCCGCGCGATTTTACAGACATATAAAAAACCGCACACAAATCGCTCGTGTGCGGTCAAAATAGACGGAATGAGGCCATACAAAACGCGCACGGGCGGTTCGTATGGGTCTCGCTGTTTAAGACAAAAGCCTGTGCCGGAAAGGCACGGGATGAAGGCTTGCCACGCGGCATTGCCGCGCCTGCTACTCCCCCAACGTTTCTGTTGAGTTACCTTTTCAGTATAGGAAAAAATAAAAGAGAAGTCAAGCGATTTTCGGCACAAAATGCCATTTTTTCAATCTCCCGCCGCGAGAAATCCGCGCGCGCGCAGAAGTTCTCCGATCTCGTCCAGCGTGCGCTCGCTGTCCGCGCTGACGGTGTGATAGTGATAATCGCCCGTGATGTTTTTGAGCGGGGTGGATACGCCGCTTCGGATCTTCTCCATGAACTGCTCCGCCTTGCGCCGCGAGTCGATGCCCATGTGCGCGCTGATCTTGCCGTAAACCTTGTGCCAGACGAACACGTCCTCCACGCACCCGCCCGCGTCCACGATCAGATACAGCTCTTCGAGCACCTGCGCGTCGGTGTGGCGCGCCTTGAACACCCGCTCGGCGCGCGGCGCCGCCGCGGCAATGTAGCCGCGGTTTGTCGCGATGATCTGCGCTCCCTCGGCGCGGAGCAGGGCGACGTCCTGCACGATCACCTGTCGGCTCACGCCGAATTTGTCCGCAAGACTCGCCGCGGAGAGGGGCTGCGCTCCCAACATCCCCGCGATCTCCCTGCGCCGCTGTTCACCGTTCATCGCACACCTCAGCCCACGGGATGCAGGTTTTTCAGCGACACGTCGAGGATGGGCGCCGAATGGGTCAGCGCGCCGCAGGAAACGACGTCCGCGCCGATGCCCCTGAGCTTTTTCACGTTCTCGCGCGTCACGTTGCCCGAGATCTCCACGAGCGCGCGCCCGCCGATGCGGCGCACCGCCTCGCGCATCTCCTCTTCCGTCATGTTGTCGAGCATGATGATGTCCGCGCCCGCGGCGACCGCCTCGTCCACCATGGCGAGCGTCTCCGTCTCCACCTCGATCTTCATCGTGAAGGGCGCGTATGCCCTGGCGCGCGCGATCGCCTGCGCGACGCCGCCCGCCGCGCCGATGTGGTTGTCTTTGAGCAGAACGGCGTCCGAGAGGTTGTAGCGGTGGTTGCCGCCGCCCCCCACGCGCACCGCGTATTTCTCGAAAAGGCGCATGTTCGGCGTCGTCTTGCGCGTGTCGACAAGTCTGAGCCCGCTGCCCTCGAGCAGCTTCGCCATTTCGGCGGTATACGTCGCGATCCCGCTCATGCGCTGCAGGAAATTGAGCGCCGTGCGTTCGCCCGTGAGGATGGCGCGCATGTCGCCGCGCACCGTCGCGAGCTTTTGCCCCTTCTGAACGGCATCGCCGTCCTTGGCGTAAAAGGTCACCTGCGTGCGCTCGTCCAGAAGCGCGAACACGCGCGCGAACACGGGAAGACCCGCGATGACCCCGCTCTGTTTGCAGAGCAGTTCCGCCTCCCCTTCCGTGCGCGCGGAGAGCACGCAGTTGGTGGAGACGTCTTCGTTGGAAACGTCCTCGGCAAGCGCGGAGCGGATGAGCTCGTCCGCGCGGATGCACATCGTCACTTCGTCAATCAAAACATTCCTCCCTCTCCGCCTCTTCGCGGATCATCTTTGCATATTCCTGTTTGAGCGCGCGATAGTTTTCGTAAGCCCCGTGATCGGGGGCGGTCACTTCCGCGTCGTACTCTCCCCTGCGCCGCGCCATTTCCGCCGCCGCGCGCTTTGCCCAGATCAGGCTTTCGAGCAGGGAATTGCTCGCGAGCCTGTTCTTTCCGTGCACGCCGTTGCAGGCGGTCTCGCCCGCCGCGTACAGCCTGTCCATGCTCGTGTTGCCGTCCAGGTCCACCTTGATGCCGCCCATGAAATAATGCTGGGCGGGCACGACGGGGATGGGCTCTTCGAGCACGTCGTATCCCTCTTTCAGACAGCGGGCGCGGATGGTCGGGAAGTGCTCGCAGACGGTCGCTTCCCCGACGGGGCGCATGTCCAGCCAGACGTGCTTCGTGCCGTCCTTCTTCATCTGCGCGCGGATCTCGCCCGTCACGATGTCGCGGGGCAGCAGCTCGTTGCAGAAGCGCTCGCCGTTCTTGTCCAACAGCACGGCGCCCTCGCCGCGCACCGATTCGGAGATGAGGAACCTCCGCCCGTGTTTTTCCGAATAAAAGGTGGTCGGGTGGATCTGCACATAGTTGAGGTGCTCCACCTCTACCCCGTTTTTCATCGCGATCGCGAGCGCGTCGCCCGTGAGATGGCGGTAGTTGGTGGAGTTCTCGAAAAGCCCGCCGACGCCGCCCGTCGCGAGCAGGGTGAACTTCGCATACACGTCCGTCAGCCGCCCGTCCGCGACCGAGCGCACCATCCCGCCGCCGCACACGCCGCCGCGGCCGCGCGTGCAGATCAGATCGACGAGCTCCGCCTGTTCGAGGATGCGCACGTTCTTGCGCTCGCGAACGCGGGCGAGGAGCTTGCTCGTGATCTCCCTGCCCGTCACGTCGTCGTGAAAGAGGATGCGCGGGCGCGAATGCCCGCCCTCGCGCGTGAAGCGGAAGTTCCCCTCGCCGTCGCGCGCGAACTGCACCCCGTTTTCCACCAGCTCGGAGATCATGTCCTGCGAGCTCGCGAGCATCAGCCGCACCGCGTCGGGGTCGTTCTCGTAGTGCCCCGCGCGCATGGTGTCTTCAAAATAAGCGGCGAAATCCTCCTCGCCGCGCAGCATGCAGATGCCGCCCTGCGCGAGGAAGGAGTCGCTCTCGTCCGCCTTCGCCTTGCTCAGCATGAGCACGCGCATGTCCGCGGGCAGGTTGAGCGCACAGCACAGCCCCGCCACGCCCGTCCCCGCGATGAGGACGTCCGTTTTGATCTTGTCTTCCGGCATAATCTCATTCCCTCACTTTGCGAGCTCAAGCATGCGCTCCAGCGGCCTTCTCGCCGCCGCGGCTTCCGATTCGTCCAGCACCACTTCGCCCGCGCCCGTCTCCAGGCAGGAGAGCAGGTTCTCCTCCGTGATCGCGCGCATGTCCGCACAGACGGGCGTCACGGGATAGAAGCGCTTTGCGGGGCACTGCCGCTGCAGTTCGTACAGAACGCCCGGCTCGGTGCAGAGGACGAACTCCCCCGCCTCGCTCTTTTTTGCATAGTCTATGATCTCCGACGTGCTCCCGATGAAGTCGGAGAGGGCGCGCACCCCCTCCTTGCATTCGGGATGAGTGAGCACGCGCGCCGCGGGATGCGCGCGCTTTTCCGCCTCGACGTCTGCGGGGAGCAGCTGCGCGTGCACGGGGCAGTAGCCGCCCGAAAAATAAAATTTCTTGTCGGGCACCTGCGCGGCGACAAAGCTCCCGAGGTTTTCGTCGGGAATGAACAGAATGTTCCTGTTGGGGAGCGCGGAGACGATGCGCACCGCGTTGGAGGAGGTGACGCACACGTCCGAACAGCTCTTGAGCCGCGCGGTGGAATTGATGTAACAGACGACGGCGAGGTCGGGGATCTCGCGGCGCAGGCGCGCGATCTCATTCTCCTTCGCCATGTGCGCCATCGGGCAGTCCGCCTGCGGCGCGGGCAGAAGGACGCGCCTGTCGGGGTTGAGGATCTTCGCGCTCTCGCCCATGAAGCGGACGCCGCAGAACACGATGGTGCTCCTGTCCGTCTTTGCCGCGACCTTGGCGAGATAGTAGGAATCCCCCACGTAGTCCGCCAGCCGCTGCACCTTCTCGTCCACGTAATAATGCGCGAGGATGACCGCATTCGCCCGCTCTTTTAAATTTTTCAGCTTCTGTGTGTCCATTCCGTCCTCTTTCCTTTTCTTTCTTCACGCATACTATACACAAAAAATATACAGGTGTCAAGACATAAGAGGCCAAAATATAAATTCCCGCGCGGGCGCGGAAATTTATCAAAAAAAGATGCGCATTTTCGCATCCGACAAAGATCTCCCCTTTTTGCGGGGGAAAAATGCGCTTCAGCGCATATCATGGCGAAAAAAGCGGGTATTGTGCGGGACGGCTCCGCGCAAAAAAAGGCGCGCGCAGAGGCGCCCGCGCGGGCGAAAACGGCGGCGCCCGCGCACGGATGCGCGCGGGCGCATGCGTTCAGTCCATGAACACAAATTCGATGCGGAATTTTGCCAGAATGCCGAACAGGCGTGAGATGCGCGGCTCCATGCTGCGCGGGAGGATGACCCGCGAGATGTGCTTGCAGCCCGCAAACACCTTTTTGCCCGTCTCGGGGATGTGCCGCGCGATGGTCACCTCGCGCAGCGCCTCGCACTTTGCGAACGCGCGCGCACCCAGCTTTTCACACCCCTCCAGCCGCAGAGAGGTCAGCGACGCACAGCGGGAAAAGCACTTTGCGCCCAGCTCTTTCACCTGCGGCGCGACGGAAAGCCTGCCGAGCAGTTTGTCCTTATACGCGGCGCGGCGCGCGACGCGCACGATCTCGTCGGGGATGCGGGCGTATTCCCCCGCTTCCCGCGCGCGGTAGCGCTTCAGAACGCCGTCTTTGACCGCGGCATTCGCGAGAAGGCGGCGCTCCGCCGCCCGTTCGTCGCCGTCGAAGGAATCCGACGCCGCGCGGCCCTGCGCCAGCCCGAAGTTTGCCGCGACCACCCCCGCGCGCCTGCGCAGGCTCTCGACGAAGCCGCAAGGCCCCGCCTCTTCGCGTTTTTCCAGATCGTACACCCGCCCGCAATAGGGACAGACGGCGCGCCCGCCCCCTTCCGAAAGGCGCAGGGTGCCGCCGCACGCCTCGCAGACAAGCCCTTTTTTCTCTTCCATGGTTTTTTCCTCAGTTTCCGAGCGTTTCGCGCATCTTCGCGATCGCTTCCGCCCTGCCGTCACAGCCGAGCTTCAGATAAATAGCGCTGATGTAATTGCGCGCGGTGCCGTCCGAGAGGTTGAGCGCCGAGGCGATCTGGCGGTTGTTGAACCCCTCGAAGAGCATGAGCGCGATCTCCACCTCCCTGTCCGAGAGAGAGAAAGCGCGGCGAAGCCGTATCTCGCGGTCGTTGGTGACCATCTTCGCGGCGTCGGTGATCTTGCGCGCGATCTTCGCGGGCAGGATGGTGTCCCCCGCGTAGGCATTCTCGATCGCCTCGATGAGCGCGTCCGCGCCGATGTCCTTGAGAAGATAGCCGCACGCGCCGTTGTTGAGCGCGCTGAGTATGTAGTCGCTGTCGTCAAAGGTAGTCAGAATGAGCACCTTTACGGCGGGGAAGCGCTTGCGGATCTCCCCCGTCGTGACGACGCCGTTCATGTTCGGCATGCGGATGTCGAGCAGGACCACGTCGGGCACCTTGCCCGCCTGCATCACATCCAAAGCCTGTTGGCCGTCCTCGCAGGTCGCGATGACCTCCAGCGCGTCCGAAGAGGAAAGGATGCTGCGTATCCCCTCCGAGAGGATCACCTGATCGTCCACGATCATCACTTTGATCTTCATGGCTCCTCCTTATATGTCTGCGTTTCCGGGTCCGCCTTGAGCGAACCGGGCAGGCTGAGACGGATCTCAAAGCCTTCCCCTTCCTCGCTTGAAAACTGAAGCATGCCGCCCAGCGCCTCCGCCTTGGCGCGCATGTGCGAGAGGCCGAACCCCTCTTTGAAGCTCGCCATATCCGCACCCCTGCCGTTGTCCGAGAGCAAAAACTCGACGAAGTTGCCCATGTCCTTGAGCTCGAAGAAAAAGGCGGTGCTCCCGCCGTGACGGACGCCGTTGGAGATGCCCTCGCGCAAGGTGTTGCTGACGAAGCGCTCCGCCTCGTCTGTCAGAGACACGTCGTCGATCTTGCTTCGGACGGTGAAGGAAGTGCCCTCCGCCGTCTCGCCGAGGATATTTTCGAGATATTCCTTGAAAGAGACGTTCTCGCGCTTGCCCGAGAGCAGGTGCACGGACAGACGGAGCTCGTCCAGACAGTTCTTCGCCTGCAGATTTGCCGCCTCCACACAGCGGCGCGCGCGCTCTTCGTCCTTGCCGAGCGCGAGCTTTGCCGCCTCCGTCTGCATAATGACGGTTGTCAGCGAATGTCCCGCCGTGTCGTGGATCTCCTTTGCGATGCGGTTGCGCTCCTCGATGACCGTCGCCTCCTCCAGCTTGTCGTAGGCGCGGAGGAGCTCGTTGCGGCTCTCCTCGAGCTTTTCGAGGTTTTCCTCGATCTGCCTGTTCTTGCGGTAGACCGTCGTCGCGAAATTGCAGATGACGAAATGCAGGACCATGACGATAAAGGCGAGGAAGAACTGCGAGGAGATGTCAAACGCCGAGGCGAGCTCGCGGTTGTAAAGCGCGATGATGACGTACAGCGCCGTGTATGCCGCAAAGTTGACGCAGAACATGATCAGGTTGTCGCGCAGGCGGGGCGCCGAGAGGTAGAACTCCGAGAGCACGATGACGTAGACGAGATAGCAGTAAGTCGTGTAATTCACCGAGACCGTCCAGCCCGAAAAGAAGTTGAGCAAGACGAGCAGGACGCTGTCTATCACATAACAGGCGATCTTCGCGTTAAAAGAGTGAAGGGCGAACACCTTGACGATCATGGAGACGAGCAGCGCCACCGCGACGGGGATGGAGAAAAACACCGTGCGCACGTCGCGGTCCAGCGCGAGCAGGACGACGTACACGCACACGACGCCGAGCAGAATGACGATGATCAGGCTGAGGATGCGCGCAAAGCGGCGCTCGCTCAGGCCCGTCCCCTCCTGCCTGTTCATGCCCCGAGCGCTTCGATCGCCGCGGTGAGGCGGGAAAGACAGCGCTCTTTGCCGAGCAGTTCCGCCATCTCGCTGGCGCCGCCCGGCGTGTTCTCGCGCGCGGTCAGCGCGATGCGGACGCACCAGAGCACCTGCCCGTTCTTCATGCCGAGCTGCGCGGCGAGCGCGCACAGCGCCTCGTACAGCGCGGCGTTTTCAAAGTTCTGCACGCCCGCGAGCGTCTCTTTTGCGGCGGGGAGAACGCGCTTTGCGATCTCCGCGTCCGATTTCATCTTTTTGTTGAAGTAGAGCGCGGGGTCGATCGCGCCGTATTCTTCGAGGAAGTCCAGCTTTGCGGGGATGTCGCCGAAGATGTCCACGCGCGTCTTGACCATGCGCAGAAGTTTTTCCTCGTCGTATTTTCCGTACGCCTTGCTCTTTTTGAGGAAGGGCAGCGCGAGGGCGCGGTATGTCTCGAAGTCCATCTCCTTGATGTACTCGCCGGACAGCCAGCGCAGTTTGAGCTCGTCGAAGATGGCGGGAGACTTGTTCAGCCCCGAGAGGGAGAAGTGCTCTTCCAGCTCGCGCAGGGACATCTTTTCCACGTTGCTCTTGGGGCTCCAGCCGAGCAGGGCGATGTAGTTGATGATCGCCTCTTTGACGTACCCCTTTTCGACGAGATCCTGGTAGCTCGCGTCGCCGTTGCGCTTGGACAGCTTCTCGTGCGCGTTCTTCATGATGGGCGGGAGGTGGATATAGGTCGGGCGCTCCCAGCCGAACGCGTCGTACATCAGGTTGTATTTGGGCGTGGACGAGAGGTACTCGCTCCCGCGGATGACGTGTGTGATGCCCATCAGGTGGTCGTCCACGACGTTTGCAAAGTTATAGGTGGGCATGCCGTCGCTCTTGAGCAGGATGCCGTCCTCGATGTCCTTGAAATCGACGGTGACGGTGCCGTAGACGAGGTCCTCGTAGCTGCCGCTCCCCTCGAGCGGGACGTTCTGGCGGATGACGTAGGGAACGCCCGCCGCGAGCTTTTCTTTGACCTCCTCGCGGCTCAGGTGCAGGCAATGCTTGTCGTACCTGCCGACCCCGTTCTCGTCTTTGAGCGAATCGATGCGCTCCTTGTCGCAGAAGCAGTAATACGCGCCGCCCAGTTCGACCAGTTTTTCGGCGTATTCCTTATAGATCGCCGCGCGCTCGCTCTGCACGTAGGGGCCGTAATCCCCGCCGACGTCGGGGCCTTCGTCGTAGAAGATGCCCGCGTCTTTCAGTGTGTCGTAGATGATCTGCACGGCGCCGTCCACGTAGCGCTTGCTGTCCGTGTCTTCAAGGCGCAGGATGAATTTCCCGCCCTCGCGCCTGGCGTAGAGATAGCCGTAGAGCGCGGTGCGCAGGTTGCCGATGTGCATGTACCCCGTGGGGCTGGGGGCGAATCTCGTTCTGACTTCTTTCATTTGCGATACCCTTCTTTGAATTATTTGTCAAGACCCAGCCGCGCGAGGCGGTTGGCGTAATAATAGCTGAAGATCTTCCCGTCCGCGCAGATGACGCTGTCGCAGACGGAGACGCCGTGCACGCGGCAGGCGCGCACGACTTCGGCGAGCGTCGCGTCGTCGCTGTCCGACGGGCTCGGATTGCCGCTCGGATGGTTGTGCGAGAGGATGAGGTTTGCGGGTTTGACCTCGGAGAGAATGAAGGAGAGTTCCTTCAGGTCGATGAACACGACACCGCGCCGCATTTCGGTGAACGACTTGCAGCAGAGCAGCATGCCGCGCTCGTCGATGAGGTAGATCTCCGTCTTTTCGGCGGCACAGCCCGCATAGCGGCCGCGTATGTATTCCGTCGCCTCGGCGTAGTTGTACATGCGCACGAAGGCGGACTCGCTCTCGCGGATGCGGTGCATGATGAGCCCGATCATGTGCAGGTATTCCGCCGTCTGCGGGCCGACGCCCGCGACGGTGCAGAGCAGTTGCGGCGAAGCGCTGAACACGCCCTTGAGCGTGCCGAAGCTCTCGAGCAGGTCGTGAGCGAGCGGATTGGTGTTCTTTCGGCCGATACAGCCGAAGAGCGCTATTTCGAGGAGTTCGTGATCGGTCAGCGACCCGCCGTGTGCGAACAGCCGCTCCCGCATTCGTTCTCTGTGTCCTTCGTGCATCCTTTCCGCCCTCTTCCCCGCCCCTGCGGGCGGTTTTTCCCCTTTATTTTAGCATATTTGCGGGCATTATACAAGTTTTTTTCGCACAAAAGAGGCGCGGCGCAAAACTTTGCGCCGCGCCTTCGCACGTCTGCCCTTTCGAAAGGGAGAGCGTTCCCCCCGCGGGGTCACGCCTTATTTCTCGTCCATGTCGAGATAGGCGGAAGGATCCACGCTCGCGCCTTCCTCGTACATCGCAAAGTGCAGATGCGAGCCGACGTCGTACTCGTTGCCCATCACGTCCGCGGACGCGGAGACGGAACCGATCACGTCCCCTTTCGCGACGGTGTCGCCCTCTTTCAGCGAGGAGGCGACGTCCACCGACGCATACTCGCTGGTCAGGCCGTTGCCGTGGTCGATGACAACTTTTCCGCCCTCGAGCAGCGTGTCGCTGATCTCGACGACCGTGCCCGCCGCCGCGGCGCACACTTCAGTGCCCGCCTCGGCGTTGAAGTCGATGCCCGTGTGCAGGCAGTAGCGGTTGAGCGTGGAGTTATACCAGAAGGTGTAACCCGTCGAAACCGTCCCCTCGACGGGCAGCGCGAACACGAGCTCGGTGCCGCTGGGTTCGTCCGGCTCATCGGGATCGTCGTCGGGATCGTCGTCGGGATCTTCATTGTCGATGCCCGGGTTTTCCAGCTGCGAGGAATCGCCGCGCGTCAGGAAAACCGCCGTCAGCGTGACCGCCGTCGCGAGAACGAGCGCGCAGGCAGCGATCAGAATGTAATAGAGTCTCTTTCTTGCCGCACCCTCCGCGGGCACGGCGTGCTTTGTTTCTTTCATAATCATCCTCCGAAAGATTTGTTGCTTTGATTGTTGCCCGCCCGCCGATTTTTATACACGGACGGAAAAAATTTTTCAGTATCCGCCGAAAATCAGCGGGCTTCCGACGCAGGCGGCGCCGCCGCGCAGGGCGACGTGCAGGTTGACCGTTCTGCCGCAGACCTCCACGCCGCCGCCCAGGCGGGCGCTGTAATAGTAATAATTGACGACGTCCGCGCAGTATTCCGTGAAGAGGAGTTCTGCGCCGTAGCGCTCCGCCTGCGCAAACGCGTCCTCCGCGTCCGCATACCGCGCGCTCTCCCCCGTCACGTTCGGGAGGAAAAACCGCACGCGCGCCGCATCCTCCGCGGACGCGCCCGTGATGCGGGCGTCGCTTCCCAGGCGGCCGGAATAAAATTCGTACCGCTCCCCCCCTTCAAAGAGCAGGGTGCGCTGCAAAAGCTGCGGCAGCGCGAGGAGCGCGAGCAAAAAGAGCGCCGCGAGCACCGCGGCGAAAGCGCGTAAAGCCGATCGCATAAAAAAAACGCCTCCGGATATTCCGGAAGCGTTATTGCCCGATCGGGCGCGTTTTATTCACTGTTTTCCCTTTTTGCCGAGCGGGATGTGCGCGCAGGCGTTGACGGACAGGTCGGAAAAGTCCCCCGCCATATAGCGGATGAGCCCCTCCGCCGCGATCATGGCGGCGTTGTCCGTGCAGTAACGCCGCTCGGGGAGAACGAGGCGAAGCCCCGCCTCTTTGCACAGTTTTTGGAGCTTTTCGCGCATATAGCCGTTGGCGATCACGCCGCCGCCCGCGGCGACGGTGCCCACACCGTGCTCGAGCGCGGCGCGCACCGCGCGCTCGGCGAGCACGTCGCACGCGGCGCTCTGAAAGGACGCCGCGACGTCCGCGCGCGAATACGGCTCCCCCTTCTGCTCGCGGTTGTGGCAGTAGTTGATCACCGCGGTCTTGAGCCCGCTGTACGAAAAATCATAGCCGCCCCCCGAGAACATCTTGGGAAAGGCGATGCAGTTTTTCCCCTCCCGCGCGAGTTTTTCGACGTGCGGCCCGCCCGGATAGGGCAGTCCGAGCACGCGCGCCGCCTTGTCGAACGCCTCGCCCGCCGCGTCGTCGCGGGTGGAGCCGAGGATGCTGAAGTCGGTATAGCTCTTCGTAAGAAGAATGGCGGTGTGTCCGCCGCTCGCGAGCAAGGTGACGAAGGGCGGTTCGAGCGTCTTGTCGGCGAGATACGCCGCCGCCATGTGCCCGCGGATGTGATTGACCGCGATCAGCGGCACGTCCAGCGCATAGGCGTACGCCTTTGCAAACGAGAGCCCGACGAGCAGCGCGCCCAGAAGCCCCGCGCCGTACGTCACGGCGACGGCGTCGATCTGCGACTTGTCCACGCCCGCCTCCCGCACCGCGCGCTCGACAGCGGTGCCGATCGCGTCCGTGTGCATGCGCGAGGCGATCTCGGGCACCACCCCGCCGTATTTGCTCTGCTCGGCGGCGGAAGAGAGAATGACGTCGGACAGGAGCTCACGCCCGCGCACGAGCGCCGCCGCCGTCTCGTCGCACGAGCTCTCGATGCCGAGGATGACGGGTTCTGTTTTTTTCCCGATGCGGGAAAATTTCGCCGCATAATCCATGGATGACCTCCCGCCCCATCGGGGCAATGACAAACAGATGACAAAAAAAGGAGGGTCTCCCCTCACTTTTGCCCGCGGTATTTTTCCGCGGCTTTCGGGATGCGCGTGTAGACGGTCAGCCGCTCGCCGAACAGCCCTTCGAAGGCGGGCTTGTACAGCTCGTACACGTATTCCGAGACGTAGACTTTCCCCGCATACGCCTGCGCGAGCGCGGGAAGAAGATCGGGATCGAGCGCGCCGTCGGTGATAAATTCCTTAAAAAAACAATTGCGCACCGCTGTGCGCGTGTCGCACAGGTCGAGCTCGTCCTCGGCCGCGGAGCGCAGGAAGGAGACGGAAGGGACCTCGATCTCGCCCGCGGAGATGCGGACGGTGACGGGAAAATACCCCTTCCACTGCCTGTATTCTTCGTCCACGCAGATCACGACGGCGCCGACGCGCTCGAGCGGAATGCTGCGCGGGATGCCGTACGAACAAAAGCGCAGGCGTCCGCCGCGCAGGGAATAGCGCGAAAAGACGACAAACTGCGGCAATACGGCGAGAAGGACGCCGAACACCAGCGAGAACACCGCAAAGGGCAGGGTCAGCCAGAAAAAGGAGAGGATGCCCAGCGCGACGAAGATGCCGCCGAGGATGAAAAAGAGCGCCGCGTTGCCCGCGCGGCGGAAGTAGCGGTAACCCTTCATGTTCAGCTCTTTTTGAGGTAATCGATGATGAAGGGCTGGATGTCGCCGTCCATCACCGCCTGGATGTTGCCCGTCTCACAGCCCGTGCGATGGTCCTTTACGAGGGTGTACGGGCAGAAGACGTAGCTTCGGATCTGACTTCCCCACTCGATCTTCTTGATCTCGCCCTTGATGCTCTGTTCATTGGCGAGGCGCTCGCTCTCGCGCAGTTCGATGAGCTTGGAGCGCAGCATCTTCATCGCCATCTCGCGGTTCTGGATCTGCGAGCGCTCGTTCTGACAAGAGACGACGATGCCCGTCGGGATGTGCTGGATGCGGATGGCGGATTCCGTCTTGTTGATGTGCTGGCCGCCCGCGCCCGAGGAGCGGAAGGTGGTCACTTTGAGATCTTCGCTTCGGATCTCGACGTCGCCGTCGTCCTCGATCTCGGGCATGACCTCGAGGGATGCAAAGGAGGTATGGCGGCGCTTGTTCGCGTCGAAGGGCGAGATGCGGACAAGGCGGTGTACCCCCTTCTCCGCTTTCAGATAGCCGTAGGCGTTTTCCCCTTCGATCTTGAAATCGACGCTCTTGATGCCCGCCTCGTCGCCGTCCAGGCGGTCGAGCTCGGTCACCTTGAACCCGTTGCGCTCTGCATAGCGGGTGTACATGCGGTAGAGCATGCTCACCCAGTCGCAGCTCTCGGTGCCGCCCGCGCCCGAATGCAGGGTCAGAAGGGCGTTGAACCCGTCGTATTTTCCGCGCAGAAGGGTGCGGATGCGCATGTCTTCGAGGTCTGCCTCCGCCGTCGCCAGAAGGGAATCGAGCTCCGGGATGAGCTCCTCCTCTTCCGTCTCCTCGATCAGATCGATGACGGAATTGACCTCTTCGAGCGCCTTTCTGCCCTTTTCATAGGCGTTGACCTTGCCCTCGACGGACGCGATCTCCCTGCCGAGCTTTGTGGACTTTTCGAGGTCCTGCCAGACCTCGGGTTTTTCCTGCTCCGCCTTTAATGCGAGGAGTTTTTCATTCAGTATGTCGATGTCCAGCGCCTCTTTGGTCTCCGCAAGCGTGTCGGAGAGCGCCTTTGCGCGAAGCCTGTAATCGTCCGCTTTAAACATAATCACCTCATTGTCCCGCCCGTGCGGGAAATCACATTCGCATTTTTCCAGATTATAGCATAACCGCATCGGTTTTGTCAAGAAACAACGCCCCGCGCCCCTTCCGCGCGGGAAAAATCAGAGTGCGAAGGCGAACAGATAGACGTAATATGCCGCGAAGCCGGCAAGCAATACGCCGCCGCCCCAGCGACGGATCCTGTGCCCGGGCAGCAGCGCAAGCCCGAGCAGGAGCAGTGCGGCGGCGAGGGCGACGATCGCGTCGATCAGATTGCCCGACGTAAAGGCGAGCGGATACACGAGCGAAGAGAGCCCCGCGACCATGAACACGTTGAAGATGTTGCTCCCGAGCACGTTTCCGACGGCGATGTCCGTCTCCTTTTTGACCGCGGCGACCGCCGAGGTCACGAGCTCGGGCAGCGAAGTGCCCACCGCGACGATGGTGAGACCGACGATGCGCTCGGAGACGCCCGCCTTCTCCGCGAGCCACACCGCGGAATTGACGAGAAGCGTTCCCCCGCCCACGACCATCGCGAGCCCGACGGCGAGGAGCAGGAGCAGGACCCACAGCTTTTTCTGCGGCGCTTCTTCCTTCTCCTGCATTTCGGACAGCGGCACGCCCGCCGAGAGCTGCGCGCGCTGGCGGCGGAGGGAATAGGAGAGCAAAAGCGCCATGTATGCCGCGAACACCGCGAGCAGGATGATGCCGTCCCACCAGTTGAGCGCGCCGTTCCAGTATCCGAGACAGAGCAGGAGCGCGCTCGCCGCGAGCAGGGCGGGAAAATCGAGCAAAAGAGAGCTCTTCTGCACGGGAAGCGGGCAGATGAGCGCGGAGACGCCGAGGATGAGCAGGATGTTGGAGATGTTGCTCCCGACGACGTTGCCGATGGCGATGTCGGTGGAATGGCGGATGGCGGAGGTCACGGAGACGGCGAGCTCGGGCGCGCTCGTGCCGAACGCGACCACGGTCAGGCCGATGACGAGCGTCGGGATGCGGCAACGCCGCGCAAGCCCCGCGCTCCCCTCCACGAACCAGTCGGCGCCCTTGACGAGAAGAACGAGCCCCGCCAGAAGAAGAAATATCTGAAGTGCAAGCATAGATAGGATGAGTCCTCTTTTTCTTTTGTTATGTGTGTTTTTTCTCCGTTTAAAGGAAAGCGGCAAAAAATTTTCGCCTGTGCCCGCACACATATGCGCGCCGCCGCAGGCGAAAGATCTTTTCGGGTCGCTTGCGCGCCCGTGCATGCGTTCTGCCGCGCACCGCGGCCGTTGCGCGGGCGGAAAAGCGCCGCGCGGCTCTTTCACTCCTTCGTGTAGCGGGTGGAAAAGCCCTTGTTGGTCGCGGGGCGGAGGTCGTTGGGGAAGGAGGCGTCCATCTTGAGGTCGAGCACGATCTCCTGCAGTTTTTTGAGCAGGAAATAGCATTCGGAGAGGTCGTACAGCACAGACGAGTTCTCGCGGCTGACGATGTAGATGTCCCCCACCTTGCAGAGCCTGTCGATCAGCCCCACGCGGAGGTTGACGGAGACGATGTCCGCATAAAAGATGTTCTTGTAGTCGATGCCGACAATGCCCGATTTGAGGATGATGCGCCTGTCCGTGAACGCATATTCGAGATTTTTGTGCTGTCTGTTCGCGGTGACGATGTTGGTGATCCACATCCATACGGGCAGAAGGTGAAAGGCAAAAAAGACGACCAGTCCGATGCGGATTCCGAGCGGAAGTTCGGGCCCCGCGATGCAGAGCATGGCGATGAAACCGCCGTCAAAGAGCAGCCAGATCAGCGCAAACGGGAGCATGCGGAAGACGCTGTTGAGTATGTACGCCGACTTTTTGGGCTTGCCGCGCCAGAGGATCTTTTCGCCCTCCGAAAGAAGAGCGGTGAGGTCGCCGCGGCGCGCCTCTTCGTCGACGTTGAAAAACTTTTCGTCCAGCCTGTACATATTCCCCTCCTATTTCTTTTCTGCTTTGATTTTACTATGCGGAAAGAGATTTGTCAACAGTTCCTCCGCCCTTGCGCCGCCCGCGCCCCGCTTTTTTTGGGCGGGAAAAAGGAAAAAAGCCCGCGGCGGGGCTTTTTTCAGGCGGCAGACTCATGCGTTTTTGCCGCAGCAGTTTTTATATTTTTTACCGCTTCCGCAGGGGCAGGGATCGTTTCTTCCCACCTCTTTGGCGGCGGTGCGGGGAATGGGCTTGGCGCCCGTCTCCGCGGGAGAATTTGTGATCATCTGCGCGGGCTCCACAACGGGCTGCATCTGCTCGACGGGGCGCACCATCGGGCGCGACACCTCGATGCGGACCTTGAGCAACATCGCGATCGTGTTGTTCTGGATGCGCTCGATCATCTCCTCGAACATGTCGAAGCCTTCCTTCTTATAGGCGATGACGGGGTCGACGTTGCCGTATGCGCGCAGGCCGATGCCCTTGCGCAGCTGGTCCATCGCGTCGATCTGGTCGATCCAGTTGCGGTCGACGTTCATCAGCAGGAACCTGCGCTCGACGTCCGAATAGTCGATGCCGAGCTCCTCTTTGACCTCTTTGATCTTCTCCTCGTATGCCTTTTCCGTCTCCTTGGCGATCACTTCGATCGCATGGTCGACGTCCCATCTGTCCAGCTTCTCGCGGGTGATGAAGTTGCTGCCCTCGGGCAGGAGCCTGTTTTCCAGCGCGCGGTTGAGCGCGTGCTCGTCCCACTTTTCGGGCATCTGATCGATGCTGACCGCCTCGCTTACGACGGTGCGGACAAAGTCGGGGATGTATTTGAGCACCTGCTCGTGCACGTCCTCTCCTTTGAGCACCTTCATGCGCTCGGCATACATGACCTCGCGCTGTTTGTTCATGACGTCGTCGTATTGCAGGACGTTTTTGCGGATGCCGAAGTTGCGGCCCTCGATGGCGCGCTGTGCGTTTTCGATGCCGTGCGAGAGCATGCGCGACTGCAGGCAGGTGTCCTCGTCCTTGCAGAACACGCTGTAGATCTTCTTCAGCCTCTCCGCGCCGAAACGCTTGATGAGGTCATCCTCGAGGGAGATGAAGAAGATGGAGACGCCGGGGTCCCCCTGACGGCCGGAACGGCCGCGCAGCTGGTTGTCGATGCGGCGGGACTCATGGCGCTCGGTGCCGAGGATGCACAGGCCGCCCGCCTTGACGACCTCCTCTTTTTCCTTGTCCGTCTCCGCCTTGTACTGCGCGTACAGTTCGTCGTACATCGCGCGGTACTGCTTGCGAAGTTCTTCCGCCTCGCCCTGCAATTCCGCGTACGAGGTCGCCAGCTCGATCAGATCGTGCTCGACGCCCTCCTCGCGCATGCGCTTTTTGGCGAGGTATTCGGGGTTGCCGCCCAGCAGGATATCCGTGCCGCGGCCCGCCATGTTGGTCGCGATGGTGACGGCGCCCAGACGGCCCGCCTGTGCGACGATCTCCGCCTCGCGCTCGTGGTTCTTCGCGTTGAGGATGTTGTGTTTGATGCCGTTTTTGCGCAGCATGCGCGCGATCTCTTCGGATTTTTCGACGGTCGCGGTACCGATCAGGATGGGCTGTCCCTTCTCGTGGCGCTCGGTGATCTCGCGCAGAAGCGCGCGCTTTTTGCCGTCCACGGTGGGATAGACCGCGTCGGGCATGTCCTTGCGGACGACGGGCTTGTTGGTCGGGATCTCGAGGACGTCCAGCGAGTAGATGGTGCGGAACTCCCCTTCCTCCGTCTTCGCGGTACCCGTCATGCCCGAGAGCTTTTTGTACAGGCGGAAGAAGTTCTGGAAGGTGATGGTCGCGTACGTCTTGTTCTCGTTACGGACGCTGACGCCTTCCTTCGCCTCGATCGCCTGGTGCAGGCCGTCCGAATAGCGGCGGCCGATCATGAGGCGGCCGGTGAACTCGTCGACGATGATGACCTCGCCGTCGTTGACGATGTAGTCCTCGTCGCGGTGGAACAGCTTATGCGCTTTGAGCGCCTGCTGGATGTGGTGGTTGAGGGATGCGTTGTTGATGTCGCCGAGGTTGTCGATGTTGAAGAAGTGCTCCGCCTTCGCCGCGCCCTTTTCGGTGATCTGCACCGTGCGCGCCTTGCGGTCGATGACGTAATCCCAGTCTCCGTACTTCGCGCCCTTGGCGATGTCGTCGTAGTCGCCGTACTTGGACTCCTCTTCCGCCGCATCCTCTTCCTTCGGCTCTTTGGCTTTCTTCTTTTTCTTGCGGGTGTCCTCGTCCTCTTCCGCCTGCACGCCGTCGTCTTCGAAGCCGCCGTCCAGGGTGCGGACAAAGCGGTCCACGCGCTCGTACAGCTCGCTGGACTTGTCGCCCTTGCCCGAAATGATGAGCGGCGTCCTCGCCTCGTCGATCAGGATGGAGTCCACCTCGTCGACGATCGCGAAGTCGAGTTCGCGCTGCACCATGCGGCGCAGGTCGGTCTTGAGGTTGTCGCGCAGGTAGTCGAAGCCGAGCTCGTTGTTGGTCGCGTAGGTGATGTCACAGCGGTATGCCTTCTGCTTATCGGCATCCTCCATGCCCGGCACGACGACGCCGACGGTGAGCCCGAGGAATTTGTGCACCTTGCCCATCCACTCCGCGTCACGGCGCGCGAGGTAGTCGTTGACGGTGACGATGTGCACGCCCTTGCCCGCCAGCGCGTTGAGGTAAGCGGGGAGCGTGGCGACCAGCGTCTTGCCTTCGCCCGTCTTCATCTCGGCGATTCGGCCCTGGTGCAGGGCGATGCCGCCGATGATCTGGACGTGATAATGTTTGAGTTTGAGCACGCGCCACGCCGCTTCGCGAACGACGGCGAATGCGTCATAAAGGATGTCGTCCAGCGTCTCGCCTTTTGCAAGGCGGCCTTTGAGGACGTTGGTCTGCTCGCGCAGTTCGGCGTCCGTCATCGGCGCGTATTTGGGTTCGAGCGCCTCGACCGAATACGCCATCTTGTCCAGCTTGCGCACCGCGCGCCTGCCGTCGCTGTTGAACAGATAATTCATAAGTCCCATACAGAGATCCCCTTCCGCGCCCACAAACGTGCGCGCGTTTCCGATTATTGTCGATTTGTCCGTGCTTTGTCTGCGGTCTCCCGCCGCATGCCTGCACGAAGGCACATTACCGATATTTTACAACATTTGAGGGCAAAAGAAAAGAGATTTTGCCCTAAAATCACAAAAAAAAGAAATTCTCACAAAACCCCCATACTCAGAGCCCCTTTTTTTGCGCGACGGAAGCGACGGTGAGCACATACACCTTTGCCGCGCCCGCATTGCGCAGCGCGTATGCCGCCGCGGAAGCGGTCGCGCCCGTCGTGAGCACGTCGTCCACGAGAAGGACGGACCTGCCGCGGCACTTCTTTCTCTCGTGCACGTGAAAACAGCCGCGCATGTTCTTCATCCGCTCGCGCGCCGACAGTTCCTTCTGCGCGGAGGTCTCCCGCGTCTTTTCGAGCACCGACTCCTCCGTCGGGATGCCCGTCAGCGCGGAAAGTTCTTGCGCGAGCAGGCGCGCCTGGTTATAACCGCGTCGGCGCTCCGCCTCTTTCGTCATCGGGACGAACACCAAAAAATCCGCGGGCGGGAGCTTTTCCAGCGCCTTCCGCATGCAGAAGGCGAAGGGCTTTGCGAGGCGGCGTTCGCCCGTCTTGAAGCGGCGCACCAGGCGCACGATCTCCCCTTCGTAGCGGAACGCGGACGCGGCGCGGTCAAAGAGCGGCGCATCCGCCTTGCATTCGATGCAGGCGGGCACATCTTCCGCCGTCGCGCGGCCGCAGAAGGCGCAGGTCGCGCCGTCGTTGAATGGAAGGCTGCGCAGACACTCCGCGCAGAAGTACCCGTCCGCGAACAGGTCCCTGCCGCAGGCGGCGCAGATCAGCTTCTCTCCCGAAAAAAGCCGTGCGAGCGAGGCGAGCCCCTCGCGCAAATCCTCTTTGATGCCCATCTCTTTTCCTCCCGAAAAGGGGAGCGGCCGCGCCGCTCCCCTTCAAAGATCACAGATATTTTTTGAGCACGTCCGCCATGTCCGTGCGCTCCCACGCGAACTCTTCCCTGCCGAAGTGCCCGTACGCCGCCGTAGCCTTGAAGACGGGCTTGCGCAGTCCGAGCTTTTGGATGATCGCATACGGACGCAGGTCGAAGTTCTCGCGCACGATCTGCACCAGCTTTTCGTCGGACACCCTGCCCGTGCCGTAGGTGTTCACGAACAGCGAGACGGGATTCGCGACGCCGATCGCATAGGCGATCTCCAGCTCGCACTCGTCCGCAAGCCCCGCCGCGACGATGTTCTTGCAGATGTAGCGCGCCATATACGCCGCACTGCGGTCAACTTTGGTGCAGTCCTTGCCCGAGAAGGCGCCGCCGCCGTGCGCGCACCTGCCGCCGTAGGTGTCCACGATGATCTTGCGGCCGGTCAGACCGCTGTCCCCTTCCGGCCCCCCGATCTCGAAGCGGCCCGTCGGGTTGATGAAGTACTTGGTATTCGCGTCGAGGAGCGCGGGATCGACGATCTCGTCGATGACGTATTTTTTGATGTCCTCGTGCAGCTGTTCCTGCGAGACAAACTCGTCGTGCTGTGCGGAGACGACGACCGTGTCCACGCGCACCGCGCGCCTGCCCTCGTATTCGACGGTGACCTGCGTCTTGCCGTCGGGACGCAGATAGGGCAAAAGCCCGCTCTTTCTCACCTCGGAGAGCCGCCTTGCGAGCTTGTGCGAGAGCACCGCGGTCAGCGGCATCAGTTCGGGGGTCTCGTTGACCGCATAGCCGAACATCATGCCCTGGTCGCCCGCGCCGAGCTGGTCGGCAAGTTCGCCGCCCGCCTTGCGCTCGAGGGAGTTGTCCACGCCCAGCGCGATGTCCGCGCTCTGGCCGTGGATCGCCGTGATCACCGCCAGCGAATTATAGGAAAAGCCCTGTCCGTGCGTGTAGCCGATCTCTTTGACCGTGTCGCGCACGATGCGGGAGATGTCCACATAGCAGTTGGTGGAGAGCTCGCCCATCACGAGCACCATGCCCGTAGTCGCGCAGCATTCGATCGCCGCGCGGGAATTTTCGTCCTGCGCGAGCACCGCATCCAGCACCGCGTCCGAGATCTGGTCGCAGACCTTGTCGGGATGCCCTTCCGTTACGCTCTCGCTCGTAAAAAATTTCTTCATTTGCTCTCCTTTTTTCGCGGCGTCCGCCGCCCGTGCTTATTTTTCCGAAAATCGCTCTTATTATATATTTTTTCGCCGCGCTTGTCAATGTTTTGACCATTGCTTTACAAAGCCGCCGAAAATGTGCTACAATGCGGGTATGGAAGATTTAGAAAAAGAGTTAAATAAATAGTAAGTTGTAGATTGAAGTTAGTTATGAAAAATGTAATATATATATTAATTCAATGCACTTGGGGATTGCCACAAACATTGTTAGGATTTATAGTACTTTTAATTAATATAAAAAATAAACATTATTTTTATCACGGTGCAATTATTACTGAAAGAAATGTTCCTTCAAGTGTATCTTTGGGAATGTTCGTCTTTACAACAACTAATCCGATGAAAGATAAAAGAACAAAAAATAAAATACCAGATGAAGAATTAAGTAAAAGGCTTTTAGTTCACGAATATGGTCATACAATTCAATCCCTTATTTTTGGACCATTATATTTAATAGTAATGGGGATTCCATCAACACTATGGGGATTTTTGCCATATTTTCAAAATAAAAGAAACAACGGAGTATCTTACTTTAGCTTTTTTACAGAAAAGCTTGCTAATTATTTAGGTGAAAAAGTTACAAAAGAAAAATCAATGGAAAATGCTATTATATAAATTACAATTTATTGAGCAGATAATTATGTCTGAATCGTGCAAACTCTGCCCCGTGGAATGCGGGGCGGACCGCGCCGCCCGTGCGGGCGCGTGCGGCTGCGATGCGCGCGTGCGCGTCGCAAAATACGGCCTGCATCCCTTCGAGGAGCCGTGCATCTCCTGCAAGAACGGCTCGGGCACCGTCTTTTTCAGCGGCTGTGCGCTGCGGTGCGTGTTCTGCCAGAACTTCGAGATCTCGCGCGCGCAGACGGGGAAAATCTACACCCCGCGCGAGCTGAGCGAGCTGTTCCGCGCGCTGGAAGAGGCGGGCGCGGAGAACATCAACCTCGTCACCGCCGCGCACTACGCGCCGCAGGTCGCCGAGGCGCTCTCCCTGCGCAGGCCGAACATCCCCGTCGTGTACAACACGCACGCCTATGAAAAGGCGGACGCGCTCCGCCTGCTCGACCGCTACATAGACGTATGGCTGCCCGACCTCAAATACTTCTCCCCCGCCGTCTCGGCGCGGTACACGGGGCGGTCGGATTACTTCGCGGTCGCGAGCGAGGCGGTTAAGTTCATGAGCGGGCGCGCGCCCGTCTTTTCGGGGGACAAGATGCTGGAAGGCTGCATCGTGCGCCACCTCATCCTGCCGCTGTGCGCAAACGACAGCGTGCAGATCGTGCGCTGGTTCGCAGAGCTCGGCTCGCAGGCGTATTTTTCGCTGATGGCGCAGTATGTGCCCTGCGGCGAGGCGGACAAGTTTCCCGAACTTCGCAGGCGCATCACGCCGCGCGAATACCGCAAAGTGCGCGACGAACTGCTCGCGACGGGATGCGAGCGGGTGTTCCTGCAGGAACTGGGCGCCGCGGACGAAAAATTCATCCCCGATTTCGGCGAGGGGACGGCGCTGTTCTGAGCAGGCGGCGCTTGCAGCGCGCAAGCTCGCGCAGGACGGGGTCGACCTCCTCGGGCGAGCAGGCGGGAAGGGCGTTTTCCAGCTCGGCGATGTGCGCGGCGAGCTCTTCTCTGTTCTCTTTCATATCCTCTGTTTTGTGGAGATAGCGGCAAAATTATGTTGATAACGGCAGAAAACGTCGGCTTCGGCTATGACGACAAGAAAATACTCGAAAAGGTCAGCTTCACCCTCTCGGAGGGGGAACGCGTCGGCTTTGTCGGCGGGAACGGCGAGGGAAAGACCACCCTCCTGCGCCTGCTCACGGGCGCGCTCTCGCCCGACGAAGGCAGGATCCTGCGCAAGGGCGGACTGCGCATGGGCTGGCTGGAACAGAACGGCGGGCTGGACAGCGAGCGGACCGTCTTCGAGGAGATGCGCTCGGTGTTCGCGGACGTCTACCGCGCGACGGACGGCATGCGCGAGGCGGAGAAACGGATGGCGGAAGTGCCCTACGGCGGCGACGAATACCGCCGCCTCGCCGCACGCTACGAACAGCTGGAAAAATTCGTCGCCGCCGCGGACGGGTACAACGCGGAAGTGCGCATCCGCACCGTGCTCGGCGGCATGGGGTTTGCGGACAAGCTCGACCAGGTCGTGCACACGATGAGCGGCGGAGAAAAGACCCGCCTCAAGCTGTGCAGGCTGTTGCTCGAACAGCCCGAGCTTCTCATCCTCGACGAGCCGACCAACCACCTCGACGTCTCCACACTGTTCTGGCTGGAAGACTACCTGCGCGGTTTTTCGGGCGCACTGCTCATCGTCTCGCACGACCGCTACTTTCTCGACTCCGTCGCGGAAAAGATCTTCGAGCTGGAAAACAGGCGGGTGAGCACCTTCCGCGGCAATTACTCCAAATACAAGGTGCTCAAGGCGGAAAAATACGCCTTCGAGTGCAAGGAATACGAAAAACAGCAGGAGGAGATCGCGGCGCTCGAGGACTACGTCGCGCGCAACATCGCCCGCGCGACGACGGCAAAGAGCGCGCAGTCGCGCGTCAAAAAGCTGGAGAGCATGGAGCGGCTGGAAAAGCCCCTTCCCCCGCCCCGCCCGCCGCGCTTCCGTTTCCTGCCAGAGGGCAAGAGCGAGGAGCTCTCCCTCTCCGTAAACGGGCTCTCCCTCTCCGCGGGCGGAAAGGCGCTCTTTTCGGATGCGGCATTTGAAGTGCGCCGCGGCGAGAAGATCGCGATCGTCGGAGAAAACGGCACGGGAAAGTCCACCCTCCTGCGCACACTCGTCAAGGGGCGCGACCCCGCCGTGCGCTGGGGGCGGTACGTCCGCGTCGGGTATTACGACCAGGAAAACGCCGACCTAGACCCCGAAGAGACGGTGCTCGGCGCGCTCTGGCACCACCACACCCTGCTCACGCAGACGGAGGCGCGCAGTCTGCTCGCACAGGCGAAGCTGAGCGAGGAGGACATCGACAAGAAGGTCGCCGCGCTCTCGGGCGGCGAACGCGCAAAGCTCGCGCTCGTTTTGCTCGAAGCGGAAAACGCGAATTTCCTCGTGCTGGACGAACCGACCAATCACCTCGACCTGCTCGCGCGCGAGAGCCTGGAGGAGGCGCTGCGCGGCTATGAAGGGACGCTTCTCTTCGTCTCGCACGACCGCTATTTCATCCGCGGGCTCGCGGACAAGGTGCTCGAGATCGCGGACGGAAAGGCGACGCTTTTCCCCTGCGGGTACGAGGAATACACGGCACAGAAGCGCGCGAGAGAAGAGGCGCGCGAGGCGCAGGCGCGGGCGGAGAAGGCGGAAAAAGCGGAAAAGGCAAAGGCGTCCTCCTACCGCTCCAAGGCGGACCGCGCCGAAGAGACAAAGAAAAAACAGGCGATCCGCCGCACGGAGGAACAGATCGCGGACGTCGAGGGGCGCATCGCCGCGCTCAACGAGGCCATCGCCTCCCCCGCCGTCGCCGCGGACTACAAAAAGCTGAGCGAGACGTGCGCGGAGCTCGACCGCCTGCATGCAGAGCTTGACCTGCTGTACGCGCAATACGAAGAACTCCTTTAAAAGATCTGCCGCGCTCCCCGCGCGGCACAAAGACGACAGCCCGCCTGCGCAAGTTTGCGCAGGCGGGCTGTCTGCCGAAAAGCGAGCGGGTGTTTTCGCGTCCCCGCAAAAACGGCGCGTGCGCCGCAATTTCTTGCGGCGCACGCGCCGTATTTTTTGTCAGATGAACTGCAACAGATCGACGAGAATGGCGAACCCGAGCAGGAACACCAGCCCGCAGAGGTGGATGATCGCCTCCACTTTGCGGTTGACGGGCTTGCCGCGCACCCATTCGATGAGGGTGAAGATGACTTTCGAGCCGTCCAGCGCGGGGATGGGCAGAAGGTTGAACACGGCGAGGTTGACGCCGATGAACGCCGCGATCTCCAGGAACTGCTGGACACTGCGCGAGGCGATCTCGCTGGTCAGCTTGATGGTGGTCACGGGCCCGCCCATCGCCGAGAGGCCGATGTCGCCCGTCAGGAGCTGGCCGAGGATGCGGAAGATGCTCCCGCCGATGCGGAAGGAATAGACGAACGACCGCCCGATGCGCTCGAAGAACCCGAAGCCCGTGTAAGACGCGGAGGCGACGAGATACTGTCCTCCCCCATCCTCGGAGGCGCGGTATTCGATGCCGAGCGCGCGCCAGAGCGTGTCGGTGTCCGTGAGGTTTTCAAAATCCGCGTCCGCGCGCAGTTTTACGTCGACCTCGCACACTTCACGCCCCGTCTCCGTCTTGCGCGAGAGGGTGAACGCGACGAGATCCCCCTCCTTTTTGCCCGAGAGCGCGCTCATCAGGTCGGTGGTGAGGTAGATGTCCCTGCCCTCGCAGGAGAGCAGGACGTCCTCGTCCTCGAGGACGTATCCGTCCAGCGGGATGCCGTTTTCCGTCGTCGAAGAGCCGTCCACACGGTAAGACATGATGAGCAGCTGTCCGCACGCCGAAAAGGAGATGACGATGAGAAGGAGCGCGAGCAGGTAATTCATCAGCGCGCCCGAGACGAGCACGATGATGCGCTGCCACGGCTTTTTGTTGTTGAAAGACGCGGGGTCGGCGCCGTCCTCCTCTTCCCCTTCGAACGCGCAATAGCCGCCCAGCGGGAAGACGCGGACGGAGAAGAGCTCGCCGTTCTTCTTTTTGTGCTTGAAGAGCGCGGGCCCGAACCCGATCGCGAACTCGTTTATCTTGAATTTGAAGATCTTTCCCGCGACGTAATGCCCGAACTCGTGCACGGTGATCATGGCGAGCAGAATGAGGATCGCCAGGCACACCGAACCGATCGCCTGCATCACGCCCGCGAAAGAGAGAAGAGCGAGCGTCATTTTCCCTCCGCGATGCGCTTTACCTGCGCGCGCGCCGCCGCGCGCGCCGCCGCGTCCGCCGCGGCGATGTGCGCATAGCTGTCGGCGGCGCCGCCTTCGCAGGCGCCGAGCGCACACTCTATAATATCTGCGATGTCCGTGTATTTTATTTGTCCGTTCAAAAATGCCTCCACGGCGACCTCCCCCGCGCCGCCGAGCGCGGCGGGATAAAGTCCGCCCGCGCGCGCGCTTTCTAGCGAGAGACGCAGGCAGGGATAGCGCCGCAGGTCGGGCGCCTCGAAATGCAGTGCGCCGAGCGCGCACAGGTCGAGGCGGGAAAGCCCCGCGTCCAGCCGCTCGGGATAGGTCAGCGCGAGCTGGATGGGCAGCTCCATCGACGGCAGGCTCATCTGCGCGAGCAGGGCGCCGTCCGCAAACTCCACGAGAGAATGCACGATGCTCTCGCGATGGACGATCACCTCCACCTGTTCGGGCGCCGCGCCGTAAAGCCGCATCGCCTCGATCACCTCAAAGCCCTTGTTGAGCATGGTCGCGCAGTCGATCGTGATCTTCGGCCCCATCTTCCACGTCGGATGCGCGAGCGCCTGCGCGGGCGTCACCTTCGGAAGGTCTTCGAGCGGCACGTCGCGCAGTGCGCCGCCGCTCGCCGTGAGCAGGATGCGCGTATAGGGCGCGCCGCGGTCGAAATGCAGGCACTGCCAGATCGCGGAGTGCTCGCTGTCCACGGGACAGACGTTCACCCCCCGCCGCGCCGCCTCGCCGAGAAGCAGTTCCCCGCCCGCGACGAGGCTCTCCTTGTTTGCGAGCGCGACGTCCTTGCCCGCGCCGATCGCGAGGAGCGCCGCTTTCAGCCCCGCAAAGCCCGTGACCGCGACGACGACGATGTCCGCCTCGGGAAAGGCGCACGCCGCCTCAAACGCCCCTTCTCCGCGCGAAAAGCGTACCCCTTCGGGCATTCCGACTTCCCGCCCTTCGCTGCGCAGGACGGCAATCTGCGGGTGCAGGAGCGCCGCCTGCTCTGCAAGCAGCGTCTCGTTCCTGTCCGCCGCGAGCGCGACGACGCAAAAGCGGTCGGGATGGCGGAGCACGACGTCGACCGTCTGCCTGCCGATGGAGCCCGTACTGCCGATGAGCGCGATCTTCTTCATGGTGCCTCCTCTTCTAATGTACTTTTGCGCGCGCCGTTTTATGCCGCGCGAAAAGCAAAAAATTGCAAGGCGGCCGCCCTGCAATTTAAGTTTTTACAGTCCCGTCTGCACGATGAAAAGCGCGAAGACGATGTAGACGAAGGTGCTCGCGAACAGCGTCCCGTCGATGCGGTCGAGGATGCCGCCGTGGCCGGGCAGGATCTTGCCCATGTCCTTGATGCCGAGTTTGCGCTTGATGACGCTCTCCACGAGGTCGCCGAACTCGACGAGCAGCGAACAGCAGAAACCGAGGATGGCGAACATCACCCAGGGATTTGCCTTGCCCGCGTACACATAGCCCGAGCCGAGCGCGTAGACGTAATAGAGCAGGACGCTTGCGCCCGTTCCGAACACGACGCCCCCGATCGCGCCCGAGACGGTCTTGTTCGGGCTGATGGAAGGACACAGCTTCCTGCCGCGGAAAATGCTTCCGACGAGGAACGCAAAGGTGTCCGCGACGGGCGAGATCACGAAGATCAGCAAAAGCGCGAGCGTGCTCGCCTCGGGGAAGTTGTTGGCAAGGAGCATGGTCGAGAGGATGGCGGTCGGATAAAAGCCGCACATCATCGCCGCGCCCGTGCCGGATAAGTCGGTCTGCGACGAATCGACGACCAAAAGGCAGAACAGCGCCACCGCAAAGGTGAACGAGAGCACGAGCATGCCGCGATAGCCCGCGCCGGGCACGAAGTGCTCGACGATGTAAAAGGTGGGCGTGAACAGGATGGCGTAGATGTAGACCGCGATCTGCTGCGACGTGCACAGCCGCATTGCGGGCGGGATCTTGTTCCCCGCCCCGTCCGTGCGCTCGTGGTTGAAGGCGTGCACCATCTCCCACGTCCCGATCAGCGAAAAGGCGTAGATCAGGATGCCGAACAGTCGCACGTCCACGATGCGCAAAAAGAAAAATCCCACGATGACGCCCACATAGACGGCGCCGGTGATCAATCGCTTCAACATAGACCCTTTCACTCCTCGCGAATGTTGCCGAACCGCCTGTCGCGCGCGGAAAAGTTTTCGAGCGCGCGCTCGAGGTCGCGTTTTGTGAATCCCGGCCACATTTTATTGGAAAAATACAGCTCGGAATAGGCGGCCTGGTAGAGCAGGAAGTTGCTCAGCCGCACTTCGCCGCCCGTGCGGACGATGAAGTCGGGATCGGGCAGTCCGCCCGTGAGAAGAAGGGAGTGAAAGCTGTCCTCGTCCACATAGCGCCCGAGCGCCACCGCCTTATTGACTGCGCCCACGATCTCCTGCCGCGCGCCGTAGTTGACGCAGATGTTGAGGAGCCCCGCGTTCATGTGCATGGTCTCCTCCATCAGCGTGCGGATGGAGTCGCGGATGTCTTCGGGCAGAACGCTCAGATCACCGATGACGTTGATCTTCGCGTTGAGCTCGTACATCTTCTCGCGCTTTCTGCCGAAAAAGGTGCGGAAGAGGTCGAACAGTTCGTCCACTTCCTCCTTCGGGCGCGAGAGATTCTCGGCGGAAAGGGCAAACACCGTGACGATGCGGATACCCAGGTGGAAGGCGTGCGAACAGATCTTAAAGAGGTTCTGCACGCCCATTTTATGGCCATAGCCGCGCGGACGGAAGCGGCGCTTCGCCCATCTTCCGTTGCCGTCCATGATAAACGCGATGTGCGCGGGCAACTTTACTCGTTTCATCTGCTCCCCTTAAACGGACATGATCTCTTTTTCTTTCTCGGCGGTGAGCTTCTCGATCTGCTCCATGCATTTGGAGACAGCTTTTTCCACTTCTTTTTCCTGCGCGGAGCACTCGTCTTCGGAGATCTCCTTGCCGTTCTTGAGTTTTTTGAGGGAATCCATCGCATCGCGGCGCACGTTGCGCACGGCGACCTTGGAATCTTCGGAGAGGGATTTGATCTGTTTTGCGAGCTCGCGGCGGCGCTCCTCGGTGAGGTCGGGGAAGATGAGACGGATCACCTTGCCGTCGTTGGTCGGATTGAGCCCGATGTTGGACTGCAGGATCGCTTTCTCGATGCCCTTGAGCAGGCTGGTGTCCCACGGGCTGATGACCAGGCACTTCGCGTCCGCGACGGAGATGTTGCCCACCTGGTTGAGGGGGGACATGGTGCCGTAATAGTCGACCTGGATCCTGTCGAGGACGTGCGGGTTCGCCCTGCCCGCGCGGATGTTGGAATATTCCTCGCGCAGGACGCTGACCGTCTTGTCCAGTTTGTCCTCGAGAACGAGCATCATCTCCTCTACCTTTTCGTTGTCGATCATGGTGTTTTCCTCCTTGTTATTCGTTTGTGATGAGGGTGCCCGTGCGTTCGCCGCAGATGGCGCGCACGATCGCGTCTTTTTCGGAGAGCGCGAAGGCGAGCACGGGGATGTTGTTGTCCATGCACATGGTGATCGCGGTCGTGTCCATCGCCTTGAGCCCGCGGTTGATGACCTCCATGTGCGTGATCTTGTCGATCTTCTTCGCGTCGGGGTTGAGCTTGGGATCGCTGTCGTACAGCCCGTCGACGTTCTTTGCGAGCAGGAGGATGTCGGCGTTGATCTCGCAGGCGCGCAGCGCGGCGCCCGTGTCCGTCGAGCAATAGGGATTGCCCGTGCCGCAGGCAAAGATGACGATCCTGCCCAGCTCGAAGTGACGCACCGCCTTGCGCAGGATGAACGGCTCGGCGACGCTGATCATGTTGAGCGCGGTCTGCACGCGGGTCGGGACCCCTTTCTGCTCGATCGCGTCCTGCATGGCGAGGGAGTTGATCACCGTCGCGAGCATGCCCATGTGGTCCGCCGTCGTCCTGTCCATTTTCGTGCCCTGCCTGCCGCGCCAGAAATTGCCGCCGCCCAGCACGATGCCGATCTCCACGCCCATTTTATGCACGCGGATGAGCTGGTCGACCACCTGTTCGATGATCTTTTCGTCCAGCCCGAAGCCCTGTTCTCCCGCAAGCGCCTCGCCCGAGAGCTTGAGGATGATCCTCTTATAGATGGGTTTCAACTTGTCTTTTCCCTCCGTAGCGTATTCATGATCCGAGCATTGGCAAAAGAGAGCTTCGGCGCGCATACGGCACGCGCCGCAGGACTACGTCTTGGCTCTCTTTTTTCCTCTGTATTTGCGGGGAATTTAAAACAAAGGCACACAAATATAAACTTGTGCGCCCCGTTAAAATTAACCCTTCATCTTGGAAACCTGTTTTTCGACTTCTTCCGCGAGGTCGTCTTTCTTCTTCTCGATGCCCTCGCCCATCTCAAAGCGCGCGAAGCGGCGCACCGTGATCTTCTCGCCGATAGAGGCGATCGCCTCGGTGACGAGCTGGCCGATGGTCTTGGAAGAATCCTTCACGAACGGCTGTTCGAGCAGGCAGAAATCCTCGTAATACTTCTTGATGCGGCCCGCGACCATCTTCTCCGCGATCGCTTCGGGCTTGCCCTCGTTCATCGCCTGCACTTTGAGGATCTTCTTCTCCTCTTCGAGCACCTCGGCGGGGACCTCTTCTTTGGTCACATAGAGGGGCTTCGCAGCCGCGATCTGCAGCGCGATGTCGTGCACGAGCTCTTTAAACTGATCGCCGCGCGCGACGAAGTCGGTCTCGCAGTTGACTTCGACCAGAACGCCGACCTTGCCGCCCATGTGGATGTAGCTGTCGACGATGCCCTCTGCGGCGATGCGGCCCGCCTTTTTCGCGGCGGTCGCCATGCCCTTCTCGCGGAGGATCTCGACGGCCTTGTCCATGTCGCCGTTCGCCTCGGTCAGAGCCTTTTTGCAATCCATCATGCCCACGCCCGTCTTCTGGCGCAGAGCATTCACGTCACTTGCCGTAATTGCCATATCCTTATTTCTCCTATTCTATTTTCTGTATGTTGCGCTGTTGTGTTCTCTGTTATTCGGCCTTGGGAGCCTCTTCCGCCGCCTCGACGACTTCCTCGATGGACTCTGCGGGCTTCTCCTCGACTGCCTGTGCAAAGGCCGCCTCGCCCTGGTTCGCCTCGATGACCGCGTTCGCGATGACCGAAGAGAGAAGTTTGACCGCGCGGATCGCGTCGTCGTTGCCCGGGATCACATAGTCGATGAGATCGGGGTCGCAGTTGGTGTCGGTGATGGCGACGATGGGGATGTGCAGCTTGCGCGCTTCCTGAACGGCGATGTCCTCGCTGTGGGGGTCGACGACGAACATCGCGCCCGGGAGCGTCTTCATCTCTTTGATGCCGCCGAGGTTCGCCTCGAGCTTCTCCATCTCCTTTTTCAGACCGAGAACTTCTTTCTTGGGCAGAAGATCGAACTCGCCCGACTCCTCCATCTTCTCGAGCTTGTTGAGGCGCTCGATGCGGGAGCGGATGGTCTTGAAGTTGGTGAGCGTGCCGCCCAGCCAGCGGGAGTTGATGTAGAACTGACCGCAGCGGGTCGCCTCCTCGCGGATGGCTTCCTGCGCCTGTTTCTTGGTGCCGACGAACAGGATGCTCTTGCCCGACTTGACGGTGTCCACGACGAAGTTGTACGCCTTTTCGACCAGGCCGACGGTGAGCTGCAGGTCGATGATGTGGATCTCGTTGCGCGCCGCGAAGATGTACTTTTTCATCTTCGGGTTCCATTTTCTCGTCTGATGTCCGAAGTGCACGCCCGCTTCGAGCAGCTGCTTCATGGTGATGACTGCCATAAATTTACCTCCGTTTTCTCCTCCCCTGCACGCCGTAAAAAGCCCGCACACAGCCCGCCCTGAAAGAAATTTGACGGGAACGGAGTGCGGAACGCACAAGGTGTGAATTTTATAGCTCTATTATTCTACCATACGCGGAAAGATTTTGCAAGCAAAAACAAGGCATGCACTGCGCATTCGCGGCTTTTTTCGCCGCGGCGGGGCGAAAAAAGCCGAATTTTTCACACAGTGAAAGACGCCGCCGCTAAAATAAGCGGCGGCGTCCCTTCCCTCCATAGAGAGAATGCTTTTACTTTGTTCACTCGCCGTCCTCGGCGTCCTCGTCCTCTTCCATCACGCGGCAGAACTCGTCGAACACCTCGTCCAAAAGCGCGTCGTCCTCGATGGGCAGAAGCTCCTCCGCGCCCTCTTCGCCGACGATCTCGAGGATAGTGACTTCTTCCTCGTCCCCTTCCGATTCGTCTTCGGGCTGGAAGAACGCAAACCATCTGTCTTTGTACTGGATGGTGCCGATGTGGTAGCATTTATGCACTTTTCCCTCGTCGTCGATCAGATCGACCACGTTGACCTCATCCCCCGCGCATTCTTCGCAGTCGCAGCCTTCCTCGTGCAGTCTCTTTTCGTCACTCATGTTGATGCTCCTCTGTTTTTTTTATTCAGATACCCTTCCAAGATATAGGAAGCGGCAATACTGTCTATCGATCTCTTGCGGTCCTCACGGCGCACGCCGCCCGAAATGAGCACGCGCTCCGCCTCCATCGTGGTGAAGCGCTCGTCCTCGAACACGACGGGCACGTCCGTCTTGCTCTGCAGGAGGGCGACGAAACGGCGGGTCTTCTCCGTCTGCACCGATTCCGTCCCGTCAAAGTTCAGCGGCAGGCCGCACACGATCAGCCCCGCGCCCTTTTCCCTTACGATCTTCGCGAGATTCTCCGCATCCGTCTCCGCGCTCTTCGTGCGGAAATAAGTCGTGCCCGGCAACGCGAAAGTATTGAACGGGTCGCTCGCCGCGATGCCGATCCTTTTGTCGCCGATGTCAAAGGCGATGATGCGTTTTTCCATGTGTTTCTTCCTTTTGACCGCTCTACGTCAAGTATACCATACTTCCCCGCCGCCGTCCACAATTTTTCTGAAATTTCTGATTTTTTAAAGGACATCTCTGCCTTTTTTTGACGAAAAAGCCCCCGCCGCACGGCAGGGGCTCCCGTTTTTGAAGATTCAGTCGGACTCGCCCTCCTGCCCCGCGGGCGCTTCGGAAAGCTCGCCCACGCGCACGGGCGCGGTGATCGCGGCATACGAATGCGCGGGCGCCTTGCAGCGCACGGCGATCAGGAAGAACACAAACCCGATGACGAACATCACCGCGAGCGCGCCGACGCCGATGTTCTGACTGCCGCTTACCTGCGTGACGACGGAGACGAGCATGGTGCCCATGAACGCGGCGCCCTTGCCGAATATGTCGTAGATGCCGAAGTATTCCCCCGACTTCTCGTGCGGGATGATCTTGGCGAAATAGGAGCGGGACATCGCCTGGATGGTGCCCTGGAACAGCCCCACCCCCACGGCGAGGATCCAGAATTCGTACTGCTTGTCCAGAAAGATCGCATATACCGTGATGCAGAAATAGGCGACTATGCACAGCGCGATCAGCCGCTCCGGCCCCACCTTGCGGGAGAGCATCCCCAACAGGATCGCCGCGGGAAAGGCGACGATCTGCGTCACGAGAAGCGCGAGCAGGAGCCACGTCGTATCCAGCCCGAGCGAGGTGCCGTAGGCGGTCGCCATGTCGATGATGGTATAGACGCCGTCGATGAAAAAGAAGAACGCGAGCAGGAAAAAGAGCACCTTTTTGTTTTGCTTCAGTTCGGAAAAGACGCGGGCAAGGTTTTTCATGCCCGTGCGAACAGGCCTGCCGCCGCTCTCGACAAAGTGCGTCTGGCGGTAACGGAACAGGAGCGGGAGCGAACAGCCCACCCACCAGACGGCGGTCACGAGGAAAATGAGCACGGTCGCGGTGTACATCGGCAGTACGTCGAACACCTCGGCGCAAAGATACAGCGCGAGGCAGACGAGAAAGGGCGCACAGCTCCCGATGTATCCCCACGCATACCCGCGAGAAGAGACCTCGTCCATGCGCTCGCGCACGCTGACGTCGCAGAGCATGGAGTCATAGATGACGAGGCTGAGCGAATACGCCGCCTTTGCGAGCACGAACAGCACAAGGAACCACATCCAGTGCTGTACGAAGCCGAGCACCGCACAGCAGACCGCCCCCACCGCGAGCGCCGCGGTGAAGATCCTGCGCTTTGCGCCGCGCAGGTCGGACAGACAGCCGAGCGTGGGTCCGAGCAGTGCGACGAGCACCGTCGCAATGCTGGTCGCGTATCCCCAATAGGCGAGCGAATCGTTGGACGAGACGCCCGCGCCCTCCGAGAGCGCGGTGAAAAAGATGGGGATCAGGGTGGACACGAGCAGGGTGAACGCGGAATTTCCCACGTCGTAGAGCACCCACCTTCGTTCCATCGGGGTCATCTTCCCTTTCATGACTTTGTTTCCTCCGTCAAAATTTCCGTCCCGCACGCAGGCAGGACGTATTCCGCTTCCTCCTCCGCCGTGAGCACGGGGATGTCCTGCCAGCCCTCCCCTGCGCCGAAGGTCTTTCCGAACTCCGCGGGAAGCTCCGCGCGCCCTTCCAGCCACTCGTTCAGGGCGAGGATGAGCGCCGCCGCGCGGGGCACGGCCGCGTCGAAGAGCTTTTTCAGGCGCAGGGTGCTGTCCGCACACGCGGCGACGGGCTTGCGCGCGATCATCGCGCCGTGCATCTCGCGGTAATTGCCCGAGAAAAACAGCACCGCGCGCACGAGCGTGCGCTTGATGTGCCCGGGCGCGCGCAGGAACTCGTTGCAGGAAAGCATGGAGCGAAGGGCGCACAGCGCGCTGTCCGCATCTATGCCGAACGCCGCCGCGACGAGCGCGGCGTTGCGCGCGGTGGGCAGGATGTGATCGGTCAGCCGCGCCGAGAGCGGATCTTTGCCGTCCGCAAGAAGGAGAGAGCGGTCGAACTCGCTCTCGATCACCGTATGGCGCACGTCGGAGCGCACGATCTTGTTCTCGATGTAGCCGTGGCAGGCGGAATCGAGCGCAAAATGGCAGACAAACCCGAAGAGGTATGCCTTTGCCGCGTCTTGCTCCGCAAACGCCGCAAGATTTGTGCGCGCGGACACGAAAAACTCGCGCGCGGGGCGCTCGTGCGTCGCAAACCCGATCGAATTGACCGCATTGGAACGCAGGGCCTTGTAATAGAAGAGCACGTCCGGCCCGTGCAGGCCGACCGAATACGCCGCGCGCTCCGCGCGGACGATCTCCGCGAGCGGCGCGGGCAACAGCTTCAACACCTCTTCTCCGAATTTATAGTGTGCGTATGTAGATGGCATTTCTTTCTCCTTTCCCGTCTGTTAAATCGCTTCCTTACCGTATACTGTACGGGAATAATAAGGACCCGATGAAAAGGTGAGAAGTTTCTGCGTCAAAGTCCCTGACGGCCGCCTTATCCGAAGGAAAAGCGCACCTTTTCATTTCCCCGCACTTTCGGGGCGCAGATGTCGGAATGCCCTGCCCAAAAGAGGATGCCGCAATACAGACGTATCGCAAAGGCGAAAAGCGGCGGGGCGTACAAGCGCCGAAAGCGGGTGCTTACCGTTCCCTTACAGTATACCACATGCCGCCTCTTTTTTCCATCCACTTTCTTGCAAAAAAATTGTAATATCTGCGGAAAAGTCTCGCCGCGGCAATGAAAACAGGTCGACTGCGGCGGCACGACGGCACGGCGGCACAACGGCGGCACGGCGGCACGATGGCAGCACGGCGGCACGATGGCGGCACGGCGGCACGATGGCGGCACGGCGACAGGACGGCGACAGGACGGCGACAGCGGCATGCGGAAAAGCGCAGACGCCCCCGCCGATACGGCGGGGGCGTCCGTGCGCCTTCAGTTTTCGGAGGCGGTTGCGCCCGCACTCTTCGACGCGGACTTATCCATCGCGGCGAGTTTTTCGTCGAGATATTCGTCCACGCGCGTCTTGAGCTCGTCCTGGCTCTTTTTGATGAGGGAGCGCGTTTTGGCGCTGTTTGCGACCAGCAGTGCGCCGACCGCCGCGCCCATCGCGAGCCCTGCGATAAATTTTTCCATACTTTCCCTCCCGGGCAGACGCCCTTCGGGTACAGTATGGGCAGGGAAATAAGCTTTTATTCCTCGGCTTTTGCCGACTTTGCGGCCGTGACCGCCTTTTCGCCGCGGGCACGGGAAGCGCGCCTGAGCAGCTCGTTCTCCTCGGTCAGGCGGCCGACCGCCTCGCGCAGTTTCCTGTTCTCCTCGCGGAGCGCGCCCGCGAGCTTGCCGTACAGCGCGTCGATCTCCGATTCGAGGCGGCGCTGCAGTCCCTGCGGACGGAGCACGCACTCTTCGGGAATGCCCGCCTCCTGCGCCGCTCTGCGCACGAGCTCGGGCTGTTTTTTGAGCATGTTGCGGTACTTGTTCTGATAGCGGAGCACCTTTTTCGCGTCGCCGCCGCAGACGTTGTGGATCGCCCTGCGGACAGAGACCCCCTTCTTGCGCTCGGCGAGGATCTCACGCAGCATGCTGTCCGCCTCCGCCTCTGTGAAAGGGCGGACCTGCCCTGCGCGAAGAGAACTGCCCTCGAGCACCGCCTTTGCGCTCTCGCCCTGCGTGTGCAGGAGCTTGTAGTAGTAGTTGCGGACGCTTCCCGCCGCCCTGCCGTGCTCCTTTCCGTAACGCGAAAAGAGCGAAGTCAGCGTGCGGCCCGCGCGCCTGCCCTCCGCGAGATAGCGGACGAGCGACGCCGCCTCCTCGCGCGTGTAGCCGTTGATCTTTTCCATCTTGCACCTCCTTGGATTTCGGGGCTGTTATTGACATAAGAATATATTTTTATACATAGATTATCTCAAAAGGTTTTTAAGGAGGCGCAAATGCGCATACACTTCACCGCCTCGATGCCCTGTGTGCTCCGCCTCGGCGGCGCGCCCGTGGGGCTGGTCGGGGAGATCAAGAAATTTGCCGAACTCGAGCGCGGGGAGGAGGTGCTCGTCGAGTTTCTGCCCGCGGACGGGGAATTTCTGCCCGTGAGCTTTCTCTACCGCGAGGGCACGCCGCCGCCGCTTTCCTGCGATCTGTGGCGCTCGGACTGCGGCGTCCACCTGCGCGCCGAACGCTTCTGCCGCGCGGACCCTGCCCCCCGCCCGCTCGCGCAGGCGCGCGCCGCGGGGATGCTCGCGACCGTGATCGAGAGCGGGAGCATCCGCCTCGCCGTGCAGGGCGAGCGGGAATTCTGCACGCCCGTCCTGCCGCGCGCCGAGAGCTACGAGCTCGCCGAGGAGACGCTCTGGGGAGAAAAGTTTTTGCGGCTCTACTGTCGCGGCAACGGGCTACTGCTCTTTTTCCGCGGCGGGAAAGAGGTGTTCCGCACGCGCGCGGACTCCTTTTCCTGCGACGGAACCCTGCACACCCGCACGGAGTGCGCGGACATCGCGCGGCATGTCTCGGAGAGGAGCTACGGCGAAAATTTTTCCCTCGCCGAGGAGAAAGTGACAGCACAGCGCGAGAGCTTTGACGAGCGCCTGCTCGCACCCGCGCTCTTCGAGGCGATGCTCGCGGGCGCCGACCCTTCCCCCCTGCTCGCGCCCGCGCTCAAGCCGCGCGCACAACAGCTTTGGGGCTATCTCGGCGCGTTCGACGGCGTATTTCTGCCCGAAGAGGTGTTCTACCTCGTGCACGGCACGCACAACGCCGCAGATCTCAGCTACCGCGCTGGCGAAAACGTGTGGGATCTGCGCCACTTTGCCGTGCAGACGGAAGAGGGGAAAGTTTCCAACATCTTTCCCGTTCCCTGAAATTTCACCGCGCTTGCATTGATTTTTCTGCGGGAAATGTGTTATACTGTTTGCACAAGGAGATCTCACAAATGTTTGAAAATCCGACGCTTGTCTATCTTTTGTCCTTCGCGCTCATGCTCCCCTGCCTGCTCCTCGCGGGATGGGCGAGCGCGCGCGTACATTCCGTATACAATAAATACAGCGCGATGCACACGCAGTCCGACTGGACCGCGAGCGACGCGGCGCGCATGCTCCTGGAAAAAAACAACGTCTTAGGCGTGCAGGTCGTGCGCGGGAAGGGAAGGCTCACCGACAATTTCAACCCCGCGAACATGACCGTCACCCTCTCCGAGTCGACCTACGACTCCGCGTCCGTCGCGGCGGTCGCCGTCGCCGCGCATGAGATCGGGCACGTCGTACAGCGCGAAGAGGGGTACCTCTTCTACCGCCTGCGCACCGTGCTCGTGCCCATCACGAATTTCGGCACCCGCCTCGCGCTTCCTCTCGTCATCATAGGTCTGTTGCTCGAATGGCTGCTGCAATACAGCGAGATCGGCAACATCGTCGTGTTCGTCGGCGTGTGCCTGTATGCGCTCTCCACCGTCTTTTTGCTCGTCACCCTGCCCGTCGAGCTGGACGCCTCCCGCCGCGCCAAGGCGATGCTGTGCGAAAACGGCGTCATCACCACCGCGGACGAGCGCGCCGCCGCCTCCAAGGTGCTCGGCGCCGCCGCGATGACCTACGTCGCTTCCCTGCTGACCTCGCTCGTCTTCTTCCTGCGCTTCCTCGCCTTCGTGCTGATGTTCTCGCGCAGAAAATGACTTTTGCGGGCGTTTAAAGATCCGCACCTGCCCTTCCGATCTTTTCGCTCGGTTTTGAATAACTTCAAATGCTTCGGCGCGGGCTGTGCCCGCGCCTTTCTTTTGCGCCCTTTCCCCGCCGCATCCCGCGCGCCCGACTTTCACCCCGCGCAAAAGAACAGGCGATGCCCGCCCTCAGACGCCCTCTGCCCGCCTTCCCCTCTCCCGTCAAATACAGACGATGCCCGCCTCGGCCGCCTGTCTTCCGCCCGCTTCGCGACGCCAGATTTTTTGCCCGCCTTTTCCCCGGGCGGGCTGTTTTTTGTTCGTTCTCCCTCAGATGCGGCTGCATTCATCTGTGCCTCGGCGCATGCGAGAGCGGAAAGCGGGACAGATGCGCCGCGGCGCATGCGTATTTCCCCCTTTGCGCCCCTTTTCTCACTGTTTGAAAGGACTTCCCCCCTTTTTCGGACGGCGAAAATCATTTTGTCTTTGCCCCCTTCTTTCGTTGCCGCACAAAAGACCGCTTGCGCAGAGCAAAGTCCTTTGTGCGAAAACGGCGCGCCTGCAAGGCGCGTTCCGTGCGCCCCGCGGCACAACCGCACAATTTAAAATGGACAAAGGCAAAGCGCCCTGCGCCGCACTTTCGTGCGGCGCAGGGCGCTTAAAAAAACTCCGACGAGGCGTCTGCCGATTCTTGCGGCAGACGACCCCGCAGAAAAATATTGCGGGCGCCGCAGCATGCGGCGCCCGCGTCATTTTTTATCAATACTTGACGACCTTGATCTGCTCGATGACGATCTTGCAGGTAGGCGTCGCGAAGTCCACGTCGTACTTGCCGCCGTCGATGATGTCGTCGACGATCTCGACGCTGACGGTATCGGTGAGCGCCTCGTCCGCTTCCAGCTCCTTCTCGTACGCCTCGATGTCGTCCTGCAGGCGGTTGAGCTCGTCCTTCGCATCGTCGTTCGCGAGGACGCCGAACACGCAATAGCCGGAATCGAGGGTGCTCGTCGAAGAGCCTGTATAGATGTAGAACATGCTGGTCACGCTGTTCGCATAGTAGTCCAGCCATGCAAACTCGCCGCGGTCGTTGAGGCGGTCGCCCGTGACCTGAATGTTGGTGACGATGTCGTTGACGGTGTGCTGCGCCATGTCCTTGGTGACGTAGGTGTAGGTACCCAGTGCGCCGAAGGAGTTGGAAAGCGCGTCCTTGCCGTCCACTTCGAAGCCGTTTGCGCCGTTCTCGCCGAAGAGGCGGTTGGTCGCGGTGGAATCGTTGTGCTCGGCGCTCGTCCAGACAGAGATGTTGTCCAGGCTGACGACGCCATTCGTCTTGGTCGCCGCGTCGTAATCCTTTGCCACGAGCTCGTCATAGGCGCTCGTCTCCATGTCCGAATAGGTGAACGCGCCGCCCACCATGCGGTCGGACTGATAGTCGTGGATGACAGTGCCGTCGAAGTACTTCATCTCGATGAGCTCGAGGTAGTGATTGACGGTGCGCTTGTAGTAGTTGCGGTACAGCGTGTATTCGATGTTGTACTCCTCGTCGTTGAAGGAGATCTTGATGGAGATGCGCGGTTTTTTGCTCTCGCAGCCGACGAACATGAACACACAGCCCATGATCAGCACTGCGGCGATGAATACGGACAAAATTCTCGCGATCTTGCCGCCGATGGATTTAGCCATAGGTCCTCCTGCTATTTCTGAAAAAGGGCAAACGCCCCCCTCTGTTTTTTGATACCTTTTTATTTTAACTTTTATTTGCGAAATCGTCAAGTACTTTTGCGCACATTCCGCAAGTTTGCCCAAGTTTCCACCAAACAGACACAAAAGCGGGCGCAAAAGCCGCCGAAAAAAGCGGCGCCGCAATGAAAAGACCCGTCCGCAGGGAAATGCGGGCGGATCCTTCGATCTCTTTCGGTTCGATTACACGAGCTCGATGATGGCGACTTCCGCCGCATCGCCGCGGCGCTCGCCGAGGGTGATGATGCGGGTGTAACCGCCTGCGCAGTTCTTCTCGTCGTTCCTCTGCGCGTACTTGGGAGCGATCTCGTTGAACAGCTTTTCGATGAGCGGGTGCGCGACTTCGGCCGTGCGCGCCTTGTAGGCGGCTTTGGACTCGTTGAACGCCTTGATCTCCTGCAAATCGTGCAGTTTGCTCATGATCCTGCGGCGGGCGGCGAGCTTCTTGGGGCCGTCCTTCACGACGGTGACGGTGACCTCTTTCTGCTTTTTGCCCGTGCCCTGCGTGACGACCTTCGTGCTCTCGATGGTGTCGTCATAGGTGTTGATCGCGGCGGTGATGATCTTCTCGACGTACGACTGAAGCTCTTTCGCGCGAGCTTTGGTCGTCTCTATTTTTCCGTACCAGAGAAGGCAGGAAGCCTGGTTTTTCAGAATGGCAATTCTCTGTTCGCTGGTTCTGCCCAATTTACCCGGCATAGTGTGTTAGTCCTCCTTTTTTTGTAATGAGAGGCCGTAGGACTCCAATTTGAGGATGACCTCGTCCAACGACTTTCTGCCGAGGTTGCGAACTTTGAGCATTTCTTCCTCGGTCTTTTTGGTCAAATCTTCGACGGTGTGGATGTTTGCGCGCTTGAGGCAGTTGTAGGAACGGACGGACAGGTCCATGTCCTCGATCGCCATCGCGAGCACCTGCTGCTGCTTGTCGTCCTCGTTCTTGACGAGAATGTCCATGCCCTTGATGGAGTCGCTCAGGTTGACAAACAACCCGATGTGATCCTGCATGATCTTTGCGGCGAGCGAGACGATCTCCTTTGCGGAGAATGCGCCGTTCGTCCACACTTCCATGACGAGCTTGTCGTAGTCGATGTTCTGGCCGACACGTGTGCTCTCCACGTTATAGTTGACTTTCTTGACGGGGGTATAGATGGAATCGATGGGGATGTAGCCGATGGGGTGGTTCTTGTTGGAACCTGCGCCCTTGTATCCCCTGCCGCGGCCGATGGTGATCTCGCAGTCGATCTTTGCACCCTCGTCGATGTGGCAGATGTAGCGGTCTTTGTTGATGACCTCCACTTCCGCATCCTGCATGAGGTCGGCGCCCGTGATGTCGCAGGGGCCTTCCTTGCACAGATGCAGCGTCTTGATGTAATCCTTGTCGGTCGACGCCGTCTGAATGGCGAGCGTTTTGAGGTTGAGGATGATTTCGGTCACATCTTCCTTGACGCCGGGAATCGCGGAGAACTCGTGTTTGACGAGCCCGTCCGGATAAAAGCGGATACCCTGCACCGCAGCCCCCGGAAGAGCGGACAGCAATATTCTTCTCAGACAGTTTCCTATGGTGAGACCGAAGCCCTTTTCGAGCGGTTCGACGACGACTTTCGCATAGCTGCGCGGATACCCGTTTTCGTCCTTCTCTTCCACCTCGATCCTGGGCATATCCATTTCGATCATGGATTGTTACCTCCTTGTTTCGACGTTTAATTACTTGGAGTACAACTCGACGATCATATGCTCCGCGATCTGGCTGTCGATGTCCTCTCTGACGGGCAGCTCGAGGACTTTGCCCTCCAGCTTCTCGGGATCGAACTCAAGCCATTTGGGCATATTGCCGACCTTCATCGACTTGATCTGCTCGAAATACTTGTCCTTCTTTCTGTTTTCTTTGACCGCGATCACGTCCCCTTTCTTGACGATGTAAGAAGGGATGTTGACCGTCTTTCCGTTGACGGAGAAATGTGCGTGGTTGACGAGCTGTCTTGCCTGCGCGCGGGAGCCGCCGATGCCCATGCGGTACACGACGTTGTCCAGGCGCCTTTCGAGAAGGGAGAGCATGTTTTCACCCGTGATGCCCTTCATGCGGTCAGCCATCTCATAGTATTTGCGGAACTGGCCTTCCTGCACGCCGTAGATCCTCTTGGTCTTCTGCTTCTCGCGGAGCTGCAGGCCGTACTCGGAGACCTTTTTGCGAGCGGCGCCGTGTGCGCCCGGAGGGGTGGGACGCTTCTCGAACGCGCATTTGCCCGAGTAGCATCTCTCGCCTTTCAAAAAGAGTTTTGCGCCCTCTCTGCGGCAGAGACGGCATTTGGAATCTCTGTATGTTGCCATTGATCTTCTCTCCTTCTATTATACTCTGCGGCGCTTCGGGGGCCTGCATCCGTTGTGCGGGATGGGCGAAACGTCGGTGATCATCGTGACTTCCAGGTCCGCCGCGGCGAGCGCGCGGATCGCGGACTCTCTGCCGGCGCCGGGGCCCTTGACGTACACTTCCACGCTGCGAAGGCCGTGCTCTTTCGCCGCCTTTGCCGCGGTGTCCGCCGCCATCTGCGCCGCGAACGGGGTGCCCTTTCTCGAGCCTTTGAAGCCCAGGCTGCCCGCGCTCGACCAGGAGATCGCATTGCCGTTCATATCCGTGATCGTAACAAGGGTGTTATTGAACGAGGACTGAATGTGAACCTGACCTTTATCAACTTTTTTGAGCTCTTTACGCTTTCTGGTCTGCGTAGCTTTTTTCGTTGCTGCCATCTGTCTTATCCTCCTTCAATTATTTCTTCTTCTTGGCGACCGTGCGGCGAGGTCCTTTCCTCGTACGCGCGTTGCGCTTGGAGCTCTGACCGCGGACGGGCAGGCCCTTTCTGTGACGGATGCCGCGATAGCAGCCGATCTCCATCAGGCGCTTGATGTTGAGGTTGACTTCTCCGCGAAGTTCGCCCTCGACGCGCAGGTTGTGGTCGATATATTCTCTGAGTTTGGAAACGTCGTTTTCGTCGAGATCTTTCACTCTCGTGTCGGGATTGATGCCCGTCGCAGCAAGGATCTGCTTGGACGTGGCAAGACCTATACCGTAGATATAGGTAAGTCCGATCTCTACCCTCTTCTCTCTGGGTAAATCTACACCGGCAATACGTGCCATTGTCTCGTTGACCTCCGTATGGATTTTCTTTTTTTCTTAATCTATATGCTTTCGCCCGCGGCCGCCGCCCGAAAATCGGAATGAGGCGGCTTGCCCGCGGCCGAGATTGTTTTCGGCCTGACTCAGCCCTGTCTCTGCTTGTGGCTCTTGTTCTTGGAACAAATCACCATAACCTTTCCGTTCCTCTTGATGACTTTGCATTTGTCGCACATGGGTTTGACAGAAGGTCTGACTTTCATTCTCGTATTCCTCCGAAATTTTTTTCTTCCGCGCAATACGGCGCGGCCGACAAGCCCGATCGATCTCCCGACGCGGAAGACCGCCGCTGTTTTCGCGCGATATTTTTATCGCTCGCACTCCCGAAAAGGAGCTCAGTTTTTACTGCGCCACGTGATTCTGCCTTTGGTCAGATCGTACGGGCTCATCTCCAGTTTGACGGTGTCGCCCGGGATGATGCGGATGTAGTTCATGCGCAGCTTGCCCGAGATGTACGCCGTGATGACGTGCCCGTTGGAGAGCTCTACCCTGAACGTCGCGTTCGGCAGCGCCTCAACGATTTTTCCTTCGGTTTCGATAACGTCGTCTTTGGACACAATATTTCCTCCGATAAACTTGATTCGCGCGTGTGTTGTCCTCGCGCCCGGTTCTTCCGCTTGCGCGGCGCCCCCGTCTCAACTCTTCGATTCCGCCTCCAGCGCCAGAAGCGCCGCGCGGATGTTGCTGTTTTCGTCCTTTCCCTCCGCGAGCCGTGCCGCGATATCGCGGTAAAAGCGCGGAAGCAGGCGGACATGCCCTGCGTTCTTTGTCTTCGGATGCTCCGCCCTGCGGTACTTGCCGTCCGAAAGGAGGAGCCTGCCGCCGTCGATGCCCACGATCAGGTACAGGCGGCCTTTGTCTCTGCCGGCGATGCTCCTTGCGGCGCCGCCGACTTCGGGGTCTTGCACTTTCATTGTGTCTCCCGCTCAGATGGTCAGGATCTCGACGCCGTCGTCGCGGATGACCACCGTGTTCTCGTAATGCGCCGCGGGCTTTTTGTCCTGCGTGACGGCCGTCCAGCCGTCGTCCAGAACGCGCACCGCGCGCCCGCCCGCGAGGATCATCGGCTCGATGCAGAGCACCGTTCCCGCACGCAGCCTTACGCCCGTGCCGGGTTTGCCGAAATTGGGGACGGAAGGGTCTTCGTGCATCTCCCTGCCGATGCCGTGCCCGACGTATTCGCGCACGACGGAAAAGCCGTTTTCCTCCGCGTGGTTCTGTACGCGCGCCCCGATGTCATAGAGCGGCGTGCCCGCACGCAGGTTCTCGATCGCCTTGAAGAAGCATTCCTCCGTCACTTTCAGGAGCTTTTGCTTTTCGGCGTCGATCTCGCCCACCGCAAAGGTGCGCGCGCCGTCGCCGTGGAATCCGTTCTTGTAGGCGCACAGGTCGATGCTGACGATGTCGCCCTCGCGGAGCACGCGGTCGCCCGGAATGCCGTGCACCACTTCCTCGTTGACCGAGGCGCAGATGCTGGCGGGATAGCCGCAGTACCCGAGGCAGGAAGGTTCCGCCCCCCGCGAACGGATGTAGTCGTATGCGAATTTATCGAGTTCTTTTGTCGTGACGCCCGCGCGGACCTTGCTGCCCACGTATTGCAGCGTGTCGCGCACGATCGCGCAGGGCTCACGCATCAGTTCGATCTCGCGATCGGTCTTGACGATTATCATCTTTCAAAGACGCTCACTTTTTGAGTGCGTCGCAGATCCTCCCGAACACTTCGTCGATGGCGCCCACGCCGTCGATGTCGATCAGAACGCCCTTCGCGCGATAGTAATCGATGAGGGGCTGCGTCTGCTCGGTGTACACCTTCAGGCGGTTGCCGACCGTCTCCTCGTTGTCGTCCTTGCGCTGGTACAGCTCGCCGCCGCAGCGCTCGCAGGTCGTCTTTCCGCCGAGGAAGTTGACGTGGTAGCTCTCGCCGCAGCTCTTGCACACGCGGCGGCCGCACAGTCTGTCCATGAGCAGGGAGAGGTCAATGTCGATGTTGATGACCGCGTCCACTTTGGAGAACTTGTCGAGCTCCTCTGCCTGGAAGAGGTTGCGGGGGAATCCGTCGAGGAGGTAGCCATCGGCGCAGTCGGCTTCGGTCAGACGGCCTTCCACGATCTTGCAGGTGACCTCGTCGGGGACGAGCTGTCCCTTGTCGGTGTAGGACTTCGCGAGAAGCCCGATCTCGGTGCCGCGCTTGATGTTGTCGCGGAAGATGTCGCCCGTGGAGATGTGCGGAAGTCCGAATTTCTCGGAAATGCGCGTAGCCTGCGTTCCCTTGCCGGCGCCCGGCGCTCCCAAAAGAATGATGTTCATAGCTGCCTCACTCCTTGTTTTTTTTGTTCTCCCCTCCCCTTTCGGGGAGAGGAAGCGATTGGTTTTTTCTTATTTGAGGAACCCTTTGTAGTTCTTCATCATGAGCTGCGACTGCAGCTGTTTGTCAAACTCGAGCGCAACGGAGACCACGATGAGGATACCTGTCGTAGAGAAGGCGTTGACGAGGTCGGAGCTGACAAAGCTGAACGCCAGCGACGGGATGAAGGCGACGAGCGAGAGGAAGATCGCGCCGAACAGCGTGATGCGGTTGGAGATCTTCTTCAGGTAGTCCGCCGTCGGCCTGCCCGGACGGATGCCGGGGATGAAGCCGCCGTTCTGCTGGATGCTCTTGGAGATGTCCTCGGGGTTGAACTGGATCTGCGCGTAGAAGAAGGAGAACCCGAAGATCAGCAGGCAGAGTACGAGGATGTACAGCCAGCCGAGGGGGCCCTGCCCGCCCGAGAACCACGCGGTGTAGTTCGCATAGGCGGTGCTGTCCGCGAAGAACAGACCCATGATCAGGTCGGGAAGGCTGATGATCGCAAATGCGAAGATCAGGGGCATGACGCCGCTGCCCGAAATGCGGATGGGGATGACGGTGGACTGTCCGCCGTACATCTTTCTGCCTTTGACCTGTTTTGCGTACTGAACGGGGATGCGGCGCTCCGCGAGATCGACCAGAACGATGAGACCGAAGAGGATGACTGCCACGACAAAGAAGAGGATGATCTCAAGGATGGGCGTGAAGGTGAACGTCGCCGCCGTGAACGCGGTGATGAACTTGTCGACCAGCAGCAGCCCTGCCGTCGAGATGATACCGACGAAGATGACCAGGGAGATGCCGTTGCCGACGCCGTACTCGGTGATGCGCTCGCCCAGCCACATGGTGAGCATCGCGCCCGCGGAATACAGGATGACCATGTAGATGTACGCGAGCCATGCCTGATCCCAGAAGAAGCTGGTGTTGATCGCGCCGTCGTTGCCGAAGTTGATGATGACGCCGACGGACTGGATGATCGCGAGAGCGAGCGTCAGAAAGCGCGTGATCTGCGCGATCTTGCGTTTGCCTTCCTCACCCTCTTTGGACAGCCGCTCGAGTGCGGGGATACCCACGCAGAGCAGCTGGATGATGATGGATGCGTTGATGTACGGGCTGATACCGAGCGCAAAAAGCGTGCCTTGCGACAGCGCGCCGCCGGTGACCGCGTTCATCAGACTGAGGAAGTTGTTGAACTGCTCACTGTCCGGATCGAAATAGACGGAAAACTGTTCTGCGTCCAGGCCCGGAACGGGGATGTAGCAGCCCAGTCTGTAAACGAGCAACAGAAGAAGAGTGATGAAGATCTTCTTTCTGATCTCTTTTACTTTAAAAGCATTCACTAAAGTCTCGAACATCTTGTTCTCCTAAAAATGAGGTGCGGCTCCCCCGCACATGGTGCGCGGGGAGCGTCGATTTCCCCTTACCGCGTTGCGGAAAGCAGAAATCAGATGGTTTCGGCTTTTCCGCCCGCCTTTTCGATCGCCTCTTTTGCGGAGGCGGAGAACTTGGCCGCCTTGACGGTGATCGCATTCTTCAGCTCGCCGCTGCCGAGAACTTTGAGTCCGGCGTTGTCCTTGACCTGTTTGGCGAGCTTGTTCGCCATCACGAAGTCATAGTCCACAACGGCGCCAGCCTCGACGCCCGAAAGCGCCGACAGGTTGACGATGACGTACTCTTTGCGGAACTTGTTGTTGAAGCCGCGCTTCGGGAGCCTTCTGTGAATGGGGGTCTGACCGCCTTCGAAGCCGGGACGTACGCCGCCGCCCGAACGCGCCCACTGACCCTTGTGGCCCTTGCCGCTCGTTTTGCCAAGACCGGAACCGATGCCCCTGCCCAATCTCTTTGCGGGGGTGTTGGAACCGATCGCGGGTTGTATCGTATCAATTCTCATAGTGCAAAGCTCCTTAGATTTCCTCGACCTTCACAAGGTGAGAAACTTTTTTGATCTGCCCCCTGATCGCGGGAGTATCTTCGTGCGTCTTGCAGGAACGGATCTTCTTCAAGCCCAGCGCCGCGACCGTCGCTTTCTGCGTCTCGGTGCTGCCGATGGTGCTCTTAACCAGCGTTACTTTAACCTGTGCCATTTGCCTGACCTCCTCAACCAAGGATCTCTTCCACGGTCTTGCCGCGCGCCGCCGCGACTTCCTCGGCGGTCTTGAGCGCCGCGAGGCCCGCGATCGTCGCCTTCACGCAGTTGACGGGGTTGCTGGTGCCGTGCGATTTGGTGCGGATGTCCTTGATGCCCGCGGCCTCCATGACCGCACGCACGGGACCGCCCGCGATGACGCCGGTACCCTGCTGAGCGGGCATCATGTACACGCAGCCGCGGCCGAATCTGCCGTACACCTCGTGCGGGATGCTCGCCTCCACCATCGGGACCGTGATGAGGTTTCTCTTTGCCTGTGCGGTCGCCTTCTCGATCGCTTCGGGAACTTCGTTCGCCTTGCCCGAGCCGACGCCCACTTTGCCCTTGCCGTCGCCCACGACGACGAGCGCCGCGAAGCGCATGTTGCGGCCGCCCTTGACGACCTTCGTGACGCGATTGACCTGGATCAGCTTCTTGATGAATCCGTCGTTTTCTTCCTGCCTTCTTGCAGGTCTTCTGTCTTCTCTTGCCATTCCTGTTCTCCTATCAGAATTTAAGTCCGGCTTCTCTCGCGCCGTCCGCAACACTCTTGACGCGGCCCGTATAGATGTATCCGCCCCTGTCGAACACGACCGTCTCGATGCCCGCCGCAAGCGCCTTCTTGGCTGCCTCGGCGCCGACCACCTTCGCCGCTTCCGTCTTGGTCAGGTTCGCGATCTTCTCTTTGACGGCCTTCTCCATCGTGGAAGCAGACACAAGGGTCACCCCCTTGACGTCGTCGATGATCTGAACGTAGATGTGATTCAGGCTCCTGTACACGTTGAAACGAGGCGTCTCCGCCGTTCCGGAGATCTTTTTGCGGACGCGCGCATGACGCTGCACTCTGTCCGCATTTTTATCAAATTTCGATATCATGTCTTACGCTCCTTTATTTACCGGCAGTCTTGCCTTCCTTGCGCTCGATCACTTCGTCCTTGTAACGGATGCCGTAACCGTGGTAAGGCTCGGGTTCGCGCAGCGAGCGGATGTTCGCGGCGACCTGACCGACCTTCACCTTGTCGATGCCGGAGACGGTGATCTCCGTCTGCGTGGGGCAATCCAGCTTGATGCCCTCGATCTCGGCAAATTCGACGGGATGGGAGAAGCCGATGTTGAGCACGATCTTGTTGCCCTGCTTTGCGACTTTGTAACCGACGCCGTTGATGACGAGGCCCTTGGTGTAGCCCGCCGTGACGCCCGTCACCATGTTGTGCAGCAGCGCCCTGTACAGGCCGTGCTTCGCTCTGAGTTCTTTGGAATCGTTTGCGCGGGTGAGCACGGCGTGGCCGTTTTCGACCGCGACCGCGATGCGCATATCAATGTCCTGTTCCAGCGTGCCCTTGGGCCCTTTCACGACCATCTTGCCGTCTTTGACGTCGACCGTGACACCTGCGGGGATCGCGACAGGCTGTTTACCTATTCTCGACATTCGCTTGCCTCCTTACCAGACGAAACAGAGCACTTCGCCGCCCACGTTGGCTGCTTTTGCCTGTTTGTCCGTCATTATTCCCTTGGAAGTGGAAACGATCGCCGTTCCCAGGCCTCCCAAGACCTTGGGCATGTTCTCTGCGCCGGAATAGGTCCGCAGACCGGGCTTGGAGACTCTCTTCAAACCGGAGATGACCGGCTTGTTGCCTTCGGTGTATTTGAGCGTGATCACGATCTTGCCGGACAGGCCGTCGTCGACAAACTCGACGTTCTTGACGTAGCCTTCTTCCAGAAGGATGTTCGCGATCGCCTTTTTCATGTTGGATGCGGGCATCTCGACCGTCTCGTGACGGACGGTGAGGGCGTTCCTGATTCTTGTGAGCATATCTGCAATGGGATCTGTCATGATGTGCCTCCTTACCAGCTCGCCTTTTTCACGCCGGGGATCTGTCCCTTGTACGCAAGGTTGCGGAAACAGATACGGCAGATACCGTATTTACGCAGAACAGCGTGCGGACGACCGCAGATGCTGCATCTCGTATACGCTCTCGTGGAGTACTTGGGCGTTCTCTGCTGTTTATTGATCATCGATTTTTTAGCCATGTTCGTTCTCCTTATTTCTTGAAGGGCATACCCATTGCCCCGAGAAGCTCTCTCGCCTCTTCGTCCGTCTTCGCTGTGGTGACGAAGCAGATGTCGAACCCGCGGATCTTCTCGACCTGGTCGTAGGAGATCTCGGGGAAGATGAGCTGCTCTTTGACGCCCAAAGCATAGTTGCCCCTGCCGTCAAAGGAATTGACGGGCACGCCGCGGAAGTCCCTCATGCGGGGGAGCGCGATGGACACGAACTTGTCGTAGAACTCATACATCCTGTCCTTGCGGAGGGTGACCTTCATGCCGACGGACATCCCCTCGCGGACCTTGAAGTTCGCGACCGACTTCTTCGCCTTGGTGATGACGGGCTTCTGTCCCGCGATCGCCTTGAGCTCGTCGTGCGCGATCTGCACGCTCTTCGCGTTGTCCTTGATGTCGCCGAGACCCGAGTTGATCACGATCTTGACCAGCTTGGGGACCTCGTTGATGTTGCTGTAATTGAATTTCTTGACGAGGTAGGGAACGACTTCCTTTTCGTACGCCTCCCTCACCCTGTTCTTATACACTTTTTCTGCCATTTGGTTTTACCTCGCCTCAGTCCTTCTTCTCTTCAGCGGCAGCCTCCGCCTTCGCGGTGCGCTTGCGCGTTCTCTTCTTGGGCGCCTCTTCCGCTTTGGCGGCAGCCTTGGTCTGCTTCTTGTACGCCTTGTCGAGCACGGCGCCGCACTTGCAGACGCGGACTTTCTTCATTTTGCCGTCCACTTCGACGAACGTGTGTTTCACCCTCGTCGCCTTGCCGCACTTGTCGCAGATGACCATCACGTTGGACGCGTCGATCGCGCCCTCGCGCTCGATGATCCGGGAGACGGCGTTCGCCTTTCTCGCCTTCTGGTGCCTCTTCTGCATGTTGACGCCCTGCACGGTCACGCGGCCGGCCTTCGGGGAAGTGGAGACCACCCTGCCCGTCTTGCCTTTGTCCTTGCCTGCGATGACGACTACGTTGTCATTGAGTTTTACGTTCATGGTGCGTCCTCCTTACAGCACTTCGGGAGCAAGGGAGATGATCCTCATGTAATCCTTGTCCCTGAGCTCGCGCGCGATGGGCCCGAAGATACGGGTCCCCCTCGGCTGTTTCTGATTATCTATGATGACTGCGGCATTTTCGTCGAAGCGGATATAGGTGCCGTCCGCCCTGCGGATGCCCTTGCTCGTCCTGACGATGACCGCTTTGACGACTTCGCCCTTCTTGACTGCGCCGCCGGGAGTCGCGGTCTTCACGCTCGCGATGATGACGTCGCCGATGTTGCCGCATTTTCTGAACGAACCGCCCAGAACACGTATGCACATGAGCTCTTTCGCGCCGGAATTGTCAGCCGCTTTAAGCCTTGTCTGTGGTTGTATCATATTGGCTCCTTCTCCTTATTTTTTTACTTCGCCTTTTCGACGATCTCGGCAACTCTCCAGTTCTTGTCTTTGCTGAGTTTCCTGGTCTCTACGATGCGGACCTTGTCGCCGACGACGCATTCGTTCGCCTCGTCGTGCGCCTTGACCTTCTTCGTGCTGGTGATGGTCTTTTTATAGAGGGGGTGTTTGCTCTTGTCCACGATCGCGACGACCACGGTCTTGTCCATCTTGTCGGAGACAACGAGCCCGACTCTTTCTTTTCTCAGATTTCTTTCCATGTTGACTACTCCTTAGACCCTCTTGAGTTCTCTCTCGCGGATGATCGTGTTGACACGCGCGATGTCCTTCTTGCAGGACGCAATCGTCATCGGGTTATCGAGCTGGCCCGACGCGTGACGGAAACGGAGATTGAAGAGTTCGCTCTTCAGCTCACCGAGTTTGGTCTGAAGCTCTTCGTCTGTCATTTTGTGAAGTTCGTTCGCTTTCATTAACCTTCACCGCCTTCTGTAATTTTTTCGCCGCCCTCGGGCATCTCGCCCGTCACGGGGTTGACCTGCCCTTTGACCATGAACTTGGTCTTGATGGGCAGCTTGTGTCCGGCAAGGCGCATCGCCTCGCGCGCGACGTCTTCGGGAACGCCCGCCATCTCGAACAGGACCCTGCCCGGTTTGACGATCGCGACCCAGTATTCCACCGCGCCCTTACCGGAACCCATACGGGATTCGGCGGGGTGACGGGTGATAGGCTTGTGCGGGAAGATGTCGATCCACACCTGGCCGCCGCGCTTGATGAATCTCGTCATCGCGATACGGGCCGCTTCGATCTGGCGGGACGTGATGCGCGCGCCGTCGACTGCGACAAGGCCGAAATCGCCGTATGCGACTTTGTTGCCCTTGTGAGCCTGGCCCTTGATGTTTCCGCGATGCTGTTTTCTTCTTTTGACTCTCTTCGGAATTAACATTACTGCTCTCCTCCTTCCTGCGCCTTGGCTTTGAGGATCTCACCTTTGTAGATCCAGACCTTGACGCCGATCATGCCGAACGTGGTGTGCGCTTCGGCGAAACCGTAGTCGATATCGGCGCGGAGCGTCTGCAGAGGGATGGAACCCTCGTGATACTGCTCGCAGCGCGCGATCTCGGCGCCGTCCAGACGGCCGGAAACCATCATCTTGACGCCCTTGACGCCCGAACGCATCGCCCTGCCGATCGCCTGCTTCATCGCGCGGCGGAAAGACATGCGCTTTTCGAGCTGCTGTGCGACGCCCTCCGCGACCAGCTGCGCATCCGAATCGGGTTTGCGAACTTCGGTCACGTTGATGACGATGTTCTTGCCGTGCGTGAGCTTCGCGAGGTCCTTCTTGATCACTTCGATCTCGGAGCCCGCCTTGCCGATCAGGACGCCGGGTTTGCCCGTGTAGACGGTCACGACGACCCTGCTCGCCGCACGCTCGATCAGGACTCTGCTGATCGCCGCGGCATAATATTTCTTCTTGATGAAGGTGCGGATCTCATAGTCCTCTTTGAGGTTCTTCGCAAAATCCTTCTTATCTGCATACCACTGGGTGTCCCATCCTTTGATGACGCCGACCCTCAGACCGTGTGGATTAACTTTCTGTCCCATTCCCTATTCTCCTTACTTACTCTGTACATCAAGGATGACCGTGATGTGGCTGGTTCTCTTGAGGATGGAGTGCGCTCTGCCCTTGGAAACGGGGTTCATCCGTTTGAGGGTGGGACCCTGGTCGGCAAACGCCTCGGCGACGATGAGGTCGCCTCTGTCCATACTGAAGTTGTGCTCCGCGTTCGCCGCCGCCGAAAGAAGGACTTTGCGGACGGGCTCTGCGGAAACGATGGTCGCGTATTCGAGGATCGCAGCCGCCTCGTTCACGCTCTTGCCGCGGATGAGCGCGAGCGCCCTGCGGACCTTGTAAGGGGACATTCTGATATGTCTTGCGACCGCGTAGGGACGTCTGTCCTTGTTCTCCGCGATCTTCTTTGTCTTTTCACGCGTATTCTTAGCCATTTGAATATCCGCCTCCTATTACTTCTTCGCGGCAGTGGTCTTGCCGCCCGAATGACCTTTGAAGGTCCTGGTCGGAGCGAACTCGCCGAGCTTGCAGCCGACCATGTCCTCGGTGATGTACACGGGGACGTGCTTTCTGCCGTCGTGCACCGCTATCGTGTGCCCTACCATCTGGGGGAAGATCGTGGATGCTCTCGACCAAGTCTTCAAAACTTTTTTATCGTTGGCCGCGTTGAGCTCTTCGACTCTCTTCAAGAGTCTCGCTTCAACATAAGGCCCTTTCTTTACGCTTCTGCTCATTTGGATGATCCTCCCTTAATTGATCCTTTTCAGAATGAACTTGCTCGTGACGTTCTTCTTCTTTCTCGTCTTATAACCGAGCGCAGGTTTGCCCCAAGGAGTCATAGGACCGGCGTGACCGACAGGGCTCTTGCCCTCGCCGCCGCCGTGGGGGTGATCGTTCGGGTTCATGACGGCGCCGCGAACGGTGGGCTTGATGCCCATGTGGCGGGTCTTGCCCGCTTTGCCGACGTTGATGATCTCATGCTCGACGTTGCCGACCTGACCGATGGTCGCGCGGCAGCCGACGGGGACGAGACGCATCTCGCCGCTGGGCATCTTCAGGGTCGCGAACGCACCCTCTTTCGCCATGAGCTGTGCGGAGATGCCCGCCGCTCTCGCGATCTGGCCGCCCTTGCCGGGTTTGAACTCGATGTTGTGCACCATCGTGCCGACGGGGATGTTCTCGAACGGGAGGCAGTTGCCCGCCTTGATGTCCGCATTGGGACCGGAGAGCACGGTGTCGCCCACGTTCAGGCCGACGGGCGCGAGGATGTACCTCTTCTCGCCGTCCGCATACTGCAGGAGCGCGATGTTCGCGCTGCGGTTGGGGTCGTACTGGATGCTCTTGACCTTTGCGGGGACGCCGTCCTTATTGCGCTTGAAGTCGATGATGCGGTATTTTCTTCTGTTGCCGCCGCCGATGTGGCGCACAGTGATCTTGCCCTGGTTGTTGCGGCCGCCGCTCTTTCTCATATCCTCGACGAGCGATTTCTCGGGCTTCGTCTCGGTGATCTCGTCGTACGCATGCACCGTCATGAAGCGGTGCCCGGCGGACGTCGGTTTGTATCTCTTGATTGCCATTTCTTAACTTCCTCCTCCTGGATTACGACAGCGAATTGAAGTACTCAATCGGCTTGCTGTCCTCGGTAAGCTGCACGATCGCCTTCTTGTAGGAGGGGGTCAGGCCTTCGCTCCTGCCCATTCTCTTCAGCTTTCCGCTCACATTGGACGTGTTGACGCTCTCGACTTTGACGCCGAAGAGCTTTTCGATCGCGATGCGGATCTCCGTCTTGTTCGCGCTCTTGGCGACTTTGAAGATGTATTTCTTGCCGCAGGTCTTTTTGTCCGTCTTTTTCTTGTCGGACGCGCCCTGGATCCCATCGTATCCTTTTTCGGTGAGGATGGGCTTAATGATGATGTCTTCCGCTCTCATTACGCTCCGTAGACCTCCTGTATTTTCTCGACCGCGCCCTTGGTCAGGACGACTTTGCTGTTTGCGACCACTTCATAGGTGCTGATCTGCGCCACGGGAAGGGTGCTGAGTTTGGGGATGTTGCGGCTCGCCAGGACGACGTTCGCGTCGTCGTTGTCCATCACGAGGACGGTGCGCTTGTCAAGTTTGAGCGCCTCGACGAACTTGACCATCTCTTTGGTCTTGGGAGCGGAAACTTCCAGCTTGTCCACGACGATGAGCTCGCCGTCCGCGACTTTCTTGGAAAGGGCGGAGAACAGCGCGTTGCGCTTGGCCTCGACGTTCATCTTTTTGGAGAAATCTCTGCTCTTGGGAGCGAAGACGACGCCGCCTTTGATCCACTGCGGCGCGCGGATGGAACCCTGACGGGCACGGCCCGTGCCCTTCTGGCGCCACGGCTTGATGCCGCCCCCGCGGACTTCCGTGCGGGTCAGCGTGCTCTTCGTGCCCTGTCTCTCGTTGGCAAGGCGGGTGACGACCGCCTGATGGATCAGGGGCTCGTTGTAATCCGCGTTGAAGATCTTTTCGGAAAGCTGCATTTCGCCCGCCACCGAACCGTCCATCTTATATACTTTTACGCTAGGCATTTCTCTTACTCTCCTTATTTGGACTTGACGCTGTCGCTCACGGTGACGATGCTGCCCTTCGGGCCGGGGATCGCGCCTTTGATGAGGAGCGCGTTCCTCGCTGCGTCCACTCTGACGACTTCGAGGTTCTGAACGGTCACCCTCTCGTGGCCGTACTGTCCGGGCATCTTCTTCTGTTTGAAGACGCGGCTGGGGGTGGAGTTTGCGCTCATGGAGCCGACTTCCCTGTGCACAGGGCCGACGCCGTGCGTCTCTTTCAGGCGGCGGTGGTTCCATCTCTTGATGACGCCGGAGAAACCGTGGCCTTTGCTCGTGCCGACGACGTCCACTCTCTCGCCGTCCTTGAAGACTTCGACGGTGACGTCCTTGCCGACCTCATAGGAAGAAAGATCGGACAGGCGGAACTCTTTGAGCACTTTCTGCGGCTTGACGCCCGCCTTCTTGAACTGACCGAGCTCGGGCTTGGTCAGCCTCTTCTCGCTCGTCTCGACAAACCCGAGTTTGAGCGCGGCATAGCCGTCTTTCTCGACGGTCTTGATCTGCACCACGGGGCAGGGACCCGCCTCCACTACCGTGACAGGGATCACTTTCCCTTCCGGAGTAAAGATCTGCGTCATGCCGACTTTGCGGCCGATGATTGCTTTATTCATTGATAAAGTTCACTCCTTAAAATTATTTGCGAATACCTTGCTCCTGCAAAGTATTTCTTGACTTGTTTTTCTCTGCGGGGCTCATTTCCCCGCGCCCGCCCGTGCGGACGGTGTGTTCGGGGCGTTACAGCTTGATCTTGATGTCGACGCCCGCGGGAAGATGGACGCTGTCCAAAAGCTTTGCATTGGGGCTGTAGATGTCGATGATGCGCTTGTGCGTGCGGATCTCGAACTGCTCGCGGCTGTCTTTGTCTTTGTGGGGCGAGCGGAGAATGGTGACGATCTCCTTTTCGGTGGGCAGAGGGATGGGGCCGCTGATCTTCGCGCCCGATTTCTGCATCGTGTCCACAATGCGCTGTGCCGCCAGATCGACGAGTTCATGATCGTATGCGGCGAGCTTGATTCTGATTTTCTGTCCTGCCATGTTCTTTGTTCCTCCGTTTTTTATACTAACTTTCTGTCAACTGTGCCGTGTGTGTCGAAGTACCGCAGAAAATAAAAAACCATTCGAATATTTACTATTGAATGGCTGTACTCCGGTTAGTCGCAGGGGTCGGGCCCCCACATTTGTCGGCATAAATTATCTTCGCAGAGGGCGCGATTGTGCTGTTTTTATCCTCGCAACCCAAAGCGTTTAAGTAACTTTACGCCTCAACCCTATTACACAGCCTAAATACTATACCATATCCGTCAAGAGAAGTCAAACAAAATCACGCCCTTTTTCGGATTTTTTGCCTTTTTTCGGAAGAAAAAAACAGACCCCGCAAGGGGCCCGTCTCTTTATTTTGTATCGGCAAGCGGCTCTATGCCCGCGCGCTCGAGCGCGCGCAGCTGCGGACCGCGGCAGAGCCTCACGCAGAAGGAGTCGGGGCACGCGTCGAGCCAGGAACACACGTCGCTCGTCAGCTCCGCCTTCACCGCGGCAGGCGTGCGCGGACGGAAGCGAAGAAAGACCGCCGTGACGCCTTCGCCGAAGTCGGCGGCGTACAGCCGCTCGAGCGCATCCTCGCAGATCTCGCGGATGCTCTTGCCGAGCTCGCGCAGCGTCTGTTCGGGGAGAGCGCACGCGCGCAGGGGCATCCCCCGCTTCCAATCCGAAGCCTCTTCCTCCCGCATCGCCTCCTTGGCCATCTCGGGCATGCTCTCGCGGTATTTGTCGAGGAGCGCCTGATCCCCCGAAAGGAGAATGTACTCCCCGAGTTCGTTGAGACAGGTCTCGCAGAGATTGTAATTTTCGCGCATCGCGGCGTAAAACGCCTCCACACAGCCAGCGTCCATGCGGTCGGAGAGCACGCGTGCGCGAAAGAGATGCGCGTACGCATAGCGCGCGTCCCGCGCAAGCAGCGCGTCGGCGATCTCAAGCGTCTTTTCCCCGTCCACGCCGTAAAACGCCGCCATACAGTCGATGAGATCGTCGGCAGAAAGGTCGGTCCCCTGCTCCTTCGCCTGCTCGTACTTCTCCATCAGAGCTTTCCTCTTGATGTACTTCGTCCTGCGCATCTCGGCGTATTGCCAAGCGATCGACCTTGCGATGGCCTCGTCGGTATTTTTCATGAATTTGCGCGCCTCGGCAAAGTATTCGGGATCCGTCTCCTCCTTCGTGTCGTCGAAGCTGTCCGCCCCCATCGCCTCCATGCGGCTGCGGACGCTCGGATGCGAAGAGACGAGCGGCGAAAGCTCGCGCAGAATGATCTCGCGCCAGAACGGCGCCTCCGTCTCCTTGTATTTGCGGAAGACGGCGACTTCCAGGCTCTTGAACCCCGTCGGCTTTTCCTCGCAAAAACGATCGTAACACAGCTCGCGGCGCGGCACGCGATTGAACAGATCGAACATTTTCAGCTTTGCGAGCGCATTGACGAGATCCTGACCCTTTCTCAACTTGCGCACCTTTTCGTCTGCGAGCTCTTCTTGCGGACAAACAAAAAAGGTGCCTGCAGGCACCTTTTTTCAAAATTCTGCAAAATTTATGCTTGCGGCGTTTCCCGTGCGCTTTTGCGCCCTTCGCTCTCCCAGAACGGGGCAACGCCCGCCGCCCGCAATGCGCGAAGCTCCTCTCTTCCGCAGAGAAACAGCGTGAAGTCTTCCGTCCGCATATCGAGATACTCGTAAAGCGTATCCATGTTTTTCCTGAGCGCGGAAGCGGAGCAGAGCTTCGGAAATTCGACTGCGATCAGGGTGCAGGGGCGTTCTTCCCTGCCGAAGTCCGCCGCATAAGCGCGGAGCGCGACGCAGTCCTCCCCCATTTCGCACAGACGCCGCGATATGTCCTCGAGCGTTTGGGCGGGGAGCGCCGTGCCGCGGAGCGGGATATGTTTGTTCCAGGCCGTTTCCTTGTCCCTGTCGTCGGCAGACTGCACCGCCTCGGGAGCCTGCGACCGATACTCCTGCAACAGCTCCTCGTTGCCCGAAAGCAGTGCAAAACGCCCGATATTATCCATGCAATACTCGCTCAACTGATGGTTGGAGCGCATCGCCGCGCGGAACTCTTCCACGCAACGCGCATCCAGTTCGTCGAAAAAAATATTGCCGCGGTACAGATGCGCGTAAGCGGAGTCGGGATCGTCTGCGAGCAGGCGGTCTGCCACGGCGAGCGCTTTTTCGTTGTCGATTATGTAAAACGCCTGCATGCTGCGCACCAGCTCGTCGAGCGGAAGAACTTTCCCCTCCCGCACGCTCGCCTCGTATTTTTCCATCTGCTCCTTGCGGGAAAGATATGCCCGTTCGCGCACCTGCCCGTATTGCGGCGCAAGCTCCTCGTAAAAGCGCCGATCGGCAAAGGCGAGCAGCTTCTTCTGTTCGGCAATGAATTTTTCGTCCGTTTCGGAGGTTTCGGTGTCGTAGGAACGCACACCCATTGCCTGCATGCGCTGTTTGAACGTAGGATGCGACGCCACGCGCGCGGGCAGCTCATCCGCGAGCACCTTGCGCCAGCGCTCGCCGTACTTTTCGCACGCGGAGCGGAACACCTCCAGATCGAGCGACTCCAGATTTTCGGGCGGGGTTTCCCCCGCATAGCAATCGTACTGCGTTTCGCGGAACGCACGCCCGTCGTACAGCATGAACAGAGAGGTCTTCGCGGTGGCATTGATATATGTCTGCCCGTTGCCCGACTCGCGCACCTTTTCGTCGGCGAGGATCTCGTGCTGACGGGTGGCATAGAGTTCGTACTGGGCAATGTCCAAGCCGACGCGGACGGAAACATAGCCGATAAAAAGCTGATCGACCGACGCGAAGATCACCCCGTCGTCGTCCAGCAACGTGTCCTTTACAAAACCGAATTTTTTGCCGCGCACCGTATCGACGTTGACGACGTGCGCAAATTCGTGCAGCATGACCGTGTACAGTTCTTCGCGCGTGAGCAGGGCGACCTCGGCAGGCTTCAACCCGATATAAATGCAGTTTCTCCCCTCGCAGACGCTGATACTGCCCGCAAGTTCCAGACGGATCCTGCCCCTGTACCCGACCTTCTCCGCGGCGCTGCGCGCCGTCTCATACAGGAGAGGATATTCTTTCTCGGAAAGGAGATTTTTTCGACCGTTGCCGCAGGAAAAGCGGATCGACCTCCCGAACAGAGGGCAAAGCAACAGGGCGACGGCAACGACGGAGATCGCAGCCCAATAGATGCGCGTGCCGCCGATAAACAGGCAAATGCCGAAAAACAGCGCGATGACGAGGACCTGCATCACTCGGGCATTAAAGACGGAGCGGAACGCCGCGCTTTCCGCCGCGCGATAATCCCTTTCGATCTCCTGTTGTTTCTTTACGCTTTGATCGTACGCCTGCCGCGCCGTCATATCCTCATACCGCTTTTTTTCTGTGGACATTAAAACGCGATTGAAAATAAGGAAATACACCAACACGGCGACGCATCCCGCCGCTCCCCAGCCCCACGCCGCGAATTCGGGCAAAAATATAAATCCGATCGCCCAACCGCCCAAAGCAGTGACGACCGCGCACACCGCGGATACAAAGCCGCGCAGAAATTTCGCCGTCTTTTCTTTCATCGTCCGTTCCCCTTGACGAAACTCATTGCGCATGCGGTCCCGAATGCGGCGCCGAGCACAACTGTTCCGATTTATTATAGCCGCCCTGCCGCACATTGTCAAGACCTCGGCGGATTTTCGCGGCAAAAGCGGGCGGCAATTCCGCCCCGCCCCCTCGAACCGCGCGGCGGGGGCGCGACAAACCCGCGCCCTCCATTCCTTCGCCCCTTGCAAAAAACGGCAGGCGGCGGCCTCCCGAGCAAATTCTTCAGGCGGACGCCCGTTTGAACTTGCGGACAAACAAAAAAGCATCCGCAAAAGCGGATGCTTTTTGAAGTTTCGAGAACTTAGTCGATGGTGACCTCTGCGCCAGCCTCTTTCATGCGGGCAGCGATCTTCTCAGCCTCTTCCTTGTTGACGCCTTCCTTGATCATGCCGAGGCCCTCGACGAGAGCTTTTGCCTCAGCAAGGCCGAGAGAGGTGAACTCACGGACAGCCTTGATGACCTCGATCTTCTTCGCGCCGATGTCCTTGAGTTTGACGTTGAACTCCGTCTTCTCTTCGACAGCCTCAGCAGCAGCGCCCGCAGCGGGAGCAGCAGCAACAGCGACGGGAGCAGCAGCGCTGACGCCGAACTCCTCTTCCAAAGCCTTCACGAGCTCGTTGAGCTCGACAACCGTCATACCTTTGATCTCTTCGATGAACTTAGCGATATCTGCCATTTTAAATTTCCTCCGAATTATTTTTTGATTTGATTTTTCCGCACTCTTTTTCGCCCTGCACGGAGGGGCGGCGGCTCATGCCGCATTCAGGAAGCCCTGTTCAGGCACCCTTTTTCTCCGCGATCTGGTTGAGCGCGATGACCACGCCCCTGAGCATTGCGGAGAGCACGCCTGCAAAGTTTGCGATCGGCGCCTGCATGGAACCGAGCATCTTTGCGATGAGCTCTTCTTTGGAAGGCATGCTCGCGAGAGCCTTGATGCCGTCCGCGCCGACGTACGAGTTGTCGACGTATGCGCTCTTGGGAACGATCTTTTCGGGCATAGCCTTGACCGCTTCCATGAAGATCTTGGCGGCCGAGGTCTCGTCCGGGCTGAAAGCCGTCGCCGTCGGGCCGTTCAGATCGTTATCGAACGCGTCCACGCCGAGCTCGTTGAGTGCCTTGCGCAGAAGGGTGTTTTTGTACACCTTGTACTCCACGCCTGCCGCTCTGAACTTATTGCGAAGATCGGAAACTTCCGCAACCGTAAGTCCCTTGTAGTCTACGAACACGACCGACTTGCTGTTGCCGATCTTTTCTTTGATCTCTTCGACAACTTGTTTTTTCGCTTCTAAATTGGCTGACAAAGTCTTTACCTCCTTGAATATTTTCTGCCGCAGAGCGGGCCCCGCGGCCTTCCCCTTGCGGGAAAAAGAAAAGTCCTTACGCCGCGCGGCATAAGGACTTGTATGCGTTTTGCAAACAGTCTGACTTATCACCTGAGCGGGCGGCTTGCGCCATTGAACCTTGCGGTGCCTGCCTTCTGCGGCAATGACGATTCAGTTGAACGCTGACATTATACCTTTTTGCAGGCGATCTGTCAACTGTTTTTGAACACTTTTTGCGCTTTACAGCTTCGCGTAGTTGACCTTGACGCCGGGGCCCATCGTGCTGGACACCGCGACGCTGCGGATGTACTGGCCTTTCGCCGCGGCGGGTTTCGCCTTGACGATCGCGTCCATCAGCGCGGAGAAGTTCTCGCGCAGCTTTTCCTTGCCGAAGCTCTTTTTGCCGATCGGGCAGTGGATGATCGCCGTCTTGTCAAGTCTGTACTCGACCTTACCTGCTTTCACCTCTGCGATCGCCTTTGCGACGTCCATGGTGACGGTGCCCGACTTCGGGTTCGGCATGAGGCCTTTCGGGCCGAGGATCTTACCGATGCGGCCGACGACACCCATCATGTCGGGAGTGGTGATGACGACGTCGAAGTCGAACCAGTTCTCCGTCTGGATCTTCTGGATCATCTCCTCCGCGCCGACAAAATCAGCGCCCGCCGCCTGTGCGGCGTCTGCGCGCTCGCCCTTCGCGATCACGAGCACTTTCTTGCTCTTGCCGGTGCCGTTGGGCAGGACAAGAACGCCGCGGACCTGCTGGTCCGCCTGACGGGGATCGACGCCCAGGCGCACATGCAGTTCGATGGTCTCGTCGAATTTCGCCTTCGCGGTATCGACGACGATGCCCATCGCCTCGTCGACGTCGTATAATTTGGAACGATCGTATGCCTTTAAGCTGTCGGCATATTTTTTCCCGTATTTCATTCTATTTTACCTCCTTGTGGTTCAGGCGAGACGAAAAGTCTCTCCCACATTCTCCTTATATTTTACTCTTCGACGGTAACGCCCATGCTGCGGGCGGTGCCTTTGACCATGCTCATCGCGCTCTCGAGCGAGGTGGTGTTGAGGTCGGGCATTTTCAGCTTCGCGATCTCTTCGACCTGTGCGCGGGTCAGTTTTGCGACTTTGTCGCGGTTGGGCCTTGCGCTTGCAGTCTCGATCTTGCACGCCTTCTTGATGAGAACGGGCACGGGCGGCGTCTTCAGAATAAAAGTGAAAGACCTGTCCTGATAAATGGTGATGACTACGGGGATGATCAGACCCGCCTGGTCGGCGGTCTTTGCGTTGAACTCCTTGGTAAAGCCGGGGATGTTGATCCCGTGGGGACCGAGGGTGGAACCGACGGGGGGACCCGGGGTTGCTTTACCTGCGGGTAGCTGCAATTTGACGACCGCGGTAATTTTTTTAGGCATAAGTTCTCCTCCTGAGATTGTGGTTTTAACAAAGCGCCCTTTTGTTTTTGCGCTTCTCCCACTTATTTAAATGCCGGCAAAGTGCGCGGCATTTATCCGAAATTTGTATTTCTTCACTCCGCGGAGTCGGGGACGGGCCCCTCCACCTTGCGGATCTGGACATACTCCACTTCGACGTCGGTATTGCGGCCGAACATGAACACGTTGACCTTCGCCTTCTGCGCTCCGTCGTTGAGCTCCTTGATCTTCCCGACGAATCCCGCGAGCGGGCCCGCGTCGATGCTGACGTCGTCGCCGACCGAGAAATCCGCGTCCACGGCGACCTTTTCCAGCTGCATCCTGCGCACTTCGTCCTCGCGCAGGGGCAGAGGCCTGCCCTGCGGGCCGACAAAGCCTGTCACGCCGCGCGTGTTCGTCACGAGATACCAAACCTGGTTGGAATAGATCATCTTGATGAAGACGTAGCAGGGAAAGAGCTTGCGCTCGACGACCTTGCGCTTTCCGTTCTTCTCTTCGATGGTCTGCTCCATCGGGATCTTGAGATCGAAGATGTTGTCCTTCAGGTTGTTGTTTTCGATGAGTTTTTCCAGGCTGTCCTTGACCATCATCTCATACCCGGAATAGGTATGCAGGACGTACCACTTTGCCTGGCTTTCGAGAGAATTTTCCATAGCTACCCTCTCGCCCCGCAATTAAACGAGGTTCGTCAAGAGACCCAGAAGCGTGTTGAGACCGTAATTGATGGCGGTGAACACGACGAGGAAAGAGACGACGACGGCGAGAACGACGCCCGTCGATTTGACGACTTTCCCGAAGCTCGGCCAGGTGACTTTTTTAAGCTCCGAGAACACCTCGCGGAACTTGCGGCCGATGCGGATAAAGATATTGGGCTTTTTTTCGGCAGATTTTGCTTTCATTTCAAACCTCTTTTTTGATATGCGAAATCATTCCCCCTGCCCGCGGCTGCGGGCGGACGATCACTTGGATTCTTTGTGAACGGTATGCTTTTTGCAGAAGGGGCAATACTTCTTGAGCTGCAGTCTCTCGGGGTCGTTCTTCTTGTTCTTCATATTGTCATAATTTCTGTGCTTGCATTCGGTGCACTCAAACGTGATCTTCGTTCTGTTAATGGCAGCCATCTTCTAAAAACTCCATGCAAAAAAATCACACCAGCTCTCGGTGTGTTGTTAAAGTGTACCATATCATTTTTTACTTGTCAATCGTTTTTGCGCCCGCTCGGGCAAAAAAGTTTGTCCTTCCCGCAAAAAACCGCGCCGATCTTCTGTTTTTTTGGCGGGAACGCGGCAAAGCGCTTGAAAAAAACGTGCGTATCGTTTATAATTATAATGATCTGTCAAAACAGCACCCCCCGCGCGGACAAAGCGCACGGGCGGAACGGCTCATTCATCATTATTTATAATAAGGAGAAATACGATAACATGAACGCGATGAAGATCGCCGAAGGCGTCTATTGGGTCGGCGCCATCGACTGGAACCTGCGCAATTTTCACGGCTATGAGACCGAAAAGGGCTCGACCTACAACGCCTATCTCATCCTCGACGAAAAGATCACGCTGATCGACGCCGTCAAGGCGGGATTCGAGAGCGAGATGCTCGAACGCATCGCCTCCGTCGTCGATCCCGCAAAGATCGACATCGTCATCTCCAACCATGCAGAACCCGACCACAGCGGCGCCATCCCCGCCGTGCTCCGCCTCGCGAAGAACGCGAAGGTGTACTGCGCCGCGGGCGCGGGCATCAAGGACCTCACCGCCTATTACGGCGACCTCGGCTTTGTCGGGGTCAAGGCGGGCGAGACGCTTTCGCTGGGCAAGCGCACGCTGACCTTCCAGCCCACCCCCATGGTGCACTGGCCGGACAACATGGTCTCCTTCCTGACGCCCGACAACATCCTCTTTTCCAACGACGCGTTCGGGCAGCACTACGCCTCCGACGAGCGCCTGGACACCGAGTGCGACCTCCCAGAGGCGTACATACAGGCGCGCAAATACTATGCGAACATCGTCCAGCCCTACGGCATGCAGACGGGCAAGGCGCTCGCCGCCTGCGCAAGCCTTCCCATTCAGACCATCTGCCCCAGCCACGGCATCATCTGGACCAAACACATCCCCGACATCCTCGCGCTCTACCGCTCGTGGGTCGCGAACGAGTATGACGACACCGCCGTCATCGTGTTCGACACGATGTGGCACTCCACCGAGGCGATGGCGCACGCGATCGAGAGCGGCTTCCTCGCCTGCGGGCTCAAGCCGCGCCTCTACAATCTGCACTACTGCCACAACTCCGACGTCATTGCCGACGCGATGACCGCGAAGTATATCGCCGTCGGGTCCCCCACTCTGAACAACAACCTCATGCCCTCGGTCGCGTCCTTCCTGACCTACTTCCGCGGGCTGACGGGGAACAAGAAAAAGAGCATCGCCTTCGGCTCTTACGGCTGGGGCGGACAGTCGCCCGACCAGGTCGCCGAGATGCTCTCCGCCTGCAAGACGGAGGCGCTCCTGCCCCCGATCAAGCTCGCCTACAAGCCCTCGAAGGAACAGCTCGACAAGATCGCAAAGGACGTGGAAGAAGCTGTAAAAAACAGCGAAAACTGATCAAAACGATGCAAAGAACGGGGATACGTCCCCGCTCTTTTTGCATCGCGGACATATTCCGCGCAAAGAAAAGCGCCCGCGCAAGATCCTTTGCGCGGGCGCGCTCCCGTTTCGTCGAAAACACCTCATAAAAATGCGCCTGCGCGCGGGAGCTTCCCGCGCGCAGGCGCATACGGCAGACGCCGCGGCATCGCCGCGGCGTTTTTTTATGACGGGCATCCGCGCCGTACTTCGCTCAGACGGGCAAGACGACCCCTTCGAGCAGGGACGCGAGAAGGTTCCCGCAGCCGACAAGTCTGACGTTGGAATCGTACGTCTTGTCGGTGAGCGGATAGTAATAGCCGCGCGTGCGGTAGTCGGAATCGTAGAGCGTCAGCCGACCCATCGCGCCCTCGGAAAGATACCCGATCAGGTTCATGTTTTTGTCGTAAAGTTTCTGCATGCCCTTTTCACCTCCGCTCCGATTATAACAGAGGGGAAGGCGGAAAAGCCAGCCTGACTGCCACCTTTTTGGCCGTTCAGGCGGCGGGGCGCATCTTTTTCTTTTTTCTCTTCGGCACGGACGGTGCGGGCGTGACAAGTTTTACCCCCGCGGGCGCGGCGGTCAGAAAGCCCTTTGAAAACTCCTCACGCGGGAGAGGCGCGCCCCGTTCCAGGCAATCGGCAAAGAGCGCGATCAGGCGCGCGCCATCGGCGACGGCGCGGTCGAAGAGTGCATCCGCACTCTCGCACGAGCGCTGATCGGGCGCGGAAGGATTGTGCCACTCCCCTTCTTCGCGGTTGAGGCAACGCGCGTCGGGCACGTCCCTGCGACAGAGCAGCGAAAAGACGTGCGGCAGGCGGAACAGGCGTTCGGTGCCGTTCCAGAAGGCGCGGCGGCGTCCCTTGCGGTCCCCGCACAGCTTTTCAAAGAAGAAGAAACGGCGGACCGCACAGCGGAAGGCGCGGCGGGAAAAAGCGACGCATCCCGCGCGCTCGCTCACGCCGAGGAGGAGCGGGTAAAGCTCGTCAAGGGAGATCTCCGCGCGGCGCACAGGGCTTTTGTAACGCGAGACGGGGATGCCTTCGCGCACGGCGATGAAGTGGGAATCGAGGTCGCTCTCTATGTACACGTGTCGCTTGCCCTTCCAGCGCGGTTCCGCGGCGGCAAAGCGCTCCATCAAGCCGTAGACGAAGGGATGAAAGAGAGTGTCCGCGGCATAATGGCTGATGTAGCCCGCGACATAGGAAAATGCTTGCGCCGAAGGACGCGACAAAAGCGCCTCGTAAAAGCTCTCAAAGACGGAAAAGACGTCACCACTGTGCATGAACCTACCGAAGTTCTTTCCCTTTCCGCCGCGCACGCGGAGGAAATAAAAGACGTCGCCGCCCTGCGCGCCGAGACAGAATGCGGCAAAAGAGGAGATCTTTTCGCGAAGCGGCGCGGGCAATGCCGCAAGCGTGCGCTCTGCGATGAGCTGATGCGTGTATTGTGCGGGCATGCGTTCCGCCCCCTTTTTTCGGATTTCGGATACCCGCCCGAACGGGCGGGAACTGATTGCATTTTCATTATAATACAGAAATGCGCATTTGTTTATCGTTTTCGAAAAAAAGATTTTGAAAAAGTTTGGAAAAAGTGTTTCAAAACGCTTGATTTTTCTTTCAGGATTTGGTATAGTATATAAGCGTTCGAACGGAAGTTTAGCTCAGTTGGGAGAGCATCTGCCTTACAAGCAGGGGGTCATAGGTTCGAGCCCTATAACTTCCACCACATCATCCATATCATCCATAAACAAATACAGTGCGGAATTACATGCGGGAATGGCTCAGGGGTAGAGCGTCACCTTGCCAAGGTGAATGTCGCGAGTTCGAATCTCGTTTCCCGCTCCAATCAAAATTCCGCACTTATTTTTTGGCGCTATAGCCAAGTGGTAAGGCAAGGGCCTGCAAAGCCCTGACTCCCCGGTTCAAATCCGGGTGGCGCCTCCAAGCCGTTCCTCTTCCCGTTCTGTCGGAGCGGAAAGAGGAATTTTTTATCCTCTCCCCTGCCCGAAAATCACTCGCGCTCTTTGAGAAAGATTTCCTGACGCCGAAAGGCTTATCCGCAAGCCGCTTTCACGAGCCCATGGCAAAGCCGACAAGAGCAAGGGGCTTAAAATCAGACGCTATCTTCTGTTTTTAATCAAAACTGACTATAATTGAATACATTATTCATATGCCGCTGTGGCGAAACTGGCAGACGCAAGGGACTTAAAATCAGACGGCATCCTCTGTTTTTGATCAAAAATAACTATAATTGAATAAATTTTTCATATGCCGCTGTGGCGAAACTGGCAGACGCAAGGGACTTAAAATCCCTCGAAAGTAAAATTTCGTACCGGTTCGAGTCCGGTCAGCGGCACCAAAAAACCACTATATATGGTAGATTTTAACAAAATTTGCTGTATATCGTGGTTTTTTTTGTCTTTTTTACGTCTATCCTCTCCTCAGCTTTCCCCAAAAAACGGAATGTTAAATGTTTAATTTTAACACGCAAAACTCACAAAAATTGGAGCTAAAATCCGTGAAACACCGCTTTTGGGGAAAGTTTTGGGGAATAAATTCTATGTTTTTTACATTTTTTCAGACCGTTTACGGGACATAATCGAACTTTGAAATCTCATCCAGCTGTAGCTGCTCATTGAACTCCAAATGAGTATAAATCAAGCTCGTTATGCTTGAATCGGGAGCGTGCCCCACCCACAAAGAAACGATTTCTCTTCGGATAGCAACTTCCTGCGCGCGCGTGATGAAGGTATGACGCAGATCGTGCGTGCGATGCCCTTCAAAATAGTCTTTTACATGACGAGCGATGGCATCCGAGCTCAGCTTTACAATCTCGTCTATCCGAATGAGCGGTAAAAAGCGCTTCAGATTGGGCGATACGGGAATACGCCGTATTTTGTCTTTTAAGCCCTTTCTGCCCTTCAACGATACAGCGCGCACCCAGTCCCCTTCCATGGTCACAGACGCCAGTTCTCCGACGCGTAAGCCCGTATACAGAAGGAATACAAGCGCCTGCGCATAAATGCTGCCCGTCCGTTGCAATTCGTCAAGCAAGTGTCTTTCTTCCACGCGCGTGAGCGGCATTCCCACTCTCTTATCATACTTGGGCAAAACAATCTTGTCCATAGGATTGCGCGGGATCACTCCGTCCGCCACCGCATACTTAAAGCAAGGCATCAACAAATTATAAATCTTTACCGCCGTACGAAAATGCCTCTGCGACGTAAAGCTATTGATGTATTGCTGCAAGAAAAAGCTGTCTATTTCTTCGATTTCCTTGCCTTCGAACGTAGGAGTAATATTTGCACGATAATAATACGTATATTCGGCGTAAGTACTTTCCTTTATGTACGGCTTCTTTACCGTTTCCAGCCAACGCAGAAAATAGTCATTGAACATCACTTTCGGCTTTGCAGGCTTGCGTCTCCTCTTGCCTCCGTGAATGAGACTGTCAATAAATTTTGCCTTGGCTGTTGCAAGATTTTTGGACGAGCCCGAGTAGCGCACGCCGTCGATCATGCAGCGCACCTCGTAAACGTTCCCTTTGCGCATAATGATATGCGCGACTACATTGTTAAATTTGAATATTTTTTTGAATTTCTGCGGCATTCTGTTTATCTCCTGTTGAGTAAATTTGACTGCCGCTTTTTTGCCTTCGCTTTCCTCTGTTGCAGGTCTTTCTCCGATGAGCTTGGCGATGTTTTCAAAATTTATGGTCTGGTTTGCAGCCTTGATCACTTCGCAAAGCTGTTCATCGGAACAGTCTTTGTTGTTTCTGAGTTCATGTACAATGTTTAATAATTCTTCCTGTGTCACTTCTCCTTATGATTTATTTGTGCGGATCGCGGCAATGCCGCTCACAAATTGCTCCTGTCCGTATTTTCGCGCACGCGGCGATTACAGCGACGGCTCGTTCACGCTGTGGTCGCTTCTCGCCGCATGACTGCGAATTCATTCAGTTGTGATTTCCGCATTTCTTATAGTCGTCCGTCTCCTGAACGAGAGACTTCCCACGTTCCCTAAGTTTTTGCGATTCAGTTGTCTTTCTTCTGCTTTTCAAAGGCTTCCAACTCGCTCGAAAAGAAATCGTCATAGCCGTCCACAAGTTTGCCGAGCGCAAGGTTGTGTTCGGCAGCATCGTCCTGCAAGGCTTTGTACCCCGCCTCGATCAACTGTACTTTCGTATAGCCATACCGTTTTAAGAACGAATTGATCTCCTCGAAAAGCCCCCGCGGGATCATCGTCCCGAAGTTTCCGCTTTTTTGCTTTCTCTGTTCTTTGTTCCTCTCCTCGTACCGTCTACGAGTTTCGCGCATAGGTGTGTTTTCTTTTCTCTCCATCTTTATCCCTCCGTAACCGCGCAAACAATCAAACCGATAAAATTTGCCGCTAGATGTCCCACGAGCAACACCCCTATCAGCGCAACTTTCAGCATCGTACCGATCGCTTTTCCGCTTGCATGCAATACTGTTTTCATTTGCATCTCTCCTTTTATATTTATCGTATCGATACGATACCACACTTTTTGCGTTTTGTCAAGCCTCTTCCCCAATTTTTTTTGAAAAGGCGGGTTTCCCGCTTTTCTTTTTGCGGAAAGCAAAATCCGTCGAAAGTGGGAATTATCCCACTTTCCTTAACCTGCTTCCTTTTTTAGGCAAAATCGTACCACCTCCCCGTTCATTTTTGCTTACCCTTTTTGACCGTATTTTTGTTCATACCGTTTTATAAGGCGGTAAATATCGCACTCTCTTTGCAGATCCATGTCTCTCCCTAACTTTGTAGCAACATCTGACCAATCCAGCGTCGTTTTATACCGCTCTGCATTTCCGAACAAGTCTCCCTGTAAGTCGCGATGCTCGCTTCTGAATTGCTCATAAGTCAAAGGCAACGCGGAGACTTCCTCCGCGGAACTTTCTTGTGTAGGGAAATCATTCTTCAATATACTATCCGTTTCCACGGTCGATACCTTGCGCTTTTTGTTTATCCCTCCCTTACTTCCGCTGCTCTTTCGTTTTTTGGAAGTATCCATCTTTAACCTGCAAATGTTGAAATATCCCTGTATGCTCACATCCTTGAACTGCGGCTCAGTCCCTTGAAACATATAGCCGCAAATTGCTTTAACAAACGCACCCAACTCATTTCCCTTCAATAACTTCATTGCATCAAAATACGTTTCATAGAACGTAAAATGCTCCGAACGAAGGTTATACCTCTTGAGCGACCTGCCGCTGCTTTCTGCCTCCTTGACCTCTGCAAGCATGTCCGCAATGTTGTTCCAATAAAAACGTTCTTTACCGTTCAAATCCTCTTCCGGCAGCTTGTCCTCGAACTCGTACTCACATATCCGCATTGCAAACTTGCCCGCATCCGTATCGTTCATTCCGTCTAAAATGTCCGAATACAGCTTGTAAAATGTAAATTGTTTCAATCCTTCTCCTCCTCGCGTTTTATTTTGCCGATGTTTTACGGCGCTTCGGCTTTGCCCTATCTTGCTACTTCATTTTCCACCTCCCGCATCTTTGTGATAAGGAAATTTATCAAATTTTTCCCTACATATGACATCGTGAAATTTCACCCTACTAACTTTGACGTTTTTTAAAAAAAATAGCCGAGCATCTCTGCTCGGCTATCTGAAGTCCTATCTATTTACTTGTAAATTCCCCGTGAATAATCAAATTCTCCTCTCTGTCGTCGTCTTCCGCATCCCACACAAAATGAAGATAATTTTCTCCCCAATACGTAAACCGTGTATAAGTTTCCTCTGTTCTGAGATTAAAAATGGTTATCTTTGGATTATCCTCGCTCCCTTCTAACACCCCTCCGAACTGGATCCCGAACAGTGTAAAGGCAATTTCACGCTCAGTAAAATCAATTTTAAATTTCTTAGTTCCGTCAGAAGACAGTCCTCCGGGACGGCAATCATACACCTCTCCTGTCTTATAGTTAATCCTTATGTACTCAACCGGTGTCTCTTTTCCGTCCTTTTTCGATATGAAATGACTATATCTGATTGCAAGATATTTCGGATTTCTGATACACGCAGACTCATCTTTCTTAAAATGTTCAAGATATTTCCCTCGCGCTTTACGACGATGACTTTTTGAGATATACAAATCTTGTAAGTCAAAACATCCCTTGTTTTTATAACTGTACTCCTCCCAATCCCAGTCACGAAAACCAGCCCTGTTTTTGACATCGTAAAGCATTCCTATCGTCAACCCTGAACCAAACTTTTCGACTGGCGGGCCGATATACCGATAAGAATTATGCCTCTGCTTTCCCTGTTTGTCGAACGTTGGTTGAACATCGATCAGCTCTTCGTCCTTTAAACTCTTCATTAGCGACTGGATCGTACGTTTGGACACGGCAAGTTTATTGGCGAGATTATCTAAAATTATCGTTTTTCCGTTTCGACGGATAATATAGTTTAGAACCATCTCTCTCCGCTCTTCAGGCGTTGCCTTTCGCATCAGAAACTGCGGCGGAGCATGATAATAATTATTGTCGTAATACACGGGATTTTCGATTTCTACAAAGCCGAATTTGTTCTTGTGGACGGTCATATCTCCAGGCTCACCGAAAGTATGCTTATTGTGCCTTTTCCGTTTCTTTACCTTTTCTTCTCCCGTTCCGCAGCTATTTTTCTCCATTCCCTCTCTCCAAAAAAAACGAACATTTGTTTGTATTATAGCATATTGAAACGTTATTGTCAAGTACAATCAAAAAAAAGCACTCTCTTCGCAGACATTAAAAAGCCGCTGATTATTTTCAGCGGCTTTCCTTATGCTTTGAATTTACAACATTCCATTCATCTTATCAAGAAGATCGCCATAATTCGTCACATATTCATATCTTACTTTACTGGTAGACATCTTATTAAACAGCTTTTTGGCGCAATCGATCTTTGCTTGTTCGACGCCACGCAGCTCCATGGAATCAAGACTGCCCTTTGTTTCAGCGACAAAATAGATATGTTTAACACTTCCTTCCTTGAAAGCAATCGCCCAGTCGGGACTATAATTTCCAACGGGCGTCGGAATATAAAACGCTTTCGGAAGCTTTGCATAGACGCAGACTTCATCCGCCCCATCAAGTTCCTCAGCAAAACGTCTTTCAGTTGATGCATCTTTATTGAATCCGTCAACAAAAACATAATCTCTTATATGCTTGTCCGCTTTGAAAGCATACTTAAACTCACCGGTTGCTTTCGACTCAGTAAAAATTGCAGAATCAAAGCTCCCGTCAATCTGATTGTAGCTTACACGCTCTACAATAATCGATGCTTTCTGCTCATTGATGAGCTTTGAGACTTTGTTAATAAAGTCTTCCGGATTTTGTTTGTAGCAAGCAAATTTATCAGCACGGATGGATTTGAGAATTTCAGCAACTGTCTTTCTTGTCAAAGAAGTCTCCGACGCAATTTTACCGAGCAAATCATATTTGATCGTATCGCTTGCGGCTGTTCGGATCGTCTCCGTCCGCGTTTTTGCCGACTTAAAAGACATTGCATTTTTAATCTCATCACTATCGATATGCTCTTTCTGCTCACCCGTCGACACAGTATATGTCAATGACGTAACAAACAGGTTTTCATCGATCGCCTTGATTGCATTTCGGATAAGTTCTTCTGAATCAAACTCTACGGTATAGGCATATTTATGGTTGATGAGGCTCCACAGTTTTTGGAATTCTTTTTTATTGAAGTTCTCATTCAGTCGGTTATCCTGAACTTTTGACTGATGGGCATTTTCCACCATACTGCCAAGAGCATCCGCATCGTAAACGGATTGTATAAGCTTGTGTACGACTTCCGCCATCGGCTCCAATTCATACGGCATAGGTTCGAGCGTCCCGTTTGCAACTGCGTTCTTATAGGTATCAGTAGGCTTATCCGAATCGTCGATATAATCATTTTTTAAAAGATACCTGTAAATTGCCGTTGCCTGTTGAGGCGTAATAATTCTCTCCTCCCCTCCAACGACAATCTTTTTCCCGGCAAAGAACTCTTTGGACGCACGCGACGGCCGCTCGTACAAAGTTTCTTTCATCTCCGTTTGCAGCCCTTTTACAAAATCTTCATAAGAATCGTTTGCAACGACCGTTAAGACATTCATTTCATGCACATCAAAATTGGGAATCGTCGAATCCATCCTTTCGCCCGAAGAATTGACACAAAGCCTTAAACCACGCCCGACCTCCTGCCTGCGCTGTACATTGGAACTGCTGTGTTTCAATGTGCAGATTTGAAAGACATTTGGATTATCCCAGCCTTCACGGAGCGCGGAATGTGAAAAGATAAATCGCGTCGGCTCTTCAAAGGATAAAAGGCGCTCCTTGTCCTTCAAAATTAGATCGTAAGCAGATACGTCGTCCGAAATATCACTGCCGCGCTTGACCTCGGAATCCACCTTCCTTCCCTTTTTGTCAATAGAAAAATACCCGTTGTGCGCTTTTGCTGCCGTTGTGGACTTTAAATATCTGACATAAGGCGTATCAAACAGAGTGATATAATCGTTGACTACTTTGTTATATTCCTCTTCAAAAATATTTCCATAGACACCGTTGATTTCTTCGCCGTTTTCGTCATATTGCCTGTATTTTGCAACCTCGTCAATAAAGAACAGCGACAACACTTTGATACCGCGCTCAAAGAGTTCCTCCTCTTTCTCAAAGTGCGAACGGATGGTTTCTCGGATCTGAATGCGGCGCATATCCATCTCGGACACTTCTCCCGTCGCTTTTCCGAGTTCCAACACGTTCCCGTTGATAAAAGATACGGTGTTGTTAAACGGATTGATCTCATTGATAACAAATCCGTTTCTGTATTGCTCCATTTCATTGGATGCCTGGAAAAGATTATCACCGACTTTGAAAAGTCGCGTTTCGCGATTTACTTTGCCGCTTTTGTACTGGATCTCCATTTCCATGCGCGCGATCGGCGGTTTGGAGGGCGAAAGAAGAATGTCCTGCAAATACAAATATCCGTTGGTGCCGCGCAAGTTTTTGACAGTAAAGCCCTTGACCTGTATCTTTTTGACAAGTTTTTTATTGAACGCATCCAGCGCATCGAGGACATAGATAAGATTGTGCTGTGTTTTATGCGTTGCCGAAAAATTCATGGAGAAAAGCGGATTGAACTTTTGCAAAGACTCCTGTGTCGCTTCCCCTCCCATTTTCTGCGGCTCGTCCAGAATGATGATCGGACGATTGCGGGCAATGACGTCGATCGGTTTGCGGCTTTGGAACTCGTCCAGCGCTTCATAAATACGGCGAGCATCCGCACCGCGTGCGTTGAACGCCTGAATGTTGATGATCATCACGTTAATGGCGTTCGTGGAAGAAAATTGTTCAATCTCATTGAGGCGCTTGGAATTGTAGATGAAAAAACGCGCCTTTTTGCCGTATGTATCCATAAAGTGATCCTGCGTCATTTCAAAGGACTTTTTAACTCCTTCACGGATTGCAATACTCGGCACCACGACGATGAATTTGGAAAAGCCATAACGCTTGTTCAGCTCGAACATGGATTTGATATAGACATACGTCTTGCCTGTTCCCGTCTCCATTTCCACATCGAGATCAACCACGCCGAATTTGCGCGAAAGCGTCTGCGATTCCTGAATGTTGGCAAGCGATTGAATATTTTTGATATTCTCCAAAAGCTGTTGCGGAGTAAGTTTGATATAAGCATTAGCAAAACCCACATCGTCGTCTTCCGATTGCCCTCCCATACCGGAATCGAAGATAGACATCTGCGCCTTTTGCTTAATGATGCCCTTGTCCATAGTATATCTTGTTTGTGACTGATACGGCTGCCCTTGGAACACATCGGCAATCGCATTCACCGCATCCGTCTGATATTGTTGAATTTTAAATTTAAATTTCATAATGCTACCTTATAAAAACGCAATCCCAAGGCTTGCTAAAGATACTACTAATGATACAATCGCTATAACAAACATTATTATATTAAAACGTTTGCTTTTTTTAAGTTCTTCCTTTTGCTCAGCATTTATTTTTTTTAATAAATCAAGTTCAGAATCGACTGCATTAAGAGTTTTGGATAACCCTTCAAACACAGAATTAAATTTTTTATCTATATTATCCATACACGCTCCTGAATTCTCGCAAAAATTTTTTTTAAAGAATAGTTGCCTTTATTCTTTTAAAAATTCTGTTTGGAAGTTCATCTATATTTTCATAAACTATAGTATTTACTTGTGCAACATCAAAATGTAATCCACTTTTTAACTCATCTTTTTTACAGATATGTATTACTTCTTTTCCCATACCTAAAGCATATCCCGCTTCATAGTACGCGCCGTTATTATGGTGAGAAAGCTCCGCTATTACGAAACGACTGTTTTTTATTTGATAAAGCATTTCAGGAACAATTTGATGATTATGCTCTATCTCATCCATAATAATCGGCTCAAATTCAGCATTTACTATGCCTTCTTTTATTTTTACACGCAAAGCATCTGTTTCAGCCCCAAATTTCATTGCTACAAAATCTTTTTTATTGTTTGCTTGTGTCTTTTGTAATTCATATACTCGCTCTAATGCTTTTGGCGATAAAGTAATGGCAATAGAGTTTTCTGTATCATCTATTGCATCAACATATTCTAATAAATCAATGTCTTCAAAACCGTCAAAATATCCATTTTTCGCAAAAAAATTTAAATAATATTTAAATTCAAAATCCCAATCATTATTAAAACATGGATCATTATACATAAAAAACAGTAAAGTAGCTTCTTTCTTTGATAATTTTATATCTTCTCCGTCATAATTACTGCGTTGAGCAAGATATAATAAGATTTTATCTGTTTTTTCCGCAAAGGTTTTTGGATACCAATTTTGAATTTGCTCTAAGGTAATGTGCTTCACTTTTAATTTTTCTATTTCACGTGAGCCACACAATCTAATATCTTCAAATTCATCATCGGTACCAATAAACTTATAATTTTCATTTTTATGATAAAACAAATATAGCTTTATCTTTTGTTTAATTTCTGAATTTTTCTCGTATCTTTTTAACGCTGAAGCACTATTTAGAATATAACGTCCACATATTGGACACTCCATTATATATGCACTGGAAACAGCATCACTTCTGTATGATGCATGCTTGTTTCCACATATAAGACAATCTTTTATATTATTCATAATTAAATTACCTTGACTTCAGTTGTCGGGGAGTAGGTTTTGAAGAGCTGCTCGTTGTTGATACCGACGGAGTCGGTTGCAAAGGACTTGTCTTTGAAGACGGCATAGAGCGGCTGCTGTTTTGCAATTTCTGTGATAACGTCATTATTCAGGTTGTCATCAAAACAAGCGATGATCTCGTTTTCGTTGACGACATAGTATTTTTTGCCGCAGATTTCCTTTTCTTCAATTTTGGCGGAAAGCTGAACGCCGAGTTCAAGCATGATCTGGAACAGTAAGTCCATCGGCGTGCGATCAGGTTTGACATTGTCAATCGTAGTCGAAAGCAAATCTTGTGTCATGGCGGCGGGATTATAGAATACATCCTGCATATTGGACGAATCAAGTTTTAACACGCGGAAACCTGTATCCAAATCCGTCTTCCCCGTTTCCTCTTTGATTTTCTTGCCGGCGCGGCGGATGCGCTCTTTGCCGATTTCGCAAATTGTTTTGTATCCTGCCTTGTATGCCTCGCCATTTTCGTCGCATTTTTCGGGTAACTGCACCATGATAAACTTTCGGTTGCCACCGTCTTCTGCATTTAATTGCATCACCGCGTGTGCCGTCGTCGCCGACCCGCTGAAAAAGTCAAGAACAATATCATTATCCTTTAGATTTGATAGTTTTATAAGCTCGTATAAGAATACAATTGATTTAGGAAAATCAAAATATTTTTTACCATCAAATAATTTTTCTAATTCTGGGGTTGCGTTGAAATTAGCATACTCTTTTGCAATAAATTCAAGAGTAGAATAGGGATTGTCTCGATTTATAGGATTACCATCTTTATCCCTGTATTCATAAGATTTAGTATATACTTTATATTTATCACCACTTTTTTTAAAAACAATATAACCGTTTTTAATTCCCCATGCTACTTTATTTTTAGACCATCTCCATATCCATACTTTATCGTCAAAGCCATTACCTGGCCAAATATCCACCCCATCAGGTCCAACAATCGGATAATTAAGTGCATCAGAATATTGCAGACTATTTTTATTTAATTGAGTAATATAATAGCGACCTCTTTCAGCCAAATACTCATCTTTTTCTTTATACAACCTATCTCTTTCCTCGTCACCTTTAGGCTTTTTTAACAAAACAATATTTGCAATATTTTTTCCATAAATTAATACATATTCATGAAAAGGCGCTATTGTTACTGTATCATGTTTACCTGAATTTATAGTCCTTCTAACACATTGAGCTATAAAATTACTTTCCCCAAAAACTTCATCACAAATCTTCTTCAAATTTGCCTGCTCGTTGTCGTCAATGGAAATAAAAATAACGCCATTATCAGAGAGCAAATCGCGCGCAATTTTCAAGCGCGGATAAATCATATTCAGCCAATCAGTATGAAAACGGCCGTTGCTATCCAAATTTTTTACAAGCCGGTTGCCCTGCTCGTCGTACTGTCCACTGTTTCCCTTATAGTCGTCGGCAGATTGCGCAAAATCATCTTCATATACAAAGTCGTTGCCCGTATTATAAGGCGGATCGATATAAATCATCTTGACTTTGCCGAGGTAAGTTTCGCGCAAAAGTTTCAGCACATCGAGGTTGTCCCCTTCGATATACAAATTCTGCGTGGTATCAAAATCGACAGATTCTTCCCTGCACGGACGCAAGGTGGCAGAAATAGCGGAATTTGCAAGCACAACAGACTTTTTCTTATCCGGCCAAGTCATCTGATAGCGTTCCTGCCCCGCCTCGATAAGGCTATCCGAAAGTTCCTGTTTTAAAACGTCAAAATCCACGGCAAGCTCCACCTTACCGTCTTTTCTGATTTCCGTCACCGCATTCGGAAACAGTCCTCTGATTTTTTCAATATTCTCCTGCGAAATCCTCGCCGTTTTCATTTCAAGCTTGTCCATTCTCTTGCTCCTTATTATTTCTTTGTAACCGTTTCAATAATATCTGAAATATTTGTTGCCATCGTAGGGGCGGAGTCTCCCTTTAATAATCCCGTATCAGAACGACTGAACAAAGAATTAATTATCAAGGCTCTTTCCCGATCAGTAATTGCCTTTCCTTCAATCAAAGACAGATAATAATACGAAAGTTGCTCGCGCTCTTTTGCGTCTCTTCCTAAGTGGAAAGAACTTAATGCCATTTTTACAAAAATACGCAAAACATAAATTGCAACACCTGCTATCACCGTAACAATCGCAGAATTCTTCAAAATATCAAACCAATGTGAATCAGCGTCAAAAACGTTCGGCACGAAAATTATAATACAAATTAACATTGCAATAATTAACGCCGCAAGCAAGCACCCTGCTATCAACCATACTTTCCCCTTTCTCGCGTACATTTCCGACATTTGTTTCCAATAATCCGCCGGCTTTTCTATTCTAAGTTTGTTCTCGTATAAATTTTCCAAATCTGCACATTGCTTATCCCTTTCGCTAAAATAAGCTGCACTTTTTGTTTCTAAATTTTTTATCGCATCATCATTATGCTGTTTGATCTCTTCAATTCGTTTTTCTTGTTCGTGAAAAGCCGCAGTATATCTTTTATTTAACTCGGCATAGGAATCTGAAGCAATTTTTACATTCTCTGAAAATTTATCAAGTTCCTCTTTCGCCATTGTTTGCGCAGGTTGCACAACTTTCAAGTATTCCAAACCTACAGCAAAGCCAATATGCGTACCCACATAATTTGATAGCTGATTAGCAGGATTGGCACACAAGGCAAAATTTAAACCGTCAAAAAATGTACTATCATTAGCTTTATATTGTCTTAAAAAATGCGCAAGTTTTGTTTTTGAATAAAGATATTCCTGGCTGAGCTCTGAGCACAAATTAACCATTAAAGGTTTTGCATTTGCGGCCTGATTGCTTTCATAAAACCGTTTTGCAGAATTAAATTTGTCCTTAGCATTTACCAGTTTTGAATAAAACGCCCCAATACAAGATTTAGTCCGGATGTCTTTATCATCCCAAAATTTTAGCTCTTCTTCTATAAAATCATAACATTGCCGAGCGCTAGTAATTTCAAAATCAGGAAAATCTGCTTCCCTTAAATGTTGAAATCTATTAGGAAAAGTTTTTACTACCAATTTCCTGTCCTGAAAATATTTGTCCATTTGCTCAGGGTATTCAGTAAAAACAATTTTTTCTGCTACTGCAAGATTATTATCAGCCACTTTATCCCCTCCTGTTTTTCATTTGTTAAAGTTATAAATATCTTATATTCTCTGTATTTGCTCCATCAGTTGCTTAAAAATATATTCGCCCAATTCTTTACCATTTGAAATTAATCCACTTCCCCAAATTCCATTACTTTCTAAGCATGGTTGCTTTGACGAATGAGAAACATACACCCAAAGTTGAAAAGAATTAAATTCTTGTCCATTTCCCGAAAAAAGCGGTCTCTCAGAATTTCCAAATATTCCTTTACCCATCATACTATCACTTAAAGATAACCAAATCTTGTAATACGCTTCTTTCCCTTGGTATTTAACATAATAAGAACTCACAGTATAATGGTTTACTTTTTGTCGAAGTGAGTTTCCATCCCAAACGCTTGATCCTGAAGGAACATTGACTTCTCTTTTCTCATGCTCTACATTTAACCCTGGATTTTTTTGCTTTGTCTGCTGTAATAACTCCAAAATCTTTTTATCAGCAATATTAAACTGCTCTCTAAGGTATTCATCTTTACCTTGCGGTGTAACAGCACGCAGGTCTGGAATCAAATTACCCATATTAAAGCCATCAACATGTTTGCTTCCTACAGTCTTTCTCTCTTGTTCAACCGATGGCAAACTATATTTTGGAATATCGTTAATTTTTCTTACTAAATTTTCTATTGATGATTCCGTTTCTATTGACAAATCAATAAATTCATATCCCTGAAGATAGAAAGGAACATCGCAGTTTTCTCTTTTTATCACTACTATTCTTGATTCATCATTTACATAATGATTAAGCAATAATTTGGTTTCCGTCCCAACTCCGCCTGAAAAACTATTGGCTTTATCTGTATAGCACTGTGTAACTACAACAACAATTTTATCATACGAGCTAATCTTTTGAACCATCATCTGATAAAGATTGTATTGAACCTCTGATGAATCAAAATCTGCTTGTATTCCATATCTTCTTAATGTAGCGGCTAAATTAGCTATCCAATCTTGGTGCTCTTCACTATCCCATGAATATGAAATGAAAACTTTTATTGGCATTTTTATTCTCCTAAGTTTTAACTTTTTATATTTTATTTTTTCAATCTAAATAGGCAAATTCTCAATTGTTTTGATTGAATTTCAATGTTTTTATTTCAAGGTTATCCATTATTTGTAATAGGTTTCAAATTTAAAATAAAGTCTGTCAATAAGATTGCATTAAGCGCTTCTTTTTTTGTAGGATAACGATTATACCACGCATGTGCGTTTGCATTTCTCCCTGGGGCATCTGTTATTACTTCCTCTTTTTTATAGCATTGATATAATGCAAAATCATCGAGATAGGACTTAAACACCTCATCATATCCATCTCGATTGATAAGTTCTCGGAAATATTCTTTAACCTTTTTATCACCGTACCCATTTTCTATCTCCCCTGCCTTTTCATAAATTAACCCGTGCCATTGTAAAGATAAAATAATCGACGTAACGGCATATTCTTTTCTAAAATAGGCTTCAAGTGCTTGTAACATGATTTTTTTTCGCACTTTATCTGAAATACAAGATTTCCATGATTTTTTTATCTGCTGTATTTCTTGATCATTGTAATAACGAAAAATTGTACGATCGAGTTCCTGAATTGCCTTTTTACTCATGCGTTTTTTAGAATTTATTATTTCTGAAATATCAAAAAATAATTCCACGTCGGCATTCCAACCAACATAAGGAAACCATTTTGCTTTATACAGTACATCCATATAAAACGCATGCATTTCTTTAAAATGCTTAAACTCTAATCCACTCAGATTTAAAATATTAGTAAAATCAAAACTTTTTACCCAATCATAAAAAGGAGAAATAATTCTTTTTGTCTCCTCTGCTATAGCTGCTATCGATTTTACTATTTCGTTAATGGGCGCTAAAGCATCTTTAATTTCGGAAAAATTAATTTGCGGAATAAATTGCAACGGATTTTTTACCCGGCATATTTTTGAAGAAATTTCAGCAGATTTCTGTATTACCTTGTTATCCATTTTGCAATAATTTCTCCCTTTCTTCTTTATACTGTTTCAACCTTGCGTTGTATTCAAATTTACGTTTGGACTGATTTTCCCGCGCGATGGCAATGGTGGTAGAATTGATTTGATAATCGAGCTTGATAAGCTGGTTGTAACGCTTCAAATATTCCCCCACCGATTCCTCTTCAAAGGGCGGATATTTCAAAAATTTTGAAAGGATATATTTATAAAGCTCGGGCACGCTGTTGACAAGGGGAACGGAAAAGTCAGGATCGGACTCCCAGTTTGTCGCATAATATTTCCCCTTTGCGTTCCCTGTTTTATAGGAGATCATGGAAAGCTCAAAATTGCCGTCCCGTATATTGAATAAAGTATGTAATTTAATGCTCTGATCCAGTTCTTTGATAAAAATTTCGGGTACTGTTCTGGAAGATACGGTTATCTCAAACACATATATTTCTTTAATTTCCTTGTCCGCTTCGCAATTTAAAGTAGTCGGCGAAAGGACGTTTTTTAAAACAATCTTTTCAATACAAGCGGCATCCTTCTTTGCCTCTTTGCTCGCATTCATCTGCCGAAACAGATCGGTTATCTTAAACGGTCGGTCTACCCGCGTTTTCGAACTGAATTCAAACATTTTCTCCCCTTATTTTATAACAACAAACGTGATAAGTTCAAAATCTTCCAGCCCCTTCAATCCCGCACCGAACAGTACTGACGAACCAGAATTAAACAATGTATCCAGATCGTTCGCCTCTTTCACGTCCATGATCGACTGGATGCTTTTATCGAGCAAATGACTGTACTTGTCCATTTTGTATCCGTCTTTTGTTTCTCTGTTATAAGCACGGCACAATTCCGCAATCGGCTGCGTTTGATGCTTGCAAGTCGTGCGGATCACGTCAAGAATGTTCTTTACGTCCATATGGTTATGGACAACATTCCCCTCTTCATCAAGATAGACAAGATAATAGGGATGCAATCTGTTTTTGTTCCCGATATTGACAGACGGGTTGCGGTTTTTGAGCACAAAGATCACGCCTTTCGGAATATTCTTTTCCTCATCGTGCGGCACCACACAATACAGACCGTGCGCAATGTTTTTCGGTTCTCCGTGCGCCTTAATATACGCCACCATATCCATTCTGAACTCGTTCAGCCCCAAATCGGTAATGGTGATGCTGCCGTCCACATCTTCCAGATCCTGCAAATTTCCCTCTTGTAGTTTTTTCAGTTGCTCCTTACGATAATCAAGATCTGCCTGTTCACTCGCGATAATATTGTCGTCGCCCGTTGCCGTCGCATCTACAAGCATCATCCTGTTCTCTACGCGGGCATTTAGGTTGATGTATTCATCTAAAGACACGTTGGGCCAAAAGTTCACAAGCTGAATATACGCATTTTTACTACCGATACGATCGATACGTCCGAATCTCTGTACTATTCTGACAGGATTCCAATGAATATCGTAATTGATACAAATGTCGCAATCCTGCAAGTTCTGCCCTTCACTGACGCAGTCGGTTGCAATCAGGACGTCAATATTTACATCCTTGTCCGCAGGATATGCAACGTCACGTTCTTTTGAAACAGGCGAAAAAAGAGTAAGCAATCTGTCCGTGTCTTTATCGCCGCGCACGTTCGTCGCATTGCCGCTCTGGGAACCCTGTATTCTTGCGCTGTACAAGCCGTATTTTTTCAACAATTTGGGAGCAAGATTATCATACAAATAATTTGTCGTATCCGCAAACGCTGAAAAGATAAGAATCTTCCGATTGCCCGCATTGAACGGGTTTTCGATTTTGTCTTTTACAACTTCGATCAGTTTCTTAAGCTTTAAATCGCGTTCGGGCGTAACATAACACATCAGATCGTACAAAGCTTCCAAAGTGTCTATATCTTGTTTTAAGTCACGCTTCCACAGCAACAAATCCATATCGGAAAAGTCAATTCTGACTTTCCCGAGCGTTCCGTCATTTGTGATGTCAAAGTCTTCATCCTCGAACATTTCCTCATCGATCTGAGAAAAATCCATACTTTTGGAAGACAGCTTGTCCCTTTCAAATTCAAGAATGGACTCATATGTACGCTTATTTACGTCGCAAATATTGCGCACCGTCTTGCGGAAGGAGTCTACGCAGGATTCAAGCCGCTTAAGCATATTGATGGTCATCAAACGCTGCAGCGCATGTTCACGGTTGACCTGTTTGAGCGTTGCTTTCCCTACTTTCGTATCGTATAACGCTTCATACTTTGCAACTCGACTGGGCAGAATATAATTCATCGGTGCATATACTCCCATCGTCAAGCCCATCAATGTGTTAAAGATATCGTTGTAAGAGAGAGTATCCTCTTTACGAGCTATATCGCAATAATAGGAAACAGGCTTTCTTCTTGCAGGAAAAGAGCCGATCTCGGACGTGTCATAATATCTTGTGATATGCTTTCTGCTGCGGGCAATGGTAACATTGTCGAGCAAAATAGAAAAATCAATATCCAGGCGGGACATCAAGTCCGCCGCCTTTCGCTCCTCTTTCGGAAGTTTCGTCCACTCATTAAACGCCCTCTGCGCGTTTGCAAGCACTACGTCAAAACTTTTTGAAGTGTCAAGCCGTTGATTAAATTCGGCATAATCGTCGCCGTAAGCAAGAGCAAGCTGGTTTTTCAAATCCGTAAACCGATTGTTTACTGGCGTTGCCGAAAGCATTAAAACTTTCGTCTTTACACCGCTTTTCAAAACTTTATTGATTAAAAAATCGTAACGCGTTTCCTTATCTCTATAACTGTTTGCATTGCGGAAGTTGTGCGATTCGTCGATGACAACAAGATCATAATTATCCCAATTAAATTTTGAAAGATCGTGACCGTTGGAAAAACCATGCTTTCTGCCAAGATCGGTATGATACAGCACATCAAAATGAATCCTGTCACGATAAAAAAGATTTGTTCGGACATTATCACGATACTGGTTCCAGTTATTCGCCAGCTTTTTCGGTGTTAAAACCAAAATATTTTTATTTCGCGAAGCATAATATTTCATCACGGCAAGCGCTGTAAATGTCTTACCGAGTCCGACTGAGTCCGCTAAAATACAGCCGTTGTATTTTTCCAGTTTTTGAATGACACCGATTGCCCCATCTCTTTGGAACGAGTAAAGTTTCTGCCAAACCAATGAATTTTTAAATCCGGTCCCTTCGTTAGGCATAAAATCTTCTGACATGATGTCGTCTAAAAATTCACTGAAAATATTGTATAATGTCACAAAATAAATGAATTCCGGAGAATTATCAATATAAGCAGAAGATATATAATCAACGATCGACTGTGTTACATCCTGAACTTTGGCATCGTCATCCCATATATATCTGAACTGATTGAAAAAAAACTTAGCATAGCTTTCTTCATCATTTTTCATGATGCCCTGATAGATCATGTTGTTTTTTTCATAACCTAAATCAACAGAAGTAAAACCGCGAATAGGCGTATAAATAACTTTATGATCTGCATTTTCTATGTAGATAAAGTTCTGCAACTCCCCATCGGTTATATTGGACTTGAATTTTACTTTTTCTCGGATCCATTCAGCACATTCTTTTGCGATCACTTTCTGCGTCAACTGATTGCGCAATCGTATTTCGAACTCCGTCCCATAAAGAGAGCTTTCACGTAAAGGCTTGGGAATAAAATATTCCCGCGTTTCTTTCCGGATTTTATCCTTTATACCTTCCTGAACAAAAGTAGGATTCGGGAAAATAAACTGTAATTCTGAAACAGAAGACAACTCTTCTTTCAATGCTTCAAAAGCATAAATGGAAAAATAGGAAGCAACCATCCTCACTTTCGCTCCCTTTTCCAGTTCCTTTTTTAAATCGTCCCCCAAAAGCTTCGCTTTGTTATCAATCAATTCCATTTTTTATCTCTCTAAAGATTCAAACGTGATCCCCTTTTCCTCGCAAAATTTATCAAATTTTGCCTTCGTCAAAAACTGCGGTTCTATTTCTTTCGTTTCCCATCTGGAAACCGTAACATATGATACCCCTAATTCTTTCGCAAGCTGTTCTTGACTGATCAAAAGCGTTGCCCGTACATGCTTCACTTTTTCAGCAAAAGTCATAACCTAACTCCTTTTAACTTCTTATATAGTATTATAGCTTACTTTAACAAAATTTTCAAGACTTACAGATACAATCAGCAAAGGATCCTTTGATTTATTGATTAATTTGACTGATAACCACTCATATCTTAAAGCTTTGAGAAATATTCTGTTAAAATATTTTTGATATAAGCATATCGACGAGCATAACTGTTTTCCACACGTATCAGCTGAAAGTTATGTTGACGGCAAATCTCTTCTTTTTGACGATCACGAGCTTTTACGGTCTCATCGTCAAAATGTTCTTTCCCATCCAACTCAATCGCAAGAATTGGCTGTTTTGTACGCTTATCAAAAACTACAAAATCAAACCGTCCCGTATAAAACAGATCATGGTGCGAAAAATCTTCCTGAAACACCTGCGAAACAGCCACTTCTTTATGTACAATGCATTGCCTGTGCTGAACAGCAATATTATCAAGCGCATGGTTCAAACTGATTAAAAAAGCTTCTTCTGTTTCTGTACTGTAAGGTTTCACTCCCAAGGCGCGTGACGAAACCTGCAATCCAGTAACGTGACTTTTACCATTTGTCCGTACATAATCAGCTAACTCATAAATATCATCTCTTTCATTCGGTGTATGCAAACGAAACAAATCTTCGTCGCTGGCAAGAAGTATAAATTTATCTTTTGCACGAGATACCGCCACATTGATCAACTCTTTATTATTCTTTAACCAATCATATGTTTTTTGCCCTGTCTGTCTTGTCAAAGCGAGAGAAAATAAAATTACATCTTTTTCATCGCCTTGAAACGAATGAACGGTACCGCACGATACATTTTTACAGCCGTATTTTTTCAATTCCTCGTTGATAAGATTCTTCTGATTGACAAATGGTGTAATGACTCCAATACGGCGATCGAAATGTAGTTTTGCATATTTGACAATTTCATCGCACTCTGCCGGAGATGTATTTTTATAATCTGTTTCATTTGTCCCCACATCAACATATACAAGGGGCTCAGCCTCTTTACTGCTGCTTTCGATCAACAATTTTTCGTTATAAAATTTACGATTATTAAACTCAATGATTTTGGGATGACATCTATAATGATGACTCAACAAAATTTCATCACTGACAGCATCTGCAGCAACAAAAGTTTGATAAATGGAATTGTTGATATAGTCATACTCATCAGAGATCGCATATTTTTGTCTCAATTTATGATTAACCAATGAATCCAGCAATACAACAGGCTTTAATTGCTGCGGATCCCCCACCAACATCAAATTCTCGCCGCGCAAAATTGGGACAAGCGAAATTGCCGTATTACACTGGCTCGCTTCATCCATAACAACCATATCAAAATACTGTCTCGGCTTTCCGATCTTATGCGCAGAAATACACGTCGTAATGACTACAGGAAAAATGCGTAAAAATTGTTCTACATTGTCCTCATCGCTTAAATACTGATTAAACGCCGCTACCTTCTTCTCCTCGCTGTCAGTATAAATTATTTCTCGCAAACGATCGTATTTTTGTTCGCCCAACCGCTTAATATGCTTTGCCGAAACATAATAAAGATATTTATACAATTCCTCGAAATCGTCGGACATCAAATCCAACGCATCATTATTCGTTACCTCTCCGATACTCCTTAATTTTTCTTCAATTTCATTTAATTGTCTAGCTTGTAATTCTACTGTAAATGAAAAATTTTTCGTCGTAGACAGCACCTTTTCAATGGTTGCTTTCCTTTCCGTTAGATCAAGTATTTCCTCATGCTTTTTCAACAAAACCGTAAGTTTTTTGGTCCGCTCGATCTGATCTTCTTTATATTTTGAGAGCGTTGATAAAAAAACATTGATAGACTTTGTCTTCTCGTACAGCAGCCTGATATATTCCAAAGCTTGGACAATTTTATCGTTATTGCCAAGACGAATTACCGGGAAAGGTATAACATTTCCATGATACATCAAACTATTTAAAGCATCAAATACCCCATCAATCGGATGATTGTTATAAGAAGCAAATAATACAGTGCGCTCATTAAAAAAAGCGGATAATATAGTGTTTACGATCGTATTTGTTTTTCCTGTTCCCGGAGGTCCTTGAACGTAAGTCAACGGATATTTTAGAGCTGTACTGATAGCAAGCAGCTGGTCCAAATTTGCTTTTTTGTTGCATAATACGATAGGATATTCCTTTCTGCGAATCGGTCGTTCCAATAAATTTCCAAAAAAAGCCTCTATTGGTTTAGTTGGACTATTACCGCCAGAATACATATCGGAAATCGCAGAATATTCTGAATTAAGATCAAGAACAACATCATAACCGATTGCTATCAAATGCGGAAGATCGTCTACGCAGCCCGCCCTACGATTTGCTTTCATCAACTTATCTTTGATCAATTCACGATTAGTTTCAAAATCATCCAACAAATTAAAGTCGTCAGCATCCAAAAAAAATCGTATGCTTTGTTTTTCGCCATCTATCGTATATTCTTGATTGATTGTTACTGTATCGTCAGCGACCAACGTTCTGGATTGCACATCCAATGATAACCGACGATGCGCCAAAACATATAGCCCTTTGGATGTATTGATGCTCAACACATTCATACATAGTTGCTTAATTTTTACCTGCGCACTTTCTGTTTTAGATTCATATTGAAAAGTCTTTACTATTTCCTGAAATTGCTCATTGTTTAATGTATATCTTCCATCCACAAGACTGTCTTCATCTAAATTTTTTAAAAGAGCATAATCAGTCATATATGGAGTCGTATCCAGCTTATTGCAATCAGATAAATAATTAAGTATTTTAAGATTGGCAACACTTCCAAAAAACTCATTATATTTCTGCGGATGCAAAGATATATCCCTTACAAGCCATTCGTTAACAGGACAATACGAACCTTTTATCGTAACAGCACTCAAAATGGATTCAATATATATCGTCAGCTCTCGCAACGAAAAATTTGCAAGATGAAGGCCGTCCACAATCAATGATTTGCGTTTAGGATCTAATCTTTTTATTCCGATCCAATATTTCGTGATCTTTTCATCTTGATTTTTATATTCAATGGAAACCCACAACCCTTCATGGATTGCCCTGAACAATTCTCTGCAAACGCTGTTCATACATTTCCCCTTTATAAACAAATATACAACCGATTTATATACTCTCTACCTGCAAAAAATTTAAAAGTTGTATAGTTACCTTGCTTCTGCCCTGAACATTTGTGAGTCCGTGTTCGCGAAGCTCCTTCAAAGGAAACCGCTCCTTATCGTATTTTTCGATCAAGCGAAGCCGCATATATCTAACATTCGATTTTTCGGTCATATCTTTATAAAATTCTATATCATCCGCCGAACGATTACCATAAAGTTCGGTTTCTAAAACCTCGCATTTATACATTATGGATTTATAATCTCCGCCAACATAAATATAAACGGTATCTCCCACAGACGTATTATTGGTCTGACTCCATTCGATCGTATCCAACTTTTCAAAAGCACCTACAATATCATAAAGTTTCGGATTACAAGGAATCACCCAAACATCCTCTACACGCGTCGGATCTTTCCTGCCCTCTGCTCTTGCCCTTATCGTGTTAAGCCACTCACCGTTATATTTAAAATACCTAGGCCCGGCAACACCATGCTTACTTTCTGAAAGTTTCGTCGCCAAAGCCGAAAGAGAGTATTGTTTCCCTTGGTACTCGACTGTCTTATCATCTACAACAGTACATTCCACTCCGGAATTTGCTTTCCCCCTGTTAAAATAAGTAAGCACCGCTCCAACAGGAATATTGCATTTTGAAAAGGTAAAAGGAGAAAGCCTTTCGATGTGTTCCTCCTCGATCTCCTGTGCCAAATCTTCTTCCTTTCTTTCCTGTACTGACGGTTCCCACAACTTCAACCTATCTTTACGCCCTCCTAAAATAGCAATAGTTTCCAAAATGGAATAAGCCTGTTCGGGGGACATAGCATAAAATTCCCTTACGCGCATTTTACCTCCGATGTTTTCAATGGAGCGCAAGTTAGGATTAAGCTGATCGATAAGGGAATGCAATTTTTTATCAGTCAAGCGCTCCTCAACTTCATACGTTGCATAAACCCTAAACGCAAACGGAATACACTCACTATTATTAAGTTGTTTTAAACGATTTTCAACATTATCGGCATACCCAATCTTTACATATTCTTTAAAAGACGGATTCGTGAGAATGTAAATAAACCCTTTTGTTTCCATATTTTCTCCTTAATCTTTGGTTACATCCATAATATCCCCAACATTGCAATCAAGGACATTACAAATCCGCAGCAACACATCCATTGAAACAGTTTCATTTTTACCCATTTTTGCGAGGGTGGTCGTGGAGATATCTGCTTTCAGACGCATTTCCGTCTTTGTCATACCTTTATCGATAAGTAATTTCCAAAGTTTATTATAACTGAGAGCCATAGAGTCACCTCTAAATATTAATACACTTTGATTATATCATAGCCATGCACGCATTTCAATACTTTATCAGGATTTATAAATATTTTATCCGAAAAATTTTACTATCTCTTAAAATAAAAAGGTACGGCGGATAATTTGTCCGCCGCACCTTTTTATCGAAAAAATTCTCGTTTTCGTTTCATCCCAAAAAACGCTTTTAAAAAAGCCGACCCCGCGGAAAAGTATTCTGCGAAGTCGGCTTTACAAGCAAATTATGCCATAGATGTCTTACTGTCTGTTGTTACAATTTCCTCTTAACCCTCGATTTTTGATTTGATTCCCTCCATGATGTTGCGGCAGGTTTGCAGGTTCAGTTTAAAATCTTCGGCGAGGGCAAGGATGTCCGCGTCCGAAGGATTCCCTGCGCCATTGACAGTCATTTCGTGCTCGAATTTCCCGACCGTTTTCGTCAGATCGTACGCGGGCGACAGGAGATAGCCCCCAATCTTTTCGTCATACAAAAACGCAAAATTTTTACTGTGGTCGTCCTTGTTGCCATAATAAACATTAAAACACATACGGCGAAAGACCTCGTACATCTCCTTCGGGTCGGCGCAAATATTCTCCGTCACGTTGAACAGGTGCCCGTAGTCGAGATTGGGCTGACGGTGCGTCGTTTCCAACAGCGCAGCGAGCGATAGAACATGCAGGCGCTTCCCTGCCTTCCGATCAAACCGCTTTGCACCGAAATACCCCGAACACAGCCGCGACGGGAACAGGCAAAACTCGTTGACATCGATTCCGCACCTCCGTGCCGCAACATTTGCCCTGTATTCCAGCTCCCCGACGTCTTGCGGATCGATACGGCAAGGAAATTTCACAATCCACTCCTCACCGTCAATGCGAAGATGTGCCTTGGGCCGCGCTCCGCCGCTCGAACCGCCCAGACGATAGACGGCGTCCAGATCGTCCGCGTTTTCATCGTTGAGGATCTTATCCACCTCGCGCGCAAGCGTATCGAAATCGGGCGCGTCTGCACCTTTTCCCGCAAATTGCGACGGCTCGTAATTCAATCCGCCCAACCCGTTTTCACCGATCAACGAAAGCTTGGTAAGCGGCGAAAGCCTGTCGTAATTGATTCCCTGCTTTGCAAGATACCGCTTGACGAGTAATTCGCCCCAACCGTCGGGAAGACTGTCCCAAAACACGCCGTACAACCCGTCGAACTGCCTTTTTTTGCTCACAAAGATCTCTTTGCGCAGCGGCAAAGACAGCGGCGAAATCGAAAACCCGTCTTTCAGCCACCCGTCGTCGTACTGAAAGCCAATGACGCCATCCTCAATTTGCGCGAGATACCCGACGATCCGCCCGTTGTAGCGAACCGTAACTTTTTTGACTTCCGCGATCATCCCTGAAACTCCTTCAAATCGACGATCATCTTTGCCCGAAAGAGCATGTCAAAATCTTGCAGGCAATCAAGCGCCTGCGCGATGCGCAAAAGCGACGAAAGGGAAATTTCCCCTTCCGTTTCGAACCGCCGCACGGACGCATAGCTCACCCCCGAACGGACGGCGAGCTGTTTTTGCGAAAGTCCCCGCTCTTTTCTGCGTGCCCGCACACGCTCCACAAGCGCGGAAAGCACCGATTGCCTTGTCGGAACATCGACAAATTCATGAAGATCGTATTTCTGTTTCATAGTGCTAATATTTTAGCACTCTTTTTATTTTTTGTCTATAAATTGCGCATATATTAGCGATATTTTTCTTTAATCTGTAACTTCATTGAAAATCGGATCATCGAAAAAATCTTTTAAGGAGATTCCCAAGGTAGACGTAAACTGATACAAAAGGTCTAACATGATCTTTTGTTGTTTCCCGTTAAAAACCTGCGAGATAGTAGATTTTGCAATTCCGCCCTCTTTATGAAAATAATACGGAGTGATTTTTCTCTCCTCCATAATTTTACGCAATCTCACCACAACAGCATCGATCAATCTCATTTTTTATCCCTCCATAAGTTCTATGAGATGAACTATGCCATTATTATATGGAATACTGAAAAAATATAAGTTCTATGTGTAGAACGCGCTTTACTTTTTTTCTTAGGTTTACTATAATGAAAATTGTATAAAATTTTATGGGGGTTGTCAGAAAAATGAAAACTTGTTGCCTTACAGGTCACCGTCCGAAGGGATTTCCTTGGGATTATGCGGATAAAAAATGTATGGAACACAAAAGCTATCTTGCCTTGCTGCGAGAAAAAGTTGTTGAACTGATTTCAGATGGATACAGGCACTTTATTTCAGGCGGTGCGTTAGGCGCATATTCAGACTTTGCGGAAATTGTTATCGACTTACGGAAATCCGCTTACCCTGACATTACACTTGAAATTGCAGTCCCCTGTCCCTGTCAGGATTTGAAATGGCGCGCAGAAGATAAACGCCGATATAAGAAAATCTGTAAAGCGGCAGATTCCGTCAACGTCATCAGCGAAAAGTATACTAACTTTTGTATGCAAAAACGAAACGAATACATGGTTGATCAATCGGATTTTGTTATCGTTGTGTGGAACGGAGAAAAACGGGGTGGTACATATCGTACATTCCAATATGTAAAAAGAAAGAAAAAGCCTTTTATGGTTATAGACCTACAAGACCTACCGGAAGACATTGAAAGCAAAATAAAAGGAGCCGTCAATAAAATGACAGTTCCCAGTTTTGAAGAAGTTTATGAGCGCCTTAAAAGCCGATTAAAGTGGTAAGTATGAGCGGAGCGGCAAATTTGCCGCTCCGCTTCGTTTATTGTTTCACATCATTCTCTTCACTACTGATTCTGAGTAGATTCCATCCGTTTTTCTTCAGGAGGAACCAATACGCCCCGAAAGACACAACGCTGTCAAACGCCATACCTATCCCAAACAACAAAGCGATTCCCGTCAGTGTCGGCACCCAAACGCCTGTCAGATAAAGAATGAATGCGCCCACATAATAGATTCCGTTTGTGACAATGGATTCAAACGCCATATAATGTGTTTTACCCAGGCCGTAAAAGGTTGCATCGAACACGTTCTGAAACGCATACAGAACATAAAAGCCAAGCAATATCAACACTAAGGAAAACAATTTGTCCACATCGCTGTATTGCAATACATTCGTCATAAACGGTTTCCACATCGGAATACTGACACACCAAAGAACACAGATCAGAAACGTGATGAAAAAGTAGCCTAATGTTTTTTCTTCAACCGCCTTCTTATCCGCCGCGACATCTCTCTTGATCAATTCTGCCAATTGTGTAACAGGCAAAAGCAGCCATCCCCAAATGAAATTGTTTGCCACCCAATACGTTCCCTGCTCGTTGACGACATTGACCATACGCACAACCATCAACATATATGCAAGGTTCCGAACCAGCGATTCCAAACCGGATATTCCCCCAATTTTTCCGAACTCTCGCATCCACGCAAACTCAAGTTTCTCTTTGCTAAAAACCCTGATCCCTTCCTTGTATAATATAGCGATCGTAACACCCAGCAAAAGAACGTTGACAATTATGTTGGAAACACCGATTCCGTTTACGCCCAAGTTTGCCGAAAAAGGCAGCGTGGAAACCAAAAAGGTGTCCGCCAAAATGCACAACAGGACTTTAGCGCCCGTGATGATATAAACGTATTTCTCCTTGTTCAAGGTCACAAGAACAACAAGCCCGAAATTTGCCATCATGGAAAAAATGCTTGCAACACTTTCTATCCGTATGTAAGTTACAGACGCGGATAAAATCGATTCATCTGCCGCCATCCACCGCAAAAGAGGATTTGCAAACGAGATGATCAATGCCGATAAAACTGCAAATACCCCGAACGTCACGATCAGTCCTGTCCGAACGCGATTGCCTAAAGCAGACTTATCTTGCCCTACTTGTCCGATAAAATAAAACAACGGCAGTATAATTGCTTCGCTCAAAATTTCGTATAAAAGATTGACCCAGCTCAGCTGTCCTGCAATCGAATAAGAATATTCGCTCGGAAGTTGTCCCAAAAAGAAGATGCGAACCGTTGTATAAATCGTGGGACACAGTCCGAGAATGATCAACGAGACAAGCATTTTGTAATTGATGCTTTTAAGAGACATACCCAACTTTTTTAACATATTCTGACTTTCACCCTCACATAAACTATCTGATTGTCGTCGCCAAGACTGCCCGAATACCATTTTAACACGTAAACTTTTTTCCGTCCATAGTTTCATCAAAAAAGCAAACATAATTTAAGTCAAAAACAAAAAAATATGCCTGCTGGCATGACAAAATTTTAAAAAACGATTTTCATTTTTTTCTTTTTCGCCCTTCAGCGGCCCCATAGCAGAAAACAAACCTCCAAAATTTGCTTATAACCTAGCTTAGTCCTACGGGAATATATGAAAAATGATACGTTTTGATCATTTTTAACACGAAAAAATCCCGCCGGACGGTGTTTCCGGTGGGATTTCAAGGGCCAGGGAAATTTGGGGAATGAACAAATATAACTTAAAAAACGAAGGTTTTTCTTTCTATAAAAACTAGGCAAAAAAGCGGCTTTTTTAATGATTTATCGATAATCCTTCGGTTGTTTTCCGAGGAATGATCGATGCATGTTTGAGGACCCTGCTTGCCTTAAAATCCCTCGGAGTTAACCCTCCGTACCGGTTCGAGTCCGGTCAGCGGCACCAAAAAAGCACCCTTTACGGGTGTTTTTTTGATGCCGTTTCTGCGGTTTGAACCGTAAGCCCGCAAAATATGCCTGTTTTTGAGCTTTTTGCACGTGCGGGCGGGTAGACTCGGCGAGTCTTTTACCCGCGTGCGCAAGCCTCGGGCAGGTGCCTGCACGCTCAGCCGATGATGGAGATGCCGTTGCTGTGGATGAATTCGAGGTATGCCTCCAGCGCCTCGGCGTGCTTGGAGCGCCCCACGGGGAGCTCCTCGCCCGTGGAGAGGGTGACGGAGGCGTTGTCGAAGCGCGAGATGTAGCGGCAGTTGACGAGATACCCCTTGTGGATGCGCACGAACCCGAACGGGATGAGCTGTTCTTCCAGCATCTTCATGCGCGAGAAGATAGAGCGGTCCTCCCCGCCGTCCATGCAGAAGCTCTGCGCGTTGCGCAGGCATTCGACGTATTTCAGGCGCGAGACGTCCACCGTGACGAGCCCGCCGCGGTCGCGCAGTTCAAAGCGAAGAAAAGAGCTCCCCTGCGAGAGTTTCTGTTTGACATACCGCGCGATGACGCCCGAAAGATCTTTAAGAAAATTGTCCTTGCGCACGAACCCGAAAGGGTTGACGTCGAAGCTCTCGAACACGCGGTCAGTGTTGCTGGAGACAAACACGATGTCGGGCGGGGCGGCGCTCTGCGCGATCTTTTTCCCGAGACGGATGCCGTCCATCCCCTCCATGTTGATGTCCAGAAAGAGCAGACGGTAGGTCTGCTTCTGCAATGCCGCCCAGAGGTCGGCAGGCCGTCCGAACACCTCGATCTGCGCCTCGACGCCGTGCGTCGAGAACACCTTTTTGACGGATGCGGAGATGATGTCCAGCGCGGGAGCCTCGTCGTCGCACACGGCGACCGTCAACGTCTTATCCATCGTCATTCCTCCGTGGCGTGCGCAGGGCGCCCGCTCCTTTCGTAATTCATGTCGAGCAGCGTTTCGGAAACAAACTGTCCGTCCCGCACAAAACAGCGATAATACCCTCTGTACTTTTTGACGACCTTTTTGATGATGCGCGTGCCGAACCCGTGCAGCTTTTTGTCCTCTTTGCTCGTTCTGCCCTCCTCTTCCGCGCTCGTCTTTTTGGTCGGGTTGGTCACGCAAAAGAGCAGATAATCCCCCTTCGTCCCCACGACGACGTCGATCTGCGCGCCCGCAAAGCCCTCGCGCACGCACGCCTCGGCGGCGTTGTCGATGACGTTTGTGAACAGCGCGAGGATGCCGTTCTGCGCGAAGGGGAGTTCGGGCGGCACGGCGACGCGCACGTCCATTTTAAGATTCGCGGCGCGCACCTTGGACAACTCGAGATTGAGCACCGAGTCGATCATCGCATTGCCGCTCTCCACCACGTCGTACAGCGGCTTGGAGAAGGTGCCTAAAAGTTCGTTGAAGTAGCTCTTCAGATCGACGTATCTGCCCTCTTCGAGCATGGACTGCATGTAGGCATACTGATTTTTGACGTCGTGCCGCACCTCGCGCAGTTCGGAAAGGCGGGACTCGGAGAGCTTTAACAGCTCTTCGAGCGAGCGGCTCTTCTGCCGCTCTGCCTGGTAGACGAGCACGCGTTCCTTTTCGCAGCAGATGAAATAGGTCATGAAATAGGTGACGACGTCGATGATGAACACGAAAAAGATGACGATGCTGACGTAACCCGAAAAGCCGAACGCCATCTGTCCGAAGGAAAAGTCGTAAAACCGCCACAGCTCGTAGATGACGAAAAGGAGCGCCGAGAGCAGGTTGCAGGTACCGTTGAGCACCGCGTCGAACCAGCTCATCTCGAAGCGGGAGAGCGGCCAACGCGAAAAGAGCAGGGAAAATCCGACGATCGCGACGGAAGAGAGAGATTTGGTCACCGCGATGTCAAAGCCCTCGAAGTACCCCTCGAGCATATTCCCGACCGCGGTGCCGAACGTGCCGAGCAGCGTCGCCGTCGAAAAGACGACGCACGCCATCGCGACGCGCGCGGGCGGAGTGAATTTACTGCGAAGGAGCGCGTACAGCGCGATGCCGATCAGAAAATGCAGATAGGAACCGAAATGCAGCCGCAACATGCCGCCGAGCGCGGAAAAGAGCACGTTGAGCAGCAAAAGGACGGCAAAGACGCCGAAAAGATCAGAAAGAAAGAGAAGCGCGCCCTTCCTGCCCCCGATCCCCCCGCCGAGCAGGAGAACGGCGGAGAGCGCCACGGCAAAAAGCTGTATATAATACGGCACATCGGCGATGTGCCTAAAAAAGATCGCGATCTGGTCGAAAAACATATCCCCTCCCGTACGGCGCCATTATACCACAGGCGAGGACGAATTTCAATATCTTGTGACAAACGACACACAGAAAAGACAAACGGCAGAAAAAGCGCGACGATGCCGCAAAGATCTGCGCCCGCATCCACCCCTTTTTGACTGTCCTGCCACGAAAAAACACATCCGCGCACATCCGTCCGCAAAAAAAGCGCATCCGTTTTTTCAGAGCGCGGAAAAGGGACCGCCCTTTCGGGCGGTCCCCCTCTCGTTTTTTTTGATGCAGGATCAATACTCGTCGTATTCGGAGCCTTTCTGTTTCTTCTCCTTTTCCTTGACCTTGATCACGTCTTTTGCGATGAGAACATCCAGCGCGATCGCACCGACCGCCAGCAGGCCGACGACGACCCAGCCGACGATGATTCCGATCTGCCAGGGCGACATCGTGTAGTAGAAGGTCTCTCCGGGAGCGATGCCGACCATGATGTTGGAGTTCGCCTTGTTGTAGAGCAGGTAGCGGGTGGAGTTTTTCAGCCACCAGATCGCCGAATCGCTCTCAAAATCATACAGGCCGTTCGTGCCGTTGTTGGAGAGCGTGAGGTTCTGCCCTCTGCGGAGCGCGAAGTCGGTGGTCATGTAGGTATCGGGTTCGCCGCCCGCGTCGGTAAGCACCGTGCCCGTGAAGTTCCACTCGTTGCGCAGGATGCCGTTGATGGAGACGGAAGCGCCGCCGTACACCGCGCCGATGCGGTTGTAGCAGGTCATGATGCCCGTCGCCGCGCTCATTTCCTTGCTCATCATCTCATACTCGCCGTCCTCGTTGGTGCCGTAGTAATTGACGGTCATGGTCGCCTCTTTCATGTAGATCTCCCACGCGCGCAGATACACTTCGCGGAATGCCTGTTCGTTGACCCACGAGCAGTAGCCGTTGTCCTGACGGTGCAGTTCCTGATCGTTGGTGACGTAGTGCTTCATGAAGACGATCAGGCCCTTTTCGGATGCGCCCGAAGCCTCTGCCGCGCCCATCTTGCCGCAGAGCACGGGATCTTCGGAATAGTACTCATAGTTTCTGCCGCCGAATGCGGAGCGGTGCTGGTTCATGCCGTAGCCGTAAAGCCCCGTGATGGGAGCGCCGTCGCTCTGCTTCTGCTGGAACGCCTCTTCGCCGAACGCCTCGCCCAGCCTGTGCGCGAGCTCGGTGTTGAAGGTCGCCGCCACCATCGGCGCGCCGCAGTACCACTTGTTGACGTTGCTGATGCTCAGCGAATGCGCATAGAAGCCGTACGGGCTGTCCGCGTCGTAGCTGCGGGGCACGCCGTTCTCTTCGTCCGCCGCCTCCTGCCAGCCGCCGTTGGAGAACATGTAGACCATGGAATCTATGGTGAACTGGTTGATGTAGTCGTCCCACTTTTCATCGTCGATGTCCACGCCGCGCATGTCGGCGAGCGTGTAGGAGGTCTCGTCCGTGTTCACCTCGGGGGTCTCGGTGATCGCGTTCCCCTGCTCGTCCGGCGCGTTCTGGTTTTTATCCGACCAGACATCGTACTTTGCGATACCCTCTTTCGCGCGCTCGTCGGTCACGACGTTGTCCTGCCCCGTGGGCGCGGTCGGGAAAGAGCCCGCAAAGTCTGCGCGGGTGAAGTCATAGATGTAGCCGTCGCCCGAGACCGATTTGCCCGTGTACTGCTTGAACTTGTAGTTGGTCTCGTCATCCATCACGTTGGTCGCGACGATCTCGTCGGAGACGCGCTTGCCGTTTGCCTCGTTGAAGACGATCTTCTCCTTGATCTCGTACGTCCAGAGCACCTTGGAGCGCTCGGACTCGGTCATCTCGTCGATGCTCGCCCAGCTGTGGCTGCCCTCTTCGTCGGAGGCGAGGTAGAACTTGTAATCGCCCGCATCGAGGAGGTATGCCTTTTCGGTCACATAGTCATAGGAAGTGAAGTAATCCTGTTTGATCTCGATGGTGACCGTCTCGGAAGCGCCGGGCTGGATCACAGCCGTCTTTGCGAAGCCGCCGAGCACGACGTGCGCCTTTTCGACCTGGCCTTCCTGCCAGGGCACGTTGACGTAGATCTGCGCGACGCCCTTGCCCGCCTTGTCGCCCGTGTTGGTGACTTTCACCTTGAAGGTGAAGGTCTCGCTCGCCTCGTCATAGGTAGGCGTGCCCTCGTATTCGCGCGAGAAAGTCGTATAGGAGAGGCCGTAGCCGAAGGGATAGACGACTTTCGTGTCGTAGTCGTAGCCCTCGTAGTTGCCCTTTGCCGCCTCTGCCGCCGCCGTCTCATGGTAGCGGTAGCCGATGTAGATGTCCTCCTCGTATTCGACGAAATAGGTCTTTGTCGCATAGGAGTTGAGGGAGGCGCTGTTGGTGTACTCGAAGCTGCCGAAGTTGACATACGTCGGGTCGTTGCGCAGATAACGCGCATAGACGTCGGGGGTATGGCCGGAGGGATTGACCTCGCCGCCGAGGATGCGCGCGAGCGCCTTGCCGCCCTGCGAACCCACGCAACCCGCCCACAGCGCGCCGTCCAGCTTGGAGAAGTCATATTGCTTCTTGCTGTAAGGGTCGGTGTAGATGCCGTTGTTCATGTTGGGATCGTCTTCGTCAAGGAAGCCGAGCTCCATCGTGTTCGCCGCGTTGACGACGAGGATGACTTTGCCGAAGTTCTTGCAGGCATAGTCGATGAGCGCGAGTTCCGCGTTGTTGATCGAAAGTCCCGTGCGGTTGTACTCCGCGGAGCCCGAATTGGTGACCTGGTCGTTGCCCTCGCCCGAGTTGCGCTTGACGGTGATGATCGCGGTGTTGTACTCGGCGAAGGTGGACTTCGCGGAATCCAGCGACGCGGCGGGATCGGTGAACTCGCCCTTCGCGGCGTCATACAGGTCGTTGACCGCCTCGTTGGTGTCGAAGTACTCCTCCAGGCCCTTGCCGATGGAGACGGCGCCGTCCGTCGTGGCGGGGTCCTCGCCGCCCGACATGTTGTTGTGCCAGCTGTAATAGCCGAGGATGGTCACCTTTGCCGTCTTGGCGAGAGGCAGCGCGTTGTTCTCGTTCTTGAGAAGGACGATGCCCTCTTCCGCAGTCTCCTGCGTGATCGCCTGAGCGTTTGCGAGCGCTTCCTCTTTGCTGTTGCACTCGAAGTCGATATAGTCCGCATCCAGTCCTTCGCCGCTGTCTGTGACGACGCGGTCGCCGCGGCCGAGGAACTGATCCATGTATTCGCGGAAGGAATACATGACGCACGTCACGGCGATCATCAGCGCCAGAAGGACGCATCCGACCGCAGAGATGAGTGCGATCCACTTTTTCTTTGCGTTATTTGTTTCCATTTTTTTCCTCCATGGAGATGTTATTGGGTCTGTTTTTGCGGGCATACGACCGCTGATAGAGCAGGAACGCCCCGTTGCCCGCCTTGACGATCGCCGCGAGCAGGCAGATGACGAAGAGAACGACAGGATACGCCAGCAGGCGATAGGTGCCCGCATCCAGCGCGGACTGCAGGATCTGCATGCGGAAGCCCGTGCCCGCGCCCAGGTCGGACGCGACGAGCGTCGACAGGGGCACGACGTTGAGCAGCAGGATGCCGCCGAACAGGAAGCACGCCGCCATGACGAACTCGCAGACGGCCTTGCCGCGGTTTTTCATCTTCAGCTTGACGATGCCGCAGACGATGGCGGCGACAACGGGCAGGATCACCGCGAGGGTGGTCCAGATGTTGAATCCGAAATCGTAGGTATTGGGGACATAGTCGCCCGCCAGCGAGCCCGCGGGCTCGAACAGCGCGAAGATCGCGACGGGGATGTAGCCGCAGCCGAGAAAGGTCAGCTGCCAGCCGTAGTAGTTGTAGCCGTCAGCGTATTTGCCGATGTCCGTCTGCAGGTTTGCGGCGGGCATGAGCAAAAAGAGCACGACGGCCAGCGCGCCGACGATCGCAAACACGAGAGAGGCGATGCGGAGCGGCTTTGCGATGCGCTTGAGCGTCTGTAATCTTTGTTGTGCGGGAGCGTTCATCTATGTTCCCCCATCAGACCGTCGCCGTGAAGATCACGACCGTCTCGATCGTCTGCACGAAGGGACCGAAACCTGTCTTCGTCGGGAAATGCACTTCCATGGTCACGGTCGAGCCCTCTTTGACGGAGGTGTAGGTGCCGTACTGCGTCGTGATGACATAGTTGCCGTTTTCGTCCGTCGTGTAGTTGCCCGCAAAAGACTTGGTCTTGCCCGTCGCGGCGTCCACGATGTTCGCATAGCCCTTTTCGGTGAGCAGCAGCTTATAATCCGCGCTCGTGAGCGTCAGGATGTTCGCCCCTTCAAAGTCCGCATCCGTGTACAGATCCCAGGTGTACTTGGAAACGTCGCAGGAAGCGTAGAGGTTCATGCTCGAAGAGCCGCCGAACGAGGAGACGGAGTACTCCATGCGGTAGCCCTCGCGCCCGGGCGTGTCGCAGTAGGCGTTGGTCTTGTACGCGGTGCCGTTGATGTCCATCGTGATGACGTGCGCCGTCTTGTCCTCCGACCAGCTGCCCTTGCCGTTGTAGGTGAGGCTGTTGGAAGTGCCGCTGATGGAGACGAGCGAGCCGTCGGGCATCAGGTACACCCACGCGGAAGAGAGGTTGCCCGAGCCGCCTTCCTGGCCGCCGCGGAACATATACGTGCAGGTGCGCTCTTCGTAAATCTTATAGTTTGCGTCCAGCGTCTTGCGGTAAGCGGAGTCGCGCGCTTCCATGCGCACGAGCGCCTCGTCCGCCTGCTCGCCGTCCAGCGTCGGCGCGATGTAGTAATTGAAATAATGTCTGCCCGACGTCGTGTCGAAGTTGACGTGGATGACCGTGTCGTCCTTGTCGTCCATGGTCAGCACATAGCCGAATCCCTTTTCTTCCGTCCAGGTCCCCTCCATCTCGAAGTTGAACACGGAATAATCGGTGATCTCGGGCTCTTCGGGCTCCTCTTCCTCGGGCTGGTCCGTCCCGCCGCCGGGAAATCCGCCGCCGGGGAATCCGCCGCCGGGGAATCCGCCGCCGGGGAAACCGCCGCCCGGGCCGCCGCCGCTGCTCTGTGCTTTGCCCGTGCAGGTGCCCGCAAGCGAAAGGGTGTTGTCCGCATTCAGGTCCAAAGACAGCTTGAACGTCTTCTGCTCGATGGTCACGTCCGCATCCCAGTTGGTCCCGTCCACCGCCACGAAGTTGAGCACGGGCTCGTCGGGATCGGTCTCGGGGCCCTTCTCCGGTCCGCACCCTGCCAGCATGCCCAGGCTTCCCGCCAACAGACAGCCGAGCGCGAGCGCCGACAGCATCTTGAATCGTTTCATATCCTACCTCCTAATCATTGACGGGCGGCGGCTCTGCGCGCGATGAGCTCCGCCGTCCCTTTTCGGCCACTATTTTAACAGCCATTTTTCACCTTTTCAAGGCCCGCGCGACGAGAGAATGCGGGCGGAGGACAAACGACGGCGCCGCGCGGACGAACGCAAAAAAAGAGAGGACAAACGGCAGAAAATCCTGCCGTTCGTCCTCTCTTTTTGTCGTTTGTGTTTTGTGCGCCCGCTTTGCCTTGCACAAAGTGAGGGCGGCGTCAGCTTTGTTCGGGAAGCGGAAAGAGAATGTTGACCTTGAAAACGCCCCTTCCGTGCGGAGGGAGACGCTCCCGCCGTACTTTTCGGCGATCAGAAAGATGCTCTTTACACCGAATCCGTGGTAATCGCTGTTTTCCTTTTTCGTGAGCGGAAAACCGTCGGGGGAAAACGCGATCTCGCCGACATAATAATTTTTTACGGTGACGGTGACGAAGGACTGCACGGTATGTACGTTGAGCGCGATACAGCGGCGCTGTTTTTCCGCGATCTGCGAGACCGCCTCGATCGCGTTGTCCATGAGATTTCCGAAGAGCGCATACAGGTCGCTGTCGCGGATGAACGAGAGCCCGCCGCATTCCGCCATGCAGGTCAGATCGATCTGCTTGTTCTTGCAGACGAGGCTCTTTTCGGTGAGCAGGATGTCCACCGCCTCGTTGCCCGTGTGCACGAGCGTGTCGTAGATGGAGATCGCCTCGCTGATCTTTTCCGCCTCCGTGCGCTCGATGTTGCTCTGCCCGAGAACGCCGTGGATCTGATGCCGTATGTCATGACACTTTATGTTGATCAGCTCTATGTTCTCCTTGTGGTACAGATATTGCGCCTGCCGCAGCATCTCGCTGACCACCTTTTTCTCGTGCGAGACCTCCTTGATCTGCAGGAGATTGAGCTGAACATAGAACACGAGCAGACAGCAAAGGATGTTGAAACAGTTGTCCACGATCCCGCCCGTCCTGTTGGATTGTGTCTCGTACACGACAAAGGAGTTGAGCACGATGTCCACGAGCAGGGCAAACGCGGAGACGAACAGGAGCTGAACGGTCTTTAAACGTATGAGTTCGCGGCGGTTGACGCGCACCCCGATGACGAAATACAGCACCGTATAATAGAAAGTATAGGTACAAAAGTAGATGAGCAGGTAAAAGATCTGCGCATAGTCGATGCTCTCCCCCGCAAAGGGCGCGGAGGAATACAGATTGACGATACTGCTCAGGTTCGTGGTGACCCCGATCAGCATGAATATCGAATAGCAGAGGTGTTTGACCGTATAGGCGACGACGGCGAGGAAGAGCACCTCATTCCACGGGATCGCATACACGAAGGCGAGCAGGGGCAGGGTCAGCGCGAAGAAGAACAGGAACATGAGGCAGGAATACCAGCCCGTATAGGCGATCGCCTCGGGGAGCGGGAAGAAAAAGACGATCAGGTATGCGCACGCGACGCCCGCGGCCGCGCGGAGGGCAAAGAGCCTGCGCTTCGGCTTGCGGGAGGAGACCATCAGTTCCGCGACCAGAAGTTCGGTCATGAAGAAGAATTTATAGACAAAAAGCGCGCTCATTTTTTCACGTCCCCAGATAGTCGTTGAATTCCTTCAGAAACGCCTTTTTGCGCGGGCGGGTGTTCGGCTTTCCGCCTTAACAAAAGGCGGGCGCGCTTTCCGCGCGCCCGCCCGAAACCGTAAAGTCGGTCAGCCTTTTTTCCAATATCTCTCCGAAACGCGCAGATCGCTTGCGATCGTCTCCGCATTCGCGACACGATCGCCCGAAAGGTCCTGCCCGCCCGCACTGCATCCGATGTCCGTATACGTCCGCCACCATTCGGTATCCGCAAAGACTGCGCTCGCGAGAGCGGTGTTTTCGAACGCGCCCGCACCGATCGTGACCAGCGACGCGGGAAGGGTGATCGAAGTGAGTCCGCCGTTGCCCGCAAACGCGCCCGCGGCGATAGAGAGCGTGCCCTCACGCACCGCGTATTCGCCCGAAACGCCCTCCGCGTCGATCAGGTGGTCCCCTATGTACAGCACGCCGTCCGTGCGGTTCTGCGCGTCCGCAAAATATGCCGTGCCGACAAACGCATCCGCGCCGACAGAGACGGGCGAAGCGCCGAGCGAGATGCCCTCCAGCGCCGCACAGCCCGCGAACGCGCCTTCGCCGATGTACCCGCGCACCGTCCCGAACACGACGTTTTCCAGCTTTTCACAGCCGCTGAACGCGTCCGTTCCGATGCTGCCCACCGTCCCCGCAGAGACGGTACGCAGAGAGGCGCACCCTTCGAACGCCGAATAGCCGACCTCGCCGACCTCTATCGAACCGCCCGGGAAGACGACCGATACGACCGAGTTGTGGCGGGCGAACGCATAGGGCGCGATGTCGTAGGTGAATATGCCCGCAAACGCCTCGGGGACTTCGGGCAAGACGAGCGACGTCTGCGCGCCGAGACAGTCGACGAGCAAAAGTTTCCCCCCGTCATAGTAGAAGAGATATCCGTCCTGCGTCTGCGTGTACTTTGAGCCGCCCTCCTGCGTGTAGACGTTTTTGGCACTGCCTGCGACCTCGCCGTACCCCGAATCGCCCGCCGAGATCGGGAGCGCGCTCTTGTTGAACACCTCAAGGAGTTTGGGGCATCCCGTAAAGGCATTTTCGCCGATCGACCCGAGAGATGCGGGAAGGGTGATCGTGAACAGCCCGCCGCAGCCGCTGAACGCGTACGCGCCGACGGACGCCGTGTTCTCGCAGAGCACGACTTCGCCCAGCTGTGCGCAACCGAAAAATGCGTTTGCGGGGACGGAAGTGCCGTCGGTGAGCGTGACAAAGCGCAGAGACAGGGGCAGATCTTCGCCCTGGCGGTCCATTTTGAGCGAGCCGAAAATGTAGCCGAAATGCGTGTCGGCGGCGTCGCGCGCCGCGCCCGTGAAGGGAAGGGAGAGCCGTATCATCCCGTCGCAGCCGCGGAAGGCGGCAAAGCCCATGCTCTGCGTGCCGACGGAGATCTCCGCCTCGGTCAGCCCCGCGCAGTTTTCGAACGCGCCCTCGCCGATATCGGTCAGATCTTCGGGCAGGACGACGCTTTCGAGCACCGCACAGCCGTAGAAGGCGTACGGCGCGACGTTGCCGTGCGCGATCGTGACCTTGCGAAGGTATTCGGGAAGGCTTTCGCCGTTGTCCTCCTTGCCCGCCGCGCCGAACAGATATCCGAAATGGGTGTTTTCCGTTCCGTTTTTCTGCGCGCCGACAAAGGGAATGCCGAGCTCGGCGAGCTTTGCACAGCCCTCGAACACGCCCGCGCCCAGCGAAGAAGTCTCCGCGGGCAGGGAAATACTCGTGAGTTCGCCGCAGTCTGCAAAGGCGCGCGCGCCGATGCGGGGCGCGCCGCCGCCGAAAGTCACCTCTTTCAAAAGGGTGCAGCCGCCGAACGCGCCTTCGCCCAGTTCGGAAAGGGCCGCGGGAAGGGCGATGCCCGCAAGACGGGTGCAGCCGCCGAACGCACCCTCCCCTATCGCGGAGAGAGAATCGGGCAGGCCGATCCCCGCAAGGCGGGTACAGCCGTAAAAGGCATATGCGCCCAGCTCGTTCATGCCCGCGGGAAGGGAGACGTCGGCGAGCGAAGCGCAGCCGTAGAATGTCCGTTCGGGGAGCGCCGCGCCCGAGAGAAGCGCGACAAAGCCGAGCTTATCGCATTCCGCGAACGCGGACGGAGCGAGCCCGCCGCCCAGCACGGTGACGTCTTCAAGCGACTGCGGCAGGAAATCCCCCTGCCCCGCCGCCGCGGTCGCGCCGAACAAGCGGCCGAGATAGCCCTGCTCCTGCGCCGTGCCGCCCAGGAAAGGAAGGACGAGCGAACGGAGCGCCTCGCAGTTGCCGAAGACGTTTTCTCCCATCTCCGTCACGCCCGCGGGGACGGAAAGCTCCTCGATCCCCGTGCAGTTGTAAAACGCCTGCGCGCCGATGCGCGAAACCTCTTCGCCCAATTCGACACAGATCAGCGAGAAACAGCCGTAAAACGCCTTTTCGGCGATGTCGCCGCCCGCGACCGAGACGGATGTAAGCGCAGAGGAGTGGCTGAATTGATTGTCCTCCGCGCTCGTCCCGCCGAAGATGTAGCCAAGATATCCTCCCGGCAGGAAGGGCAACGAGAGCTCGGCGATGGCGGAACAGCCCGCAAAGGCGCCCGCCCCCACCGAAACAACGGAGGCAGGAAGCGAAAGCGAAGAGATTCGGAAAGCACTCTCGAACGCGGAAGCGCCGATCCCGACGAGCGTCTGCGGAAGTTCGAGCGCAGTGAGCGAGCGCGCGCCGTAAAACGCCTCTTCGCCGATGCGCTCCAGACCGTCCGGGAACGCGACGCTCTGCAATCCGCTCAGGCCGAGGAAGGCGCGCGGAGCGACGGAAACCACGCCTGCGGGCAGGACAAGGTCGGTGACCGCTTCGCCTTCAAGGCAGAGGGTATGGGTAGAATACAGCGGGTTGGAGTCCTTGTCCTCGAAGTCGATCGCGCACCATGCGGAGAGATCTACCGCCTGCACGCGCGCGGAGGGGTCGAGACCTCGGAAGGCGCCCGCCCCGATGCTCCGAACGCTCGCGGGAATGGTCAGCGACGAAAGGGAGCTTAGATCCGTGAACGCGTAGGCGCCGATGCGCGCGACGCCTTCGGGCAGGACGATGTCCGCGATCGGCTCCCCTTGCGCCGTGGAAAGCCTCCCTGCGGCATGCAGAGGATTCGCCTGTGCGTCGGCAAATTCGATCGCGCTCCATGCCGCGACGGACGCGATGCGCACGGACGTGAGGCCGCACCCTTCAAAAGCGCCCGCACCGACGCGGAGAAGGCCTGCGCCGACGTGCACGGTGTCCAACGCATAGCAGAAAACAAAGGCGCTTTCGCCGATCGAGGTCACGCTGTCGGGCAGGACCACTTCATTCAGCCCGTAGAACCCGTAGAACAGCCGCGCGGGGATGTACTGCGTGCCCGCGGCGACGGTGAGCACCGTACGTTCCGCCTCTTGTCCGGAACCCTGGAACACGTCTTCGTTTTCGCCGAGATCGGAAAGCGCGGCGGCATAGGTCACTTCGGCGAGCACGGGGCAGGAGCGAAAGGCGCTCCCGCCGACACTGACGACGCTCGCGGGGATGCGGACGGCGCGGAGAGAGGCACAACGTTGGAACGCCCCGTATCCGATCTCCGTCACCCCGTCGGGCAGTTCCGCGCGCTCCAGAGCGGAAGCGTAAAAGGCGTTGACGCCGACGACGCGGAGCCCCTCCGCGAAGGGGAAGGACGAAAGCGAGGTGCAGCCGTAGAAGGCACTGCCGCCGATCTTTTCGATCGCCGCGCCGCTCGTCACGTTTGCGAGCGAAGCACAGCCGTCAAAGGCGCTGTCGGGGATGCCGACGAGCGACGCGGGCAGAGAGATCTCGGTGAGCGCGCAGCCGTAGAAGGCGCCGTCGCCCAGTTCGGTCAGCCCGTCGGGCAGGAGGATGTGCGAGAGCGAGGTGCAGCCGCGCAGCGCCCATGCGCCGAGGCTTTCCAGGGTATCGGGAAGCACGAGCGTTTCCAGCGCGGGGCAATCGGAAAAGGCGCACTCTCCCACGCGCAGGAGCCCGTCGGGAAGGGTCACGGAGCGAAGCCCTTTACAGCCCGAAAGCGCGAAGCTCTGGAGCGCGCTCCCGCCCGTTACGGTCACCTCTTCGAGGGATGCGGGGATACTGTTGCCCGTCTCTTCTATGTAGTTGTTCAGGCCGAACAGATAGGCGATCTGCCCGTTCAGCTCCGTGTCTCTCGCCGCGCCGACAAAGGGAAGGGTGAGCTTTTTCAGCGAGGTGCAAAAGGCGATCGCCCCTTCGCCCATGCTCGTCACGCTGTCGGGGACGACGAGCTCCGTCAGCTGTGTGCAGGAGCCGAACGCGCCCGCACCGATGTTCAGCAGGCCGTTCGGCAGGACGACGGAAGTGACCCGCATGCCCATCAGGGCGTTGTTCCCGAGGGAAAGAACGGGCTTTCCGCGGTAGGTCGCGGGGACGACGAACTCCCTTCCGCCGCAAACGTTACGCCGCTCAGCTTATAGCCGCCCTCGATCGCCGTGAAGATCATGCCTTGCGCATCGTCCTCTTCGTAGCCGCAGACCGCGCACACGCCCTCCTGCATGGAGTGCGGCGCCTCGTCCTTTTTCAGTCCGACGTGCCCGCAGGCCGATTCATGCCAGTGCGAATTCTCGTCGAACTCCCACTCCGTTGACCAGGTATGTCCCGTCGCGGGGAGGATCCATTCCCCCTCACCGAGGGCTTCGGAGCCCGCCGCGTCCGAATAGTGCGTGTCGCAGTCGGCGCAGTACCAGTGCTCCATGACCCCGTCCGCCTCGCACGTCGGATAGCTCCACGGGATCTGCGTCATGTTGTGCCCCGTCGCGGGAAGGATCCATTCCCCCTCTTTGAGGGCATGAGCGCCTTCCGCGTCCGAATAATATGTATTGCAGCCGGAACAGAACCAATACGCGGTATTGCCGTTTTCGGTGCAGGTGGGCGGAAGCGCCGCCACGCCTGCGAGCGACTTGTGACCTGTCGCGGGGACGGAGCGCTCTTCGGTCCCGCCGCAGAGAGAGCAGGTGCGCTCTTCTCTTCCCGCTTGCGTGCAGGTGGGCAAAAGCGCCGTCTGCCATGCGCTCCAGACGTGTTCGCATTCGGAGATCGGCTCGCTCTCGCTTGCGCCGCAGACGGTGCAGGTGTGCTCGCGCATCCCCGTCTCGGGGTGCTCCGTCCATGCGCCCCAGCTGTGCCCCGTCGCGGGGACGGAGCGCTCTTCGGTCTCGCCGCAGAGAGAACAGGCGCGCTCTTCTCTTCCCGCTTGCGTGCAGGTGGGCAAAAGCGCCGTCTGCCATGCGCTCCAGACGTGTTCGCATTCGGAGATCGGCTCGCTCTCGCTTGCGCCGCAGACGGTGCAGGTGTGCTCGCGCATCCCCGTCTCGGGGTGCTCCGTCCATGCGCCCCAGCTGTGCCCCGTCGCGGGGACGGAGCGCTCTTCGGTCCCGCCGCAGAGAGAGCAGGCGCGCTCTTCTCTTCCCTCTTCCGTGCAGGCAGGCTGTACCGCCGACACCCAGTCGGACCAGTCGTGACCCGTCGCGGGAAGAAGGACGTCCGCCGCCTCCTTCGTGCCGTCCGCGTCAAAAAAGTTTTTGCCGCAGCCGTCGCACGACCAGTATTCGGCGTTGCCCGCCTCCGCGCAGGTCGGCGCAACGCCAGCATGATAGGTCAGCGTGTGCGTGTGCGCGTCTTCTTCGTCACAGGCCGCAAAGCCCGCCGCGCAGAAAAAGACAAACAGCAGGCTGAGCACCGTCAAAACAACTTTTTTCATCTTCCACCTCCGTTCTCTCGCAAGGCGCCAAAAAGCGGAAAATCCTGCCGCACGCGGCGCCTTCGCACAGACAGAGAGCACGGGACGACCGTTTTGTCTTTCGCCCCGCACTTTCCGCGCAAATATTATAACATGACTACACTCATATTGCAAGATTTGTAATAAAGGATTTTTTGCCGAAGAAAACAATTTGTCTTGCCGCCGAGGACAAGGCGCCGCAATGCCAGCCGAAGTTTTTATAGCGAGAAAACGCCCGCCCTGCGCAAAATGCGCAGGGCGGGCGCCCTTGTCTTGTTGTTCATCCGCAAAACTGCGAAAGTTACGACACGCTCTGTGCCCGCGAGGGGTGATCGCTCCGATTACACGACGCGGAAGCCGCTGACGGTGACGTCATAGCCCGCTTCGCCGCCCGACGTGATCTCCATCTGGTGGAAAGGCGCGTCGCTGTCGCCCGTGCCCGCAGGCGTAGGCGTGGAGACAAGCAGTACGGTCTTGCTCTCGCCCACTTCCAGCTCGACGGTGACCGAGCCGCGGACGCCCCAGAACTCCGTTTCGTAGCGCAGCGTGATCGCCGTTTCGCCGTTGTTGGTGAATGTCATCAGGAGGCTGCTCTTGTTCTCCTCGCTCAGCGGGCAGGTGTTGTAGACGCCGTCCGACTCGCCGTGCGATTCGTTCTCGCCGTTCACGATCTTGATGTAGGTCGGGCCGCCCGCTTCCATCTTGTAGCGGGTACCCATCACCCCGTCGGCGACGGAAACGTGTTCCATATTATATACTGTGCCGAGGTTTTTGTCCTCTGCCCTGCAGCTGGGAGTGAACGCGATCACGAAGTCCTCCGCATACACGGCGCGGACGGCGTCTTTGCCCTCGTTGACCGCGCGGGAGATGCAGACGATCGCGGCGTCGTCGTAGAGCTCGAAAGAGCGCTTCACCGCCGCGTCGTATTTTTCCACGGGCGCCTCGCCGATCAGCTCGCCGATCGTCCTGTCGCTTCCCGAACGCGCGTCGTTTTCATAAAACGCTTTCAGGACGCTGTTCGTCTTGTATCCGGCCATTTCCAGCCCGTCATACAGGGTGACGGGATCGAGCGTAGACTGCGCCGCGCCCGCGCCGAAGCCGTGATAATAGGGATCGACGCCGTTCTTTCCGAAGACGGAGACGTACTTCACGTCTTTGAGAGGAAGGACGTCGTTCTCGTTTTTGAGCAGCGTGATGCCCTCGGAAGCGATCTCCGCATTGGCGTCTCTGCCCGCGGCAAGGCTCTCTTCATAGGAGAGAAAGTCCGAGTAGAACTTCCCGTCGTTGGCAGGCGTGGCAGCCTGCGCAGGCACCCCCGCTCCCCCGAGCAGAAGGGCGACAAACAGCGCCGCCGCCGTAAACAGCGTGACGAGCTTTGCCGCAAGTTTATCGATAGTTTGTCTCATGCTTTTTCCGTACGATAACTTTTTATTCGGGCTCCCGCTCGCGCGTTCGCCCGGGTCATCATACCCCTTTCGTTTGACCACCTTACAGGTTTCAAGGCATCGTTTACCCGTGCACGGCTTTCCATACCCTTGTCGAGAAGCATTATTGCACACATCTTTTCAAATGTCAATACGGCTTTCGCAGACTGTAACGACATCCCCGCAGATTGTGGGATCTTTGCAAAATACGCCCTGCGGCACATACATCCCCTGCCGCGCGGCCGCTTTTCGTCCACGAAAGAAGAGCACCCTTCCCGTCCCGCGGAACAGACGCCCGATTATCGGTCAAAGCGCATTGACTTTTTTGCGGATTTGTGGTAAAATCGCGTTGAAAAAACATGCGGAGGCAGCTATGTCGTTTCGTGAAAACCTGCTCAGGCTTCGCGCCGCGCACAACATTTCACAACAGGAACTCGCTGAAAAACTCGACGTCTCGCGGCAGTCCATCTCGAGATGGGAGTCGGGAAAGAGCGTGCCCTCCGCAAACCAGATCGCGAACATCTGCAAGGTGTTCGGCCTCAGCGCGGACGAACTGGTCGGAACGGAACCTGCGGAAAACGGACGGAATGCACCCGCCTCCGCGCAGGGGGAAAGAGCTGATCTCGGAGCGGAGGAAGGCGCCGCGGGCAGGAAAAAGGCGTACATCGCCGCGATCGTCTGCCTCGCGCTCCTGCTTGCCTGCGCGGCGGCGGGGCTCGCCGCGACGGTGTTCTACGCCGTCAAAGACGCCTCCTTCGACGCGGTGTCGACGGTGTGGATCGTCGCCATCCCGCGGAACACGCCCATGATCGTGCTCGCGCTCTTTTTGGGCGTGCTCATCCTGCTGCTCGTGCTCGCGATCGTTCTGCTCGTCCGCAGGAGGCACAGATGAAACGCACCTTCGCCGCGCTCGCCTGCGCCCTGCTCCTTTTGCTCTGCCTTTCGCTCTCCGCCTGTTCGGGCGGCGCTTCCCTCTTCGTCTTTCTCTCCGTACGGCTGAAAGGCAACGGCGACGGCACGATCACCGCCGTCGCGCAGAACGAATTTGCGCTCGGTCCCTCCGTGCTGCCCGTGACGCTGGAGCTGTACCGCACGACGGGCGCCGCCGAAGAGGATTTTTCCCTCTGCGAGAGCGCATCCAGCGACGATCTCGACCTCTTCCGCTCGCTGCGCATCGTCGCCGATGCGGACGGAGGCGGCTATTTCTTCGCAAAGATCACCTATACCGTGGACGGCGAGGTGCGCGAGCTTCTGAGCGAGACCGTGCACTACGACGCAAACGGGTCGAGACTGTGAACAAATGCCCGCCGCCGCTCTCGCGAGAGCGGCGGCGGGCAGATTTTTATGCCATAAAACGCCCGCCCGCGCAAAGAATATCTTGCGCGGGCGGGCGTTTATCGTTCAGCCTTCCTCTTCCGATGAAAGGGCATCCGCGCGCCGATGCGGCGCGCTTCCCTTGCGCCTGCGCAGCCACAGGCGGAAAAATCTGCCGAGCGCTTCGCGGAAAAAGCGCCTGTCCGCGGCGGGGAGGCGGAGATAGCGCTTAAAGAGCGCGGGGACCTGGCGGTACAGCGTCTTGAAAAAGACGGTGAAATCGTGCGTGTCCAGCGTATCGAGCGCGCCGAACACAAGGCCGATGAAGCGCTCCCGCTCTTCGGGCGTCAGCGCAAAGATCCAGCCGTTGAACGCGTCCGAAAGGCGGACGGAGGCGCGCGTCCTTTTCTCGGCGCGACAGAACTTCCCCTCCCGCACCCGCCAGCTGAACGGGTCGTGCTGCAAGACGCTGACGGTGCGGCTGCGCACGATCGCGAAGTTCTCTCCCGATTCGAGGATCATGCCGACAAAGGATGCGCGGGGAACGAGCTTTATTATTCTGTTCTCAACGGCGCGGTACCCCTCTTCCGCGGCGATGTCCTGAAAAAAACCGGGGCCGTCAAAGTTGTAGACGGCGCGGAGCCTCTCCCTGAGCGCGGGCACAAGGCGGGAAGCGGCATACACCGCGTTCGTGCCGCCCTTGGAATGCCCGCCGAAGCAGAAAACGCCGAACGGGTGCGCGCACATTGCCTCACGCGCGTAGTTCGCCGCGGCGGTCTGCGAGGGAATGGGGAAAAACCGCGCGATGTTGAAGTCCTCCTTCCAGCCGAGAAAAGAGGGATCCGTGCCGCGGAAGGCGAGGAAAAATTCGTTCGGCGCGTATTCGATGCAGAGTGCGCCGAACTGGATCTCGCGCGTCTCGTCCCGCTCCGCCGAAAAGCGGGAGAGCACTGCCCGCGAAAAGCGGGGATTTTCGCGAAGGGCGGCAAACAGCTTTCGGCTGGTCTTGGGATTGTACGCGTCCGCGTACATCTCGCGCGCGGGAAGCAGCTCCCCTTCCCCGAGCGCGCTGAGGGGCACGCCCCGCCCCTTTCGGAGGGGATCCGCATAGTTGAAATAGGCAAGCCAGCCGAGCGCGAGCGCGTCCGTCTCCGTGAAGGGCGCCTGCGCAAAGGTGCGCCGCTCCTCTTTTACATAGCCGAGCAGGTTTTTCATCTTCGTCCTTTCCGCCCCGTTCGGGGGCGGCTCCTCTTTTCGGCTTTATTATACGCCCGCCGCCGCGCGGCGGCAATACCACATCCGTTACAAATTCCGCACACTTTTGTTACAGCGCAGCGCATGCCGCAAAAACGCGCCGAGCTTGTTGCCGTTGCGCTCTTGTGCAGGGTCCTCCCGCACGAAAACACACGCCCGCCGCCCCTGCAGACAATGCGGGCCTGCGCAAAACTGTTTGCGCAGGCCCGCGTTCTGTTCAGCGTAAAAGTAACCCACCAGCTTAGCTGGTGGTTCTTCATTTTCGGGCATAGCCCTTGACTACTAGCTCGTGCGCCACGCGCACATAGAACGACCTGCCAGTCAGCGCGTCTGTTACTTGCTACCCGTAAACGGGTCGTCCGGGTAATCTATACTCAACTGCATTGCTTCCTTATCGCGCTTTAGCTGATTTGCTATGTACTTTTTGATTACCTCTGTGTTTTTCCCTGTCGTATCTACATAGTACCCTCTGCACCAAAATTCTCTGCATCGATATTGATATTTTGCTGCACCCCATCTTTGGTATATCATCAGGCTACTTTTCCCTTTCAGGTACCCCATAAATCCCGACACACTCAGCTTTGGCGGTATCATCAACAGCAGATGCACATGATCCACTGCCATTTCCCCTTCCAATATTTCTACCTCTTTCCATCGGCACAATTCCCGAAGTATTGCCCCGATCTCCTGCCGCTTCTCTTCATAAAACACTTTCCGCCTGTATTTTGCCGCAAATACTATATGATACTTGCAATTCCATTTTGTATGTGCTAATTATCCTTGGGGATTTTTATTCTCCCCAAAGATAATTTTATTGTTACAGCGGTATATTCACCGCGCCTACCAATTTATAGACAATCTTTACTTCCTGCACTCTCTGTCCGTCTATCCTTTCAGGCTTGCCGATGTATATCTTATCTATAAAGCTGTTCAGAATTTCGGGCGTTAGTTCGGCTACTTCGGTATAACTTCGTACCAACGATATAAACTTTGCAATGCTATTTGCGGTTTCCTCTGCCGTCTCCAAACTTGTTCTCAACTTTACCGCTTTGTCTTTCAGCTCCGCTTGCTCCGTTTCATAATTCTTGGCAAGAAGCTCAAACCGTTCTTCCGGCATTGTCCCGCAGACCTTTTCCTCATAGAGTTTTACGATAATTTTCTCTATTTCCGAAAGTCTGTTCTCCGTCTTTTTCAATTCATTCCTTGCCGATGATTGCAGCCTTGCACTCTCTTTGGCAGAACATTGACGAAAGTCCTCGACAAACTCTTCTTCATACTGTCTGACATACGCGCAAACCTTGCGTATATCAGCAAGTACGATTTGTTCGAGAGCGTTCACCTTGATAGCGTGTTCCGTGCAAAGATTTTTCTTCTTTTTACGGTATGTCGAACAAATGAAAGCATCTTTTCGCCTATCCTCCTTTCTTCTTCGGATTGTCATTTTTCCGCCGCAATCCGCACAATATAAAAGCCCGGAAAAGATATTGACTTCATTGAACTTCGTATACGCACGTTTCGTTCCACGCATTTTCTGTACCGTTTCAAAGGTCTCTTTGTCGATGATCGCTTCCTGTGTTCCTTCGAATACCGCCCAATCCTCTCTGTCCTGAATCACTTGCTTTTTATTCTTAAATGATTTGCGTTTTGTCTTAAAATTTACCGTGCTGCCGGTGTACTCATAGTTAGAAAGGATATACTCTACAGAAATCCTGCTCCATATTTCGGGATAGGTTGCCGCTTTATAATGCTTGATTCCTCTATTCTCGGCATATAGCTTCGGCGTTTCAATCCCCTCTTCCGTCAGTTTGCGGGCGATACCGCCCATCGTATTTCCGTCGAGATACATACGGAATATCTTTTTTACGATTTGCGCGGCTTCTTCGTCTATAAGCCACTTTTCTTTATCGTTTGGATCTTTCTTATACCCGAACGGCGGTATCACGCTTAAATGCTTCCCGGAATTTCCTTTTGCTTTCAGAACACTGCGGATTTTTTTACTCGTGTCCTTTGCATACCATTCGTTGATGATATTCCGAAAGGGCGTAAAGTCGTTATCCGTTTGGTTCTCGCTGTCCACGTTATCGTTGACGGCTATAAAGCGTATATCCATCTTCGGTAGCATAATCTCGGTATAGTATCCGACCATGATATAATCTCTTCCGAACCTCGACATATCTTTCACGATAATCGTTTTAATAAGTCCGGCTTGCGCATCCGCCATCATCCTTTGAAAATCAGGCCTGTCGAAATTTGTTCCGCTATATCCGTCGTCCGCATAGAATCGTGTGTTTGTAAATCCGTTTTTTTCCGCATAGGCAGACAGTATCTCCTTTTGATGTACGATACTGTTGCTGTCACCCTCTAATTCGTCATCTCGGCTCAATCTTGCGTATAATGCTGTTATATCACCTCCATTCTTTTTATTCCCTATTATAGCTATTTGTGTTCCTAACATACTTTTCTTCCTCCGTCAGGTTCCAAACAGCAAATTCGTTCTTTGTTGTTTTGTACTAACCGACGTATCACGTCATAAGGCGTTTCCTTTGCGCAACTCATTTCTTCCGCAAACACCTTATAGATCATGCCGTCGATTGTCATTACTTCTATCCTTCCATGTTTGTTTTCTTGTTCTTTCAATTCTCCTTATCATTTTTGTGTTTTATGTAGGTCGCTCGGCTTGGATTTCTGTCTTACTATTTTGCCTTACAGGACCTTTTTCTTATTATCTATCATTTACCGACTACTCTCCGTCGCCTTGCAGTTCCTTTGCTTCCTTCTTTCCTTCATTCCGCGCCCATAACGGAAAGATGAGCGCGGTTTGCCCTATCACACAATTTTCCCCTTCTTTTTTCCCGATATTACGGGTTTGTTAAGTGTAGTTTTTTCCTACATTCCGCTGTTTCCATTTTTCATGATTTCATAAGCACGCCGTATAAACTCCACTTTCGTCATATGCCTTTCTTTCAAAAACGCATCGAGCTCGTCATACAATTCCCGCGGCAGCATCGTTTGAAAGTTACTGCTCGCCAAACGACGCTTTTCTTTATTCATCTCCTCATATTTCCTGCGGGCTATCCTCTGCGGAGTATCTTCTTTTTTCGTTACCATACTATGCCTCCGAAAACTATTATCGTATATATACTATAATATATCCCGGCGTTTTTGTCAATCAATACATTGCAATTTATCCAATTTTCGCCATGTTTAACCTTTTTCAAAGTTCCAACGAGTGTTCACATTTTCTTGTTCAATGAGTTGTTCGCGTTCGGCTTCCATCTCATCCTCAATTTCTTTCAAACGGTTGGTATAGTCCCTGCTCAAATACTCGCTTTCTTCTCCGAAAGAAGAGAGAAAGCCGCCTATGAGTTTTCCCACCTTATAGTGTGAAATGGCGAGTTTTCGTTTCAGACGATTGTCGTTTACTTTGTGCCTATATTTCCGCTCATAGATTTCGGGCTTGATATTCTTTACCGCACGCAACACGATGTTGCCTTGCCGCCGTCTGTAGTCTTCTTCCTGTTCCCGTATGAGCGTAATGTTCTGCGCATCGATGGCGTAATGGTTGCCGCTCTTTATCGGTTCGCAAAGGTCGTTTATCTTGCGTTGTATCCCCGCAAGCCGTTCGTAAAACATCTTATCCGCTTTCCGCGCCCGCTTGTCGTAGAGCAACAGTTTGTTTACCGTTTTGTCTATCTGCTCCCGGTACGGCAGCATATCCTTTTTGCTATAGAAAAAGCTCGCGTCCTTCGGTATCGCTTTGGCAAGCGCGATTAACTCTTTCCTCACTTCATCTTCGCTTACGATACTCTTGGGGAAGGTTATTCTTTTCAATTCCCGCAAAGCCTCGTTCCGCGTCATATACATCTTGTCCGTCCTTTCATCAATAAAAGTGTTCAACCGAACGTGCATACGGTCTATGACCGCTTTTTCTATCTTCCCCTTATGGCGGTACTCCAACTCTCTTTTCCTGTACATGCATTTCGGTTCTTTCTCGGCAAACCAAAAATGAATGTGTAAGTGGTGCGGCCTATCCTTGTGCAGCGAACATATTAAATCTATGTTCTTCGGATCAAGCCCCATATCCCGAAAAAACTCCCCAAACGTCCGCTTTACAAGCCGCATACATTTTTCGGGCATATCGATCTTGCGGCTCATTTCCTCGTTGAGAGAAATGAACCCGTGCCACAATATTTTGTTTGCTTTTGCGCGCTCCTGTATCGCTTTGAGTTCCTGTTGTGAGATAAAGCCGTCCCCGTTGAACACGCCCGTGGATTTTTCAAAGTACGCTATCATATCGCGCATATCCGATTTGGAATTTTCTCCGTTCAGTTTCCTGTCCGAAGTCATGTATTTGTAGATATTCTTTCCGCCGTCGCGCATCTCATAATACGGGCGTTCGCGCTCGAACTTCTTACGTTCTTCCGCCGTGGCATTGCTCTTTAACTTCCACGGCGTATATGTAATGTTAAATATAATCGGTTGATTACTTATGGCTTTTCCTCCTTTTGTTTAATCTTTCATGTCAATTTGCTTTTTATTTGCCGCAGGCAAACCGATGGCGGGTTTCCCGCATCGGAAAGCAAAAACGCAAAGTGCAACAGCAAAATGCGTTTTTCTTATCCTGCTACAAATTCTCCCTCATTTGCTACCACCTACTCGATTATTTTGCTTACCATTTTTCACTGTATTTTTGCTCGTATCTACGCACCAATTGAAAAATATTTCGTACATTTTTTAGCTCCTCATCCGCATCATACTTTGCTGCAACATCACCCCAATCCAAGTCCGTTTTATACCGCTCCGCACTTCCGAACAGACTGCCTTCTATATGGGGATATGCGTTGCGAAAATCCTCATATGTCTGTATTTTCGATGAAACAACCATTTCCGTTCGTTGCACTTCAGATACAGTTTCCTCCGTCAAAGGTGCTGCACAAATTTTCTTTTTCTTCGCGCCGCCCCTTCGCCCGCTTCTCTTGCGTTTCTTGGAAATATCCATCTTCCGTTTGCACAAAGTAAAGTATCCTTGCATCGTCCCATCCTCAAACTTCGGTTCTTCGTTTCCGAAAATATACGCACAAATTGCCTTGACAAATATCCCTTGCTTCCTTGTATTCATCAGCTTCATTGCCTTGTAATACGTTTCGTAAAACGTAAAATGCTTGGATTGCAGATTATACTTCTTCGGTATCTTCCCGATACTTTCCGTTTCCTTGACTTCTTTCAAAATACCTGCGATATTGCTCCAATAAAAATCCTCTTTGTCAGATAACTGCTCCATAGGTTCTCTGTCTTCAAACTCATACGCGCAAATACAATTTGCCAGTTTTCCCGCGCTTATGTCGTCCATACTTTGCAGAATGTCTGCATACCATTCATAAAATGTAAATTGTTCCATTCTTTTTCCTCCTTCATTTTTTTGCCGACGGTTATGGCTCATCGGCTTGCCTTGTTTGCTCTTACTATCACCTCCTCGTTATTCTTTTTCTGAGTAGCCTGTTCGGACACCCACCTGCACCGCACTGTTCGAGCAATGCGAAAGCCCGACCGTTGTTCACAGTCGGGCTCGGAACTTCACCTTGTTCAGGTGCTTCCTATTACGCTGATTAGAGCTGTTTTCCGTTGGTATGAAAATGCCACAATTTTACGTCTGTTTTCCCTTAAAAAACAGTGTATTCTCCGCTTTATTTTACTTCTTGTTCTAACTAATATGGCACAATCATTCAAACCGAAGATTACTTCATTCTCATTTTTTTGTACTTTTTTGCGAATTTTCTTCCGTACAAACTATATTCTCCGTTCTCGTCTTCCGTTACTTCTTTCGCTGTTCCGTCATATAATTCCCATAACAGTTCCGAGAATATCGGGTGATTGATAAACGCCGCATAAATGCGCCAATCTGCCGCGCTGTTCTTCTCGTAGTGGCGCAACACGAGGATCAATACGTTTTCATTCGTCAGCCATTTAGCAACCTGCTGATCTCGCTCTGCCTTTATATCCGTTATTAGCTCATAAAGGACTTCCCGTTCCTGTTCATCCGCTGTCCGTATCGACAAATACAAGCGGTTGATTGCCGCCTTGCTCTCGTCTATGATTTGTACGATTTTATCTTTATGCCTGTATTCCGTAGCGTTCCCTGAACCTATATCATACGCTAAACTTGATGAAATCGGGCAATAGTCGCCGTATTGCTCTCTGCCTTTTCGAAAATGCATCTTATTCACAAGCGCATACAGATCATCCATCGCCGTATGGTAAAAGGCGTGCTGTTTACCTCTACTCTCGTCGATCTCTGCAAAGAAATTCGGAGAAGGACGTTGATACTTCTTCCGCAACATGGTAAGTTCCTTGCTCACGGAAATGTTTTCAAAGCTGCGTTTTGCCTTATCGATCTCCAATCCCGAAAGAACCGCAAGTTTGCAGATGTCCTCGTAAACGGAAAGCATCTCTCCCTCCTCTGCGCCCTTATGTAGTTCATCCCACAAAATACTGTTGAGCTTTTGCGACAGGTTGACGATTTCTCCGATCTTATTGACGCTTGTATCATGGTCGAGTTTGGAAAGCGTCTGTTCCGTTTTTTCTTCTGCTTTGATGTTGCACACGGGAACTTTGAAAAAATCCTTATATCGCGCGGCCGCGTTTACCAACAGCTTGTCATCCGTTATCAGCATCGTATCCGAATCATAATCACAGCCGTTGAGCCTTTGTTGAATATTCTCGCCTATTGCGTTGACACACACGATGTTTTCACCTAAGTCAAAGTAATCCCATATTCCGCCGCTGAGAGCGTTTTCCACACAATATAAGTTTCCCATCGTGATATGCGGAGAACGCGCGCACAGCAATTTTGTCCCATTTCCAAAGCGTTCACAGCGAATCTGTCCGGGCTTTAATTCGCTTGTCATTTCTTCACCGGCAAGATATTTTAAAAGCTCCGTGCCGTTTCCGAAAAGAGTGGCATTCGTACCGTTTAACAAAATATGCCCGCGCTTTAACCGCTCCTTTAAACTGCGCACAACGTCATTACGGAAATTGGCATACAGTTCGGTTTCATCGAAATGCGGATACTTGTGCATGAGCGTAAAGATAACATCCGCACGTTCCGCAAGACCGTCCATATGTTCTTCTTCCCCCTCTTTTTCACGTGCAAAGGCATCCGTGAAATGATAGCGCATGAAGTCAACATCCCTGCGCAACAGGGATATATAATCAATACTCGGCTGTAACAGTTTCTTGACTTCCTCTTGGGATAATGAAAGGGTATTTATAAGCTGATAACTGCTCTGCACCATCTTTCCGTGGAAGAAGCGTGTACCTTTATCGTATTTAACCACCCCGAAGGTGCAGTCCGTTTGCGCCGCCCATTTTCGAATATTTTTCTCAGTCAATCCGGCCGCGAATTTGAGATATTTCAGGCTGTTCGGTGTCGTCACCATGACAATCTGATGTATGTCCTCGGCAAGCGTGACAAAACCTCGAACTTTCAATGACTCTAACGTAATATTTTTATCCTTGAACCATTTCTGCAATCTGGTACGGAAGGCGCACGACTTGAAAAACTTGTTACGTAGCAGCACCATATGCTTGTCCGCATAGCCGTTTGCAAACACACTCTCGTCCAAAAGGCTTTCGCCGTCCCAAATGTCATTGGTGATTTGTGTTCGTTTCGTTCTTGCAGAGAGTTTTCCGTCCTCGATCTCCACCGATACGACTTCCTCTTCAAACACGCTTTTATAGTCAGGAACAAACAAAATGCTGTCAAGCGTAATTTCTATTGTTCCCTTGATACTGCTAAGCGATAACGCCCGGTATGATTCCCACGAAGCAAGATCTTTTCGCGGTTTTAAGCCGCATTCGCTCCACTTCGTCATATGCCTGTACAGTCGGTCGTCTATAAAAAGGCATTTTCCCTCGCGCGAACTGCCTGCACTGCGCTTGTACCTGACATAGTGAATACCATCCAAATGAAAGCCGTTTTCGTAAAAGTGTTCACGCAAATCTTTCATTTTTATAAGGTTTCCCTCTTGGGATTTGTATGTATAGTTAAACTTCAAGTTAATTACAGCAAGAGTATATTCATTTTCATTCTTATCTTGAAAAGAAAACTTTTTACGACAAATGCGCTTATACGCCTTTTCAAGCTCTATGAGATCTAGAGAATTATCCAAGTAGATTTTAAACAAGCGAAAATAGGCGTCGCTTTTACTTTCGGGCATTTTATACCCGATAGCCACGCCGTTTTCCTGTTCTTGCCCGTATATGTCACAAGCTTCTATGGAAATGATTCTGTAAGAACTGTTCATTATGCTATAATAGTAAAAGAAATACTGTTAATCTTATTAACCCGTAAAGATTTTTACAAAAAAGAAATTATTCTATCAAATCTCTGTACAAGCTCATCAAAAGTAATTATATCAACAACATCTTTGTATGTATTTTTAATAAGTTCAAAATCAAGCTTCTTTTGATTAATATTATCTCCATTAAAAGATGCCGCATCTCTTCCAAAAATAATATATCCCTTGGGATGGACAGCTTTTAGTTTTATTTCTCCCATTTCGTTCTGGAGAGCAGGATTTTTATTCGATATTTCTTCCGTTGTCATTTTTGTTAAACATTTTAAATATTGCTCCAACTGATTTATTGCGCCACTCAATTCACCGCTTGGAACATAATGATTCCTATATTGTCTTTTACGAAATAAATTTGGATAAGCTTGTGGCGACTTTACTTCGATTAAATCAATATTCCCCTCACAATCTATCAAAGACAAATCCGCTTGACAATTAGCTCGCGCACCAGTGTAATCTGAAATATTTAACTTTGTGTGTATTTTTACATATTTCGGATTAAGAAAACAAAAGATTTGAGCAATAAGTTTAGAAAACTCATCCTCATGAATAAACTCACCCGCTGCACTTCTTTCTAAACTTTTTAATAACTGATCTTTTGCGTATATAAACTTAACTTTTTCTTGTTTACAAATCTCTTCTGTCTTTATATCCTCTTTATTCTGCACACTTATTTCTCTTGATTTATATCTACTGTATATTTCTTCATAATCTACCACATCAAGTTCACTTTTTAATAGTTTTGTAAAGATAGACAAAGTTTGATATTTTACATTTGTTGCTGTGGGGAATATTTTTACAAAATCCTTATAGGTAGACTGCGTTATATGAAGTCCATCATCCTCAAAATTGCTGTCCGAATCAATATCAATAAACAATTTATCATGTTTATAAAAATTTTTGAAAGCATACAAAATGTTTCCGTAAATGGATGAAGATTTTTCTTCTCCTGTTTTATCTTGATATCTGGACCTTTTTGAAGATGAAGTCACAAACCAGGATTGATCTATTGACAAAGACGCATCAATGTACAAATCAAAAGTAGCGCCAATTTTTTCTTTATCAATTCTAAAATAATTTTGATCTTTTTCACCGAGGACAAACTTATAGTCGTAACAAATTGACGACTCTTCATCTTTGGATATCAAATCTTTTTTACTAAATGAAAATGTTTTATAAATTTGAAAATCCTGATCCTCTTCTAATTTTTCTTCTAGCCAATCACTTTCAGTTTCATAACATAAAATCAGCTGCCTATCTTTCTTCTCAAAACTAATTCTACTCATTGCGGTAGCTCCATTTGTACTATGATCTTTTTATATATTACATTTTCATCTAAGTATTTTAAGTTACAACGCGACATTCAATAACCCAGCCGAATAGTTTTATTCTGCTGTCCTTTCACCGTGACTTTACACCTTATTGCGTTTCAGTTCCTGCCAATCCTTTGTAAACTCATAATCAATTTCGTTATCTAAAGCCTTGAAGTGCTCCCTTCCACAATGAATTTTTAACCGTTCAGAAGGGCGTAACTCATGTTCATTAGTAGTACCTTTCGTTTCAAGAACGAAATACATTTTCTTTTCTCCTTCCTTTTCCATATAGACAGCCCAGTCTGGCGAATAGTTAGAAAGCGGAGTGCTTATCTTGAACCTCTGCGGTATCTTGAAGAACAGTTTCACGTCCGGATCGCTGTCAAGTGCTTCAGCAAAAGGCCTTTCAACTGTATCGCTGTCATAGATGACATAGTCGTAGACAGAGTGCTCCACCTTAACCGCATTGATATCTTCAAAGGCTATAATATCCTTTTCCTCGTCAAAATTGAACACTTCGTAGAAGGTGTATTCCTGACCGTCAAGTTTGATATACTTGATACCGTCAATTGCCCTTTCCGTCTTATTCCTATCTATAATTTGAGCAACCGCCTCTATGAACTTTTCAGGGTTATTGAGAAAATCTTTCAATCTTCCGCATTCAAGGAGTATCTGGGCAATGTTATTTCTCGGAAGCTTGGTGCTATCCGCAAGAATACGCACCACGTCGGGAAGAGGTAATTCCTGCTCGTATTCGCTCGTGGAACTTGCACTCTCCTTATAATCAACGCCGCTTTTTTTGATATTGAAACTTGCGACCTCTTTGAGAATTCGGCTTTTGCGGAGCTCAGGCATTTCCGCAATTTCTTTTACGCTCTTTTCAATCAGATACTGAATATCCATATTGATGCGATAGATGGTCTTTTGCTTCATTTTATCCCACAATTCCATAAAAAGCGGATTCATAAACATTTCATCCCTTCTTTTTACGGAAACCTGCTTGCGTTCTGGCTTGATATTGACCTTTGTATTTGCCTTGCCGATAATCGGGAGAAGTCTTTGTCTTGCCGCTTCAAAGCGCGCGGGAAGATCGACCGTGCCGCTCATAAGGTCATTTTTGAGCGTATCTTTGATTTTGCCTTGGCTGTCGATGTAATTCTTTTTGCGGAAGTGTTCCAAAATGTCCCCCGCATCCTTTATCGTAATGACTGCCTCCGTGCCTGTTTCATCCTGATAAGAGATATTGACAAACATATCCGCGTCAAGCACACCGAATTTGACGCCGAGTTCCTCGATTTCCTTTTGCAGCTTGTCCGCAAACTCCGCAAAAGATTCCTGTGCGATAACGTGCAGAATATTGACGTTTTTATCGTCAATGCGCTCGCCGCTCTGGTCTACGCAAAGGCGCAAACCTCTGCCGATTTTCTGACGGCAAGTGAATACCGTCTTATTTTCGATGAGCGTGCATATCTGGAACACGTTCGGGTTGTCCCACCCTTCTTTGAGCGCGGAGTGTGAGAAGATAAAGCGGAGCGGACAATCAAAGGAAAGCAGCCACTCTTTGTCTTTCATAATTGTATTATAGGTGCTGTAATCGTCCGCAGTGTCGCCCTTGGTATCTTTTACCCTGCCCTTTTTATCGCAAGAGAAATAGCCGTTATGTACCTCGCTTGCCGACTGCTTGTAAAATTCTTTTACTGCGGCAAAACGCGGCTGTTCGATCAATTCCGCATACAGCTCCTCGAACATTTTCGCATAAATGCCCTTGCCGTCCTCCTGCTCGTAATCGCGGTACTTGGATACTTCGTCAATAAAGAACAGCGACAACACCTTTATGCCGCGGCTCAAATACCTCTTTTCCTTTTCAAGATGAATCTCTATCGTGCGCTTGATCTGTTCGCGCTTGAACGTCATCTCGTCCACGGCACCGATCGCCTTATGGAGCGCAAGAACTTCGGTATTGGCAAACTCTATCTGCTCCCAACCTTCCGAACAATCGATACCGGCAATATCGTATCCATCGTAAATCTCTCTGCCCGTGATAGCAAATAGGCTATCTCCCTGCTTTACTGTTTTTACCTCGCGCTTGACGATGCCCGTCGCTTTACTTTTAACGTCTATCTCTACTTTTGCATAGAACGAGGACTTCTTGCCCACTTCCAAAAGTCTGATATACGGCTTGTTGAAATCGTCCATAAGCGACTGATTGGCAACGCATATCTGCTTGACGATATTCATCTGATATGCGTCCACGGGCGTTAAGCGGTACACGGTATTGAACACCTGCTTGTGCGTTGCTGAATAACGGAGCTCGCACAGGGGATTGAGATTTTCGATTGCTTTTCTCGATTTGTCCGTATTGTCGATGCTCTGCGGCTCGTCGATGATGAGAATAGGACGACACTGCGCCATAAATTCACGGGCAGTCTTGTCCATTTTATCGCTTTCCTGATTGAAAAGGTTTTCGTCCTTTTTGATCGCGTCTATGTTGACGATCATGATTTCAAGGTTGGTGGAAAGCGCGAAATCACGCACTTCATTGCGCTTTTTGGAGTCATAAATGAAGAAATGTGCGCGCTTGCCGTCATATTCCTGACGGAAATACTCTTCCGTTATCTGCAATGACTTATATGCGCCCTCACGGATAGCCACACTCGGCACAAGAATGACAAACTTATTAAAGCCGTAACGCTTGTTGAGTTCGTAAATGGTCTTTGTGTAGACAAACGTCTTGCCCGTACCCGTTTCCATCTCGATGTTGAAGCGGAGCTGTTCAGGCTCGGTAAGCGGCAAAAGATTGCGCTGTTGCACTTCGTGAAGATTGCGGGTAATTTCCTCCGCCGTAAGCGTGAGAGTATTGCCATAACCGAATACGGAATCCTGCGCATAGTCGATAATGTCCAATTTCCCCACGGTAAACGGCGACACGCTTGAAGCCTGCCCTTTGAATAAATCCACTACCGCCGCCACGGCATCCGATTGAAATTGTTGTTTCTTAAATTTCAGTTTCATTTCTACTCCACATCCTCATCAGCCAATATATCTGAACAGTCTTCAATCAATTTCTGAGCACGGCTAAACGCATCTTTAATAGCCTGTATTTGTGCAGATATAAATACTAAAATCATATCTCCATAGGTTGTATTCAGAATTTTGTTATACGCCACCATTATGTTCCCAATACTAATTGCCGTAAGCTGTCCCGGAATACTTAACCCATAGTTGGAACAACCGCATGGAGTTACATTTGCCTTATCTATCACGCTCAGATTATCAAATGTACCAAGAGAACTCAAATGTATCGTTGCACATGAGTTTTTGTAAAAAATTCTTAAGTTTTCTTCAGGATCAACTAGTTTCTCTATATCTGAAAATTTAAGCTCTTTTTTATTCGGCATGTTTTGGGGAATATTTTTATATGCCCACCCATAATCTTTTTTGAACATTGACATATCATATACAGCCTTCATTTTTTCAACTAATCCTTCGAGCTCGTTGAACGCCTTTATAGTATAAGTTTTATGTCCTTTTTCTCTCCTGCTCTTTTCAAGTTTATAAGCAGTATAAATTCCATGGTCATGGTACATTTTATACAGTTCATCATCTTGTTTAAGTGCAAAATACTCTAACAAGATTTGCAATTCATACAAAGAACGCCAGCGGGAAAGCGCTCCATTCGGATAACCATTTTCCAGCAAAACTTCTATCTCTTCCGCTATTTGAATAGTTCTCCCATGGATTTTCTTCACTGTATAATATTTATAGAGATTGATACTTTCCCCTTTATGTTCTTTATCAAATAAATATCCTAATTCAAGCGAAATTTTATTAAGATATTTTATTCCACTTAGCGCATCACCCCAAAGCTCCAAGCGTGATTTTTTTAACTCATCTTTAATCTCCAAGTCTTTTGTATTTGCATTATCTATTTTCAATTTTAATTCATCAAAAAAATTGTTTACCTCGGAGATATTCCCTTTCAGTATTTCTGATAGTAAATCACACATTTTATCATCAAAAATAGTTTCGTGTTCAAATCCATCCATCAGAACAACCTCATTTCCTTGTCTTTCTTTTTGAGAATTTCTTCGGTGTTGGAAAGAATGTTGGCGTCGGCAAAGCAACGGTCGGCAAAAATATACGTTCCGATCGTCTCTTTGTCCATTTCCTCTACTGCCGAAAGAGTGATATTCGGTTGCAAGCAGATAAGCACCTTGTAGTCAGGGTGATTGATAATGTAAGCAGTTACACCGTCAAATTTGCGTTCTTCTACGGGCAAGGTCAAAGACAAGCCGTATTTGAGCATTATCTCATACACAAGGTCAAGGTCTTCTCTGCCTTCCACAAGATAGAAAAGACTGTCCTGAATACGAGTTTTTACTTCCTCTTCGTCCGTGGTAGGCGTATTGTCCCACTTGACAAGGTTGCTGCTGTCGAGCTTGAACACCTTGAAACCGATATCTAAATTTTCAATACCTTCCTTGCCCTTGCTTTCTTCTTTTATCTTCTCTCCTGCTCTACGGATACGCTCTTTGCCTATTTCGCAAATCGTTTGATACCCTGCTTTATTTGCTACACTATTCGGCTCTGTCTTTTCTGGTAACTGCACGCAAATATATTTTCTATTAAAACCATCTTCCGCATTTAGATTCATAACAGCATGCGCCATTGTTGCCGAGCCAGAAAAGAAGTCTAATATTATGTCGTTTTTGGTTGTAATAGGTTTTAATAATTTTATTATAATTTCAAAAGGTTTTGGATTTTCGAATATGTCTTTAATTCCAAACAACTCAGTAAGACAATCCGTTCCATCTCCTGTGTTTGCGACATCATACAAAATACTTCTTTGTTTTATAATTTTACTTTGATTAGTGAAATACTCTTTCTCATAAGGAATCCACAAGTCATTTTTCTTTTCCCAGTAGATTAAATCATTCTGGACTAATTCCTTCATCTTTTCTTTGCCAATTCTCCAACGTCCATCATTCCCATCGGGAGCTATAGGGTAAGCCAACGTCCCGTCAGGCGCATTCAAAGGAAAATACATTGATGGTCTGTCTTCTCTTCTTGCAGTATTCCCCCATTTCGCTAATTTTGTAATTTTATAACGTCCCTTCGCATCTATTTTTTTATATTCGTTAATATCTCTGATTTCTTTTTCATCTTCCCACAGAAGTGCATCACTTTTCCTATACCCAACTATATATTCATGTTCAATGACAAAATAATCTTTTGCTTGACCTCCCCCATCTTTTTTTCTCCATATAAACGTCCCTATAAAATTATCTTCTCCAAAAATTTCATTGCATATTTTTCTCAAATTAGCAATCTCATTTTCGTCAACAGAAATAAAGATAACACCGTCGTCGGTCAAAAGGTTGCGGGCAAGTTTCAGGCGCGGATACATCATGTTCAGCCAATTTGTATGGTATCTGCCTGCCGTTTCGGGATTCGATTTTGTGGCTTGTCCCGTAACTTCTTTGTAATGCGCGATACCGTCCGCAAAGTCGTCCGTATAGACGAAATCGTTGCCCGTATTGTAAGGCGGATCAATGTATATCATCTTGATGGAATTCAGATAGGAGGACTGTAAAAGTTTCAACACTTCCAAGTTATCGCCCTCGATATAGAGGTTTTCGGTCGTATCCCAATCCTTGCTTTCCTCTTTGCAAGGACGGAGTGTTCCCGTACTTCTCTTTTGCGCAAGGCGCAGACTGTCCGCCTTCCCCTTCCAAGAAAAGCTATACTTCTCCTTATCGTCTGCTATATAATGCCCCAAAAGTCCCTGCAATTTATCAAAGTCCACTTTGCCATCGGCAAACACTTCGGGAAAAACTTCTTTCAGCTTTTCCACGTTCGCCTGTTCGATATTCATTGTCATTCCGTCCATTTTATCCATTTGAGTTCTCCTCCGCAATTTTCACCAAAACATTTCTCATAACATTAGCTGCTTTATTAATTTCACTATTGGGATCATTCCATACTTCCGCAAACTTCGCAATATTTTCGAAAGTAGGCTGTAATTTTTCTCCCACCATTTTAGCGTTTTTACTAATCTCAACCAACATATCTAATATTTCACTTAAAGAATCAGAAATCACTTCACTGTTTATAATTAGCCCTTTTATTCTATCCAAATCTATGATTGCGTTCTCAATTAGATTTTTTGATTCTTTGAATTTTTCAAAACTTATGTTGTGTGCATGCATAACATCGTTTCTGAATTCTCTGATTTTATCAAAATTATCAGGTAAAAAAGAAAAATCACTTGTAAACATTTCATCCCACAATATTTTTTCTTCAAAAGCATTTATTCTATTAATTAAATCTTTTTTAGACAATGGTTTGTCTCGTTTAATATTTTTGAAATTTTCCCAAAAATCCTGACTTGTAAATAATGCTTTGTATATTCCTCCAAAATCCAATCCTTCCAAATCGTGTGCAAGTTTTTTAGTTTTTTCCTTTCCATCTTGTACCGCCGCCATTGCGATAACTTGACGGAGCTCTCTTTCAAACCAATTATATAAAGGATACAATTGCTTGTTATAGTATTCAGAAGCACCATCATTCAAAAGAAAACATTTTTCTTTATCTATTAGTTTTTCTACCTGACTTTTTATATTTGATAAAATCCTTGCGCTGTCTTTATTTTCACCTTTAACCTCGTATGAAAATATGAATAAACCGCTTTTATTTGTATGAGATAGAATTACACTATCCTCTAATTTTATATCATGAATTTTTCCCTTGTAGCTATCATCTGTATATAAAAATTCAAGTTTCATCTGTATTTCCTCTTTTACCTCACTTCAAATTGTACCATAAACACTGTTCTCTCATAAAGCGTTACCGCTATACTTTTTTCGAGTCCCGCTATCTTATCCTGAACTTGCTTGTTCAATGTCATTTTAGTCATGAACTCATCTTGCTTTAGCTTCATTAGTTTTGCCTTTAAGTCTGCCGCACTCTGATTGTTGACAAAAGCCTGTTCGTGCTTAGTTGTACCCTTTCTCTTCATGCTGTCTATTTCCCGCGTGAGTGTCTCTATCTCTGCGGCAAGTTCGCGCTTTTTATCTTCCGCATGCTGTCTGATACGCCCGATTTCAAAGTTGAGTGTATCGTTCTGCTCTTCCCTTGCCTTTTGAACTATTTGCGGCTTTCTTTCTTCATAGAGCTTTTTAAGCCCTTCAAAGTCTGCCGCGCTTGCCTCAGAACAACGCGATACGGGCTGAAAAAGTATTTCACGCAAAACCGACTCTTCTATCGGAACGCCGTCTGCGTCTGTCCCAATCAAAACATTCTTTGAGAACGCGCTTGTCTTATCGAAAAAAGTAATAGTAAACAGCGCCATTTGTCCGCAAGAAGGATATGTTTCGTTCCCGCCGTCGAACTCTATTGTCTCTTGAACAGTATCCTGCAAAGTGTATTTGCCAAGAACTTCTTTTACCGTTCTGTTGGTAACGGTTATCATACTGCTGCGCGGATGGTCGCCTTCGAAGTATAAATTCATTTCGGGAATATTGCCGCTTTTGAACACGCTGCGTGAAAGAAAAATTGTCTTTTTCTCACTGTCAACGCTGCCATACTTCTTGAAAGCGAACTCGCAAAAGTCCCACAAATCAGCTTTGAACTTCGCACACTCGGCTTTCAGCATACTTGCGTAGTTTTTTGTCTTTTCGACAATTTTACCGTCGAAGGTATTAAACAACAATTCGTCCGACTGCTTTTTTCGCTCTTTTACCTCCTTGTCATATTCCGCTCGTATATCGTCGAATTCTTTTTCTATTTCCTCTTTCGATCTGACTGCGGCAAAACCTTTTGCCATTGTCTCCTCGATTTTGTCCGAAACAACGTCTGAAATAACGCCGTCGCTTGCGCCTAATATTCCGTCGAACATCGTCGTGCGCTTGAATACAAGCTCGTAAAATCTTACGTCGGCATAGTTTTCCCTGTTGAGGAAATTTAAGACATATACGTCATTGTCCTGACCGATACGCTGACATCTGCCTATCCTCTGCTCTATTTTCTGCACGTTCCACGGCAATTCATAATTGATGATGAACGAACAGAACTGCATATTGAAACTTTCGCAAGCGCTGTCCGTCGCTATTAAAATATTGCCGCGCTTTTGCCATGTCTCTATGCTGCTCTCATCTTCAAAGAGCGTTGTCTTGTATTTCGTGTATTTGCCAAGCTGCTTGAATATGTACTCCTGTGTCTGCCTGTTTTCTGTGAACACGACAACTTTCTGCGGCTGACCTTTTTCTTTCATCGCCGCAAATCCCCGTTCAAGCCCACGCAGAAATGTTGACCATTTGCTTGTATCTACAATGCTTGTCGCAAGGTCAAGCATAATTTTTATCTCTTTGGCTTCTTCAATCGCCTCAGCATTTCCCATTTGGTTGAGCCTGAAAAACACTCCCGAAAGCGTTTTACTGAGCGCATATATACTCGACGAGAACAACTTGAACAGCATCAGATTGAGTTCATAGGTGTCCATATCAGGGAAAGCAAGTTTTTTGGGCTTATCCACATACTTTGAAAGCAGTTCAAGCAACTTCTTTTCGTTTTCGTTCAGTTCATATTCCTGCGTATGAATTACTCTGTCCGGCAACTTCACATCACCGCGCACCTGATTGCGCAGCGTTCGGAAGGTAAACGGCATAAGCCGCTCGCGGAGTTCTTTGTAATTTTCCGGCTTTTTATAGTACCTTTTATAAAATGCCCGCTCGTCCGTAAACACGGTGTCGTCGATGAAGTTGACAAGTCCGTACAAGTCCATTACGTTGACCTGCATCGGCGTTGCCGTAAGCAATAATTTTTGCACCCCGTCAAAAGCGTTGTGAAGATTTGTTGCCGTGCGGTTTTCTCCCGTATAATATTTGCGTAGCCTGTGCGCCTCCTCAAACACGGCAAGATCCCATTTAATTTTTGAGAGACTTTCACACTCTTCTGCCGCCTGCGTGTAGCTTATCAGAACAATTTCATCATTTATTTCTGACCTAAAATCTTTTTCTATGACCTTACAAGGCAAATCGAACTTGTCCGAAATAAGCCTTTGCCATTGCGGAATAAGGAGCGGCGGAACGACCACCGCAATTTTGTTTCGTCCCGAATAGTAATACTGCGCAATCACAAGCATAGCCTCGATTGCTTTGCCAAGCCCAACCTCGTCACATAGAATAAACCCCTTTGAAAACGGATTTGAAACAGCAAAATACGCCGCAGCAATCTGATGCGGATACACTTCAATCCCCGACTTCAAATAAACGGGTATCAGCTTCTCAATTTCGCCAAACTTACTTTCTTTTGTTAGCCTATGGGCAAGATATTTGGCTTGACTTACAGTACTAATCATCGAATTCTATTCCGTTTTTTGCGCAATAATCATAGAACTTCTTTACTGCTGCATACTGCGGTTTGCCCTTACTGTTTTCCCAACGATTTACCGTTGAAAAGGCAATCCCTAATTCTTTGGCAAGCATTTGCTGACTAAGATGAAGTTTTTCTCGAACATACTTTACCTTGTCACTGAACGACACGTTTTTCACCTCAAAAATCATTAAATATTTTATTAGCTCACAAATTTTTCTATATTTGAATTAATATGATTTAAATTTTATTTTATATAAGTGATGATATAGCAATTTCTGCAATAAGACACATTTCTCACCTATTTTTATATTTTTATTCCACATTTTATCATATCTTTGGTAATACCACCCTCGCCATTCTTTCCATATCGATATCGCAGAGGGAGTAATTGTCTTAGATTTTTTATATTGTTTTCTAAAGTATCACTAACCATATTTCCGACTTTGCATTCTTTAAAACTATGCGTTAAAAGAAATTTATGATGGCTGACGGCGTTTCTTAATTCGACCACTGCATTTAGATTATCTTCAGAACCTACCTCTTCGTCGAAAATTGTCTTTAAATCTTCTTGTGGCAAATTTTTTACTTGATTAATCAAAGTACCAAAATCTGTATCTTGTAAAACTTCGAACAAATTTGGCCTATTTTGCAAATTTGTTTTTATTTTATTCCATGGCGCTTTTCCATCGATCCAAAAATCATGATGGGTATTATCTTGATATTTGTTTGAAATATAAGCCCTGATATATTCTTCAAGTGTTGCAAGGTAAATATACAGTTTGTCCCTTAGCCTTTTATCCTCTTTCAATTTCTGAGAGATGATGCTCCACTTTATTTTGCTCCCTTCTAAAAAATCAAATTGAAGATATTCCATTATCGCACGATGAATTTCAACACCTTTAACATCAAGATAAAATTCGCAATCATCTTTGTCTTCTTCCGAATCAACTTCAATAAATTGCATTAATTGTTCTTTAGTCATTTAAATGATTCCTTTGATAATAATTGTTTACTTCTTGATAAAAAATAACTATTGATGCTATACGCTGATCTTCAGGCTTTGCCTTTTCGATTTTAATCATTGGAAGCATATATTCTTTTAGCAATTCATCTTTTTGTGACAGTGAAAGTTTATTGAATCTATCATAGATATAAGAATTTTTACTTGGCAATTCCACCCAAGTATATTGACTTGGGCCATTTCTTCTGATTCTTTTCTCTTCGTCTATACTGATTATCACAAAATCAAAAGAGAATTTTTCTAATGACGCTTCAAAACATTCCTGACCTTTTGAGCATCTTACCGTTACAACGGTAGTTGAATCTTCTACTTTTTCCCCTTTATTTTTCAAATCAGTAAATGCTCTCAAAAAATCTTTCTTTATTTGTGTCGGATCGCCATCTCCATCTTTCGAGTTTTTTGTTAAAACTATTTGAAAATCCAAATCATATTTTCCATTATCGTCTTTTACAATACACCTGCGTTTTCGTGATCCGATGATTTTACAGAAAAACTTGTAGTGTCCGTCTATTTTTTTGTGTTTTCTTACCTCTTCAATAAGTTTATGTGCTCTTTGCCTGGCTTCTTTGCTTTCTCTGTGTGTTACTAAATTTACCATTCTTCCCCCTAATCTTGTATCGATTTACTGCTTCTGTTATATAAACTTTAATTATATTAAAATTATAGCAAAATTATGCGATTAAGTCAATATTGAAAGAAAAATTTTTAACAACTAATCACATAAATACCGACTGCCAAACGACAGTCGGTACAACGAATTTGCTGTTTATTTACCTATTTTTAATAAATCCCCAAGGATATTTACCTTGTGCTAAACTTTTTACGTCATCCATTTGGATGTCCTCCTTTTGATTTTTGCGTTGCAACTGCCAGGTCGCAACCTCATTATATCAAAAGGAGTTTTTATTTCAATACTCATCGCTAAAGCTTCACGTTACCCGCGGACTATCCGCGGGTTTTATTATATAAAAAGGCGGCGCCGCGCAGAAGGATCTTTTCCCGAAAGAGACAACCGCGCACCGACTCGCAAAAATGCAAAAAGGCGGTGCCGCGCAGAAGGATCTTTTCCCGAAAGAGACAACCGCGCACCGACTTGTAAAAGATGCAAAAAGGCGGCGCCGCGCAGAAGGATCTTTTCATTTTTGATGCAAAAAACGCGGATACGTATCCGCGTTTTTTGCATCACTCTATGTGCGGACAATGCCGAAAGATCACGCCGCGTTTGAAAACTCGGTGCGCTCGGCGATGCCCTTTTTGGTCACATGATAGATCTTGTCCGAGACCTCTTTCATGTGAAAATCGGTGTGACTGTCCGTGTAAAACGCCTCCAACCGCTGTCCGGGGAAACGCGCACGGAATGCCGCCGCCTTCGCTTTCCCGAAGATGTTTTCGCCGAACACCTTTCCCGTCCGCGCGCTCATCTCCGTCGCGATCAGCACCTTTATGCCCAGCCGCTCGCAGACGGGCGCGAGAAAGAAGCGCGGCGAGGCGCTGATCACGATGTCGTCCTCCCTGTGCTGATCGAGATACCACTGCCCGATCTTGCCCTGCGCCCTGTCCCAGAACGCCTTCATCTCCCTGTCGACGTCGGGGATGAACAGCAGAAAGAGGCAGAAGACCTGTTTGAGGCGCCTGCGCGTGAACGAAAGCGTCAAAACGCCGAAGAGAACCTGAAAGGGAAAAACCAGCGCGAGCCAAAACCTTCTGCGTAGGCAGAAGAAGTAAAAATCTATGAAGCTGTATCCCCTGTAGATGGTCCTGTCGAAATCGTATCCCGTCATAGGGCCTCCTGTCTTGCGTTCCGCCCGCTCCGCGCGCCGAAAATTCACGCGCGCCGCGCCGTGCGGCGCCCGCCCCTTTTGCGCACGGGACGGCGGCTCGCCGCATACCGCCTTTCGTAGACGGCGTACGGCACGCCCGGCTCGGCGTTTTCCGAGCCGATCTGTTCGTAGTTTTCGCGGATCTCCTCATACGTCGCAGTGGACAGATCCACCGAGGGAAGATCCAGCTCCAGCACTCCCCAGCCCGCGCACAGCTTCGGGTGTTTAAAGATGATGCCGTTTTTGTACAGACGCGCGTTCGTCTTGTACGTCCACGAGGTGAAAGACCAGCCCTGCGACTCGAAGAAATCGAGGGTGGACTCCCATGTCTTTTCCCTGCCCCAGGCATTGAACTCACCTATGTAAACGGGCATCTTGTAACCCATGAAGTTGTGCAGCGCCTTGTAAAAGCGCAGGCAGGCGCGCTGCGGAAAGGGCGTGAGATTATAGATGTGATATTCCACGCACACGTTTTCCCAGCCGTAGCGCGCGGCGCGCGCCCCGTGCACGGGAAAGGTGAAACACTCGACGAAGATCATGTGATCGGGGTCCTCTTCTCTCACGGCGCGGTAAAGGCGGTCGTAAAAGTCGAAGGTGCGCCTTCCGCCGTATTTGTGCGGCGCGCGGCGCGGCTCGTTGAGCAGGTCGTACCCCGCGACGACGGTGCGGCCGCGATAGCGCCTCGCGATGTCCCGCCAGAACGAGAGAAGGATGCGCTCGTTTTCGGCATTGCCGAACAGATCGAAGTGCTCGTCGTCCCCCGAATGATGGTCCATGTTCTGCGAACCGGGCGCGCCGTGCATGTCGAGAATGGCGTAAAGCCCGTACTTTTCGCAGAGCCCGAGGATCCCGTCCAGCCTCGCGAACGCCTTCTCGCGGTCGCCGAAGCGGTAGCTCTTGCCGTCCGCCGTCAGAAAGTTCATGTAAGAGAGGACGACGCGAACGCAGTTGAGCCCCAGCCCCGCGATGCGTTCGAAGTCCGCTTCGGTGATGAAGTTGTCCTCGTAAAGGTTTTCCAGCTCCTCCGCCTGCTCCTCGGTGACGTTGGCGTTGTTGCGCAGCTCGAAATAGGCGCGCCGCTTGGTGTACGGCTTGCCGTAGACGGCGGAAGTGTTCATCCAGAATTCCTGCAACAGCCAGTTTCCGAGATTGACGCCGCGCAGAAGAAGTTTTTTCCCCTTTTCGTCGTAGATGGCGCAGCCGTGCGCGCGGACGAAGCCGCTGCCCTCGATCGCGTCGGGCGAGCGCGGCGGGCGAAGAAAGGCGAGAACAAAACAGGCGCCCGCGATCATCGCCGCAAGGAGAACGAGCGCGAGTACGATCCAGCCAAGCATAGTTTCCTCCTCAAAAAAAGCGTCTGCCCCCGCGGCGCGGGGGCAAGGTAGTATTCCGATCAGACGGATTGCGTCTCTTCCTGTTCATCCTCGTCGCCGGAGAACACCTCGGCGATGCCGTCAAGGACATCCGCGACGACCAGTTTTGTGCCGATCTCGGGGAAGGGCAGAACGCGGCTCTCCTCCGCGAGGCAATCCACTTCTCTGCCGTACAGGCGCACCCCCTCGGCGCGCATGGCGGCAAACGTCTCCGCGCAAAGCGCTTCGGCGCGCTTGCGCTCCGTCCCCTCCGCGGCGGGATACAGCGGCGGAAGGATGTGCACGATCATCTTCTTTTTCATGTGGAAAAAGCGGCGCAGGCGGGTCATGCGCATCTCGATGAAGACGGGCAGGACGGGCACGCCGAACTTGACGGCATAGCGGAAAGCGCCGGGTTTGAAGGGGCGAAGTTTTTCATAGCGGGGCCAGAGCGCGTGCTCGGGGTAGAAGTTGACGATCTTCCCCTCTTTCACCAGCGAGCCGACCGCCTCCTGCAGGCGGCGCATGTCGCCCACGCCCGTGCCGACGGGCAGAAAGCCGCCCGCCTTGAAAAGCCTGCCCAGCCAACCGCGTTTGAGAAGGTAATAGTTCCCCGTGTGGAAGACGCGGAACGGCCCCAGCGCGTTTTTCATGATCAGCGTGTCGAGGTTGTGCACATGGTTGCAGACCGAGATCGCGCCGCTCTTTTTGAGCGCGCGCAGATTCTTCTTTCCGACCACCTTCGTGCCCATGCCGAGCCAGGTCACGACGGGCCCCGCGAACGCGACGATGCCGAGGACGATGAGCCTGCGGATGCGCTCCGTCCAACGCACGGGAAGGTAGTTGTACCCCTCGTCGATGTTGAGCGCATCGTAGTAACGATGGTCCTCGTTCATGTCCACGTCGAAAAGGTGCGCCCTCTCGAGTTGTTTTTGTCTTTGGCGATAATCGATCTTTGACATTTTTTCACCCTGAGCTCTGCTTCGGAAAGCCCCTGTTCACTATAATTATATCATATGTTCGCAGAAAATGCAAGGACGCACAAAAACTCTTTTTTATTTCCGCGCTCAGAGCGAATCCATCTCGTCCAGCGTGAGGCGGAAGGCGGGGATAAAGTTTTCGAGAAAATAGTCGAGGCACGGCATCTTGCGCGCGCGCAGTTCCCCTTCTATGCTCTCCTTCGCCTTTTTGAACTCGTCGTTGCCCCCTTTGAGCTCTTCGAGACACTTGACGTACGCGGAGAGCTTGTCCGCCGCCTTGACGAGTTTGTATTCATAGCTGTCATGGTCCGCCTTCACATAGGGAGACAGCGCCTCGGCAAGGGGCGCGGGGAGCATCGCGAGAAGTTTGTCCGATGCCCTGTCTTCGAGCGCGCGGTAAGCGCCGAGGATGTCCTCGTTGAAGTACTTGATGGGCGTGGGAAGGTCCCCCGTCATCACTTCGCCGCACTCGTGATAGAGCGCATAGAGCACCGTCTTTTCCACGTCGGGGGCATTGTGAAAGACGTCGCGGTCGATGAGCGCGAGCGCGTGCGCGAACAGCGCGACCTGCTGAGAGTGCTCCATGATGTTCTCGTCGCGCGCCGAACGCATCAGCGACCAGCGGCGGATGTATTTCATGCGGTCGAGAAAGGCGTAAAAATTATACACGGCTTCCCTCCTTGGAAAAGATACACACATTGTATCACAAATTCTGTTGACTTTCAATAAGTTTTGGGGTATAATCTCTTCTGTCGTGAAAGACACATCGCTTTTTCCGCAGGGAAAGGGCTTGTGAATACAACTGAACCGCCGGGGGTGCCGTAAAAGGCTGAGATCATACCCTTTGAACCGGACAAGGTAATGCTTGAACGGAAGAAGCAAAGACGAATCGAACGGCGCGCCCCGCAAAACGGGCGCGCTTTTTTTCGGCGCGCCGCGGGGCGCGCCTCTTTCATAGGCTGCGTCGGCGGCGAAAAAGGAGTTTTTTTATGTTTCTTTTCAACCTTCTCGACGAGAAGACGGAATGGTATCCCATCCTGTTCGACACCGTGCCCAACATCCTGCGCTCGGTCGCGATCTGGCTGACCATTGCCGCCGCCGTCGCGTTTCTGTGCGTGTTCTTCGCGCTCCGCCCCGAAAAGCGGATGAAATTCGCGAAGATCTACGGCATCGCCGCGATCGCCTATGCCTGCGTGCTCGGCGTGATGTTCCTCGTGCTCTCCTTCCTCGAAGACGGCATCGTCACGCTGCTGTTCGTACCCCTGCTCGTGCTCATCCTCGTGCTCGGTGCCTCCGCGCTGCTGCTCTGCCTGCGCCGCACCAAGTTCACCTACATCGTCGCGGGCATAGTCTCTGCCGCCGCGCTCGTCGCCGCGCTCGTCTGCATCGGCGTCAACTACGTCTACGGCGACGCGCTCGAAAACAACTGGCTGACCGCCGACGACGTCAACACCGTCGCGCTGTACATCTCCGCCGTCCTGCTCGTCGCGCTGATCATCGCGCTCGCCTTCGTGCTCGGGCGCAAGGATCCCAAGGGATTTTCCACCCGCTCCATCACCTTTGCCGCCGTCTGCATCGCGATGAGCTTTGCGCTCTCCTATCTGCGCATCGTCAAGATGCCGCAGGGCGGCTCCATCACCATCGCGAGCCTCCTGCCGCTGATGATCTATTCCTACATGTTCGGCACGCGCAAAGGCGTGTTTGCGGGGCTGATTTACGGCATCCTGCAGGCGTTCCAGGACACCTACATCCTGCACCCCGCGCAGTTCCTGCTCGACTACCCCGTCGCCTTCTCCGCGATCGGGCTCGCGGGAATGTTCGCAAGGAACGAAAAACTGCGCTTCCCGCAGCTACGGTTCGCGCTCGGCGCCATCCTCGCGGGGCTGGGACGCTTCGTCGCGCACTGGCTCTCGGGCATCTTCGCGTTCGGTCTGTTCGCGACCTTCCAGCCCGTGTGGCTGTACAGCCTCTCCTACCAGGCTGTCTATGTGCTCCCCGACCTCGCGATCGCGATCGTCGTCGGCGTGCTGGTGTTCTCCTCCAAGTCCTTCCTGCACGAGATGGAGCGCTATGCCGCGCTTGCGACACAGCCGAAGAAGGCGGAGCCCGCAGGCGAGCCTGCCGACGCGGCCGCCGACAAACAGGCCGCAGAGACGCCCGTATCAAAATCTGAAAACTGATGTTTTCCGCCGCCCGTCGGGCGGCGGTTTTTTTAAGCGCTCCCGCCCGTGCAGACGGGCGAAGGTTTTTTTAGCGCCCCCGCCCGTGCAGACGGGCGAAGGTTTTTTAGCGTCCCCGCCCGTTCGGACGGGCGAAGGTTTTTTAGCGCCCCCGCCCGTGCAGGCGGGCGAAGGTTTTTTAGCGCCCCCGCCCGTGCAGACGGGCGAGGGTTTTTAAGCGTCCCCGCCCGTTCGGACGGGCGAAGGTTTTTTAGCGCCCCCGCCCTACGACGAAACAACAAGGGGCCCTGCGGCACTTTTGTGCCGCAGGGCCCCTTGTTATAACAGGCAAAATCACCGCGGGCGGCTTTGCCGCCCGCGGCTGAGTTTTTTATTCTGCTTTTGTCTTCTTTTTGTTCACACCGTCGGCGATCTCACAGCAGATCCACCAGAGCACGGAAACAGCCGTGACCGCCGCCGTGACGGACACCGCAGCGATGAGCACCGCCTGCCACCACGGCATGATCAGGATGACCCTGTCCGTAGAGGCGAGTCCGTTCATCGCCGAGCTGTAATTTCCGATGACGTACAGGATGCGGTGACTCGCCTCGCGCATGCGCTGCTGGAAGGCGGGGTCGTCGCGGAAGTCGTTGAGCGGGTCGCCGCTGGACGAGAGGAAGCAGTCGGTGCCGTTGATGATCCCGTCGCTGAACTTCATGAAGCTGCCGCCGAAGGAATCCGCCATGTCGGTGATCGAATATCCGTCAAACGCCCATTCGTTGCGCGTGATCTCGATCATCAGTTCGGGGCTCGCGCTCGTCCAGATACAGCCCGCGCGGTTGAAGCTGGTCATGATCGCGTGCGCGTTCCCGATGGAAGGCCTCGTCGCATACTCGAAGGGCAGGAGCATGATCTCGCGCGCCTCCTGTTCGTTCATCCAGATGCCGATGCCGCCGCGCTCCGTCTCCTCGTTGTTGAAGGCATAGTGCTTGAGCACGGGGATGACCCCCTTTTCGTGCATGGCGCCGATCTCCGCCACGCAGGACATCGCGGAGAGGAAGGGATCTTCCGAGAAATACTCGTGCGTGCGTCCGCCGAAAGGCGTGCGGTGGATGTTGATGCCCGGCGCATATATACCGTGATACCCCGCAAGGCGCACGTCCTCGGCGAGCGCGTCGCCCACCTTTGCGATGAGTTCTTCGTTGAAGGACGCCGCCCAGATGCCCTCGCTGGGGAAGGACGCGCCCGTCAGAGACTGGATAAACGCCGTGGGGCTGTCCTGGTCCTTGGTCGCGGGTTTGTTGACACTGCTGATCGTCGGCGTGTTGTAGGCACAGCGCGTGACGAGCAACGCCTGCTCTTCAAAGGTCATCTGGTCGAGAAGATCCTGCCAGATCTTGTCGTCGTAGTTTATGATCTCGCCGCTCTCGATGCGGTCGGGCCCGTTGCGCAGCATCGCAAGGCTCAGCCCGTTCTGCTTTCCGTAGGAAGGCGCCGTCGCGCCCGTGTTGTCGATGGGCTTGTCCGTCGAGAGGTCGTAGAGCATGTCGGCGTTGTCGATCGTGACGGTGATCCTGCCTTCGGGGAAAGTGCCCGTCCAGTCGGAGCGGGAGACGTAGGTCACGCTGTTCGCGCCCCTGTGCTCATAGCGGTTGAGGTCCATGAAATCGAGTTGGTTGGTGATCGGGTTGCCCGTCTCGACGGAGCGGGAATAAGTCTCGGCGTCCGTCTCGGCGAGCGTAAGAACGCGCGCCGCGAGCGTGCTCTCGCCTTCCGCATCCATGCGACCCTGCGTGTTCTCGGGGGTGTTGCCCTTCGCCGCGAGGATGTTGTTGAGCGCCTCGTGCGCGTCCCTTCCCGTCGCGAGATAATAGTCGCCCGCAGAGAGGATGTAGGTGCCGTATCCTTCCGAATCGTAGGATTTGAACTGCTCTTTCGAGACAAAGACGTTCACCGTCTCGGAAGCACCCGCCGTGAGCAGTGCCGTCTTGTCGAACCCGACCAGCTCGACGGCGGCCTTTTCCACGCCGTCGTCCGGATCGTACGCCTTCTGCGCGTAGATCTGCACCGTCTCCTTGCCCGCCGTCTCCCCCGTGTTCTTCACGGTGACGGAGACTTCGTACCCGTTTTCCTTTTCGGTCACGGCGAACTGAGAATATTCGAAAGCGGTATACGACATCCCGTAGCCGAACGGATAAGCGACCTCGGCGTCATACTCATACGCGCCCGCATTGCCGCGGTCCAGAACGAAGTCCTCATAGCGCGTCTCGTAATAGCGATACCCGACATACACCCCCTCCGCATACACCGCATAGTATCTCGCGCCGTAATCGCCGAGCGAGGAGATGTCCACGCCGCTGCCCTGATACTTTTCGGCAAAGCCGTTTGCGGCGCGGTTCCACGTCGCCATCGCGGGGGAAGAGAAATTGTCTTTGAGATAGGTATCGGGGAGCCTGCCCGACGGGTTGACCTCCCCTTTGAGCACGTCCGCCACGGCATAGGCGCCCACCCTGCCGAGATTTCCGATCCACAATGCGGCGTCAACGTCGATCGCGGGGTTTTCGGTAAGGAAATCAAGCTGCATCATCACGGCGGAATTGAGGAGAACGACAATCCTGTCAAAGACGCCCTCCCCTTTCAGGCTCGTGAGGTTTTCCAAGAGGATGCGTTCGTTTGCCGTGAGCGAGAGATAGCTTCCGTCCTCGCCGTCGCTGCCCGCAACGGGCACGTCCGCGCCCTCGCCGCTGTTGCGCGCAAAGACGACGATCGCCGCGTCGCCGTAGCCCGCGAACGAGCTTTCGGACTGCTCATAGAAACTCCACGGCGCGCTGTTGACAGTGTTGAAGTTGCGGATATAGCTCTTGAAGTCGTTGGACTTCATGCGGTCCCAGAGCGCCTGATTGACGCGGAACCCGCGGCTTTCGAGGACGGTCTTGAAGTCGGCATAGTTGGAAGAGTCCGTCGCGGAAGAGCCTGACGTCGCGTAGTTGAGCGCGACCGAACCCTGTCCGAACAGCGTGACGCTGCGCGCGTCTTCACCGAGCGGGAGCGCGCCGCCCTCGTTGCACAGGAGGACGAGCCCCTCCCGTTCGATCTCGAGCGCCGCTTCGTCCGCATAGGCGGAGACCTCTTCGACGCTGTCGTATTCGGCGGGGAAATAGTTTGTGTCCTCGGTGCTGTTTTCGTCTTTCTCCACGCGATAGGTGGTCGCATTCAGAAAATCGTTGACCGCGGGCGCGAAATTGAGCGCCGCCTGCAACACCGCGACGGAGATGAGCATGAGCGTGCCCATCGCCACGGCGAGGACCTTGGATAAGCGGCGCAGGAGCCTGTTCGAGAGCAGATCTTTCATGCTTGTTCCTCCTCTGCCGCGTCGGGCTGCGCGTCCTTTTTCTTTTGCGCGAAGGTGATGAGGAGCGCCGCGACGAGGGCGGCGATCCATGCGAGCGCCATCAGTACCGCCGTCGCGAGGAAGGACGCGGAAAACGCCGTTCCGTCAATGGCGACGAGTACGTTGGAGATGTAGCGCAGCTGGGTGACGATAAATTGAAAAAATACATACAGGGCGAGAAGGTAAGCGGCAAAATAGAGCGGCTGTCTGCGGAAGACGACCGCCGCCGCCCCCAGCAGGACGGCGATCACGGCGGGATGGTGCGTGCGGTACATCCCGAGGGTCGGATCGTTCACGGCGAGCATGTATTGCCTCATCGTCTTTGCGGTCTCCATCGGATTGCAGCAGCTCTGTTTCCGCCAGTCGTTCAAACGCACGCTCTTCAATTCTTCGGCGGCGTATATCCTGCAAAACCTCGCGCTCATCGTCTCCGAACTCTGCGCCGCCACCGTCGAGGGAAAAGGGTACATCCTTCTCGTGCAGATCCCAATAACCGCCGCGGTGTATGTCCTCTATTACTTCCTGTTCGCGCGCAAGAAAGGCGCAAAGGCACACAAGATCAACAGCCTCGTCATCGTGCTGATCTCGCTGTTCTCCGTTCTGGTCAGCAACGTGTTTTTCTCGCTGATCGTGACGCGCGGATTTTCGCAGGAGCAGATACTGCCGGTCAAGTTCATCCTGCTCGTCTGCTGCAACCTCGCCCTGTTCTTCCAGTTCGGCGTGCTCGTCCACGCCGCCCTCAGCGACGAAAAGGCGATCGTGGAGCAGCTGCTCGCGAACGAGCAGAAACAGCACAAGATATCGCAGGAGAACATCGATCTGATCAACATCAAGTGCCACGACCTCAAAAAACAGCTCGGGCTCATCCGAAAATGCGCGGAAAACGGCGACATCGAGACGCTCATCAGCGACGCGGAAAATGCCGTCTCCGTCTACGACGAATCGGTGGACACCGGCAACGCGAACCTCGACCTCGTCCTGACCGAAAAACAGCTGTACTGTCAGAAAAACAACATCCGCATCGAACTTATGACGGACGGCGAGAAGATCGGCTTCCTCTCCCCCACCGACATCTATTCGCTGTTCGGGAATGCGCTGGACAATGCGATCGAGGGCGTTCTCGATCTTCCCGAAGAGGCGCGGACCATTTCCATAGAGATACGGCAGAAGGGACGCCTGCTCTCCGTGACGGTGAGCAATCCCTGCCGCAGCGGCATCGCGTTCAAAGAGGGATTCCCGCTCACGAGCAAGTCGGACGAAAAATTCCACGGCTTCGGCACGCGGAGCATGAAATACATCGTCGAAAAATACGGCGGGAACATCGTCTTCACAGAAAAGGACGACCGTTTCACCGTGTATATCCTCTTTCCCGTGAAAAACTGAGCTCTTCTTTTCCGAATAGAAGGGCGCGCGCCTTCGCGCATATTACGCGAAGGCGCGCGCCCGATTTTACAGACAAAAAAAGGACTTGCGCGGGCGGCCCGCCGCAAAGATTCAGCAAATCGCATGTGCAGGCGGTCAGTCCGGCGCAAAAAAGCCCGCGCGTTCGGATTCTTCCGAACGCGCGGGCTTTTTTATTTCTCTTTCCGTTTTCTGTCCGCGGCGCTCAGACGCGGCGGTCGGTGTCTTCGTAGCCGTACTCGCGCAGAAGGTTCGCCTTGTCGCGCCAGTCGTCTTTGACCTTTACATAGGCGGTCAGAAACACCTTGCAGCCCAGAAACTCCTCCATCCCTTTGCGCGCGAAGGAGAGCGTCTCTTTGAGCGCCTTCCCCTGCTTGCCGATCAGGATCGCCTTGTGGTTGGCCTTTTCGCAGATGATGTCCAGGTCGATGTCGTAAATGTCCGCATCCTCCCGCTTTTTGAAGGTGTTGACGAGCACGGCGATGCCGTGCGGGATCTCCTTGTCGTAGCGGAGCAGGATCTTCTCGCGCATGATCTCGCCGATCATGAACTTTTCGCTCTTGTCCGAGAGCACGTCCTCGGGGAACAGCCTGTCCCCTTCGGGCAGGCGCGCCTCGATCGCCGCCTTGAGCTTGGCGATGTTCTTGCCCTTGCGCGCGGACACGGGGAACACGTCGCAGTCGATGCCCGCCTCGAACAGCCTGCGCACGTCCTCGGGGATGCGCTCCTCGGGCAGGATGTCCGTCTTCGTGTACGCGATCAGCATGGGGATGCCGAAATCCCTGTAATGCTTCATCAGCGCGATGTCCGAATCGGCGACGCCCTTGTGCCCGTCGTGCACGAACAGAATGAGCTCGACGTCCTTTGCGGAGTTCTCCGCCGTGCGCATCATGATGTCCGAGAGCGCCGTCTTGGAACGGTAGATGCCCGGCGTGTCCACGAACGCGATCTGCGCCTCGGGGGTGTTGCGCACGCCGAGGATACGGTCGCGCGTGGTCTGCGGTTTGGGGGAGACGATGGCGACCTTTTCCCCCACCAGCACGTTGACGAGCGTGCTCTTTCCTGCGTTTGCCTTGCCGATGACGGCGACGAATCCGCTCTTCAAATCCCGCTTCCTCCTGTGTTCAGTCTTCGCGCGTCGCGTCCATCGCCGCGAGGATGCGCTCCTCGCGCGCGCGCATCTGCGCCTTGTCCTCTTCCGTCATGTGGTCGTAGCCGAGCAGGTGCGAGAGCCCGTGCACGGCGAGATAGAAGATCTCCCGCCTGAGCGAATGCCCGAACTCCTCCGCCTGCTGCGCCGCGCGCTCGCGGCAGATCGCCACGCTGCCCAGAAACAGGCATCCATCTTCGTCCATGTCGAAGGGGAACTGCGCGCGCGAAAGCGCCTTTTTTCGGATGCCGTCCAGCGTCGGGTAGCTCAGAACGTCCGTCACGGCGTCCTTTCCGCGCGTCTCGGCGTTGAGCCTGCGGATCTCTTCCTCGTCGGTGAAGACGATCTCGGCGGAGAGCGGAACGTCGCTCTCTACGTCCGCCGCCGCATATCTCTCGAGGGCGGGGACGTCGAACCCCTCCTCCTCGCAACGTATCACAAGTTTTGCCATTTTTCTTCTCCTCTTTCGTCTCAGTCCGTCCCGCCCGAAGGCGCGCCGTCCTCTTTTCTCTTGAGTTTGAGTTTGGGATACTGCACGCGGCTGTGGTAGACGCCCGTCAGACAGCTGACGATGGTCTCCTTGATGACGGTGAGGTCCTTCATCGTCAGGTCGCACTCGGTGAACTGATCGAGATCCATGCGCTCTTCGATCGCCTCGCGCACGGCGTTTTCCACCGTCTCGGGCGTGCGGTTGGGCAACGTGCGGGAGATCGCCTCGCTCGCGTCCGCGATCATGACGATCGCCGCCATCTTGGTCTGCGGCTTGGGGCCGCCGTATGAGAAGTCCTCTATGTTCAGCTCGCCGTCGGTGAGCTTGAGCGCCTTCGCGTAGAAATACTTGATGGGCATGGTGCCGTGGTGCTGGAGCGCGACGTCCGCGAGGATGAGCGGCAGGCGCTTGGAGCGGATGAGCTCGTAGCCGTCCTTTGCGTGCGAGCGGATGATGTCCACCGACAGCTCGGGCGAGAGCTCGTTGTGCGGGTTGTAGCCCGTCTGGTTCTCGGTGAAGTACTCGGGCTGGCGCAGCTTGCCCACGTCGTGGTAATAGGCGGTCGCGCGCGCGAGCGCGGCGTCTTCGCCCAGGGCGATCGCACACGCTTCCGCGAGGTGCGCCACGACGATGGAGTGGTTGAACGTGCCCATCGCGCGGTCTTTGAGCTCGCGCATGAGCGGCGCGTCGTGGTCGGTCAGCTCGCGCAAACGATAGTCGGTGATGCAGTTGAACAGCACCTCGAACACGGGCAGAAACGCCATGAAGAACACGGCGGAGAGCACGCCCGCTTCCAGCCCGTAGAGCAGAAGATAGACGAGCTCCATGCCGCGGTCGTATTCGAGGCAGGCGATCATCAGAAGGATGGGCACGCTGATCGCAAACCCGATGAGGAAGGAGCGCAGGCGCGTTTTGACCTTGCTCCCCGCAAAGATGGCGATCATGCCCGCCGAAAAGGTGATCAGCGGCGTGATCTCGAGCGCGTTTTCGTAGCGGTTGAGCGCCGCGAAATTGGAGAAATGGTCGACGGAGAACATCAGCAGCGCGAAGATCACGTTCAGGAAGATCGCGTCGCGCCTGCCGATGAGCATGAGCGCGAGAAGCGCGAGCATCGCGATCGGTCGGGCGTAGATGTTGAAAAAGAAGCCGAAGAAGTAACACACGAGCATGCTCAGATCGAGCAGGAAAAAGATCAGCCAGATGGAGCGCGGCGTGGCGAGAACGCTCTTGTCCTCAAAGAAATAGTAAAAATAGATGGTAAAGCAAAGGATGAACACGCTCGCCGACAGGTAGATGAAGGAACTGTACCCCGAGGCGGCGTATTCGGGAATGCTCTGGGCGCCGTCGCGCATGGAGTTTATCCACAAAAACAGCACAATGAGCGCCATCAGGAGCAGATAGTTCGCCAGAAAGACGAACACGCTCTTGACGCACTCCGCTGTCCCGAACTTTTTGATCTCGGCAGAATCTGCGTATCTCATCTCTTTCTTTCCCCCCGCGTGGCGTCGCGCTCATAGGCGCGCACGATCTGCATGACGAGCGGATGCCGCACGACGTCTTTCGCCGTGAGCGTGACCGTCTCGATGCCCTCGATGTTTTTCAGCACGGAGACCGCGTGTTTGAGGCCGCTGCGCTTGCCCTCGGGCAGGTCGATCTGCGTCACGTCGCCCGTTATGACCATCTTGCTCCCGTCTCCCATGCGCGTGAGAAACATCTTCATCTGCTCGCAGGTCGTGTTCTGCGCCTCATCCAGGATGATGAAGGCGTTGGACAGCGTCCTGCCGCGCATGTACGCGAGCGGCGCCACTTCGATGACGCCCTTTTCCATGTATTTGAGGTAATTTTCCAGCCCGAACATCTCCTGCAGCGCGTCGTAGAGCGGGCGCAGATAGGGATCCACCTTGGTCTGCAGATCGCCGGGGAGAAACCCGAGCTTTTCGCCCGCTTCGACGGCGGGGCGGGTCAGAATGATCTTCTCCACCTGCTTGCCCTTGAACGCGCTGACGGCAAGACACACCGCGAGATAGGTCTTGCCCGTTCCCGCAGGCCCGACCCCGAACACGACGGTGTTGTTCTTGATCGCGTCGACGTACTTCTTCTGCCCGACCGTCTTGCATTTGATCTGCTTTCCGCGGGCGGTGATGGCGACGACGTTGCTCATGACCCCCTCGATGTCGGACAATTCCCCCTCGCGCGCCAGCTCGATGCAGTAGACGATGCGGGACTTGTCCACGCTCTCGCCCGCGCGGATGAGCCGCAAAATGCCCTCCAGCACGCGCGCGGCGCAGTCCGTCTCCTCTTTCCCGCCCGAAAGGCGGATGCTCACGCCGTCCACAGACGCCGTGATGCCCAGCTCGCGGGTGACGATATTCAGGTTTTCGTCGAAGGTGCCGAGCAGTTTCTGCAGATCGTCCACATTCCCGGCATCGATCGTCTTTTTCGTTTGTTCCATATTTCTCCGTGATGATTATTCTGTCTGCAATCCGACGGACAGCAGGCGCCGCACGGTGAGCGACACGGTGTAGCGCACGCCGTTCGCCTCCTCCTTTGCCTGCACGCTCTCGCGCACCGTCTCCCCGCCCGCGAGAAATTTCGCGCGCGCGAGCATCGTCTGTTCTTCGCCTTCGCCGCCGAACCACTCGAAGCGCACTTCGCAAAGCAGTGTACAGCGCGCGCAGGCATATGTCTGCGTCTGTTCGCCGAGCACGCCCTCGACGAGGAGCTGCCCCGCCTGCACCTGCTCGCCCTCCTCCGCCCGCGCGGTGCCGCGCAGGACGACGAGGCTCTCCACCGTGCCCGCGCAGGGCGCGTAGAGATGGCGCACGCGCGGGGAGACTTCGCTCTCCGTCTCCCCTTCGAGGGTGACGGTGAGCACGCTGCCCGATTTTTCCAGCTTGGCAAACTGCACGCCCGGCAGGGCGAGAAGCTCCGACTCCGCGCGCTCGGCCGCCGCGCGGTCGAAAAAGCCGAAGGCGCGCACCCCTGCATCCGCGAGGCATTCGCGCACGAGCGGCCCGTACTGCGGGAAGGCGCCCGAAAGTTCGATGCGCAGGACCATCTGCTGGGAGCCGAGAAAGAGCGCGAGCGCGAGCGCCGCGCCGACAAGTATTCCCGGCGCCGAGCGCACACAGGCGAGGGCGCGGGAAAGCCCGATAAATCTCTTTGTTACAGTATAACACGAACCGCGCAAAATTGCAAAAACTTTTTGTAAATCTTTGGATTTTACGCGCAATTTCAGGCGGGACGGGGACATTTTTTGCACGCGGAAGAGGCGGATGTCCTTCTTTGCGAGCTTGTCGAGCGCGCGCTGCGGACAGATCCCGTCTATTTCCAGCTCGACGCAGAGAAGGGGCATCATGCCGTCACCTCCACGCGCAGGACGTTGCCGCGCACCACGAGATCGCCGCCGCCGTAGCGCGCGATACAGAGCCCCGTTCCCGAGACGGTGAGCGTTCCGCTCGCCGTGAGAACACAGATCTCCTCCTCCGTGAAGGAGAGCAGAGAACGGACGTTCTCGAAACAGGCGCACCTGCCCGCGAGCATCACCGCCTTTGCGCCGCCGAATGCGACCTCTTCGCCAAGGATCTCCTCAAACAACCTCATCGCGCACCTCGAATTTCCCTTCCTATTTTACGCGGTTTTTGCGCGCGATATGAGCGAATGCTTGAAAAAAAGGGCGAACTGTGTTATACTGTAACGGAACAATGCGAACCCGCTTGCGTCGGATCCTTATCATTCCCTTACAGTATCTGCAACGGAACAGAGCGCAAGATCGCCCGCAGGACAGGGCGCGGGCAAAAAGGAGGCGGACAATGCCCTTATTGCAATACAAGTGCGAAAAATGCGGCAAAAAATTTGAGGAACTCGTGGAAAAATTCGACGAACCCGTCCTCTGCCCCGACTGCGGCGCTCCCGCCGCGCGCGACTGGAGCGGCGAGATGTTCTCCTCCACGGGGAAAAAGAGCACCAAATGCAGCGGAAACTGCAAGACATGCGGAGGCTGTCACTGAGGGCGCGCGGCAAAAATGCCGCGCGCCCCTTTTTGGCTTGCGAAAACCACCCGTTAAACGGGTGGTTCCAAAGAGGCTATAGGTGACGGAACGATTACCCGAACTTTTCGTAAGACGGACATTGTCGTATAAGTAATCAAACGCAGTATCGCCGTACTGAAAGAGTTTGCCCAACATCCAACGGAGCTGTTTGCCTTTATAGCTCAGAGGGCGCGCCGTTTCGTCGTAAGTGATCGTTTGCCCGTCGTATGCCGTAAGCAAATCCTTGTAGGTGCTATCATATGTATAAGTATGAGTCACGGCAGGCGAAGACGGTGCGCCGTTTTCTGATGTGGTGCGTGCGTCTGCTGTGCAAGATCAAGTTCATCGGCAAATTCTTAAAGCCGCAGGAAGAAAAGCTCGCCACGTATTTCGAGCAGGTGCAGATAGTTTTCAAGGATCTCGCGAAAAAGCCGATAACCTTCACCGGCTGTCTGGTTGCGAAACTCGCCGCTTTCGCCGCGCAGTACGCGATAACGTTTTTCATTATCCGCGCGCTGCACATAGACGTGGGCTGGGATCAGATGTTTTTCGTAATGTGCGGCACTGCGTTCGCCTCGACGATGTGCGTGTTCCTCCCCACCCCCGGCGCCAGCGGCGGCGTCGAACTGGCGTTCGCCATGGTTTTCTCGTCCATAATAGGCACGAGCACGGAACCCGGCTCGGTGGCGTACGGCGGCATGCTCATGTGGCGGCTCATGACCTATTATCTCGCGATGCTCATCAGCCTGATGTTCTATCTCGGATTCGAAATCCAGTATAACATGGCGCGCAGACGCGGCGAAGCGATAGAAGTCGCGGAAGAAGCCGACGGACAGCCCGTTCCCGCGACGGAAAGCGATCCGTCCGTAACGGCTGTCGGCGGCGAGCCGGCAGAAACCGAAATTGAAGAAGACGCGGATGTCCCGACCGAAACCGACGCAATTCCGGTGCCGAAAACCGACGCCGCAAACGAAAGCGACGCTGTCGGAATATGCGAAGAAAGATAATATATATCGATACGGACACCATGTGCCGCAGGGACATCAAAGAGCTTTGGGACGTGGATATTAACGATTACGAATTTGCCGCCGCGCTGGATTTCATGGGCAAAAAATGGATAAACAAGAACTACTGCAATGCGGGAGTATTGTATATCAACCTGAAAAAAGTAAAGGAAACCGGACTCTGGACGAAAGCGAGGCAGCGCGTTCACGACAAAACGATGGCCATGCCCGATCAGTCCGCCCTTCACGACCTTGCCGAAAGCAAGCTCGTGCTTCCCCGCCGCTTCAACGAACAGCGCGCCATACGCGACGACACGGTCATCAAACACTTCTGCCGCTGGTTCCGGATTTATCCGCTGTGGGCAAGGATGCTCAACTATAAGCAGTGGCAGGTGGACGAGGTGCACAAAAAACTTAAAATCCACGACTTCGACGATATATACGACGACATAAAAGAGCTGGAAAAAAAATATGCTCTCGAATAAAAATACAATAACAAAACGGGTTCCGCAGGACTGCGGAACCCGTTTTGTCTCATTGATATGCGTTTTGTAGAGGAAGTCGTCATAACTAACGTCTGCCGCGTTCTTTTACGAAATTGATTATCCAAACGATGCAGAACGCCGCTGCGCTCCAGATGAATAACGTCATTGCGACACGTGTGACTACCGGAACGGCTATTTCCCATGCCGGAGTCACTACGATTATAGACGACTCTCCGGTAAATCCGTTCATCGTGTTGCTATTGACGACGGTATACAGTATCTTGTGCGCGGCATCTCTCATTGCCCAAGCAAGCTCCCCGTATCCCGTTTTGTAATTCTGGAAATTGAGATAGTTGCCGTCTTTATCCGTCTTATACAGATCGTTGCCTGCCGGCTGCCCGTCAGGCAGGTCGTTTCCGTTAAGTACGCCTTGAATGGGACTGCAATAAAGTCTGCCCGAGTTGTAATCTGATACAACGTATCCCCTCATTCCGTATTCCGCGCGAAGAACCGTATTGCAGAAACCTTGCGCGCCTGCCCATTTTGCACCCATACGGTTCATACCCGTCATTACGCCGAGAACTGAGTTCGGAGTGAGTTCGCGATCCACCTCGACGGCAACCTCGATCGCCCTGCCGTATATTTCGCGGATAGACTGTTCGTTTGCCCAGGTATTAACGCCCGCACGATGCGTTTCCTGATCGTTAAGTATAGCGTGTTTCATCAGGACGAACATACCAAGCTTATGTGAACCGGCGGCTTCGTTGCCGGCAGCCATACCTGTAAGAAAACCGTCTTCGCTGTAATACTCGAAAGTTCTCCCGCAGTATGCGCCTCTGTGTATGTTCACACCGAGCCCGTATATGCCGTTGTAACCCGCCCATATTCCTTCTTCGCCGGCCTGCTCGCCAAGTTTTCTCATGAATTCGACGTTGTATGTGGCGGCAACGATGCCGTTACATACGAATGTCGCGGGCTTTCTGCCCATATTTTCGGGATCGCGCGTCTCCGCAAAACCGCGGAATCCGCTTTGGCTCGGCAATCCGCCGTCTGCGCGTGAAAGAACGGGACCGAGCCCGCCGTTTTGCTGCGATGAACTCGGGGCGACTATGGATTCAACGGCGTTGGTAAACCGCAGCCCCTCCTGAAGCAGATAGCACGTTTCGTCCCAGGTCATACGATTAAGCAGGGTTTCCCACAACGGATCGTTGTAATCCTTTCCTTTCAGATAAATGAGTTTTATCTCGTCGAAGGCTTCGCCCTCGTCAAAGAAGCCGACTTCTCCGTATGTGGGATACGGAATATTATCCTGCGGTGCGGGAGCGCATACCTGAGCGTCTGCGAGAGCCTGCGTCGCCGTCAACGCGATTTTTTTGCCGTATGTTCCCGCCCAATCGCTTCTTGTGATATAAACCTGCTGCATTTCATCCTGAGAGAATATTCCGGCCTTTTTGAAATCCACATCATCGAACTGATTGGTTATATCGTCGACTCCGTAATTGACTTCCGCGCCTTCGTACGCGGGCGGAACCGTGTTTTCGTTTTCGATGAAATCGTTCGACGAATACGTTTTATTGTCGTATGCAAAGTACTTACTCCAGACGAGGTTCTTGTCGCCTTGGCCTCTGCGGTCGTTAAACGCCATTTTATCCGTATCGACGGCTACGCCGTTGTCCGCCTTGTATTTGAGTAGATTGTTTACGGCGTCATGAGAATCCTTTGCAACCGTCAGGAGATATTTATCGTCGGCGTTGTCAGATCCTATAACGTACGTTTTTTCGACATTTGCGTCATATGCGGCAAAATACTTTTCTCGCACGGTTATCGTTGCCGACACCGTATCATTTGCCGGCACCTCGACCTTAGTGAAACCGATAAGTTCGACCGCCGCTTTTTCTACGCCGTTTTCGATATCCTTAGTCGTATACGGTTTCTGCAGATAAACCTGTACCACCTCCTTGCCGTCGGTGTCGGAAGTGTTCGTGACGTCGACCGTAACGGTATACGTTGCGTCATCGTTTTCCGTCACTTGCATATTCGAATATTCGAACTCGGAATAGCTGAGGCCGTAGCCGAACGGATACGTAACTACTTTTTCGTAATCGTAGTCGCCGGTTTTGGCGCGGCCGGTCACGTAATCCTCATATCTCGTTTCGGTGTATTTATAACCGTTGTAAATTCCTTCCTGATATACAAGATAGTATTTATCGTCGTATTCGTTGTTGAGCGTGGTCTGATATCCTTTGAGAATGTCGGAATTCGCATATTCTATTGCCCCGTAATTGTAATATACCGGATTGTATTTACTGTGAGCCCAGAATGTATCCGCGGTTCTGCCTGAAGGATTGACGTCGCCGACAAGCAGGCGGCCTATCGCGTTCGCTCCGTACGTGCCTATGGCGCCTACCCACATACACGCGTCTATTCCGTACGCTTCGTTTTCGATAAAATCGCACATAAGCGGGCTTACGCTGTTCATCAGAACGATAATGCTGTCGAGCGTACCGGCATCTTTCAGCGCTTTCATTCCTTCAAGTACGGATTTTTCGTTGTCGGAAAGCGCGAGCGCGTCTCCGACGCTGCGGCTCGCATCGCCGTTGTGTTCGCGGTTTATGATGGTGCGCGTCTGTCCGTCATCCATGGTGGTATCCATATACAGATCTATCGCTTCTCCGGAGTTGCGTGCGAACACGACTATGCCCGCTCTGGCTTCATTGTTCTTTGCATCGGGAAGTTCGTTCCAGTTTGCGTCTTTCACGACGAATTGCGACTGCTGAGTACCGCCGCCCGTAAATGAACCTCCGCGCTTTCCAACTTCGAGATAGTCGTTCACGTTCTGTGATTTATACCACTCGTTCATTTCGGAATTGACGATAAGCCCCGCGGAAGTCAGCCCGTCGTAAAGTTTCACCACGTTCGATTTCGCGTCGCCGACGCCGGAACCCTGACCGGTAACGACGGTATAATACGAAGCGATGCCATACATGTTCACCTTATCGTTTTTCTTAAGAGGAAGCGCGTCGTTATCGTTTTTCAAAAGTACGGCGCCTTCTTCCATCGTTTCTTCTATTATATCTTTTGTCGCCGCAGCGACTTCATCCATGTTTTCGAATTTCGTATCGTAGTACAGACTGCCGTCGCTGCCGTTAGTGGAGCCGATCGACGTATGTATCCCGAAATATCCGTTTACGGCGCCTTTGTTCGCGAGCAGTATCGGCCCGCCGACGGCCATGATTCCGAAAACAATCAGAGTAACATGCAATAAAATTTTTGTAACAAGGCCGAGTTTTTTCATTTTATGTCATCCTCCCGGTCAATTTTTCTGTTTTGCGGCAGATATACGGCAACTGACGCTATTATCGTGGATAATACGAACGAAACCGTGCTGAACGAATATGCCGCCTCCTGCGAGAAAAGTTTACCCATTGAAAATCCGTCGAAAAACAAAGTGGAAAAATAATCGATGATTACGGCTACAAATGACAGTAATGCCACAAAATCGCATATCATCAACGCCACCGGGGCGAGCGACGACGTTTTACGCGAAAGCGACAGCAAAACGAACAGCGCCGCGCCGAGCAGAGAGAACACTACGGCATTGACGTTGAAATCCGCCGCGGCGACTCCGCTGTAAGTAATCGCCTGTATGATGCTCAGAACTGCGGCGACTAACGCAACGAAGCAGCCTATCCACTTGGTCAAAATACTTTCCTTTATTTCTTTTTTAATCGATTCTATCATTATACCGTTCCTCCCTTATTATTTAAGCGGTTGGTAGAGCACCGCATCCGATGCCGTCAGTTTTATTGCATCGAGGTTGGCCGGATTTCTATTATTCTCGAATGTAATCGTGTTCGTTCCTTTCACCACTTTTATCTTTACGGGGGCGAGAGAAGCCGGAGTAAAGTACCCGTCACCCACGGGCGTTTGCTGTTCCATAACGCCGGAAATATTTTCCCCGTTTATTTTTACGGTGTAGTATTCGCCGAACGTTTTTCCGTCCTTGCGCAGACAATACAGTACGGTAAGATCGACTTCGCAATCCTGCGTGCTCTCGAAAACGAACTCTACTTTCATATCTAATTTACCGAGATTCCTGATCACTGCGCCACCGCTGCAATCCTGTCCGGCCGGGCTGTCGCCGACGTTCGACAGGAACGGACTAGACGGTGACGGCAGCTGGGATCTGTCTTCGTAAGAAATATAATTTCCGTCCTGATAAAGATTCGTATCGGGCGATTCCGCTTCAAGTAAAAGCTCGTTACGTACGTCAAGCTCGCCTTCATTGAGTACTCTCACGTCTATTCCGAACTTTATTTCCGGATATTTTTCGTACACGACTTCTACGGTCGATATGTTTTTGCTCATGACGATTGATGAAGCGTCTTCTATTAATTCGCCTTCACCGTTTATCTTGAAACCGTAATCGTCCGAAGGTAGTTTTTTCAGCTCGATTTCTTCGCTTTCACCGTCTTTCGTTTCACTGGCGTAAAGCATTATCTGAGTAGACTGCTTATCGAAATTGAACGGTTCGCCCACAAAATATGTAGTTGCATAATCTTTTTTCACCACCCTCATCGAACATACCTCGGGCGCAAAAACCCTTATGGGAATATCGACAGACAGCGTCGGGTATTCCTTGCTGACTACGGATACCAACGTGATTTCATTCGTTACGGTTATAGTGGACGGATCGTCGATAATTTCACCCTTGCCGTTCACCTTAAAGCCGTATGAGGCTGCCGGAAGTTCGGGAATATTGACCACGTCTTCTTTTGCGGGATCCTTTGCCAGTAGCTGTATTTTCGTATTGGTCGTATCAAAGGAAAATGCGTCGTTCTCGATATAGTTCGTATCAAAGCCTTCTTCCGTAATTTTCAGTACGCCTTTTACGCTTGCCAATTCTTCATCTGGCATAAATTCGCCGCCTATAAAAACGGCGAGAATTATGTTTGCGACAAAACAAACTGACAGTACCGATACGATTACGATCATCAATATTTTGCGATTGCTTTCCCAAAAATTTTTTAATCTATCCATTTGATTCATATCTGTCCTCGCTTATGAATTCGAAGCCGCTGCAAAACGGCTTGTGTTACCTGGTAACGTTCTTAATGTCATGACTGAAACTTATCTTTTCCACATTTTGCTATCCTCCATACGATGATCTTGCATTACAAACCCGGTCTTTGTGCAAATTTATTCTATCACTAACCCCGTCTTTGTGCAAATTTATTCTATCACTAGCCCCCTCCCCTGTAAATTGCAAAACTTATGCGATGACATTGCGTTTCTTACATATTTTCCGGCTTTATTGGTTTTTTTACGGTTTATCCTAATCTGTTATAAATTAACGCCGCCAAAAAAGACCGTGAAAATATTATGTTTTCCACAGTCTTTCTGCAACTATTACGTTGAAATAAGCAATAACGTTCTCGAATAAAAATACGGAAACGGCGGCAGACTCGTTAAGAGTTTGCCGCCGTTTCCTTTCGGGAATGATATCTGCGGACGTAACCGTCCGTATCGAGGGGTCAGTTTTCTGTCTTCCGCGAACGGAGTATCCGCCGCACGACGGACTGAGGCGGTAAGACCGACGAACATTGCTGTCAGAACGGCAAGCACGACGATCAGCACGGTGATAAGATGCTGCCAGCACGTGACTATCTTGTGTATCTCGATATTCGACGTGACTCCGTTCATCGCGTTGCTGTGCAGCACGGTATAGAGCACTCTATGACCGGAGTGCAGGATATCCTCGCCCTTGCCGTCGCCTACGCGGCGGATCAGATCGGTATTGAACGTGGCGGCTATTATGGGAGCGCAGGGGAACGTCGTCGACCACATGCCGTTGGAATGAGCGGAGCGTATGCCCATGGGGCCGTCGTTTTCTCTGGCAGCGGGTTTGTTGATCGACTGAACGGCCTGCGTCGTTGTAATTGTTCACCCACGTGGCTTTGACTTCGTCCGTATATACGGAAAAGCGTATTGTTTCTCGCATTTTATTCAAGCGAAAGACATTGAGGCAATTGTCCTTGACGATATACGGACAATGGCGCAAAGAATTGTTTTGGATGAAAAGACTATCCGCGAGGAATTTATACGTCACAACGCCGAGCTTGCGGATAAAGCAGTTAAGTCCGCTAAAAAAGAATTGCAGATAAAGCGTAATCGAACGGAAGAATTATCCCGCCTTATGCAACTTGCCTATGAGGACAGGCTGAAAGGTAAAATGCCCGAGGATATTTGTATCAGCTTCATACAGAAATATTCCGAGGAACAAAAAAGGCTGGAAACGGAAATCGCGGAGCTTGAGGGAAAGCTGACCGAAACGGAGAATACGATACAGAGCGCGGATGAGTTTATACGGAATATAAAGAAATATCTTGACGCGCCGGAACTTACCCGCGAAATGTGCTATGAACTTTTAGATTGCGTAGTCGTAGACGGTCATCCGAAACATACGGGCAAAGAGCGGGTGATAGATATTGTCTATAAAGTCGATATCGCATCCGTACTGCGCTATAAGCTCAATAATTCCAATACATAACGATAAAGCGTATGGTTGTCTGAACTCATACTTTACTTATGCCCGTTCCTGCCCCTTTACCGATAGTGTCCATAAAGATAGGTTACAACAGTCGGGAAAAATACGAAGAAGATAGCGGAGTACATAAGGAATCAATTGCGCCAAGACGTAGAGTATGAGCAAATGTCAATAAAAGAATTTATAGACCCGTTTACGGGTGAGCCGCTAAGAAAGAACAAATAACAACAGCCGCCATAAGGCGGCCGTTGGAGAAAATTTGCAGCTGACAAAATATTCGAGGGCATGAGCCCGGCAGGTATTAAGCCCTTTTAGGGCTTGTGCAAGCCACCCGTTTTACGGGTGGTCTTGACTAAAAATTCAATGAGCGGCGGCGCAGGAACTCCTGCGCCGCCGCTTTTTTCAGACGGCCGCGCTCCCGTCGAGAAATCCCCGCGCGATCTGCGCGCCGCCCCCGGGGAGCATGGAAAGGAGATCTTCGGGCTCTGCGACTTTGTTGCGGTACTTTTCATAATAGCGCGAGAGCGCGCGCAGCGTCGCGCTCTCGCCCGCGAAGTCTTGCACCGCCTCGAAGAGGAGCATCCCCTTCGCGTAGGTCATCACGACGTATTCGTACTCGGAGGAAAAGACGGAGAGCGGGCGATCGACGGAGGTATCCGCGCTCCCGCTGAGCTGTTCTTCCACCGTGCACAGCGCGCGGACGGCGCCCTTTGCCTGCGAGAGAGCCTGCGCGCGCGAAAAGCCGTATTCGGGATGCGCCTCGAAGAACAGATTGCAGGAGAACTCGGCGAGCCCCTCGTCCATCCAGGCATGCGTGCGCTCGTCGTTGCCCACCGCCGCATACCACCACTGATGCGCCGTCTCGTGCACCGCCGTGTACACCGCCTCTCTCCCTGCGTTGCGCAGGGAGAGCATGCACAGCCCGGGATACTCCATCCCCCCTGCCGAAAAACCCGTCTGCACGAGCGTATAGTGCGAAAAAGGCAGATCGCCGAACGCATCCGAGAAAAATTCCACCGCCTCGCACGCCGCGCCGAGCACCTCTTCGCCCTCCCCTTCGTAAAAATAGTAGCGCAACGTCACGCCCGCGGCATTTTCTTCGAGCACCTGCGCGCCCTCGAGGAGGCAGAGCGCAAAATCGCGCACGTTTTCGGCGCGGAAAAAGGTGGTGCGCCGCCCGCCCTTCGTCTCGCTCTTCTCCGCCTCGCAGGACGCCGCGACCGCATACGACGCATCCGCCTCGATGCTCACTTCATAGTCGGCGCACTCGCTGTAAAAGGGATCGCCCCACGGGCAATTTCCCGCATCCCCCGCGTCAGCGGGGCGCAGGACGGGCAGGACGTTGCCGAGGTTCACCCCGCCCTCCGAGATGCCCGCGCGGTGGTTGATGCGCACCAGCTTCACGCACCCTTCGAGGCGGAGGGTGACGCGTTCCCCCGCCGCATGCGGCCCGATCGAAACGCGCAGGACCGTGTCCTCCAGCGACCAATCCGAACAGGGCGAAACGCTGTCCAGCCGCACGCCGCCGTATTCGCGGCCGACATAATACGCCCTGCCCATGAGGTAATCGGAGACGGGCGCGCCGCCCTCGGCATAGACGTTTGCGGGCAGATCGAAAAAGACCTCTTCGGCGCCGTCCGACGTGAAGGTCACGTCCACCGAAAAGGAGAGCTCGCCGTCCGCATAGGAGAGCTGCGCGCGGTACAGGGTGCGCTTCGCCTCTCCCGCGCACGCGGAGAGGGGCAGAAGGCACAAAAACAGCAAAAACGCCAACAAAACGGAGCACTTTTTCATACCCTTAATCTATGACGCGCGCGCCCTTCTTATGCGAAAAGGGCGCGCCGCAAAAAGCCGCTCCTCTTTTTTGCGCTGTGCAAGGCATTTGCGTCGAAGACATTTTGTGCGATAAGCCCCCCGAGGCATCGCCTCGGGGCGCCTTGGCATCGTGAGATGTCCTTTTTATTCCATCGCGAGCAAAATTCCGCGCAGTTCGTCGAAGGAAGCCGCAAAGCGCTCCGCGCCCGCGGCGAGAAGCTCCGCGCGCGAACGGTACCCCCACAGCACGCTCACGCTGCGCATCCCCGCGTTCTTCGCCGTCTGCACGTCGGTGTCGCCGTCGCCGACGAACACCGCCTCCGAAGGAGCCACGCCCAGCCGCCTGAGCAGGGCGAGCGTGGAAGCGGGGTCGGGCTTGACCGCCGTGTCCGCGCGGTGCCCGACGATCTCGTCGAAGCCGTACTCCTTCAACAGCGTCGCGCCGAGCACGTCCGCCGCGCGCTGGGATTTGTTGGTCAGAACGGCGAGGCGCATCCCCGCCGCGCGCAGCGCCGCCATGCACTCCGCCTCCCCCGCAAAGGGACGGGTGTGCTCGTTTTTGCAGCGGACGTGGATCTCGCAATAGGACGCATAGAACTCGTCCACCATCCCCTTTTTGTCTGCGGGAAGGGCGGCGAGCGCAAAATTCCTGCCGCCGTGCCCGACGTATGCCATCGTCTCGCGCAGGGTGATGGGCGGAAAGCCGTATGCCGCGAGCGCCTCGTTCATGCACGCGTTGAGGTCGGGAAGGGTGTCGAGCACCGTCCCGTCCAGGTCGAAAATGACTGCCTTTACCATGTGTTGCCTCCTTTTTTTTCAGCCGAGATCGTCAAAATTCCGATAAGAGATCGCCTCGAGCAGATGCGCGGGCGCGATATCCTCTTCGCCAGCGAGATCGGCGATCGTGCGGGCGACCTTCAAGATCCTCGCGCGGGCGCGCGCCGACAGGTGCATGCGCTCGAACGACCTGCGCAGAATGCGCTCGCACTCCTCGCCCAGCGCGCAGTATCTGCGCATCTCGCGCTCGCCCATCTCAGCGTTGGTGCGGATGCTCTCCCCGCGGAAGCGCTCCCGCTGGACGGCGCGCGCCGCCTCCACCCGCGCCTTGACCTGCGCCGAGCTCTCCTCTTCCGCCTGCGAGACGAGCTCGTCATATTTGACGGCGTCCACCTCGACGCGGATGTCGATGCGGTCGAGCAGCGGGCCGCTGATGCGGGCGCGGTATTTGTGTATCATCGCGGGCGTGCAGGTGCACGGCCTGTCCGCGCTCCCGTAATTGCCGCAGGGACAGGGATTCATGCTCGCGCAGAGCATGAAATTCGCGGGAAAGGTGACCGCGCCGCTGCTGCGCGTGACGGTGATGCACTTGTCCTCGAGCGGCTGGCGCAGCGCCTCGAGAGTGGAGCGCTGGTATTCAGGCATCTCGTCCAGATAGAGCACGCCGCAGTGCGCGAGGCTGATCTCGCCGGGGCGCACCCCCTTCGTGCCGCCGCCGCACATCGAGACGGTGGTCGCCGTGTGGTGCGGGGTGCGGAAGGGCCGCCGCGTCAGGATGCCCTGCCCGCCCAGCGCGCCCGCGACCGAGTGGATCTTGGTCGCCTCGAGCGCCTCTTCGAAGGTCATGTCCGGCATGATGCCGGGGATACAGCGCGCGAGCATGGTCTTGCCCGCGCCCGGAGGCCCGACGAGCAGGATGTTGTGCCCGCCGCTGACGGCGACTTCGAGCGCGCGCCGCGCGATCGCCTGCCCGCGCACGAAGGAGAGGTCGAACCGCTCCCCTTCCGCGCCCGCGGGGCAGAAGGTGCGCACGGGCACCCGCGCGAGCTCCGCTTCGCCGAGCAGGTGCGCCGCGACCGAGCAGAGGTCCTTCGCCGCGTACACCTCGACGCCGTCTATGTACGACGCCTCCTCCGCGTTGCCCGCGGGGAGAATGAAGCGCGTGTAGCCAGCCGCCTTCGCCGAGATCAGAAGGGGCAGGATGCCCGTCACCGCGCGCAGGCCGCCGTCCAGCGCGAGCTCGCCCAGAAAGACGATGCCGCCGCAGTCGGCGCGCAGCTGTTCTGTCGCGCGAAGGATGCCGACGGCGATCGCGAGATCGAACACGCTCCCCTCCTTTTTGAGGTCGGCGGGCGCGAGGTTGACGGTGATCTTGGCGGTCGGGAAGCGGAAACGGCTGTTTTTGAGCGCCGAACGCACCCGCTCGCGGCTCTCTTTGACCGCGACGTCGGGAAGTCCGACCAACTCATAGGCGGGAAGGCCGTTGTTGATGTCCGTCTCCACTTCGACGGGGACGCCTTCCAGCCCCGTCAGCGCAAAACTCATGATCTTGGAGAGCATGGCAACCTCCTTTTTGTCTGAAGATACGCAAAAGAAAAAATTCCGCACCCGAAACGGGTGCGGAAACGTCTTGAAAGATCAGATCCTGTAATACCCGTTGCCGAGGAAAGTGGTCCAGCCGAACAGAGCGGTGGCCGCCGCCGCGGAGACGGGGATGCAGAAGAGCATGGGGACGGTCAGCGCGAACACGACCAGATACACCGCGCAGAGCCCGAAAAGCACCTGCATCGTGTAGTTGAGGCGCAGGCCGAATATCTTCTTCTTCGCACTGCGGTCGTGGACATATGCAGTGTAGAAGAGCAGCGGGATAAACCCGAGATAGAACAGGCTGAACAGGAAGGATTGCACCGCGCTCACCTCCCCCGCGCCCGCATATGCGAACAGGGAGCCGAGGACGCCCGCGAGCAGGACCGCATACGCGCTGAGGATGCGCGGCGAGTGCTCGGTCGCGTACGGGCTGTTCTTGCCGCCCGTCGCAAAGTACAGCACCGCATACACGGTGGAGAACAGGAACCCGACCAGCGCCGTCGCCCACATCGCGATGTTGAGCTGTGCGTTGACGGCGATGTAGGTCGTCTCCGTCGACGCGGAATAGAGCGTCGCGCCCTTGAGCCCGATCAGCCAGCCGAACACGGACACCGCGTTCGCGCTCGTGTATGCCGTATAGTCGGAGACGGTGAACGCGTCGCGCACCGCGCGCCAGATGAGCGTGAACAGGCCGAGCGTCGGATTTTCGGGATCCGCCTCGTACAGGCGCATGTAATTGGGCACGGACGGGATCGCGGCGAGCACGGTGAACAGCACGGTGCCGACCAGGAAGGAGAAGACGAAGAGAAGCCAGGCGATGCGCAGGCGGTAGGAATGATCCGCGCCGAGAAGCGCCTCTTCCTCTTCGCAGTTTTCGAGATTTTCGCGGATGACCTCTTCCGAGCGCTCGGCGGCGTTTTTCGCGGAGGTCTCGGCGTTGAGCGCGGCTACGCGCGCCTTATGCGCCGCGGACATGCGCACCAGTCCGATGACGAAGAGCGCGGCGGGCAGAAGAATGGTCCAGATCGCCTTGGGATCGATCGCAACCGCGAGCCCGAAGAAGACGCCCGAGAGGAGCACGCTGCCCAGGGCGCTGCGCACGGGGCGCGTCTCGGAGATGCCGTTTTCAAAGAAACGGAGCATGCTCACCGCGCTCGCAAGCACGAAGAACGCGAGCGAAGGGAAGGCAAGGCCCAGCCTTCCGACCGTGAGCGCAAGCCCGCCGAAGGCGAACAAAAAGGCGAAGAGAAGGCCGAAGCCGTCGCTTTTGAACAGTTTTCTCGCGAAGAAATAGGCAAGCAGCACGCATCCCGCCGTGAACAGGACGGAGAAGATGCGCAGGCCGAACAGGCTCTTGCCGAAGACGAGCACGCCGAGAAGGGGGAACAGCACCGCGAGCGGGCCGTTGTCCTTGCTCGCGAAATAGGTCCCCTCCACGCTGCGGTTGCCGAGCAGGATGTTGTCGATCTGCGCGAGCATGTACGCCTCGTCCTGCGTGAATTTTGAATAGGTCGTCTTGCCCGTGCGAAGGCTGCCCTGCGCGTCCGTCAGGTTCGCGCTCCCCTCCATTTTGTCGTTCGCGGCGAACAGGTCGCGGTACTGGCTCCAATAAGAGCTGTTGATGCGGGAACGGGCGTCCGCCTCTGTCGTGTAGGCGGGAATGACCTTCCCGTCACTGCCCACAAAGACGACCTCGTTGATCACCATGTCGCAGGGAACGGTGATGCGGACGAGGTTGTTGGTGATCGAATGCCCGTCCTTCGTGTAGATTCCCTCAAAAAGCGCCGTCCAGTTGTAGCCGGTATCCGAAATAGTGTCCTCGTCGAAGGAAAACACGTTTCCGAATTCCGCCTCGCCGAGGTAGGTGCTCATCCAGCTGGGGCCCGTCGAATAGACGGAGGAGCGGCGCACCTCGAACTTGACCGTGCTGCCCACAGAAGCGTGCACGGTGCCGACGTTGACGTACACCGCGTCCAGCTTTGCGGAGTTCTGGTAGTCGAGGTAAAAGACGATCTCGGAGTCTGTCGCGGCATAGAAAGACCCGCCCGTGGAAGTGAAACCTCCGATCGTGCAGGCGCAGAGTACGAAAAATGCCAGCGTGAGGGCGAGTGCCGCCCATGTGTACTTCGAGACGGATGCTAAAAATTGTCTGAGCCCGTAAAAACGGGATCGTCTGATCGTCGTCATTTCTCTCTTGTTCTCACATTGAATTTCGCGGAGCGCGCGCTCCGCATATTCCATTATACCGCAAAAAGGTGTTTCTGTAAACAGCTTTTCGCAATTTTCCGCGCATATTTTACGCGGAAGGCGCAAAAAAAGCCCCTCCTTTCGGAAGGGCAGAAAAAATCCCCCGAAAATCGGGGGAATTTCGTCGCGATCATCTCACTTCTTTGATCTTCGCAGCCTTGCCGGTGCGGCCTCTCAGGTAGTACAGCTTTGCCCTGCGGACCTTGCCCTTGCGGATCACGGTGATGCCTGCGATCTTGGGGGAGTGCACGGGGAACGTCCTCTCGACGCCTACGCCGTAAGAGAGCCTTCTGACCGTGAACGTCTCGCGGATGCCGCCGTTCTTCTTCGCTATCACGACGCCTTCAAACGCCTGCAATCTCTCACGCGTGCCCTCGACGACCTTAACGCTGACCTTGACGGTGTCGCCTACGTTGAAAGCGGGAACGCTGTCCTTGAGACCTTCTTTCTCGATAGCCTCGATCAATCCTTTCATCGACTTTACCTCCATTGTTACTAAGCGTTCGTGGCCGTTTTTGCCAGAGGACCGCCCGAAGTCTTTTGCTATTTTACCACATTCTGCGCGGAAATGCAACCGTTTTTCCATGCAAAAGGACAAAAAATTCCTTTTTCAGAAGGCGCCCTCGATCACGTTGACGCGATCGGGATATACCTCCGCCACGTCGAAGCGGACGCGCACCTCGCGGCCCAGGCGCATCATATAAAAGCGCGCGATGTCGCGGTAACGGCGCTGTTTGTGCCGCTCCACCGCCTCCGCGCCCGTGCCGAAACGATCGTTCAGGCGCGTCTTGACCTCGCAGAAGACGAGCGTCTCCCCCATCTGCACGATGAGGTCCGCCTCGCCGAACGGGGTCTTGTAGTTGCGCGCGAGGATCTTCCCGCCCCGCTTTTTCAGCTCTCTCGCCGCGGCGCGTTCTCCCCTTTTGCCCAGAATTTTGTTGTGAAAGTCCTGCGGTGTATCTCGCATAGTCCGAACTCCCCGATCGCATCCGTGTGTTCTTTGGTGCCGTAGCCCTTGTTGCGCGCAAACCCGTACTGCGGGTAGATCGCGTCATATCTGCACATCAGCGCGTCGCGGTAGACCTTCGCGATGATGCTCGCCGCGCCGATCGAATAGGAGAGCGCGTCCCCGCGCACGATGCTCTGCTGCGGAAGATCGACGTCCAGGCGGAAATTCCCGTCTATGAACAGGACGTCGGGCTGAACGGAAAGCCCCTCGACCGCGCGCTTCATGCATTTTTTGGTCGCCTCGAGGATGTTGAGCGAATCGATGGCGCGCGCGTCCTCCTCGCAGATGCACCACGCGAGCGCGCGTTCGCGGATGAGCCTGTCCAGCTCGACGCGCTTTTTCTCGCTGAGCTTTTTGCTGTCGTCCACCCCCTCGATCAGAGAAGGCTCGTCAAGCGGCATGACGACCGCCGCGCACACGACGGGACCCGCGAGCGGGCCGCGCCCCACTTCGTCCGCGCCCGCGACGTACTGCGCGCCGAGGGCGAGCATCTCGCGCTCGTAGAGGAGCTTTTGCGGAAGGGTGAGTTTCATGCCCTGCCCTCCCCGAAGAATCCCGCATACTCCGCGGCGCGCTCCAGCGTCATGCGGCCGATGCGGCCCTTGCGGAAGTCGTCCACGATCGCCTTGGCGCCGCGCTCGTAGTCGAAATCGCCGCCCTTCAGCAGGAAGCCGCGGCTGCGGCATACCTGCTCATACATCGAAAGAGGCGAAGAGAAGTCCCCGATCTTATAGCGCTCGGTCAGAGACGCGGGGCAAAGTTCCGCGATCTCGCCCAGAAGCTCGAGCGCGACGTCGTCCATGTCGAGGATGTCGTCGTTGATGCTGCCAATGTAGGCGAGGTGTTTTGCGAGCGTCTGGTTTTCAAACGAGGGCGGCATGGTGCCGGGGGTGTCGAGAAGCTCGAACCCCGAACAGCGGATCCACTGTTTGCCGCGCGTGACGCCCGCCTTGTCGCCCGTCACGGCGCGCTTTTCGCCGCTCAGAGCGTTGATGATCGTGCTCTTGCCCGTGTTCGGGATGCCCGCGACCATGAGTTTCGGAACGCGCACGACGCCGCGCTGTGCGTCGCGCTCCGTCTTTTCGGCAAGAAGCGCGCCGATGCGCGCGCCGACCGCCTTCGCCGCACCCTGCGCCGATGCGGTGCATTTCATCGCCGCGCCGCATTCGCGCGTGAGAAGGGAGACAAAGGCGTCCGTCTCGCGCTCGTTTGCAAGGTCGCTCTTGTTGAGAAGGCAGAGCACGGGCTTTGCGCCGAACAGCTTGCGAAGGTTTTTGTTGAACGTCGCCGCGGGCGCGCGCGCGTCCAGGACGAAGAGAACGCCGTCCACAAGGCGAAGATTCTCCTCCATCATGCGCATGGCTTTGGTCATGTGCCCGGGGAACCATTGGATGTGTTTCATAAAAGACCTCTGCTCGCAAAATTCTCGGCGAGCTGTCGCCTGCGAATTTCTGCGATTTTTAGACAACCCCTGCGTTCGCCGCCTTTTTGCGGCTCTGCGCACGGAGTTTTCCTCTGCGGCGCGCTTTTTGAGGGCACACCATACAACGCGCGCCGCATTCACCTTTCCTGTCTGCGCTTTCGCGTAAAGGTAAAAAGCAAAAAGCGTGGTTTTTGCTTTTTCGAGAGAAGTTCACGAAAACCTCGGCGAGCTGTCGCCTGCGGTTTTCCGTGATTTAAGGGCGACACCGCCGTTCAAACGCCTTTCGGCGTTTTCTGCGGCGATAATTTCAC
>JAHZBZ010000029.1 GCA_019423125.1 Bacillota bacterium | reverse complement strand
CCCCGCCCCCGCCCCCGCACCCCCCTCCCGCCCCGCGCACTCCCTTGCCCGCGCTCCCGCCTGCTCCCGCTCCCGCCCGCTCCCGCCCGCTCCCGCCTACGCCCGCGCTCCCGCTCGCCCGCTCCCGCCCGCCCGCGCCCGCCCACGCTCCCGCCTGCTCCCGCCTGCTCCCGCCCACGCCCGCACACGCGCGTATTTTTTTTCTGTCATTTTTTTCCAAACTATTGAAAAGTCGCAAAAAAGATGGTATCATTGTCTTGCAGGCTGCGACAATTGTAAAAAAGTCACAAACTTCGTTCGCGCGCATAATTTTTCGGCTTTTGCAAAAAATTTCTGCGTGCGATTGACAAAACAGCGCCTGATTTGATATTATTTTATCGATAAAAAAATATCGATACAGGAAGCCGACAGGCCCGGTGGCGAGGATGGGTAACGAAAAAGCTTTGCAAAACGTATCAAAAGCGACGATCGGAAGGTTGCCCGCCTACCACAGGTACCTGAAAGAGCGGCAGGCGGCGGGGGAGAAGACCATCTCTTCCACGGCGATCGCGGAGGCGCTGCACCTCACCGCGGTGCAGGTGCGCAAGGACCTTGCGGGGATCAGTTCGGTCGCGGGCAAGCCCAAGCGCGGGTTCGCGGTGGAGGAGCTGATCGAGGACATCAACCGGTTTCTCGGCTATGACAACGTCACGGACGCGGTCCTGGTCGGGGTCGGGGGATTGGGTTCCGCGCTGGTCGGCTACGACGGGTTCAAGAACTACGGCCTGAACATCGTCGCGGCGTTCGACACCGACCCGCTTCTGATCGGCAGAACGGTCAGCGGCGTGCGCGTGTACGACGCGGCAGAGCTGGCGCACCTGGTGCGGCGGCAGGGCGTGCTGATCGGCGTCATCACGGTGCCGAAGGGCGCGGCGCAGAAGGTCGCGGACGAGCTGGTTCGCGGCGGCGTGCGAGCGATCTGGAATTTTTCGCCCGTACATCTCGCCCTTCCCGAAAACATAGCGGTTAAAAACGAGGACATGGCGGCATCGCTCGCGATCCTGTCCAAACGCCTCGCGGAAATTTTATACAACGAAAAATAAAATCAGAAGGAGAGGACTCATGGAGAACGAAAAGATCGTTGATTCGGTAGAAGCTTTGATGCAGAAAATCGAACAGGTCAGAAAAGCGCAGGAGATTTTCGCAACCTACAGCCAGGAACAGGTGGACAAGATTTTTGCCGCCGCCGCGCTCGCTGCGAACAATCAGCGTATCCCGCTCGCCAAAATGGCGGTCGCGGAGACGGGCATGGGCATCGTGGAAGACAAGGTCATCAAAAACCACTATGCCGCGGAGTACATCTACAACACCTATAAGAACACCAAGACGGTCGGCGTCATCGAAGAGGACACCGCCTACGGTGTGAAGAAGATCGCGGAGCCCATCGGCGTCGTCGCGGCGGTCATCCCCACGACCAACCCCACCTCCACGGCCATCTTCAAGACGCTCATCTGCCTGAAAACGCGCAACGGCATCATCATCTCGCCGCACCCCCGCGCAAAGGGCTGCACCATCGCCGCGGCGAAGGTCGTCCTTGACGCCGCCGTCAAGGCTGGCGCTCCCGAGGGCATCGTGGGCTGGATCGACGTTCCCTCCCTCGAAATGACCAACACGCTGATGAAGTCGGCGGACATCATCCTCGCGACGGGCGGCCCCGGCATGGTCCGCAGCGCGTACAGCTCGGGCAAACCCGCCCTGGGCGTCGGCGCGGGCAACACCCCCGCGATCATCGACGAGACTGCGGACGTCACCGTCGCGGTCAACTCCATCATCCATTCCAAGACCTTCGACAACGGCCTGATCTGCGCTTCCGAGCAGTCGGTCATCGCCGAGGACGCCGTCTATGACGCTGTCAAGGCGGAGTTCGTCAAGCGCGGCTGCCACATCCTTTCCGACGAGGAGAAGGACAAGGTCCGCTCGACCATGATCATCAACGGCGCGCTCAACGCGAAGATCGTCGGACAGAGCGCCCCGAAGATCGCCGAGATCTGCGGCTTCACCGTGGAGCCCACGGCGAAGATCCTCATCGGCGAAGTGGAGAGCGTCGACCTCGAAGAGGCGTTCGCGCACGAGAAGCTCTCCCCCGTCCTCGCGCTGTACAGGGCGAAGGACTTTGACGAAGCGGTCGCAAAGGCGGAGCGCCTGATCGCGGACGGCGGCTACGGTCACACCTCCTCGCTGTACATCAACCCCGTCACCGAGAAGGACAAGATCGCAAAGTGGCAGGAGGCGATGAAGACCTGCCGTCAGCTGATCAACATGCCTTCCTCGCAGGGCGCGATCGGCGACATCTACAACTTCAAACTCACCCCTTCGCTCACCCTCGGCTGCGGCAGCTGGGGCGGCAACTCGGTCTCCGAGAACGTCGGCGTCAAACACCTTCTGAACATCAAAACCTTAGCGGAGAGGAGAGAAAATATGCTTTGGCTCAGATTGCCTGAGAAAGTCTATCACAAGAAAGGCTGCCTGCCTGTCGCCCTCGACGAGCTCAAGAGCGTCATGGGCAAGAAAAAGGCGTTCATCGTCACCGACGAATTCCTGTACAAGAACAACTACATCAAACCCATCACCGAAAAGCTGGACGAGATGGGCATCCGTTATACCTGCTTCTACAACGTCGCACCCGACCCCAACCTCGCCTGCGCGAAAGAGGGCGCGAAGCTGATGAGCGAGTTCCAGCCCGACGTGATCATCGCCCTCGGCGGCGGCTCCGCGATGGACGCGGGCAAGATCATGTGGGTGCTCTACGAACATCCCGAAGTGGACTTCCTCGACATGGCGATGCGCTTCATGGACATCCGCAAGAGGATCTACACCTTCCCGAAGATGGGCGAAAAGGCGTACTTCATCGCCATCCCGACCTCCGCAGGTACGGGTTCCGAGGTGACGCCGTTCGCGGTCATCACCGACGAGACGACGGGCATCAAGTACCCGCTCGCCGACTATGAGCTCCTGCCGAAGATGGCGATCATCGACGCGGACTTCATGATGAACATGCCCAAGGGCCTGACCTCCGCGTCCGGTATCGACGCGCTGACCCATGCGCTCGAGGCGTACGCTTCCATCATGGCGACCCCTTACACCGACGGCCAGGCGCTTGTCGCGGCGAAACTCATCTTCAATTACCTGCCCCGTGCCTATGCGAACGGCGCGAACGACCCCGAAGCGCGCGAGAAGATGGCGGACGCTTCGACGATGGCGGGTATCGCATTCGCAAACGCGTTCCTCGGCGTCTGCCATTCCATGGCGCACAAGCTGGGCGCATTCCATCACCTGCCGCACGGCGTGGCGAACGCGCTCATGATCTGCGAGGTCATCCGCTTCAACAGCGCCGAAGTTCCCACCAAGATGGGCACCTTCCCGCAGTACGCTTACCCGCACACCAAGCGCCGCTATGCGGAATTTGCTGAATTCCTCGGCCTCGGCGGCAAGGATGACGACGCAAAGGTCAAGAACCTGATCAAGGCGATCGAAGAGCTCAAAGAGAAGGTCGGCATCAAAAAGACCATCAAGGATTACGGCATCGACGAGCAGAACTTCCTCGACCGTCTCGACGAGATGTGCGAACAGGCGTTCGACGACCAGTGCACGGGCGCGAACCCCCGCTACCCGCTCATCTCCGAGATCAAGCAGATGTATCTCAAGTGCTACTACGGAAAATAAGGAGGGAAAAGGATCATGGCTGAGATCATTCAGAAGACGGAGAAAAAGACAATCTACCGCGAGGGCAAGACGCTCGTCAAGCTCTTCAACAGCAGCTATCCCAAGTCGGATGTGCTCAACGAGGCGCTGAACACGGCGCGCGTGGAGGAGGGGACTTCCCTCAACGTGCCCGCCGTGCACGAGGTCACCAAGGTCAACGGCGAGTGGGCGATCATCCTCGATTACGTCGAGGGCAAGACGCTCCAACAGCTCATGGACGAGAACCCCGACAGGCTCGCGGAGTATCTCGAGGAGTTCGTCGACCTGCAGGTCGAGGTGCTCAATCAGAAAGTGCCCCTCCTGACCAAGCTCAAGGACAAGATGCACCGCAAGATCAGCTCGACCAAGTTCGACAAGACCACCCGCTACGATCTGCACATCCTGCTCGATTCCCTGCCCGCGCACGACAAGCTGTGCCACGGCGACTTCAACCCCGGCAACATCATCGTCAGCCCCGACGGGCGCAAGTTCATCATCGACTGGGCGCACGCGACGCAGGGCAACGCGCGCTGTGACGCCGCCCGTACTTATCTGCTGTTCAAGCTCGAGGGCAAGGACGCGCTCGCCGAGGACTATCTCAAACTCTTCTGCGAGAAGACGGGCATCGCCAAACAGCTCGTGCAGAAGGCTCTGCCCATCGTCGCGGCGAGCCAGACGACCAAAGCCGTCCCCGAGGAGCAGGCGTTCCTCGAAAAATGGGTCAACGTCGTCGACTACGAATAAAAAATGCAAAAATGCGCCGATCTTTCGGCGCATTTTTTTGTCCCGCAAAGCGCGTTCTGAGGCCGGCTCTGCGGCGGAGAGGGGAGAAATTTCTTGCCCGCATGCGAAGGTGCGGCGGCGCGGTTTTCGGCGCAGGGCGCAAAATCGGGGCCGAGAGGGCGTTTTTCGGCGAGAGGCGCGCGGCGGCACGGCATTTGCCTTGTCCAATGCGGGGCAAAGCGCGGCGCCGCGCGCATGAAAGGGTGCGGTCTGCGCATACTGTAGGAAAAAGAGGAGGTCAAACATGCCCGAAGTAGTACAGTATATTCTCATCGCGATCGCGGCGGTCGTCGTCGTGTCGCTGGTGCTCAAGCTGCTAAAAGTCAGCGTCAAGACCATTTTAAAGGTCGCGATCAACGCGGCGATCGGCATCGGCGCGATCTTTCTGCTCAACCTGATCCCCGGCGTCGCCATTCCGATCAACTGGTGGACGGCGCTCGCCACGGGTATTTTCGGGATCCCGGGCGTCATCGTGCTGCTCATCGTCAGCTTTTTCCTGTAAAGAGATGCCCGCCCTGCGGGCATTCTGCC
>JAHZBZ010000028.1 GCA_019423125.1 Bacillota bacterium | reverse complement strand
CGATATCAAGCCACACTTCTTTGCCGATCAGCGTGAAGTTTACGGGAATGTCCGAGCCTGCATAGTTTATGACAAGCTCCCCGCCCACTGCAAGGCCGTCCGCCGCGTTTACGTTGAGTTTGCCCGAGAGCCCGAACTGTTCGTTTGCGTAATCGAGAGAGACTTCAAAGCTCCTGCCCTCTATGAGCGCGCGGATGTTTTCAACAAAAGGAGCGAGGTCGACGGCCTGCGAGAAGTCGACTTCGGGGACTTCTTCCGCGTTTCCGGGGAGGACGTGAAGAGAGATCTCGACCCCGAAAAGTTCCAGGCGCGCGTCTATGTAGCTCCAGGCGATGACGTCCTCCGTCTCGGAAAAGCCGAACTCGAGGGGCAGGACGAGGACTCCGAGCGGAAGCTCGCAGGAGAGCGTCGCGCCGCCTTCAAAGGTGGTGAGTTTTCCCGCAGCGATGGCGCTTTCCAGGGAAGAGAGGTCGAAGGAATCGGAGCCGAAAGAGATCTGCGAGAAAAGCGCATCGGCAGAGAGCCTGCCGAGAAAATCCTTATAGCGCAAAAAGAGGCTGCCCTGCTCATATGCCGCGGAGAGATCGCCGATGGCGAGCCGCAGGCTGTTGAGAGAGCCCCCCTGCATGTTGAGAACGGCGGCACCCGAGACGGGCGTGCCCGCGATCGTGCCGTCAATTGAAAATGCCGTATTCTCCTCGGTGAGGACGGGCGCAAAGCCGGCCGAGAGATAGTCGAGCGCGGTGCGCTCCTCCTCGGCGGGACCCGTCACTGCGGCGTCGGCATAGTGGATAAAATACTCTTCGTAGTCGCTGACGTCGACTTTCTCCTCTTCGTAGGAATAGGTGACGACGTTTTCGCCCACGCAGTCGGCAGAAAAACCCTTCTGCGAGGTATATACCTCGTTGGTCTGCAGAGAATAGATGGTCCAGTCCTCGCCGAAGCGGAAAGTGAGCTCGGCAGAAGAGAACTTCGGGAAGGAGTCCAGATCGCCCATCGTCTTCATCTGGCGCTTGTAATACTCGGTCGCGTCCTCCATGCCGTTTTCGGAGGAGACGGACAGCGAGACGACAAGGACGTACTCGTCCCCTTCGCGGGTGACGACGGCGTCCGTCGAAAAAAGCGTCTTTTCATTGATCACGTAGTCGGAAAACTCAGTGCCCCACAGCCCGTAGCGGTTGATGTGTTCGGCGGGGGTGAGCACTTCGGAGGGCGCGGCAGAAGACCATTCGGTGTAAATGCCGTCCCAGTCGTTTTTGTTGTCGGATGCGGCGTTGCGAACGACCGCCTTGTCTTCGCCGTAGAAGCGCTGGATCGCCTTGGAAGGCGCAAACGCGCTCGCGCTCGTGCTGATCGAGGAGACGATGAGCACGCCGTCTTTGTAGTCCTTGCTCCCTACGACGTTCTGCGTGACATTGACCGTGCCGAACAGCGCAGAAGCGGTCGCCTTGGATACGCTTTCGCTGTGGTAAAAATCGCGCGCGGAAAGCCGCCCGATGATGTAGCCGATGTTTTCGAGCGCGGTGTGATCTTCCGGTTTACTGCCGTCTGTAGGCGGGGTCAGGCAGATGCTGTACGCTTCGCCCGAAGGCGGATTGTCTACGCCCGATACCCCCTTGTCGCGGAAAAATTGAAAATACGCAAAGACGCCCGCAACGATCAGCAGAACTGCCGCAAGCAGGACGAGTATGCGTCTCCTTGTAAACTTTTTCAAAAATGCTCTCATATTCGTTCTCTTTTTTGATTGTCATATTTTTTTGTGACAATCACATTATAATTGTTTTGTCATGCTTTGTCAAGAAAATCATAAAAAAGCATGACATTCTGTCCCGCGGCAAATTTTACGCAGAAAATGAAAAGAAGTTGCATCCTGCGGGCCGATTTACGCTTTTCCTACCCCGAAAAAAATGCTATTCTTGTTGAACTACAAAAGAAACAGGAGGAAAACACTATGACTTACGGCTATGCACGCGTCTCTGCGGCAGACCAGAACCTGAACAGACAGCTGGACGATTTCCTCGCCTTCGGCGTCGCGCGGGAGAAAATTTTCTGCGACAAGCGCTCCGGAAAAGATTTTAAGCGCACCAGTTACCTGCGGCTTCTGAAAAAGCTGAAAAAAGGCGACCTGCTCGTCATCAAGAGCATCGACAGGCTGGGGAGAAACTATGACATGATCATCGAGGAATGGGCGCACATCACCAAGCGCATCGGCGCGGACATCGTGGTCCTCGACATGCCCATCCTCGACACGCGCACGCGCGCCGAAAACCTGACGGGACGGCTGATCTCGGACATCGTGCTGCAGCTCTTGTCTTACGTCGCGCAAAAGGAGCGCGAAGACATACAGGCAAGACAGCGTGAGGGCATCGCATCCGCAAAAAAGCGGGGCGTGCGCTTCGGCAGACCGCGCATCTGTCTGCCCGAAAACTTTGACGAAGTGGTGCTCGACTATCGGGAACGGCGCAAGACACTGCAAGAAGCGCTCGCCGCGACGGACATGAAAAAATCAACTTTTTATGCCTGCATGCGTCTGCGCACGATCCCCTGCAAACGGAAAAATTGTAAGGAATGAGCACGTTTTTGCGACAAAAAGAAGCCGCGCGGCAGACTTGCCGCGCGGCTTCTTTTGCGTATGCGTGCGCAGTTTTTTGCATACGTATTGCAAAAAATGCGTACAGATCCTCTTATTGTCTTTGTTTTGCGAGCAGGTCGCGGATCTCGCGCAAAAGATGCTCGACGCTTTCTTGTCCCTGTGCGTTCTCCGCACGGACAGGCTCCGTGCTCTCCGCTTTCGGCTCCGTTCCGGCTTTCGGCGAGGCCTCTGCCTTTGCTTCCGCCTCGCTCTTTGCAGACGCTTGAGCAGGAGCGCTTTCTCCCTCGCCCTCTTCTGCGGCGGGCTTGCGCTCGAACAGTCCCTTGATGCGCTCCCCTTCCTCGCGGATGCGGGCACGGGTGCGCGCGAGAATGCGCAGGGCGATGAAGATCACGAACGCATCGATGAGGAAGGTCAGGATCGCCATGATCAGGTTTCCGTAGTTGAGGGTGATCGCCGCCGCATCTTCCGTTGCGGGACGCAGGATGACGACCAGATCGCTCATGCTGTTGCCGCCCACAAGAAGGGTGATGAGCGGCTTGATGATGTCGTTGACAAGGCTGTTGACGATTGCGGTGAACGCGGCGCCGACGACGACAGCGACGGCGAGGTCGACGATGTTCCCGCGCGAGATGAACGCCTTGAAATCTTTCCAGAAGGTGCTTTGCTTTTTCATTTGTTTCGCCTCGTTTTTTTTCGATTGTACCATGCGCGGCGGTCTTTGTCAACCGTTCTGCCCCGTCGCACGCGCAAGGCGCACAAAGCCCCCGCTCTTTTCAAAAGAGCGGGGGCCGCATTCCGTTCAGATAAAAATTATGCCTTGGGGACGATGAGTTCCATGTCCGAATCGGGGTAGGAACAGCAGGTGTGGATGTAGCCGAATTTCGCGTCCGCGAGACGGCGTTTGTCCCCGCCCGCGATCGTGAACTTGCCCGAAACGAGCTTGCTGTGGCAGAATCCGCAGCCGCCCGCGCGGCATTTGGAGGGCGCGCGAAGTCCCGCGCGCTCGAGCGCGGTGAGCACCGTCTCACGAGCGGAAGCCTTGACCTTGTACGTCTCGAAGCCGATGTGCACGGTCAGCGTGTACTGCGCATCCTTGACGTCGCGGTCGCCCAGGCAATTGGGCTCCTTTTTGATGCGGCGGAGCGGCAGGCCGAACGGCTGCAGTTCCTTTTCGAGGAATGCGTACATCGCGTTCGGGCCGCCCATCATGACGGTGAAGTCGCCCGAAATGTATTTTTTGATCAGTTCGGCGGTGAGGAATCCGTGCTCGAACCCCTCTTTCTTCTGCTCGCTGAGCACATAGACGACTTTGATCTTATCCGAGACAAGCGCGTCGAGTTCCTTGCGGAAGATGATGTCTTCCTCCGTCTTTGCGCCGTAGAGAAGGGTCAGAGAAAAGTCCTCCGTGCCGTCCGCGATTGCCTGTGCCATGCTGAAAAAGGGCGTGATGCCGCTTCCGCCCGCGAGCGCGAGCACCTGTCTGCTGTCCTTGACGGGCTCGAAGCAGAAATCTCCCGAGGGATCGCCGAGCGTGAACACATCGCCCGCCTTTGCATGGTCAAAGAGATAGCCGCTGAAAAATCCGCACTTTTTCACCGTGACCCATACCGTTTTCGAAAGCCCCGCGCGCGGCGCGGAAGAGATCGCATACGGACGGGAAACAAAGCTCTTGTCCACCTTGCATCCGACGGTCAGATACTGCCCCGCGCGGAAATAGAGCGGGCGCTCCGTCTCGAAAACGAAGGTCTTTGTGTCCGCAGTATTCTGCTCGACGCGGACGAGCTTTGCGCTCTGGTAGCCGGGGTGCAGGATCTTCGCCGTCTCGTTGACGCGATAGGTCACGGGGAGCGCCGTCGCAGAGCCTTCGGCGAGCTTTTCGCGGCGTTTGGGAACGAGTTTTTTGAAGCGCAGAAGATCCATGAAACCGAAGATCTGTTTTTTGAATACGAATGCCATGTTCTCAGCCCTCCCTCTTTATGTCGCCGACAGTCTGGCGTCCGACGATCTCGCCCGAAAAATAGGCGCTCGAATAGCCCGAAAGACGCATGGAGTAACCGCCCGCGAAGCGCAGACCGCGCACCCTGTGATCCTCGCCCATCATCAGAAGGCGGGGCATGAGGCCGTCCCAGTACTGGGATTCGTAGCCGTAAATGACGCCCTGCGGGTGTCCGCAGTAATGCGCATAGGTCATCGGCGTCGCGACCGAGATCTCCTCGATGCTGTCGCGGATCTTCGCGCCCGTGTCCTGCTCGAAGCGGTCGATCATCTTGTTTGCGACGTAGTCTTTAGTGCGGTAATAGTCCTCGGGCTTCACGTTTGCCCAATCGTCGGACATATACAGCGTGGTGAAGTACATCATGCAGGTGCCCTTCGGCGAGCACTCGGGGTACGCGCGGTTGAGGCAGACGGTCGCCTGCACGCTGTTGTCACGGATGGTGCGCATGTTCTCATACTGCGCGACGGTGTCCATCGTGTCGTAGAGGAAATAGTTGTGGTTCTCCACACCCAGCTCGTCCGCGCTCTTGTTGAGGCCGAGGAACATGGTGAATCCCCTGCCCGCAAATTTGCGCGCATTGGTGGCGCGCACTTCCGCTTCGGGGACCTTGTCCATCATCCTGCCGAACACGACGTGCGGCGCGCAGTTCGCGACGACGTGACGGGTCTCGATCTGCGTACCGTCGTCCAGCACGACGCCCGCGACCCCTCCGTCCTTTTCGTCCGTCAGGATCCTGACCGCTTCGGTGTTGAACAGCACGTCGCCGCCCAGCTCGCGGATGCGCTCGACGAACGCGAGAGAGATCTCGTGTGAGCGCATTTTCGGCATGCTCGCGCCGCGCTTCATATAGCGGTTGACCATCGAAGCGTAATGCACGAAGCTCAGATCGTCGCAGTGTGCGCCCAGATAGCACCAGTATGCGTTGAGGATGTCCTGCGCGCGGCGGGGCATTTTCAGCGCACGGAGCACCTCGTTGACCGAATAGGACCCGCTGCGGACGAAGTTGCCGTACGTCCCGACCATGACTTTGGAATCGGTATTGCCGTTGACGGAACTGCTGTACGCCTGTGCGAGGCGCACCTCTTCCGCGAGATCAAAGAACTTCGTGACCGACTCGCGGCTGCCGGGAACGTACTCTTCCACCTTGTCGATGAACGCTTTTACTCCGAACGGGAGCGTCGCGTCCAGCTTTTCCGCACGCGAGATCACGCGGTACGCCTCGGGGATCTGCATCCACTCGATCTTGTCCGTGACGCCCAGCTGATCGAACAGCTCGCGCACGTCTCCCGCGTTGTCCGCCGTGCCGAAATCGTTGAGTTCGTGCAGCGACGCCTCAAATTCAAACCTGCCGCGGCGGAAACTCGTCGCAAACCCGCCGGGGAGGTTGTGCTTCTCCACGAGGAGAACGCGCGCCCCGCCCTGCAACAGGCGTACCGCCGCCGTGAGCCCGCCGTTGCCGGCGCCGATCACGACCGCATCGTATTTCTTCATGACTGCCTCCTTTTTTATCGTTCTTGCGGCTGTGCGCCGCCTCGCTGACTGTCTTTTTCGCGAATGACGCCGACAAGGCCGCAGTATACGTCCATCAGCATCCCCCGCACTTTCGGCTCGGAAAACCGCGCCGTGCCCGTCGCGATCATCGTCGCGATCCCGTGCGAAAGCATCCACATCTCCTCATATACCCTGCGCGCGTCTTCGCCAGAGATGTGCTCGGTGCGCCCGATCACGTCGAGGACGTATGGCATCTCCTCATGCGCCGCGAGGATGTCGCTCTTGTCCTCGCTCATGAACAGGAGCTTGAAAAATTCCCGCTCCTCGCCCGCAAAGCGTATGTAGTTCAGCCCGACGGAGAGATAGGCGGACGCCCCCTCTTGCGGCTCGCGCAGATATTCGCCGAACCGCGCAAGCGCCGCCTCGCGCACCGCGGCGCGCACGTTTTCCATGTTTCCGAACACCCAAAAGATCGGCTGCGTGGAACAGTGCAGCTGCTGCGCGAGCGCCTTTGCGGTCAGCGCCGCCGCGCCCTTTTCGCGCACGAGCGCCGCAGCCCCCCGCACGATCTCCTCCCTTGTGACCTTCGCCCTCGGCGGCATCCTTCCGACTCCTTCTTTTTTGATATATAACGTGCGTTATATTACGTTCATTATAGAACACTTTTTCGGATTTGTCAACAGCCGGAAGCAAAAAAGAGGAGGAATGCAACGTATTTCCTTCTTATGCGGCATTCGGTGCATTCCGCGCGGACGGGGTCAGAGACCCGGAGGGAGTTTCGCGCGCATGCGTGCGCGCAGGTCGAAGCGTTCGCCGTCGGCAAAAAAAGTGCCGTCCCCCACCGCGTGCAGCAAGCGGCGGTCGGGCGCATCTTCCGATTCCGTGACGCGCAGGACTTCCAGGACAAAGATGCCGTATTTATCGAGGAAGTCGCAAACCCTGCACTCGAGGCAGGCGAGGCAGTCGGAAAGAAGAGGGGCCCCGATGTGCGCGGCGGGAAAGGTGCGAAGAGAAAATTTGCGGAATTTGTCCTCCTCTTCGCCGCTGACCATGCCGATGTCGACGACGGTCTGCGCCATGGAGGCGGGCGGGATGCAGAGCGCACACTCGCCCGTTCGGCGCAGGGAAAAATAGGAATAATTCCACGGCCCCGTCGCGAAGGCAACATGGCCCGCAAAATCCAGAGCCATTGTCCAGGATACTGTCATGACGTTGTCGCGCTCGCCGTGCGTGGTCACGAGCACGACGGGACCCGGTTCGATCCATGTCAACGCGCGAGAGAGAGCAGCTTCTTTCATGTGATTATCTCCTTATCTCTGTCTGCCGATACGCATTCGATCAGCATAAAAAAAATGAAAGGCGCCGACCGACCCCGTCGGGACGGTCGGCGCCTCTTTCCGTCCGAAAAAGAAACGCGTTCAGCCTTCCAGTGTTTTAAGACGCTCGAGCAACGGCACGAGGACGCCCTGTTTGATCAGATCGAGCAAGATCCCCTGGCAAAAACTCTCCTGCATGACAAACGCGGAGATACAGGCGCACACCTCTTCCGCCGTCATTGACGGTGTATCCGCCTTGATCGCCGAGCGAGACGCCCAGCCGCGATTTCCCATGAGCACGATGCCGTCCGGATCCATCCGGCCCGATTGCATGAAATCGTTTTCAAACGCCTTTACCTCGCCGCTGTCGGCGGCCGTTCCCGCCTCGATCTTTCGGAAAAGGTCAAGATAATTTGTGATCTTTTCGTACATTTTTCATTTTCCCCCTTTTCTTTTATTGTATCACACAAAATTTGCCCTTGCAAGCGAAAGTCAAAAAAACATCTGGGACATGAAAAGCGATATTTTTTGTCTAAACGAGAGGCCCTGCCCCGTCCGCGGTCTGCACGGGGATCCATTCTCCCGCAGATGCGTCGAATTCATACACCGTCACCGT
>JAHZBZ010000027.1 GCA_019423125.1 Bacillota bacterium | reverse complement strand
TACCCATATAAAATTTAGTTTTTTGTAAATTCCCTATGGAATACACCCTTTGCGGGTGCTTTTTTGTTTGGATTTGTGAGCGGAGTTTGAATCCGTCAGACCGAGGATTATCTGCGTTGCACGGGCGGTATTTCCCTGCCCCGCACGGTCTTGCCGCAGCTCCCTTCCCCGCCGTGTGCGCAGATGAACACATATACTATAATAATGTCGCGCACGAAGCAGCGGCGATCGGATGCACGCCGCCCGAACGGGATCCCGCTATCACATTATCGCACAAGAGCGGTTTCCTGTCAGGAGCAAAATAAAAAACATTTACACCGCACGCGAAGAGCCGTCTCCCGATTCGGGGGACGGCTCTCCGTGTCAGAGATATGTTATTCTATGGAGGGAATTGCCTCATTCCTCTTGCGCGGGCGCAGGCGGCGACTTCTTCCGCTTGACGAACAACAGAACGCCCAGCGTCACCAGTCCCGCCGCAAGCACGCAGTCCATCGTTATCGTGACGGGGACCCACCACGCATACGGCTCCGTCTTGGTGCCGATCAGCGATGAGAGATCGAGCCCCTGCGAATTGACCGCGGTGTAACGCGCGTTGAGATAGCAGTACAGGATGGATTTTGTGCTCTGTTGCAGCGCTTTGACCGCAGTCGCGCTCGAACGGTCGTCGAACAGCGTGGGCGTCCCGTTCGGATTGAGCATCAGATCGTTGCCCGCGCGGATACATTCGTCCGCATCATGGATCGCGCCGCCGTTATAGTAATCGGTGATCACGGCGCCCTCAAAGCCCCATTCGTTCCGCAAAACCAGCGTGCAGAGGGCATAACTTCCCGACGCGCGGACGGAACCGACTCGCCCGTATGAAGTCATCATCGCGACCGTTCCGCCCTTTTTGACCGCAAGCTCGAAGGGTCTGAGATAGATCTCGCGGAGCGCCTGTTCGGTGCACCACTGGTACATGCCGAGCCTGCCCTCTTCGTTCTCATTGAGCACGAAGTGCTTGATCCAGCAATAGACGCCCTTTTCCTTTGCGCCGTACACGCTGTACGCCGCCATGATGCCCGAGATGAACGGGTCTTCGCTGTAATACTCGAAATTTCTTCCGTTGAGCGCACTGCGATGGATGTTTGCGCCGGGACCGTAGATGCCGTCGATGCCGAAGGTGTTGCCTTCCGTGCCGAGCGCAAGCCCGAACTTATACGCCATTTTCCAATTCCATGTGGACGCGATCAGCGTCTCGCACGGGAAGTTTGTGCTGATGAGCTCCTTGCTGTCCGACCCCGTGACCGAGCGGCTGAATCCGGAAGGCCCGTCCAGATCGACGCAGAAAGGCTTGTTGACCGACCAGATCGCGACGGTGCCGAAGCCGCCCTTCGCGCAGAACTCCGCCATCGTGTTGACGCTGAGCTGGCTGACCAACGCATCCCATTTCGGGTCGCTCAGGCCGATGAGCTTCTGCCCGCCTTCGCCGTCGTCCACCACGAAATCGTTGAGCGTATATGCCGTTTCCGTCGATTCGGTCACGGGCATCTCGTCCCCCTCATTCACCTTTGCGGTGTTGGAAAGCCACGTCTCACTGTAAAAATCGTCGGGAACTTTGACCGTCTCGCCGTGTTCGGGGAAAGTACCCGCAAAGTCGGCGCGCGTCATGTACTCGGTCGCAAACGGCGTGTCGCTCGCGTCGACGGAGTATGCCTTGGAGCGGTCGGAGATCGCATATTCCTGTACCTGAGAACTCGCCCCACTGGACGGATTCGTGTAGTTTGTGAACCTGTTTTCCACCTTGTTGCCGCTGTCGGGATCCCTTTCGTAGCGGAACCCGTCGGACGGGACGTTGAAGGTGTACGACGCCTCTTTGTCTCCGCCCAAAAGCTTGACCGTGTGCGCGTCCGTGCGCAGGCTGAGTCCGTATTCGCCGCCTTCCAGCTCGTAGCCCATAAAGCCGTTGTTGTTGCGGTCGTAGCAGTCATAGGAGGCGATGTCAAAGGGACGCACGGTGAGCGTGAGTTCTTCGCCCTGCCCCGGCTTGAGCACGCCCGTCTTGGCGAACGCCGCGAGCCTGACTGCGGGTTTTTCAATGCCGCCCTCGGTGTACGGCGCAGAGATGTAAAGCTGTACGACGTCCTGCCCCGCATATTCGGTGCCGACGTTCTCCACGAACACCTTGACGCTGATCTCGGTGTCTGCGGAGATGTTGCCGCGGTCGGGGACGCTCATTTCCGTGACCGTCCACTCAAAATCGGTGTACGAAAGGCCATACCCGAAGGGAAACTGCACGACGTCTTCATAGCCGTTTTCGATGTTCCATCTGCGCTTTGCAAAGGAACTGTCCCAAAAGCCTTCGGCGTCCGCCGTCTCGTACCAGTAGTAACCGACGTAGATATCCTCGGAATAGAGGGAGTAGACGCACTCCTCTTTTCCCGCACCCTTCGGCCAATACGAGCCTTCCGCGCCCGAATTTTCCCACGCCGCGGCGGTGGAAAGGTCATACGCCCAAGTGTCTACCGTTCTGCCCGAAAAGGTCTTTTCGCCCAAGAGAAGGGGGCCGAGAGCGGGCGTGCCCTTCGTGCCGGGCGCATACATCGCGAAACAGGCGTCGATCTTGTCGTTTTCAAGGAAACCGAGCTCCATCACGTTGGTGACGTTGAGCACGACAATGACTTTGTCGAAGACGGCCGTCACCTTTTCGATCATCAGCTCTTCCTGTGCGGAGATCTCCGAATAGATGCGGTCGGTGACCTTTCTGCCGTTCTGCTTATATTGATTGCGCGGGAGGTCGGAGGTCTCGGTGCCGTAGCGCGACATGACGATCAGCGCGGTGTCCGAAAACGCCTTTGCCGCCGACATGCGCTCTTCCGAGTAGAAGTCCTCCTCCGGCTCGGGGTTGCCGAACTTGATGTAGTTCGCAGAACCCCAGCCGCGGCTCTCGTACGGAAGCGCGTTGTATGCCGCGGCGAGATCCTCGTTGATCTCGATGCCCGAATCGCGCAGGCCCTGATAGAACTTCACGATGCCGACGTCGTTTCCGCCGCCCGAGCCGCCGCCCTGGTGAATGAAGCCCTTGTCGGAGCCTGACCAACCGAACACGTTGACTTTGTTGTCCGTCAGAGGCAGGGCGTTGTTCTCGTTTTTGAGAAGGGTAAAGCCCTCGGTACACAGTTCTTCGCAAACGGCGGCACTGCTCTTGCTCGTCTCCTCCGCCTCCGTCTTGTCCACCGTTATGCCGAACCCGCACAGCGCCTGCGTGATGGTGCCCGCAAAGGAATACAGGACAAAATTCGCAAAGAGCAGGATCACGAGCAGTGCCGCGATCCAGGTATAGTGCACGACCAGCCGCTTGGTCCCCGAGAAAAACCCCGTCGCCGCCGACCTTTTCGTCACGAGCACGAGAACGATCGCGGCGATCAGTACAACGAGCGCAACTCCCGCCACGATCACGAACGCAATGTTATCTTTCAAAAATTGAGCTAATACGGGATTCATGGCTTACCTCGGCTCAGCTTTTCTTGAAATAGAACTGCGTGCGTCCGTTTTCGTCCGTGCGTACGTTGGGAACGTTGTCCGGATCGTTTGTGCGCGACATCACCGCAATGTTGACCGTCGGATCTGTCAGACTGATCGTGTCCCCTTCCGTCGCCGCTGAATCGGAAGTATAGAACCAGCCTTCGGGCTCTTCGAACGTGAAGCCGGCGAGGTTGTAGCAATGCACGAACGCGAATTTTCCGATGTACTTGCAGGAAGCGGGCAGAACGACGTTGTTTGTCGCCGCCGTGCACTGATAGAATGCCTCGTCGCCGATCTTCTCGAGGGATGCGGGCAGGTTGATCTCCGTCAGCTCCGTGCAGAAGAAGAACGCCGCCCAGCCGATCTCGCGGACGGAATCGGGAATGTCGATGGAAGTGAGCGAGCCGCCCCAGAAGGTGTTGTCGCCGATGACTTCGAGCGTGCTCGGCAAAGTCACGTCGGTGAGCGGGGTCGCCTTGAACATGTTGGCGCCCGTCGCCTTGAGCCCTTCGGGCAGGACGATCTTGGTAAGGCTGTCGCAGAACGCAAACGTCTCAAAGCCGATCTCGGGGATGTCGCCCACGCCGAAGACGACTTCGGAAAGCTTGTCGTTGTTCGCAAATGCCTTTTCGCCGATGGACTCGATGGACGAGGGAATGTACACGCTTTCCAGGACGAAGGTGGTCTCGCCTGCGTCAAATCTCGCCTGGCTGTACTGGAAGAACGCCTCCGAGTCTATCGCGGTCACGGGAAGCCCCTTGTACATGGACGCGATCTCAAAATGCGAGGTCGTGCAGTCTTCCGTGGGACCGAGCACCATGTACGATTTGCCGTCGGAAGACAGCGCATAGTCGATGTTGTCCGTCCCGCCGATGGTGAGGTCTTCGTATTGTTTGTTGAGCTCCTCCGCGGCTTCCAGCCGATCGGAGAGGTCGGCGTTGTCCGCCTCGAGATCGCTCACCTTCCCCTCGAGCTCGGCGATCTTCGCCTCCAGCTCCTTCACTTTCGAGTCATCCCCTCCGCATCCGACGGCAACCGCACAGGTCATCGCCAGAAGGCAGACGACCAGAACCGCCGATACGATCGTTTTCAGTGTTTTCATCATTTTCTTTCCTCCTTGAATTGCGAACGGAAAATTGATTTTTCCGCAAAAGAAAAAAGCGCCGGCAACCTTTTTCCAAGCAGAGTATATCCCCTGCAGGAACGGTTGTCAATATGCTTTTCGTAACTCAAAGAGAATGTGACGTAACTAAAGGGTCCCGACGCCGAAAAGGACGTTGAGCGCGAAGATGTTCCCCGACGTGTCGACGGTGAGCTCGCCGCCGTACCGCTCGACGATCTCGCGCATGCTCCGCATGCCGAAACCGTGATAATTTTTGTCCGCCTTCGTCGTGACGGGAAGGCCGTCTTCAAAATGCAGCTCCCCCTCGTAAAAGTTGCGGATGCTGACGATCGTCAGCTCCCCGCGCTTTTTGATGGAGACGTCGATGGCGCGCTTTTCCTCGCCGAGAGCCGAGACAGACTCCACCGCGTTGTCGATGGCGTTGCCGAACAGCGCGTACAGGTCGTAGTCGCGCAAAAACAGAAGGGGCGACGGGTCGGAGACACAGGAGAGCCGCGCGCCGTTCTTATGACAGAGCAGGCTCTTTTCCGTGAGTACGGTATCGAGCGCGTCGTTGCCCGTCTTGAAGGTGCTGTCATAGATGGTGACGGCGGCTTCGAGGTCGCGGAGCACCTCTCGGTCCACCTTCCCCTGCCCGCCGATCATGCGGATGTGATGCTTTAAGTCGTGGCACTTGATGTTGATGAGGTCGATGTTCTCCTTGGACATCGCGTACTGTTCCCGCTCCATGCGGCGCAGGCGCTTTTCGGCGTTGAGCTCATCGGTGATGTTGTAGCGCAGAAGAAGCTCGAACTGCAGATACATCGGCAGCAGACAGCACACGATGTCATAGACGCACAGCATGAGGATGGCGACATGGTTGTACGGATCGTAGCCGTGATAGGTGACGATCGCGCTGAACACGATGTTCGTCAGCACGACGATGGCGATCAGGATCAGAAGCGGGACACTCTTGAGTTCCATCGCCTTTCCCTTGCGGATGCGCCTGCCGAAGATCAAAAAGAGGGTGAAATAGACGAGCATGTGACTGCCGAGAAAGACGGTACAGGAGACGGGCGTCTGCAAAAAGGAGAGCATGCCGCCCGACGTGTAGATCTGTTCGGCGCCGTCGAGTTTAAAGATGATGTTGAGGAGATTGTACAGCTGAAACGCGGCGTGCTGGGTGACGTATGCCGCCATCGCGCAGAAGATGATGTTTTTCATGCTCTCGGCATAGCAGAATTTGAGCAGTGCCACCGTACAGGCGAACATGAGAAGGAACATCAGCGAGCAATACCATGCGCTGTATTCGAGAATGGGGATGAGCATGGAGACGCGGAGCGCCGCGATGACGGCGACGACCGCGCGTATCGGGAAATACGATCTTTTGCGCAGGCGAAAGGTAAAGAGCGCCTCGGCGACGATCAGCTCGACCATGAACACGAGGCGATACCAGAACAGCTGCGACAATTCGCCCATCACAATCTGCCTCCCAGCCAGTTGGCGAGCGCGCCGACAAAGGCCTTCCTCTTGGACTGGCTGATGCGAAGTTTTTCGCCGTTGGAAAGCTCGCAATCGCCGCCGTGTACGGAGACGACGTATTGAAGGTTGACGAGAAAACAGCTGTTGCAGCGGCAAAATGCGCGGTCGGCGATCCTCTCTTCGACCGCGGAAAGCGAACCCGTCGAGCGGAAATCGCCCGTCAGCGTGTGAAAGGTGAGCTTGTGGTTGATCACTTCGACATATAAGACCTTTTTGATGTCGAGATAGTGTTTCGTGCCGCCGCTGACCACTTCCAGGATGCGCGGACTGATCGTGCTGACCGCTTCCGCCGCCTTGATCATTTTCAGCTTGAACTCAAAATAGGTTACAGGTTTTAAGACATAGTTGAATGCGTGCACCTCGTACCCCTCCACGGCAAATTTTGCCATGTCCGTGACGAAGATGAGCACCGCCTCCTTGTCCCGCTCGCGCAGCATGCGCGCCGCGGTCATACCGTCGATGCCCGGCATCTTGATGTCCATGAAGATCAGATCGAAGCGCACCGTCTCCGCATCCGCAAGAAAGCTCTCGGCGTCCGCATAGAACGCCGTCTCAAACGCGACCCCCGTCTCCGACGCGAAGTCCGAGAGATATTTTTCCATCATCTCACGGCAGGCGCGTTCATCGTCTACGACTGCGACTTTCATTTTTCTCCCCCCCCCGACTAAAAAAATTTCCCCCAAAATTTTTTCTACATAATACACTATAAAAAACCGTTTGTCAAGTGCGGCGCAAAATCTAATTCACAAAAAAAGAAAAGCCCGCGCCGCTCTGCGGTGCGAACCTTCAGGCACAAAAACAACAATACGTATTTAAAAAAACGCATCGCTCGTTGCGCGCAGAATGCCCGTGCCCCTTTCGTCCCGCACCCGTTTCGAGGATCTGACCGTCTTTTTTGTCTCTGTGTGCATTGCCGCACCTCTGCCGCTCTGTTGTACGACTCCGCACTCTTGCGGGCGCCGCATCTTGCAGCGGACAGACGCGCCGCAACTTTGCGCACCGCCTGCCGCGAACAGGACGGCGTGATGCGAACATAAAAAAAGAGGGCGCGCCCTCCTCTTTTTGTTCGATTTATTTCCCGCGCCGTCCGCAAAGCGAAGGTGTGCTGTCAAAGTTTTAAGGCGCGCGCGCCTTTGCGCTTGCCGTCAGTCCTCTTTCAGTTCAAAGCGAATGCTTCCGCGACCGTGTTTTTTGACGACAAAGAAAAGGCTTCAAAGAGCGTAAATCTTCCAAAATGTTTCGGCTTGTACCGGATCAGCCGTGCAAGACCTTCTTTTTGCACGAGAAAATGCGTGTCGTACCAAATACTATAAGACCTGACCCCGATATTTCCGCTTGCATTGACCTGGCCATCGAAAATAAAATATGCCCCGCTCATGATCAACATGACGATCGCATCACTTCCCATCTGTGCCCCCATGTCGGCATGGCCGCCCGCACGAGACATCTGTCCGATCGGAACACGGCCGCGCGTATCGGCCGAGCGTCTCAAGCGCGCTCAATCATCGTTAAAAAGATATGCTTTCAAAAAGAGATGGGCGAGTTTTTTGCGTTTTGGATAGATCCTGATCAAAACTAAGGCCACGATCGGATAGACAAGCCCCGCAACAAGACTTAGACCCGAAACAATATACATAAATATTCGGACAGAGGGTTCGATCTTATCATAGACGAAGCCGATCACACCGATAGCGATCCCGCACGCAAAAAAAACGACCGAGGCAAAGATCAATGTATAGATCGTCATTCCTCTGAATTCTTCTCTGATATTTCCGTTAAAAATATCTTTTTTACCGCGATCCATACGCCACCCGAAACCCGCCGTACTTTCTGCTGAAAAACATGAGCTGTCGCTATAAGAGAGAGATCTATGTCTGTTTTACGACATCGAGCCGAGTCTCAAAACAGTCTGCTGTTTTCAATACAAATGTATAATCATTATAACATGCGGAAAGAACGCAGTCAATTCTGATTTTTAATTTCTGACAGATGACCTTGCGACAGAAAGCGAAAAAAGGAACCGCAAAAGCGATTCCTTTTTCTGTTGGCTGCCCCTGACAGGGCTTGCTATCGCAAAATTCTTCGCTTCGCTCGAATACGAACTGACATGCCCGCGCTCCAGCCCTCCTCCTTTCCGCACTTGCTCCGCGCGGGCTTCAGTTCTCGCTATGGTCAAGAGCGACCAACAGAAAAAGGAACCGCAAAAGCGATTCCTTTTTCTGTTGGCTGCCCCTGACAGGGCTTGCTATCGCAAAATTCTTCGCTTCGCTCGAATACGAACTGACATGCCCGCGCTCCAGCCCTCCTTCCTTTCCGCACTTGCTCCGCGCGGGCTTCAATTCTTTCCGCAAGGGCAGGCAACAGAAAAGAGAGAGGTAAAAACCTCTCTCTTTTCTGTTGGCTGCCCCTGACAGACTCGAACTGACGACACTTCGGTTAACAGCCGAATGCTCTACCGACTGAGCTAAGGGGCAAAATGGATGCGGCAACTACCTATCCTCCCGGAGGGTGATCCTCAAGTACTTTCGGCGT
>JAHZBZ010000026.1 GCA_019423125.1 Bacillota bacterium | reverse complement strand
GAAAAGAAGGGCGAAAAAAGCGGGCTCCTGTTTGGAGCCCGCCTCAAAGACTGTTTTTTAACCGAGGGCGGACGAAGTAATGGGGAATTAAGGATAAAGGCATTCTACGACAGACAAAAAGACGCAGAGCATACAGCCCTGCGCCCTTTTGGATGGGATATGCCAGGCCCTTGCGGGAATGACATCAGATACGGCGTTCCGTCCCCAGAAAACAGGAAACGATGCAGAGGATACAGGAAACGCCCGTCAGAATAAGAAATATGAGCACGGAATCGAAATTTCCGCCCGAATAGACGACGTTGTTTACGCGGTCCATGATGACCGCCGCCCCGCCGTTCACGACGATGCCGAGCGCCGAAAAGGCACACACCGCGGGCAAAAGCGCCCAGAAACGGAATTTGTGAAAGAGCGGAGCGAGCGCGAGGAGCGCACCGAGAACGGTCACGACGATCATGTCGGCGCCGAAATTCGTGTTGTTCAGGAGCGGACCGCCCGAAGAGCCCATCACGAGGACCGCAACGAGCAGAGCCGCCGCCGCAAGCTCAAGATAAAAGCCTATTCCCTTGTCTTTGATCTTCAACCAGGTCATGCCGCTTCGCCCTCCTTTTTGAAATACTGCATCCAGACGTACAACGCCGCGCTCGCCGCCGTCAGAACACCCGCGCCGATCTGTATGCCGAGGATGGCATTCTGCCACCACGCGCGGAAAGTCGTGAACTTCTGGCCGCTCGTAAGTCCGTTCATCATGGACGTCTTGGAATAGGTCCAGAGGATGCGGTGTGCGCTCTCCTGCATGCGCTCGACGAGTTCGCCGCTCGTCTGGCGGTTGCGCAGAATGAGCTGCAGGATCTCGGTGGAACGGTCGTTGCCGCCAAAAATATCCGTGCCGTTCATCAGCGCGTCGAGAGTCACGGAATACGCACCCGCCTGGATATAGTCGGTCATCAGATACCCCTGATACCCCCATTCCCCGCGCAGAAGATCGAACTGCGTGACGGGCTCCGCCGCCATGTAAATGCAGCCAATGCGGTTATAGGAAGTCATGACCGCAAGGCCGCCTTCCGACGTCAGTCCGCCTTCGTATGCGCGAAGATAGATCTCGCGGATCGCCTGTTCGTTGGAGAAGGTGGAGATGCCCTGCCTGCCGTTCTCCTGGTCGTTGAGGAAGAAGTGCTTGAAGTTGTTTGCAAGCCCCTTTGCCGCCATCGCCTGAACCATGTTTCTGCCGCAGTAATAGGAGATCATCGCATCTTCGGAGAAATACTCGGCGTTTCTGCCGCTGTACGGCGAGCGGTGCGTCCCCGCACCCGGGCCGTGCATGGTATGCACCCCCGCATACAGAGCGTCTTCCGCATAGAAATCGCCGTGTTTTGTCTGCATTTCATGGCTCCACGTCGCCGCGAGCACGGTGTTTGCCGCATATCCCGTCGCGATGCCCTTGTCGCCGAACAGATAGTTGAGGCTGACGCCCTCCGATCCCTCGGAGGTTACGGTCGCGGGCTTGCTGACCGAATTGACGGGATCCTGCCCGTAATATTCGTTGACGAGAAGCGCAAGGTCTTCGAGCGAGAGCTGCTGCACGAGCGTGGTCCAGCGTCCGTCCTCGAAATCAGCACCCCAAAGGTCGGAAAGAGAAAGTGTCTGCGGCTGTCCGTACGTCACCTGATCGAGGGGCTTTTTGCCCTCGGTTATGTCCAGAACGGAAGTCTTGAGCGCCTCTTTCACCTTGTTGTTGGCCGTGAGGTTTGCGCGTTTGGGGAATGTGCCCTGCCAGTCGCTGCGCGAAAGATAGGTGACGACGGGCTCGTCGTAATAATAATTCACGTCCGCAAAATCATACAGGTTGTGCACCTCTTTTTCGGTGTACGGGGAAAGGAGGTAAGAATCTTCGTCCCTCTCCTGCAATTCCAGGCTCTTCACGCACGCCTCGTCCCCTTCCGCCGCCGCGCCGAAGGGATCGGTCATGCCCGTAAATCCGCGCACGGCAAGCACGTTGTTGAGCGCGTCGTGCGCATCGTCGCCGACCGCGAAGTAATAGATGCCCGCATCGAGGATGTATCCGCCTTCCCCGTCGTGCGCGTCCGTATCGTAACTCGCGAGGAGGTATCTGTCAAACGTGATCTCGCAAGTCTCGCTTTCGCCCGGCTGAATGATGTCCGTCTTGTCATAAGCTATGAGCTGAATGGCGGATTTCTCCACCCCGCCCGCGACGTAAGGGAGCTGTACATACACCTGCACGGGCACCTTGCCCGCGACGCCGCCTTCCGCATTGGTCGTCGTGACCGTTGCGGTGAAGGTGTCTTCGTTTTCGTCATATGTCACGCTGTCCAGCGTCTGTTCGAAAGTCGTATAGGAGAGACCGTAACCGAACGGATAGACGACCTCGTCGGCGTAATTCCACTTGCCGCCCTTCGAGGCATACGCGCCCGCCGAACCCTGCGCGTTCCCGACGCCCATGACCGCGTCTGCATAGCGCGTCTCATAGTACTTGTACCCGACGTAGATGCCTTCGGCATAGACGACGTATTTCTGTTCGTGCGGGGCAAGTTCGGAGCTGTTGGCATAGACCATTTCGTTGGTGCCGTAGTTCTGCATAGAGGCGGAGGAGTCCGCGTCCGCGGCATAGGTATCGACCAGCCGCCCCGAAGGATTCGCCTCTCCCGTCAGCAGATCGACGACCCCGGGGAGACCGTAATATCCGGGATTTCCGATCCACAGGCAGGCGTCCACGCCGTAGTCCGCAAGCTCGCCCAGCTCGAGCGGATAGACGCTGTTGATGAGGACAATGATCTTGTCGAACTGCCCGCAATCCCTGATCATTGTCAGCAGGTCGCGTTCGGAAGGATGCAGGGCGAGCTGGCTGACACCCTCGCTGTCTTTGAGTGACATGTCCGTACCCTCACCGCCCCAGCGCGAGAGCGTGACGATCGCCGCGTCGTTGTGCTTTGCAAAGGAATTGCGCAGCTCGGATGTGTAGAACGAGAGCTTTTCCTCGCCGATGTCCGCAGTCTCGTCCCCTGCCTTCACGCGCTTGGTGGAGCTGGCCGCATAGGCGTTGTACAGGGTGTCATTGATCGTGAAACCCGCATCGTTGAACGCCTTTTTCAGGTTGATCTCGCGCGCGGGATCGGCAGACCCGCCGCCGTTGGAATTTCGGTAACGGATGTCCGCGCTCGCTCTGCCGAACAGGGTCACGTTCCGCTCTTCTTCGCCGAGCGGCAGCGCGCCGTTGTTCATCAGGAGCACGGAGCCTTCCGCCGTCTCCCGCGCCGCAAACTCCATTTCATCTGCGATCAGTTTTGCGAGGTTTTCGTCCGAAAGTTCGCCGTAACTGCTCTCAAAGCGCGTTTCGCCTTCGCCCGAAGGCGTCGTCGCGGCGGAAATGCCCAAAAAGTTGTTGATGCCGCCCGCGTTCGCATTTGCGACGGCGCCCCCGAAGAGTGAGATGACAAACAGGAACATCAGCACCGCAGTCAGACCGCGGCAGAGGTTGCTCTTTACAGTCTTATTCATGATCGATTCTCCGATTTTCAGGAATGCCGATCAGCGAAGAGTGCTCATCATGGCATTTGTCGCAAACGTCTCAGACATTTCGAAATTGGACATGAGAATGATCTCCAAGCCGATAAAATCGCTTTCAATCGCTGCCGCAACATCTTCCTCAAACGCTGCTTTTTCAACTGTGCCGTCTCTCGTATCAAGCTTTTGCACATCAACGATCTTGATCGTCGTTTCTTTGAGCACGGGATCCTCGCCGACGACCTCGTATGTACCGTAGACGGTGAACGCGCCGAAGAACGTGGGATTGTAGGACGTGCCGTCCGACGAATAAAGAGAGTTCGTGATCGCATTCGCCGTGAACGTATTGTCCGAATAGACGGTCATGCAGGAAGATGTCGCTTTGACCAGTTTACCCTGTTCGATTACGCTGTAAACGCAATCATTCTTATAATATACACCTTTGATCTCCGCACCGCCGCCCGAACAACCCGTAAGGAGAAACGGAACACACGCCAGTGCCGCGATCACGAGCACCAAAACTGCTTTTTTGATTTTTGCCATAGAAAAATCCCTCCAAAATTTTTTGCCAAATCGCTTTGACGTACCCATCTTAACTCTGCAAAGGAAACATTTCAAGGGCTTTTCGATGAACGGCAAGAGATGTGTCACGGACTGCACGGAAAGAGTTTTTTCACCGTCACGGACTGTAAAAAAATTGTCATGAACGGAAAAAGCCTCCCCCGCAAAGGGAGAGGCAGACCTTGCAGGCAATATCAGCCGCAAGGCAGAACGGCGGAAAGGCGAAAGATGTCTTCCCGTGCGGAAACGGTCAGGCTTCCGCCGTATTTTTTTGCGATCATCTGCATGCTCTTGAGCCCGTAACCGTGCTCGGCGGCATTACGTTTGCTCGTCGAAGGCAGGCCTGCAGACGCACGGAGTTCACCATTAAAAAAGTTGTCGCAACGGATCGCGAGCATTCCGTGGCGTTTACTGCATTGCAGAGAGATCACCCTTTTTTCCGAATCGGGCAGCTTCATGACCGCCTCGATCGCGTTTGCCGTGCAGTTGTCAAAAAAAGAGATCAGGTCCATCGGCTGCATGAAGGAGAGCGCGTCCCCGTCCACGAGATAAGTGAAACGGACCCCGTTCCGCTCGCAGTAAATGCTGCGCTCGGTGAGCAGAACGTCGAGATAGCGGTTTCCCGTTTTTGCGATGCTGTCGTACGCCTCCACCTCCGACTCCGCCTCTTTGAGCGATTCGCCGATGTTCGCGTCCGCAAGTTTGCGAAGCGAACCGATCATGCCCTTGAGGTCGTGATATTTGCGGTTGAGCGACTCGATATTGGCCTGTGAAAATGCAAACTGTTCCTGCTGTTTTTTATTCAGCTGCACGATTGTATCCATCTCATGGCGCTGGCGGTTGATGGTAAACACGTCGAAGTTGACAAGGAGCACCAAGATACAGCACAGAATGAGCAAGACCTTTACGGTCACGATGATGTCCGCCCTCAATCTGTATTTATTTATAAAAGCGCTGAGGCAGATGTTGAACACGATGGCAACCGCAAGAACGCCGGACGTAGGGATCAACAATTTTCCCAGATCGATGTGAAGTCCGTTTTTCGCTCTTTTCTTGTCTATGAAAAACAGATAAAAGAGAGAATACAGCACCACCGCTATCGAAAAATACAGCACACTGTAAACAGCCCCGTACGGGCGGATCGCAATCTTCAGATCGACGACGATCGCACCAACGCTGTCAAAGATCAGTTTGGCTATACTGAAAAGAGCGATACCGTTTTCCGCATAAAAAACCGCGTTGATGAGCGAGCAGCGCACACAGATCAAAACAGACGCAACGATCAGGACAAACTGCACCAAGTATGCGCCGATCAGAAAAAACCAATTTCTGCTTGCCGTCGCCGCGGGCCAAAGGAAAAAGGCGATGAGACAACATGCCGCCGCGCACGCCGCCACGCGCAGGTAATAATGCGATCGCCGCTGCGCGCCACTGCACGAAACGAGCGCACCGATCAGTCCGCCGAAGATAAACGGAATAGAAAAAAGAAATCTCCCCCAAAGGGTCGAATATTGCGTCTCCCACGTACGGTAATCCATCAGCCTTCCCCTCCCGTATCCATACCCGCGGCATAAGCGGAGAGCCTGGCGAGGAATTGCTCCTTTTTGCCGCGGCTGACGGGAATCTGCACCTCTCTGACGAGCACCTTGCCGCCCTGCATCCCCCGAACGTGATGAAGGTTGACGAGACAATAACGGTTGCAGGCGGCAAAGGGCGCGCCTTTGAGCTTATCCTGCATGTCTTTGAGCCTGCCGTTCATGGTCAGATCGCCCTCTTTGGTGTGAAAGACAAGGCTTCTGCCGAACACCTCAATGTAATAAAGGTCGGCAAAATCAAGATAACGCGTGCCCTGCCCCACGGGCGTGATCTCCAACTTTTGCACCTGAAAACGGCTCAGCCAGTCCAGCGCCTTCACGAAGCGCAGTTCAAAGCTGTAATAGTCGACGGGCTTTACGATGAAATCAAGCGCGTTGACCTTGTACCCGCGAATCGCCATCTGCGCAAGCCGCGTAAGAAAGATGATGGCGACGTTTCGGTTCGCCTTTCGTATCTTTGCCGCGGCGGTCATGCCGTCCGTGTCGCGCATCTCAATGTCCAGAAAGATGATGTCCGCGCGTGAGGGAAAACGCTGCAAGAGCTCCTTTCCGTCCCGATAGACATAGAGTTTGTACGCGTCCCTTCCCTGTCCCCTCTTTTCATAAAACCTGGCGATGTAACCCGCCACCTGATCGGTGATCTCAGGTTCATCGTCCACCAAAACGATCCTTATCAATTTATCCCACCCCTTTGCCCGATCGGGCATGTCCATTATAGCACAGCGCCCGCCATTCTTCAACAGCCCGTGCGATGAAATGCAGTTTTTTTGTCATGGACGGACTCTTTGCTCTGCGCACGGAAAGGAAAAACGCGATAAAAGTCGCCGAGTCGGGCAAGGAAGGCCTTCCTTTGCGAACATGGATGTGCACGGACCGCTTTTTCTCGGCGTGCTGCAAGCGACGGCATGCTTTGCCTGCCTCGGCAAAGCCCCGCTCCTGCAAGGAGCGGGGCTTTGAACATACACTATAGTTCTCCGTCTGTACAATACACCGGGACCGAGCTGTCAAAGGAGCCCTCGCCCGAGTCAATAGCGACCCACTCCGCTTTTGTCCCGTTGAAGTTGATCTTCCCCAGCGAGCGGCAACCCCAGAATGCAAGAGTTTCTATATTTTTTCACTGTGCGCGGGATGGCGATGCTTTTGAGCTTTGTACACTCGTAAAACGCCTTCGCGCCTATACTCGTCGTCGTGTACGTTTCGCCCCCGAAGGAAATTTCTTCGAGAATGACCAAATCTCCGCTTATGGAAGCACGCTGCCCTGCAACGCCCGCAGCGCCGTCCTTCAGGTGGTAGCGCACACCGTTGAGGAACGCATAGACATAACGCTCTTCGTCCTTCTCGTTGTTCGCGCAATCCCACACAGCGGGACAGGAAGAATTCCAATCCTCCGCCCAGCCGAGCGGCCTGCTCTCCGACCGACAATAGATCGTCATACAGTTACAAAGCATGAATGCCGCCGACTCGACTTTTTCAACACCCGCAGGGATCTCGATGCGCATCAGCTCGTCGCACAGATAAAACGCGTTTTTGCCGATCTGTTTTACGCTGTCAGAAATATTTACCCTTTCCAGCTTCGTGCAACCGGCAAACGCGCCCGCTCCGATCACAGAGACGCCGTCCGACAACACGATCTCCGCGATGCCTTCACAATTGCGAAATGCATTGGCGCCGATGGTGTCCGTATTCGTGACGGCCACCTTCTTAAGTGCGGAGGGAACGTTATCCGAGTTGAAATTCACCTCTTTCGTGCCGAAGAGATAACCAAAGCTCTCTTTCGGCTGACTCTTAATGGTACCTATAAAGGGCAGGGCGATGCTCTCCGGCGAATTGCAACGGGCGAACGCACTGTAGCCGATCGAGGTAACGCCCATCGGTACGGTGATGTGTGTAAGCGAACTGCAGCAATAAAACGCTTCTTCTCCCAAAGAGACGACCGTCTCGGGAAGCTCTATCTCCGCAAGCGAAGTACAAAACGAGAATGCCCCGTCAATGATCGCCGTCGTATTGCTCGGGATGCGAATGTTTACAATATTCGAACAGCTGTTGAACGCGTTGCGCCCGACAAAGCCGCCGTTGTCGGTCAGGACGACTTCTTTGAGCGACGCGGGGACTTTCAGATAGTTTTGCGAGTAGCCTTCCGCGCCGAAGATATAGCCGAAATGGCCGTTCGCCGCCGCCTCTACCCTGTTCCGTCCCGTAAAAGGCAGCGTGAGTTTTGCGAGAGAATTGCAGTTTTCAAACGCGCCGAAACCGATCTCCCGCACGGTATCGGGGATGGTAAAATCTGTCAAAGCACTGCAATTGCCAAAGGCCTGTCTTCCGATCTCCGTCACGCTCGAGGGGATCGCAAAGTTCTCCAGCGCACCGCAGCCATAAAACGCCTTTTCTCCTATCGACAAAACTCCTTCGGGAACGGAGACGCTCCGCAACCCGTCGCAGCCGTAAAAAGCACCGTAACAGATCTGCTCCGCACCTGTAAGCACGACGTCTTTCAGAGACGACGGAACATGATCTTTGTTCTGCTCGGGAGACTGTGCGCCGAAAATATATCCCAAGTACGCGTTTTGCGAATCTTCACGCGACCCGCCCATCACTACCTTCTTGATAAGGATTATAGTTATTGATGTTGCAACAATATTCTTTCAGAAAGCAGATTTTACCGTTTTCCCAGAGGATCAAAGAAAGCCCGTCAAACTCCTCTTTCCTGCCATCATCCATTTCGTTGCAGAAATACCACTCTACAATCGTCTGCTCGTCCTTGTGAAAAAACTGTTTAATATCCCACGTCTTAACGCTACCGCGTGTGTTCCACTCATCAAACCAATGTTTGATAGCGTTTATCCCTGTATATTTCGGTCCCCAACTCTCTATATAAACAGCATCCTGACAAAATAAATCCTCTATTCCTGTGCAGTTTTTGTCTATCCACATTGAGAACCATTTTCCAATTTTCAATTCTCTTTCCTTTTGTATCATTTTAACCAATCCCTAAGCTATTTTAAGAACTTTTTATCGTTACCTATTATATCACAATAAAAGAAAAAAGCGCAAGTCTTGTTAGGATATGCCCCCTTATTCATTTGATTATGATTGAATATAAATAACATAAAGGTTCAAGTCCTGTTTTTGCTCGAAAATGGCAAAAAGACAGCATAAAATTAAAATCTTTCTTTCCATAGGAAAAATTCCCTGTTTTTGCCAAAAAAATAGCAAAAACCCTGAAAACTCATCGTTTTTCAGGGTTTTTACAGTGGACAGCATTTTTATCCACTAAACATGGTGGAACTGAAAGCCGCAAAAACGCACACTGTATTATATCAGATAAATAGAAC
>JAHZBZ010000025.1 GCA_019423125.1 Bacillota bacterium | reverse complement strand
CGGGAGCGGGCGTTGCCGTCGCCGCAGTCGCTGCGCTTGCGGGTTTGTTCTCTGCAGGCTTTGCGCTCGCGGGGGCGGGCGTTGCCGTCGCCGCAGTCGCCGCTGTCGCCGCTGTCGCCGTGCTTGCGGGTTTGTTCTCTGCGGGCTTTGCGCTCGCGGGAGCGGGCGTTGCCGTCGCCGCAGTCGTCGCGTTTGCGGGTTTGTTCTCCGCGGGCTTTGCGCTCGCGGGAGCGGGCGTTGCCGTCGCCGCTGTCGCCGCGCTTGCGGGTTTGTTCTCCGCGGGTTTTGCGCCCGCGGGGAGCGCGTGGCCTGCGGGGGCGGCGCTCGTCTTGTTCATCTCGGCGGTGTACGCTTTGAACACATCGCCTGCGGGGCCGTCCATGAAAACTTTGCCCTGTTTGAGCCAGATGGCGCGGCTGCAGATGTTCTGCACGCCGGGCGAATGGGAGACGATGAGAAAGGTCAGCCCCTTCGCGCGCAGTTCGGCGAGTTTCTGGTTGCACTTTTTGCTGAACGCCATGTCGCCGACGGCGAGGATCTCGTCGATGAGCATGATCTCCGATTCCATGTTGACGGCGATGGAAAAGCCGAGCCTGGCGAGCATTCCCGAAGAATAGTTCTTGATCGCGGTGTGGATGAAGTCGCCGAGCTCCGCGAAGTCGAGGATGTCCTGCAGTTTCGCGTCGATCTCCTTCTTCGTGTAGCCGAGGATGGCGGCGTTGAGGTAGATGTTTTCCAGTCCCGTCGCGTTTCCGTCGAAGCCTGCGCCGAGGCGGAGCAGGGGGGAGATGCGCCCGCGCGTGACGACCTTGCCGCGTGTGGGTTTGAGGATGCCCGAGACGATCTTCAGGAGCGTGCTCTTTCCGACGCCGTTCCTGCCGATGACGGCGACCGCCTCGCCGCGGTGGATGTCAAAACTCACGTCGTCCAGGCAGACGAATTTCTTTGTCTTGAGATCGCGCTTGAAGGCGCGCACGACCAGTTCTTTGAGCGAGTCCACGCGCGATTCGTACTTGACGAACTGCATGGAGACGTGCTGTACGGAGAGCAGGCACTCGTTGGTGTTTTCTTCCATAAGTCACCTCACAGTTTTGCGGCGATGCGGTTCTGCACCAGCCGCAGGAAGGCGTAGCCCACGACAAAGGAGAGGATGCCGAACCCGTAGCAGATCAGATGCGTCTGCCAGGTGGGGATGGTGCCCATCAGAATGTCGCGGAGGTAGGTCACATAGTGGTACATCGGGTTGAGCTTGATGTACTTGTCCACGAGCGGATTGTTGAGCGCGCTCACCGTGTAGAAGAGGGGAGTCAGGTAGGTCCAGAGGGTCAGAATGACCGAATAGATGTGTTTGAGGTCGCGGAAGAAGACGTACAGCGAGCTCAAAAAATAGGACAGCCCGAGCGAGAACAGCGTCACGGCGGGCAGGAGGACGATCACGAACACGATCTCCCAGCAGAAGACGTATTTCCCCGCGATCGCGCGCGCGCCCGCGACGGCGAGCAGGGCGATGAAGGAAAACCCGAAGCTCACGAGCGAGGAAAACACGTTCGCGGTCGGGAACAGCCCGATGGACACCTTCGTCTTCTGCAGCATGTCCCGCTGTGCGACGAGGCAGGGCAGGGAGCCCGAAGTGGAGCTTCTCATGATGGAGAAGACGATGTTGCCCGAGAGGATGTAGAGCGGGTAGTCCAGCCCGCCCGTGGAGCCCCTTCCGAACAGCTGTGAAAAGACGAATGCCATGACCACCATGTTGAGCAGGGGGTTGAGCACCGTCCACAGAATGCCGATAAAGGAGCGGTAATATTGGTTTTGTATGTTCCGCTTTACGAGCAGGCGCAGCAAAAACGCCTGCTGCGACAGCTTTTTGAGCTTTGCTTTCATCTTTGAACTCCCTCACTGCCGAGCGCCTTGTCGTAGAAGGCGGGCAGCCTGTCCGCCTCGCGGCGGATGTCGTAATGTGCGGCGCAGAGCGCCGCCTTGGAAGCGGGGTCTTTTTCGTGCGGCTTTGCCATCTCCCGCGCCCAGACCTGCTCGTCGAGGGGCAGAAAGACGCTTCCGCCCGCGATGTCCGCCTCGCGCGTGATCTTTTCCGAAAACAGACAGCGCAGTCCCGAAGCCTGCGCCTCGGCGGCGACGACGGGCATCCCCTCGTAGAGCGAAGGCAGGACGAACGCCGACGCGCGCGCGTAGAGCGGCGCGGGGTCGCAGGCGCCCGCAAAGTGCACGCTTTCCGCAATGCCCAGCTTTTTTGCGCGCTCGCAAAGCTCTGCGCGCAGCGGCCCGTCCCCCGCGAGGGTGAGCGTCAGCGACGGCGCGAGCTTTTTCGCCTGCGCGAAGGCGCCGAGCAGGAAAAACAGGTTTTTCTGCGGCGCGAACCGCCCGACGAAGAGCAGTCCCTCGCTCTCTTCGCCGCAGGAAAAGCGGGCCAGATCGACCGCGTTGGGCAGGATCTCCGCCTCGTTCGCGCGCGCGCGGAAGAGGTTTTCCGCCGCGGCGGTGCCGCACGCCATCAGGTGTGTCGCGTACCTCGCCGCAAAGGGGCGGAGCAGACGCTTGACGAGGGCGTGGTCGGAAGCGGCGTCAAAAGTGCTGTGCGCGTGGCAGACGCGCACGGGCGCGCCCGCTCTTTTTGCCGCCCATAAAACAAATGCGGACAGCGTCGTCATGTGTGAATGTGCGATCGCGTATCCGCCCTGCGAGAGGATCTCCGCGAGGCGCGCCGTGCTCCGCAGCGGGTGTTTCCGCAGGTCGGGGAGGTAAAAGACGCGCGAGGCGGGATCGATTTTTGCAAGAGCCGCGTCAAACTCGCTCGGACCGTAGGTGAAAAAGTCCAGGCGGTAGCGGCTCCTGTCCATGAATTTGTAGTAATTGAGCAGACAGGCGGCAACGCCGCCCAGCGCCGCGTCGCCGATGAATTCGGCAACGGGGATGCGGCCGTCTGCTTCTTTGCATGCCGCGCCCTGCATCAGTCACCGCAAGAGGCGTGCAGCTCCGCCACCGTGTCCGGCTGAACGGTGTAGCGGCGGCGCACCAGGCATTTCAGCCTGCGGACGTCCGATTCGGTCACGCGGCGCACGAAGCGCTTTTCGCCGAACAGGATGACGCCCACGGTGCGGACGATGATGCGCAGGTCCAGCCAGGGGGAGGCGTGCATGGTGTAATACACGTCGTAGAACTTGCGGTCCTTCATGCTGAGGTAGCCGTTGCCGTAGACCTGGCCGAGCCCGGTCATGCCGGGGCGCATCTCAAATTTGACGAGTTCCCAATCCTCGTAGTCGCCGTCGTAGACGGGCAGGAGGGGACGGGGCGCGATGATGCACATCTCGCCGCGCAGGACGTTGATGAGCTGGGGAAGCTCGTCGATCTTGAATTTGCGGATAAAGCGGCCCACCTTCGTGAGGTTGTTGTTTGCATCCCCGATGACGGGCTTTGCCTTGTTGAATTTGACATCGGTGCGCTTCATGGAGCGGAACTTGTAGCAGTAGAACTTTTTCCCGCCCGCGCCCGTGCGGCTCTGGCGGAAGATGACCTTGCCGCCGTCTTCGGTCTTGATCGCGATCGCCACGCCGATGAACAGCGGGGTGAGCGCGACGAGCGCGCCCAGCGCGATGAAAAACCCGAGCACGTATTTGATCTTGATGTAAACTCTGTTCATTGTCTTGACCTTACCGAACCTTTCTCATGATGACTCTGCATTTTCTCATTTCTCAGAGCACACTTTTTCACATTTGCCCGCTTATTATAACATAAAACATGCGCGTATGCAAGCAAAGAAGGCGAGCGATGTGAAATTTGAAAAAAAGTGCGGAACTTGATATTTTTATGCCGAAAAAGTGCACGGCTGTGCAGATTTTTGCAAAAGAATTACAAAATAGTCCTTTTTTCGACCTGTCTATTCTATCCTCTTTGCGTGATAGGGGCGAGGGACACGGATAAAAAAAGGGAAAAAATCTGCTGAAATCGGGCGATCTGCTTTCTTTGAAAAAAGTGCGCCTCGAATCGTTGACAGAAAGCGGAAATTGTTTTAAAATAATAGCAAGCGGCCGAAAGTGCGGCCGTGCATTACGGAGGTGATTCGATGAATTTCAGGAACAAGGATTGGCGCAACAGCATGCGTCTCACCGTCGACTACAACTACATGATGAAGAAGTTTATCGGTGAGGAAGGCTTCAAGGATTCCGAACTGAATGAGCTCAAGACCGCCGCGGCAGACGCATTCGACTACGTTGCCGACAATCGCGGCAAGGGAATGATGGGCTGGACGGAACTTCCCTACAACCAGAAGGAGATCGTCGAAGACATCCTTGCGACGGCAAAGGACATCCGCCGCAAGTTCAAATATTTTGTCGTTCTCGGCATCGGCGGCAGTGCGCTCGGCCCCATCGCGGTGTTCAACGCGCTTTGCCACCTGCACTACAACGACCTCGCGCCTTCCAAGCGCAGAGGCCCTAAATTCTACGTCGAGGACAACGTCGACCCCGAGCGCATGGCTGCGCTGCTCGACGTCATCGAGCCCGAAAAGACTTGCTTCAACGTCATCACCAAGTCGGGCGCGACCAGCGAGACCATGACCCAGTACCTCGTCATCACCGACATCCTGACCAAGGTGCTCGGCGACAAGGCGGGCGAGAACATCGTCGCCACCACGGACGAGAAGAAGGGCAACCTCATCAAACTCGCGAAACAGCACAACTACAAGACATTCTACATCCCCGACGGCGTCGGCGGCAGGTTCTCCGAGCTCTGCCCCGTGGGGCTCCTTCCCGCGGCGGTGCTCGGCCTGGACATCAAGGCGATGCTCGCGGGCGCGGCGTACATGGACGGCATCTGCAACAAGCCTTCCGTCGCCAAGAACCCCGCTCTCGCCTGCGCGGTGCTCCAGTACATGGCGATGAAGCGCGGCAAGAACGTCGGCGTCATGATGCCGTATGCGGACAGCCTCAAATACATGTCCGACTGGTACTGCCAGCTCTGGGCGGAGAGCCTGGGCAAGAACGTCACCCTCGACGGAAAGGCGTGCAACGTGGGGCAGACCCCCGTCAAGTCCCTCGGCGTAACCGACCAGCATTCGCAGGTCCAGCTTTACACCGAAGGTCCCTTCGACAAGGTCGTCACTTTCCTGTCCGTCAAGAACTACCGCAAGGAAGTCGCCATCCCGCACGGCTGCGCGGACATCCCCGACGTCTCCTTCCTCGGCGGCCATACGATGAACGAGCTCATCCAGGCGGAGAACAAGGCGACCGCTTACGCACTCGCAAAGGCGGGCAGACAGAACTACACCGTCTGGGTCCCCGAAGTCAACGAGTTCACCCTCGGCGAGCTGATGTATCTCTTTGAATTGCAGACCGCATACACGGGCGCGATGTTCAACATCGACACCTTCAACCAGCCCGGCGTCGAGGCGGGCAAGCAGGCGACGTACGCCCTGCTCGGCAAGCCCGGCTACGAGGCGAAAAAGAAGGAGCTGGACGACGCGCCGCAGGCGGAGGAGAAATACATCGTCTGATGTATTGCCAAAATAAAACAAAAAAATACGGATGCCGCGGCATCCGTATTTTTTTGTGACAAAAGAAGGTGAAGGTATACATTTTTCCGCGGACGTATCCGCGTTTTATGCGACAAACGGGGAAACAACGGACAGCATTTGCGCGGCGGATGCGGCCTCGCCGCCTTCGCGCAGATTGATCGCTACCGCCGCGAAGACAAGCCCGAGCACGACCGCGCCCGCGAGGATCCCGTAGTCGCGCGGCCGCAGGCGGAAGGTGCGGCGGGAGAAGATGGTCGCCGCCAGCCCGAGCACGGCAAAGACGATGGTCACCGAGACGGAGCCGCCCGCAAAGCAGATGAGGATGGCGAGGATGGCGGGCAGGAGCAGTTTGTAGCCGAACATCGTCTCCGAGAGCTGATCGGCGTCCTCGGCGCGCGCCCTTCGCGCGGTCGCAAACAGCGCCGCGCCCGTCGCAAGCGAAGCGGCGACAAAAAAGACGATCGCCTGCCACGAGCCCTGCAGAGAGAAGAAGTTTGTGGTCGCCTCGCCGCACGCCATGTTGTCGAAGAATATGGAGGTGTAGGAGAGCAGGTATTCGGGCATGAAGTACATGCCTTCCAACAGGCCGGGCAGGTTCATCTGCGGCGAGAATTGCAGCACGAACAGGTAGACGAGGGTGGGGAACACGTTCCACAGCGCCATGAACACGATGCCGTCCGCGGCGTTGTTCGCGCGCGAGTAGAAGAAGGAGTTGTATGCGAGCAGTCCGAGCGCCGGCGGCAGGGCGCAGAGATAGAAGAGGGGATAGGCGGGCAGCCAAAACGCGTTGTCTCGCAATACGAGGATGAGAAAGCTCAGCCAATAGGAGACGGTAAAGGGCACCACGACGAGCAGAAGCCCCTCGAGCATGCGCACGAGCAAAAACTTTTCCCGCCGTATGGGCAGGGAGAGCCAAAGGTCTGCGCCCCGCTTGTTCATGCGGTAGGACAGCTGCAGGATGGGCGCGAGCGCGCACAGTCCCGAGATGCTGCCGACGGAGGCCGTGATCTGACTGTTGCACGGAAGATCCGCGCCTGAGATGAGCTTCGAAGTCGCCGCCGAGATACAGCAGACCGCGGAGACGATCACGGTGAGCAGGAGCATCGCGGGGAGCTGCCTGCGGAATTCGTGGATAAAAGCGCTCTTCATTGCAGGTACCCCCTGTTCTTGACGATGCAGATGAACAGCTCCTCGAAGTCGACGGGTATCTGTTCGACGAAGAGCGGGGCGAGCGGGCGCAGCGCCTCTTCGATCTTCTCGCGGTCTCCGCGCACGACGAATTTCGCGACCCGTCCCGTCGCCTCGAAGGTGAGGCATTCGAAGGGGAAGTCCTCCCGCTTCGCCTCGTGCGGCAGGGCGACCTGGAATTTGCACAGCGCGTCCAGCGCGCCGCCGAGGTCTCCCGCCTCCGCGACGTTCCCGCCGTCCAGCAGGGCAAACCCGTCGCAGATGTCCTCGAGCTCGCGCAGGGAGTGGCTGGAGATGATCACCGTGCTCCCGACCTCTTCGACCAGCGTGACCAGCCCGCGGCGGAATTCCAGCCTTGCGAGCGGGTCCAGCCCGTCGAACGCCTCGTCGAGCAGCAGGTATTTGGGCTTGCAGGCGAGCGCGAGCGAGACGAACAGCTGTCTCTTCATGCCCTTGGAAAAGTTCTGCACGGGCGCGCTCTCCGAAAGGCGGAATTTCTGCATGTAGGAGAAAAACAGCCCGCGGTCCACCCGATAATACGCCTCGTACAGCGCGAGCAGTTTTTTTCCCGTCGTGCCCGTCTGCCAGAAGGGGTCGTCGGGCAGCAGGAACAGCTCCCGCTTTTTCTTTTCGTTCTCAAAGATCTCCTCGCCGTCGAAGAGGATGCTCCCGCCGTCCGCGCGCAGCACCCCCGCGAGCAGGCGCAGCAGGGTGGATTTCCCCGCGCCGTTGATGCCCACCAGCCCGTAGATCTTCCCGTCGCCGACGGTCAGGTCAACGCCTTCGAGCACCGTTTTTTGTCCGAAGGACTTTGTCAGCTTTTTTATCTCGATCATGTCTTTGTCTTTCCCTTGAATTTGTCATATTCTTCACAGACCACGGAGAGCAGTGTTTCGCGCGTGATCCCCGCCGCGGCGAGCGCGCGGATCTGCCGCCGCACCTCTGCGTCCGGTTCCGCCGCCGCCAGCACGAACACGCCCTTTTTCGGCACCGTGTGCACCAGCCCCAGCCGTTCCAGTTCCGCAAACGCCCGCTCGACCGTGTTCGGATTCACGCCGAGCTGCGCCGCGAGCGCGCGGCAGGAGGGGAGCTTTTCCCCCTCTTTCAGCGCCCCCGTGCGGATAAAACGGGCGTATTCCTCCACGATCTGCTCGTAGACGTTCTTTTTTCCGCGAAGTCTCTCCATTTTTTCTCCGATCTGTATTATCTGTATTAAGTATAACACCGAAAAATGCGGCTGTCAACGGGTGCGCGCGAAAAAAGGGGGAAAAAACCGAAAAGAAAAGTGTTGACAAGAGCGGGGCGGTGTGGTATGATAGAAAAAAAAGAAGGCAAAAAAACGCAGAGACGGGGAAGAGTACCCGCAATGGCGGTTTCAGAGAGAGGGCGGAAGGTGCGAGCTCTCACCGGCAGGCGGAGAAGGTAGCCCCCGAGCGGCGGACCCAAAGGGGAGAGGCCCCGAGTAGGCTCCGACGGCGCCCCACCGTTATGCGGGGACCGGTCTCGCCGCGCGCGGCACCGGAGGAGAGTGCGGGAAATCGATTTCCCGAAATTCAGGTGGTAACACGGTTTGCAAAAATCGCCCTGAACGGCAGAGCCGTTCGGGGCGTTCTTTTTTTATCGGACACGGAGGGTTATTATGAAGATCAAAGGCACGCAACTGTTCGTCAAGGCGCTCGAAGCGGAGGGCGTCGACACGCTGTTCGCCTATCCCGGCGGCATGGCGATCGACCTGTTTGACGCGCTGTACGGCGTGACGTCGTTCGACGTCGTCCTGCCCCGCCACGAGCAGGGGCTCATTCACGCGGCGGACGGCTACGCCCGCGCGACGGGCAAGGTGGGCGTCTGCCTCGTCACGAGCGGCCCGGGCGCGACCAACCTCGTCACGGGCATCGCGAACGCGAACTACGACAGCGTTCCGCTCGTCTGCTTCACGGGCCAGGTCCCGACCAACCTGATCGGCAACGACGCCTTTCAGGAGGTGGACATGGTCGGCATCTGCCGCAGCATCTGCAAATACGCGGTGACGGTGCGCAGGCGCGAGGACCTGGGCAGGATCATCAAAGAGGCGTTTTACATCGCGCGCACGGGCAAACCCGGGCCCGTCGTCGTCGATCTTCCCAAGGACATCCAGAACGCGCTGGGCAGTGACGAGTATCCTTCCGAGGTCTCCATCCGCGGCTACAAGCCCTCGACGGGCGTGCACATGGGCCAGCTCAAAAAGGCGACGGGCATGCTCGCCGCGGCGAAGCGCCCGCTCTTCCTGCTGGGCGGCGGCGTGAACATCTCGCACGCGCAGGAGGAAATGCGCCTTCTCGCGGAAAAATTGCAGGTGCCCGTCGTGACGACCATCATGGGCAAGGGGAGCATCCCGACCGATCATCCGCTGTTCATCGGGAACATGGGTATGCACGGGAACGTCGCCGCGAACACGGCGGTCTCCGAGTGCGACCTGCTCTTCTCCATCGGCACCCGCTTCAACGACCGCATCACGGGCAAGATCAGCGAGTTCGCCAAGGACGCGAAGATCGTGCACATCGACATCGACGCGGCGTCCATCTCCCGCAACATCGTCGTGGACGTGCCCATCGTCGCGGACGCGAAGGAGGCGATCGGAAAACTTCTCGAAGTCGCCGTCCCGCCCGCGCGCACGGGCGATTGGGTCGCGCGCCTGCAAAAGCTGCGCGCCGAAAAGCCGATTGCAGTGGGCGGCGCGGGCGGAAAAGTCACCCCGCAAGACGTCATCGCCGCGGTGAACGACGCATACCCCGAGGCGATCGTCACCACCGACGTCGGGCAGAACCAGATGTGGACGACGCAGTTTTTGCAGCTGCGCGGCAGGAGCCGCCTGATCACGTCGGGCGGGCTGGGCACGATGGGATTCGGGCTTCCCGCCGCCATCGGCGCAAAGATCGGAAGGCCGGAGATGCCCGTCGTCAGCATCAACGGGGACGGCGGATTTCAGATGAACGAACAGGAGCTCGCGACGGCGGTGTGCCAGGAACTGCCCATCACCATCGTGGTGCTCAACAATTCCTATCTGGGCAACGTGCGCCAGTGGCAGGAGATGTTCTACGGCGGCAGATATTCGTGCACCTGTCTGTGCAAGCGCAAGAGCTGTGCGCGCTGGTGCTCGGACCCGACCGCGTCCTGCCCGCCCTATGTGCCCGATTTCGTAAAGCTCGCCGAGAGTTTCGGCATCGAGGGCATCCGCGTGACCGAAAAATCGCAGCTCGCAGACGCGTTCGCCCGCGCCAAGGCGACGGGGAACAGGCCCACGCTCATCGAGGTGATCATCGAGCGCGAGGCGGACATCCTGCCCATGGTCCCGGGCGGCAACGCGCTGTCCGAGATGGTCACGGAATTCAAAAAGGAGGGGAAGTGAGATGGACACGACCGCAAAGAAGAGATGGATCTCGCTGTACGTTGAAAACGACGTCGGCGTGCTCGCAAAGATCGCGGGGCTGTTTTCGGGCAAGTCGTACAACCTGCTCAGCTTGACCGTCGGCGAGACGGAGGACGCGTCTGTCTCGCGCATGACCATCAGCCTCATCGGCGACGATAAGACCTTCGAACAGATCAAAAAACAGCTCAACCGAAGCGTAGAAGTCATCAAGGTGCTGGATTTTACAGACCTTCCCATCCATATCAAGGAGATCCTGTTCATCAAACTGCACAGTCTCAAGCGCGAGGAGGCGGAGGACGTGTTCCGCTCTGCGCAGGTGTTCGGCTTGAAGGTGGTCGATTACGACCGCGGCGGAGTCATCCTCGAAAGCGTCAAGACGGAAGCGGAAAACGACGAGATTCTTCGCTATTATAAAAAATACTACCTCTCGCGCATGGAGGCGATGCGCGGCGGCGCCGTCGCCGTGGAGTCGGTGAGCAGAAGCGAAAGATAAGGGCTTCGCGCGTTTCTCGCAAAAGAGATGCTGCGAAACGCTTGATTTTTAGGGGACAACCGCCGCGCGCCTGCGGCTGACGGCGTTTTTCCCCTCTGCGAAAATGTTTAAGGGCTCTCTTATTATCAAAATTTTCGCATTCACCTCTTTCGGAGCGCCGCACCCGCGGCGTAAGGGGAAAAAGCAAAAAGCGTGGTTTTTGCTTTTTCAAGAGATTATTCACGAAAATCTCGGCGAGCTGTCGCCTGCGATTTTCCGTGATTTT
>JAHZBZ010000024.1 GCA_019423125.1 Bacillota bacterium | reverse complement strand
CGTTTTCTTATACGGGAAGCCGCATGCCCGCGCATAACTGTTTTGCGCGGGCATGCGCGGATCAGACTGTCAAAGTTCGGCAAAGATGCCTTTGAGCATATCGGCGGAATAGTGCAGGCGGGTCAGTTCGTCTTGGCTGAGCGAGATTGGCACGATCTTCTCCACGCCGTCTTTGCCGACGACGGAGGGGATGCTCAGCGTCGCGCCGTCGATGCCGAATTCTCCGTGCAGGGCGGCAGAGACGGGCAGGATGGATTTCTCGTCCCGCACGACCGCTTCGCAGATGCGCTTGACAGCCATCGCGATGCCGTAATAGGTCGCGCCCTTGCGCGCGATGATCTCGTAGGCGCAGTTTTTCACGTTTTCGCCGATCTCACGCATCGCGTTGTCGTGGTCAAAAAATCCGCGCATTTCGCAGAAATCGTGCAGGGGCACGCCCGAGAGATTGGCGCTGCTCCATACGGGGATCTCCGAATCGCCGTGTTCGCCGATGATGAACGCGTGTACCGAACGGCTGTCCACGCCGAGGTGTTCGCCGAGCAGATATTTGAGACGAGCGGTGTCCAGAACGGTGCCCGAGCCGAACACCCTGTTTTCGGGAAGCCCCGAATACGCTTGCGCGACGCGGGTAAGGATGTCAACGGGGTTTGCGACGATGAGGAGCATCCCGTCGTAATTTCTCTTCTTGAGCTCGTCGAGAATGGAGCGCAGGATAGCTGTGTTCTTTTTGACGAGGTCGAGGCGGGTCTCTCCGGGCTTTTGATTCGCGCCCGCGGTGATGATGACAAGCGACGCGTCTTTCACATCTTCGTAGTCTCCCGCATAGATATTCATGGGCTTTGCATAGAGAAGCCCGTGCGCAACGTCCATGGCCTCGCCTTCCGCGCGCGCACGGTTCGCGTCGAGCAGGACCATCTCTGAATACAGTCCGGACTGCATCAGCGTGAAGGCGCAGGCGGAGCCGACAAAACCGCATCCGATGACGGCAACTTTTCTCAGGTCAGGCATAGATAAATACTCCTTTGTCCTTTTCTATTATTTTAGCCAAAGGCGCGGCGAAAAGCAACCGTTTTTCCCCGCGCCTTTTGTCTCGGTTTTTTCAGTATGTGCAGAAGCCTTTGCGTTATGCTTTTGCTTTTTCCTCTGCGGGAAGCTGTTCGGGGCGGACGGGCGGCTCTCTGCGCAGGGCGAGAAAGAGAATGACCGGAACCAGCAGCGCACAGCAGCAGAGCGCGGAGTAATTCCCGAAAAAGTGTGCGGCAAAGCCACCCGCGATCGCACCGCCGGCAAAGCAGAGGATGATCAGCGCATAGATCCCGCTCTTCTTCAGGTGCTCGGCTTTTCTTTCGCGCGCGCCGCGGTAGAGGTTTAGCGTCATCTGTCTGAGGTTGTTGGTGCAGAAGGTGGTACTCAGCGCCGCGCCGCGACATTCGGTGAAGGTGTTGTATTGCAGGGCGCAGAGAAAGGACACGGACGCATATGTATACCAGTCGGGGCAAGCGGCGGGTATGAACGCAATGCCCGCAAGCGCCGCGAGTTCAAGGCAGGCGACAAACAGGTGGGCGCCGCGGCGAAACAACCGGGGCAGGACTGCCGAGACGAGGATGCCCGCGATGTACGCGCCGATGGAGCTGAGATAGTGCAGGGAAGAGAAGAATTCCCCGTCGATAAGGCTGAGTGCGAGCAGAACGATGTTTCCCGTCTGCGCATTGCAGAACACGCCGCCGTGCAAAAGATAGGTGTACGATTCGAGAAACCCGCCTACGATCGCAAAACTGATGAAGATATACAACGAATTTTTTGCGGAGTAAGTTCTTTCCATTTTATCCTCGGTTTTTTTGATTTTTCCGATGCAGGCACTATTCTATTCCTTCTCTCGCAAAAAGTCAACGCGAACGGCGTGTCTTTTTTATTTTTGTCCGTTGCGCGCCTCCCTTTTTCGGGGTGTTCGTGAAAAGACACATTTTTTCACAAAATTGACTTGATTTTTTTCTGTCATTCATTTGACAAAATTATTCAAATGACTATAATGTTAGCTATCCTAACAATTTCGAGGTATAGCGATGAACGACAGACACATCGGCTATGCGGTGAAGTCGCTCAATCTTCGCATCGGGCGAATGATCAGAAACATCCCCGCCGTTCGGGAAAACGGGAATCTGACGACGTTTCAGATCTGGATCCTGAACTATTTGTTCCGCAACAGGGACAGGGATGTCTTTCAGCGCGATGTGGAGGCGGAGTTCGACATCCGCCGCTCTACTGCTACGCAGCTCCTCAAAGGCATGGAGGAGAGCGGTTTTATAAAACGCACGCCCGTAGACTACGACGCGCGCTTAAAAAAGATCGTTCTCACTGAATCCGCGGCGGAGGTGCGCAAGCAGATACAGGCGCAGATCGAAAAGGCGGAATACCACATGACGAGCGGTTTTACGCCTGAAGAGCTGGACGCCTTTTTCGGCTACGTGGATCGGTTTGTTCGCAACCTCGAAGAATGCGAATGAAGCAGGTCAGGAGCCGCAGTGCAGGGTACTGCGGGAACAGGAACGGAAAAAAATTCAAGAAAGGAGATGCAAGATGATCAAAACTCTGGCGAAAAGCATCCGCGAGTACAAGAGATCGTCCGTTCTCTCTCCCGTTTTCGTCTCCATCGAGGTCGTCCTCGAATGTCTGATGCCGTTGGTGATCATGGAGTTCATCGCGGCGATCAACAGGGGCGGAGCAGAGGGCGAGACGCTGAAGATGAGTACGATCTGGTACTACGGCGGGATCTTGCTGGCGATGGCGGTGCTGTCGCTGTGCACGGGTATGCTGTCGGGCAGGTTTGCGGCGCGCGCCACCGCCGGCTTCGCAAAAAACCTGCGCAAAGATATGTACTATGCGATCCAGGACTATTCCTTTTCCAACATCGACAAATTTTCGACTTCGAGCCTTGTGACCCGTCAGACGACGGACGTCACGAACGTGCAGATGGCTTACATGATGATCATCCGCGTGGCGATCCGTTGCCCGCTGATGCTCGTCTTTTCGCTCGTCATGGCGTTTATCGTCAATCCGGGCATTGCGTGGATCTTCCTCGCGATCGTGCCCGTGCTCGCGGCGGTGCTTGTCCTCGTGATTTTCAAGACGCACCCGATCTTCGAGCGCGTGTTTAAAAAATACGACAACATGAACCGCTCCGTCCGCGAGGACATCAAGGGCATCCGTGTCGTCAAATCCTTCGTGCGTGAAGACTTTGAACGCAAAAAGTTCAAAAATGCGTCCGAGGAGGTCTGCAAGGAGTTCACGCTCGCCGAGCGCATCATGGCGGTCAACACGCCCGTGATGCAGTTCTGCATCTGGCTGTCCTTCCTGCTCATTTTCCTGATGGGCGCGCTCCTGACGCGGAGCGGTTCTCCCGTCCAAGAGGATCAGCTCACCGTGCTCATCATGTACGCTTCGCAGATCCTGTCCGCTGTCATGCAGCTTTCGATGGTGCTCGTCATGATCATCATCGCCCGCACGAGCGCGGAACGTATCGTCGAGGTTCTCAACGAAAAGAGCAACATCGTTTCCCCCGAAGACGCTGTCAAGGAAGTCAGGGACGGCGACATCGTGTTCGACAACGTCTCCTTCAAATATTCGCAGACGGCGGAAAAGTTCGCGCTCGCCTCGGTCAACCTCCACATAAAATCTGGTCAGACCATCGGCATTCTCGGCGGCACGGGCGCATCCAAGTCGACGCTCGTTAACCTCATTCCGCGCCTTTATGACGCGACGGAGGGCGCCGTCTATGTCGGCGGCGTGGACGTGCGCAGGTACGATCTCGAGACGCTCAGAAATAAGGTCGCGATGGTCCTGCAGAAGAACGTCCTGTTCTCCGGCACGATCAAAGACAACCTGCGCTGGGGCAAAGAGGACGCGACGGACGACGAGATGCTTCGCGTGTGCAAGCTCGCCTGCGCGGACGACTTCATCCAGGCGTTCCCCGACAAATACGACACCTACATCGAGCAGGGCGGTACCAACGTCTCGGGCGGACAGAAACAGCGCCTGTGTATCGCGCGCGCTCTTCTGAAAGACCCGAAAGTGCTCATCCTCGACGACTCGACGAGCGCCGTCGATACAAAGACGGACGCGATGATCCGCCGCTCTTTCCGCGAGCAGATCCCGAACGTCACCAAGATCATCATCGCACAGCGCATCTCCTCCGTGCAGGACGCCGACCAGATCATCGTCATGGACGGCGGCAGAATCAACGCGATCGGCACGCACGAAGAGCTGCTTGCGAGCAACGAGATCTACAAAGAAGTTTATTATTCGCAGAACAAAGTCGGCAGTGCCGCTCCTGCGGAAGGAGGGCAGGCAAATGCGTAACGTCATGCAGAAAAAGGCGAAACTGCATCCCTTCAAAGTCCTCGGCAGGCTGTTGTCTTATCTTTTCCGCTATTATAAGGGCAGAATGCTCGCGGTGTTCTTCTGTATCATCGTGACGGCGGTCGCGGGCATCAGCTCGACCTTCTTCCTCGGCCTCGTCCTCGACAGGGTGATCACCCCGCTGACGGGCGGCGATCCCGTGCAGGGCATCGCGGCGGCGACGTGGGAGCAGGTGCGCGGCGACCTCGCGCTGATCATAGGCATGATGGGGCTGATGTATCTCATCGCGCTCGCGGCGTCCGCGTTCTACAACCAGACCATGGCGATCGTCACGCAGGGATTTTTGCGCTCCGTCCGTCAGGACATGTTCAATCACATGGAGTCGCTTCCCATCCGCTATTTTGACACGCATACGCACGGCGACATCATGTCCACCTATACCAACGACACCGATGCGCTCCGTCAGCTCATCTCCATGAGTATCCCGCAGATCTTCTACGCGATCGTGGCGGCGTGCGCGCTGTTCGTCTATATGCTCATCTACAGCCTGTGGCTGATGTTCACGGTCATCGCGGGCGTCATCATCATGGCGTTGGTCGCCAAGTTCGTCGGCGGCAGGTCCGCGCGTCATTTTATCCGTCAGCAGGAGACCATCGGCAAGACGGAAGGTTACATCGAAGAGATGATGGGCGGACAGAAGGTCATCAAGGTGTTCTGCCACGAAGAGCAGGCAAAGCGCGATTTCGACAAGATCAACGAGGAACTTTGCGATGCGTCGGACAAGGCGAACGCATACGGCAACATCCTCATGCCCGCAGTCATGAACATCGGTCATTTTGTGTTCGTGATCACCGCGATCGTCGCGGGGCTCCTCGTCAACTTCGGCGTGCACAATTTCTCCGTCACCGGCTGGTCGGCGGGCGTCATTTCCACGACGGTCATCGCGATGTTCTTGAATATGTCCAGACAGTTCTCCCTCAACATCGGGCAGGTCTCCATGCAGATCAACTCGGTCGTCATGGGCCTGGCGGGTGCGGGACGTATCTTCGAGCTGCTCGACGAAAAGCCCGAGACGGACGACGGATATGTCACTCTCGTCAACGCGAAGATCGACGAGCAGGGGAACATCACCGAGTGCGCGGAGCGCACGGGCAAGTGGGCATGGCGGCATCCGCACAAGGCGGACGGCACCGTCAGCTACACAGAGCTCAAGGGCGACATCCAGCTCTATGACGTGGATTTCGGCTATGTCCCCGAGAAGATCGTCCTGCACAACGTGAGCATCTACGCGAAACCAGGACAGAAGATCGCCTTTGTCGGCGCCACGGGTGCGGGCAAGACGACCATCACCAACCTTCTCAACCGTTTCTATGACATCGCGGACGGCAAGATCCGCTACGACGGCATCAACATCAACAAGATCAAAAAGGACGATCTGCGCCGTTCCATGGGCATCGTGTTGCAGGACACCAACCTGTTCACGGGCACGATCATGGAAAACATCCGCTACGGCAAACTGGACGCGACGGACGAGGAGTGCATCGAGGCGGCAAAGCTCGCCAACGCGCATGACTTCATCACCCGTCTGCCTGAGGGCTACAACACCGTGCTCCGTCACGAGGCTTCCAACCTCTCGCAGGGCCAGCGCCAGCTCATCTCCATCGCGCGCGCGGCGGTCGCGGATCCTCCCGTCATGATCCTCGACGAGGCGACTTCCTCCATCGATACGCGCACCGAGGCGCTGGTGCAGAAGGGCATGGACGCGCTGATGCAGGGCAGAACGGTCTTTGTCATCGCGCACAGGCTCTCCACCATCCAGAACTCGGATGCGATCATGGTCCTCGATCACGGCCGCATCATCGAGCGCGGCTCGCACGACCAGCTCATCGCGCAGAAGGGCACATACTATCAGCTCTATACAGGCGCCTTCGAGCTCGAATAACTCATCCGAAAACAGAACGCCGCCGTGCAGAAATTTCTGCACGGCGGCGTTTTACGCTTTTCATGAGTTCTCTCGCCTTTGCGAAGTTTTGCGGCGAAGGAGATCAGGCATAGAGCTTTGCGTTCTGGATCAGGTACAGGAAGACCGCATCCGCGAGCACGACCAGGGCGAGCAGGATGACAAAGACGATCCAGCCGAAAAAGTAGCAGAGGATGCAGATCGCACAGCTGAGCGCCATGACGCCGAACGTCTCGATCAGGACGGGGATGCTGTTTTTCACGACCTGTATCTCCGTCTTCCAGTCGTAGTTCGGCATCTTATAGTTGAGCAGGATGCCGCTGAGCGCGACGAATGCGGAGAACAGAGGCACGGAGAGGATGGCAAAGATCCAGTCGAGCGCACCCATGCGCAGGCCGATGCCCGCGCAGACGGCAAACACGAGTCCCGAGATCGCGTTGATGAGGAAGGTGGGCAGTGCCTTCGCGAGCAGGATCTTGTTCGCGGAGACGGGCATGGAGAACAGCGCGCTGCGCGAGCTCCCTTCGAGGGATAGGGCGGAAGCCGCAGGGCAGGTGGTGCCGTAACAGAAGAGCGCGGCGCCCAGTACGATGTAGTTCAGGTTTTGGACCAGATCTCCGACCTCGATGCCCTGTGCGCGGAAGACTTCCGCGAAGACGATGAGTCCGACGGAGAAGAGAGCGAGCATGACGGCGCCGCAGATCCCGTTTACGAGATAGGAAGAGCAGGAGACAAGTCTTTTGAACTCCTTTCCGACAAGGGTGCGGAAAGGTGTGCTCGCGCGCACGTCGCCGCGGCGGTAAGCTCTGCCCGCGCTCTGACGGCGTAGCAATGCGTTGATGGTGAAGAAAAATCTTGCAAAGAGCGCGACGAACAGCGCGCAGGCCGCAAGCGAAATGCCCGCAAAGGCAAATACGCCCCAGATCTGTTCACCCGATATGGTGATGTCGACGAGCAAAGCGGGGAGATAGATGCGCCCGATGATCATGTCGTACATCGCATAGAGGCTCTGCGAGGGGTCCGTGTCGGATGCCGAGCTGAAGGAGAATAGGAAGCTCCCTGCGACGATCGCCGCCACGAGAATGAGCGAGAGCGCGCTTTCGAGTAGTCCTTTGTAGCGGAATCCCGCCGTCAGCGCGGCAAAGAGGGTGCTGAGCACACATCCGATAAACAGCGGAATGACCGGAGTGAGCAGAGTGACCATCACCATGAGCAGAAGCGTCACGGCGGAAAAACCTACGTGTACGAAATAGACGATGAGCATGGGCGCGATCACGCCGAGCGCAAAAGCAAGATCGGGCAGATAGATCGCGATGAGGCGGCTGATGACGAGATCGCTCTTTTTGAGGGGCATCGCCATGAGCTGATCGAAATCTTTGGTCGCGAACAGGCGGGCGCCGCCCTGAAAGAAGGAGAAGAGGAGGATGAAGAAGGACGCCAACGCGACGGAAAAACCAGGGACTTTTTCGATAAATCCCCCTTCGGCAAAGGACATCGCGATCGATACCGCATAGAAGAGCAGCAAGGCGAGCACGAGTACGAAGAGAAGTCCGCCGCCGATCGTGCGTTTCATCAGACGCGGGTCCTTTCCCTTTCGCATCTTATTGAAATCGAACATCCCCAGAAGATGGATCTTTGTGAGGAGGAGCCACTTAGCTTTCATGTTTTTCGAGCACCTCCAGGAAGACCTCTTCCAGACTGTCGTCGCCGCGCACCGCGTCGATGTCCCCCGACGCCATCAGTTTTCCGTTTTTGATGATGGCGATCTTGTTGCACAGCTTTTCCGCTACGTCAAGGACGTGCGTGGAGAAGAAGATCGCCGCGCCGTTGTCGCACATCTCGCGAAATACCTGTTTGAGCTTGAACGCCGCTTCGGGGTCGAGGCCTACGAACGGTTCGTCCAGTACAAAGAGCTTGGGTTCGTGCAGGAGCGCGCCGATGATGGCGAGCTTTTGTTTCATGCCGTGCGAGTAACTTCCGACAAGCGACCCGAGATCGCCGAGGATGCGGAACATGCTCGCGTATTTTTCCACGCGCTCCTGCCGCACGCCTTTGTTCACGCCATAGATGTCCGCGATGAAGTTTAGGTATTGCACGCCCGTGAGATAATCGTAGAGGTCCGGGTTGTCGGGTATGTATGCGATCTGCTGTTTGCATGCAATGGGGTTTTCCTTGACGGAAAGGCCGTTTACATAGATCTCTCCCGAATCGAAGGGCAGGATACCCGTGACCGCGCGCAGGGTCGTCGTCTTTCCCGCGCCGTTTTGTCCGATGAAGCCGTAGACGTCGCCTTCATACACTTCCAGCGACAGGTCGTTCACCGCGATCTTGGTGCGGTTGTAGATCTTTGTGAGGTTTCTGATCTCAAGAACTTTTTTGTCCATTTTTTCCTCGCTTGATGATCTTATTTTGTCATGAGCGCTTTTGTTTTCGCTCCTTACAATCATATCACACGCGCGCTCGCCTGTCAACGGTTTGCAAAAAGTCTTGCACTTGGGCTGATTTTCCGATACGTTCCGATACGTTCACAAAAAATCGCCGCAATCGGTTGAAATGTGCAGAAAAAAATAGTATAATGGACTATACGAGTCAAACGAGGTGAGAACATGCGTTACACAAAAGTCGGAGATATGCAGCTTCCCGCTGTCGCGGTGGGATGTATGAACGTCGCGCCTGCGGCCGGAAACAAGCTGGAGCGGTTCGTCGCAACGGCAATGGATGCGGGACTGAATTTCTTTGACCATGCCGATATTTACGGCGGCGGCGCCTGCGAGACTGCTTTCGGAAATGCAGTCAGGGCGCTCGGCCTCAGGCGCGAGGATTATTTTTTGCAATCAAAATGCGGCATCGTCCCCGGAAGGATGTTCGATTTTTCCAAAGAGCACATTCTCTCGTCGGTGGATGGGAGCCTGCGCCGCCTGCAGACCGATCATTTGGACATCCTCCTGTTGCATCGCCCCGATGCGTTGATGCAGCCCGAGGAGGTCGCCGAGGCGTTCGATGCGCTCCTTTCGTCGGGAAAGGTGCGCGCGTTCGGCGTTTCAAACATGCACCCGTTTCAGCTTCAGCTGCTCTCCGAGGCGCTCCCCGTTCCGCTGTGCGCGAATCAGCTGCAGTTTTCCCCCGCGCATGCGGGCATGATCTCCTGCGGCACGGAGGTCAACATGCTCACAGACGGCGGGATCTCGCGTGACGGATACGTCCTCGATTACTGCCGTCTGCACGGAATAACTGTACAGGCATGGTCGCCGTTCCGCTACGGATTTTTCGAGGGCGTATATCTGGACAACCCCGCTTATGAAAAGCTGAACGGCGTGCTTGCGCGGCTTGCCGAAAAATACGGCACGGACAAATCTGCGATCGTCGCGGCGTGGATCCTGCGCTATCCCGCAAAGATGCAGGTGGTGACGGGCACAGTCAATGCGGAGCATCTTCTCGCGACGGCGAAGGGTGCAGACGTGACTCTCACGCGCGAAGAATGGTACGAGGTCTATCTCTCTGCAGGGCACATTCTGCCGTGACGGGTGCAACATTCGAGGAGGCAAAACGAGATGAAGAAGATGGTAGTGGCAAGCGGAAACAAGGCAAAACTTCGCGAGATCGCACAGATCTTTGCGGATGTAACGATCGTCTCCATGCAGGAGGCGGGATTTACGGGGGACATAGAAGAGACGGGCTCCACGTTTGAGGAAAATGCGCTCATCAAGGCGCGTGCCGTCTGCGATGCGCTGGGCATTCCCGCGCTTGCGGACGATTCCGGTCTCTGCGTGGACGCGCTCGGCGGCGCGCCCGGCGTGCACAGCGCGCGTTTTTGCGGTAGGCACGGCGACGATGCGGCAAACAACGCCCTGCTCTTGGAAAAACTTGCCTCCGTTCCCGAAAAAGAGCGCGGCGCGTATTTTGAGAGCTGCGTCGCCGTCTGTTTTCCCGACGGGAGTGCGATCACTGCGAGCGGCAGGACGTACGGCCGCATCCTGTTTGCGGAAGAGGGGACAGAGGGCTTCGGCTACGATCCGCTCTTTTACAGCGACGAGCTTTCAAAGAGCTTCGGCATGAGCAGTGCGGAGGAGAAAAACTCCGTCTCGCACCGCGCGAAGGCGCTTGCCGCCCTGCGCGAAAAGCTGAAGGGGGTGCTCGCATGAAGACGCTTGTCATCCTTTCGGACACCCACAGAAACCTCGCGCCGCTGGATAAGATTGCGACGGTGTTGTCAGAGTGCGATTACATCATCCATCTCGGCGACATGGCATCGGACGCGCGCGAGCTTGTGCGCGCCTATCCCGAAAAGACGTACGTCATCGCGGGAAACAACGATTTTTACGGCGGGGAGAGCGAGATCATACTGGACGTGGAGGGGCGGCGCATTTTTGCCTGTCACGGGCACCGCTACGGTGTTCGCACGGGCACGCGCGATCTCGTCGCTGCGGCGAAGGAACGGCTTTGCGACATCGCTCTCTACGGGCATACGCACGAGGCGGAGGTGCATGAAGAGGACGGCGTTCTTGTCGTAAACCCGGGTTGCGTGACGCGCTATTCAATGCGGCAGAGCTATTGTTATCTTGTGATCGCAGGCAACAAGGCAGTTCCCACGATCGTGGATCTGTAAGAGGGAGAGGCATAGTCTGCGCAAAAGAAAAAAATTTGCCGAAAGTGGTTTGAAATATTTGACATCGCGCGGCGTATTTGGTATAATCTTTTAGCGTTGTGAATTGCGGGTGTAGTTCAATGGTAGAATTCCAGCCTTCCAAGCTGGCTGCGTGGGTCCGATTCCCATCACCCGCTCCAAAAAGCACAAACCGATGAGAGTCGAGCGTGTACATTTTTTGCGCCTGTAGCTCAGTAGGATAGAGCAATGGCCTTCTAAGCCATGTGTCAGGAGTTCGAATCTCTTCAGGCGCGCCAAATTTTATGGCGGGTGTAGCTCAGTTGGTTAGAGCGCCAGATTGTGGCCCTGGAGGTCGTGGGTTCGATTCCCGTCGCCCGCCCCATAAAATTTTTTTTGGGGTGTCGCCAAGCGGTAAGGCACCGGATTTTGATTCCGGCATTCGTAAGTTCGAATCTTGCCACCCCAGCCATCCGTAAAAAGTTACGGTCCATTAGCTCAGTTGGCAGAGCACGTGACTTTTAATCACGGTGTCCCGCGTTCGAATCGCGGATGGATCACCATAAATGCACCTTTAGCTCAGTTGGTAGAGCAACTGACTCTTAATCAGTGGGTCCCGGGTTCG
>JAHZBZ010000023.1 GCA_019423125.1 Bacillota bacterium | reverse complement strand
GGGGGGGGCGTGGGGGGGGTGGGGGAAAAAAAGACAGAGAGAGAAGGCGGGGGGGGGGGGGCGTGGGGGTAGGCGGGAGCGTGGGGGTGGGCGGGGGCGGGCGGGTGCGGGCGGGAGAGCGGGCGAGCGGGAGCGCGGGCGTAGGCGGGAGCGCGGGCGCGGGAGCGGGAGCGGGCGGGAGCGGGAGCGGGAGCGGGAGCGCGTGCGTAGGCGGGAGCGGGCGCGGGCGCGAGCGGGAGCGGGCGGGAGCGGGCAGAGGCGAGTGCGCGGGCAAAGAATTGTTGCGGGCGGGAAGGCGCTCTCGGGCAAGCGTAAGGGCGAATAAAAAGAAAAAGGCCGCCCGAAAGGGCGGACAAAAAGAAAAAAGGCCGCCCGAAAGGGCGGAAAAAAAAGCCGCCCGAAAGGGCGAAAAAACCGCCCGAAAGGGCGGAAAAACCACCCGAAAGGGCGGAAAAACCACCCGAAAGGGCGGCGAAAGCCGTAAAACGGCCTGTCAGTTTTTGTTGAGATCGCCGAGAATGGAGCGGATGAGCTCCTCCTCTTCGGCGAAGATGCGCGCCTCTTCGCCCGCCTGCGTCGTGCCTGCGCGCGCGTTCTTGCGGAAGGCGACGCGTCCGACGATGAAGCGGCGGCCGAACACGATCAGCACGCCGAGAAAGGCGAGCGCCGCGACGTAGCACAAGATCGCGGGGATGGCGATTTCCATGCCCGGCACCGAGTTGACAAAGGGAGTCAGGATGATCGCGGCGAGCAGAAACACGCCGCACAGGATGCCCGAGATCACCGTGCCGCGGCGGGCGGTGTAAAAGTACTTCTGCACCGTGGGGCGCTCCTCTTCGCGCTCCTTTTCGTCCTGCGCGGAGAGCACGGCGTGTTTTTCCGCGCATTCCTGCGCGCGGCGCTCGAGCGCGGGCGCGTATTTTTCGCGCAGTGCCGCGCGGTCCTCTTCATTCATGCGGCGGAGCGCCTTTTCGTATGCCTGCTGGCAGTCAAAGATGCCCGAAAGGTCTGTCAGGTCGTTCGTCTGCACGCGCACGACGCCGAACCACGGCCGCCAGTCGTCGCCGTATTTTGCGGCGCTGTCGAGGAATTTCTCCCCCGCGCCGTCCGCATCGCCCTGCGCAAACAGCGCTTCCGCCTGTTCGTACAGCGCGAGCGCTTCCTGCCTCGCGCGCCCCCTTGCCAGCGCCTGCGCCTCTTCCTGCGCGCGGCAGACCTCGTCGAACAGCGCCGAGTCCGGCTCCTCGCCGCCCTCTTCGAATTCCTTGAAGCCGGGCACGTCGATGATCAGCTCGTCCGCGTCCTCTTCTTCCTGTCCTTCGGGAACGTCCGTGCGCCTGCGCACGCGGATCTTTCCGTCGTCGTCAAATTCAAGATTCCTCTCTTCCATGCCTCAATCCTCCGCGCGCTCGCCGCGCGCCTCTTCGACCTCTTCTTCGCTCAGCACAAACGGGTTGCGCATCGTGTTTTTTCTCTTTGTTCCGTCCACCGTGTGCACCACGCGGCTCTCAAACTTCCTGCATCGGCTCTTTGCCCAGCGGCACAGCTCTTCCGCCTCGAACAGCGCGAACACCGCACTGCCCGAGCCCGTCACCGCGCACGCGGAGGGCGAGAGCGAGCGCGCAAATTCCAGCGCCTCGCCCACTTCGGGTTCGAGCGCGCACGCGGGCGCGCCCAGCGCGTTGTACACGTTCTCCGCCACGCGCGAAAAGTCCCCCGCCGCGACCGCCTGCGCCATGCGGGCGCTGTCCGCGCGGAGCGGGTCGGGGTTTTTGTCGTATTCGGCAAAACAGGCGGGCGTGGAGACGGACGCCTTCGGGAAGATCAGCAGCATGTGATACCGCCGCGGCGAAGAGAGGCGCTCTACCTTTTCGCCCCTGCCCGTCAGCCGCGCGAAGCCGCCCTCGAGCATATAGACGGTGTCGCTCCCGAGCTGTGCCGCGAGCGCGAGAAGGCGCGCGGGATCGACGCCGTACAGCTTCGCCATGCCGCGCAGGATGCCCGCCGCGTCTGCGGAAGAGCCACCCAGACCCGCGCCCATCGGGATGTCTTTGTACACCTCCGCGTCCACGCCGCGGGTGCCGAACGCCGCGCAGAACAGCTCCGCCGCGCGCACCGCGTTGTTGGAGGCGAAGGGGATGCCCTCGCTGCCCTTGCCGTGCATGTACACGTTGACCAGCTTGTCCCGCCGCTTGCGCAGGACGAGGGTGTCCCAGATGTCCACGCTCGCGGCGACGCTGTCGAGAAGATGATAGCCGTCCGCTGTGCCCGTCACGTTGAGGGAGAGGTTGACCTTTGCGTAGCTTCTGACCTTGCAGGAATACATCGCTCCCCTCCCGTGCGGTTTTTTCGATGGCTTTATTATAGCACACACGCCCCCTTCTGTAAACCGCAAAAAGGCGATTTCGTTCAAATTACACATTTTTCGCCAATTTTTCCATTTTCGCAAACATCTTTGCCGCAGGCGGGAAAGGACACGCAAAAGCCGCCCCGCGCGCAGCGCGGGGCGGCCGTGATCTTTATGAGATCTCCTTTTTTCTGTAGAGCACGATCCGCTCGCCGCCCGTGAGCGGGAAGGAGAGCGAAGGGTTTTCCTCCTGCACCTTTTCGGGCGGGCGGTCCAGTTTTTTCGCCGCCGCCCAGAGGGTATCGCCCGCCGCGGGGACAAAGACAGAGATCGCCACGTCGCGCACGGGCTTTTCTTCGCCCGCCTCCATGCGGCAGACATAGCGCGCCTCGCGCGGCTCGCGCAGGGTGAAGAAGAGCTTGAGCGCCCCCTCCGTCTCCAGCTCGCCCTCCTTTTTCTGTCGGACGGTGACGCCGCAGGCGATCGCGACCACGTCGGCGCGCATCCCCTTCCGCGCGCGGTCGGAGCGGACGGGGAAGGAGAAGGGCAGGCTCACATGCGCGCAGTCCGCCTCGCCCTGTCCGTTTTTGAAGAACACGGCGGCGTCCAGCACCCCTTCCGCCGTGATCTCGCCGTCCGAGACGGTCGCGGCGACTTCGGCGCGGGGCAGGGCGCTCGCCTGCAAAGAGCAGGAAAAATCGGGGCGTTTGTCGCTCGCCGCGACGCCCGAGAGCCGCTCGGTGGACGTGAACGCGCACACGGGCACCTCCGAGGAGAAGGAGGAAAAGGCGGGCGTGCCCGCATAGCCGGGACAGAAGGCATCCTGCGGCAGGAGGACCTCCTCCTCCGCGTACAGCCTGCCGCGCACCTGCAATCCGATGACGGCGAGGATGCGGCAGCGGCCCTTCTCCTCGTCGCAGGAGGCGGTCAGCTTTGCCTCCTCCACGCAGACGCGCGCGTCGCACGCCATGCCCGAGGACGCGCCCTCGCACGGGATCTCCGCGCGGAAGGGGATCAGGCGCTCGTAGCTGACGGCGTCGCTCTCCCCTTCCCGCTTCGCGACGACGCCGAGGTTGATCTCGCCCGAGACGTCAAGACAGCCGTCGGCGGCAAAGACGCGGGTGAGCGAAACTTCTTCGCTGTGCAGGAGCACGTCGCAGACGTAGTCTGTGTCGAACTCCTCTTCGATCTCCGCGGTGCCGCCGCAGAGCACGATGTTCGTGACGCGTGAAGGACGGAAGTCACAGCAGACGCCCTCCCCGCCCGCGAGGTACTCGATCTGCGAGGGGGCATACAGGCAGATCTCGGCGGTGACGATCGCCGACAGAACGACGGCGCGGCCGTCACGCTTTACGTCCACCTTTTCGACGAACAGGCGCACGTCGGGCGTGTGCGCGGGCGCCGCCTCCGCACAGACCGCGCGATGCGAAAATTCCGCGCCGCGCTCTGCGCTGACGAGCGCGCCGTCCTGCGCGCGGGCGAGGACGGTGAAAAAGAGCTTGCCGCCGTAGCGGACTTCGCCCGACAGGCACTCCGCCGCGCCGAACACCACGGCGGGGCGCACCGCGAGCACGGTATTTTCCGACCAGTCGCCGAGACGACACTCGACGACCGACTGCGCGCGGACGCTGCCCGCAAGGGCGGTGCAGGCGCATTTTTCATATCTGGGAGCAACTGACATACGAAAACCTCCGTTGGAATCACTCTCATTCTATGCCCGCCGCGCGGCGAATATTCCCCGCTTTTTGCGCGAAAAAAGGTATAATGCGGGGAAAATGCGGAAATAATCCCTCTGCGGCGCATGCCGCAGGGAGGTGCTGCCATTGCAGAAAGCTGTCAGAAACATCGCAAACGTGCGCGAGGAGATCCGCGGATGGTACGGCGCGCGGGTGCGCGTGCACGTCGACCTCGGAAGAAACCGCACCGCGGATTTCACGGGGAGGCTGAGCGGCGTGTACCCCGCGCTGTTCACCGTGACGCCCGACGACAAGGACTACCTCGGAAAGACCGCCTATTCCTATTCGGACGTGCTCTGCGGGAGCGTCCGCATCGCGCGCAAATAGCGCGGCACGAAAAGAGGCGGGCCCTTGACGGGTGCGGCAGGACCGCACCGCCAAAAGAAAAAGGAGCCGCGCGGCTTTTGCCGCGCGGCTCCCCTCTTTTTGACTCAGCCGCGCTGCCGTGGCACGCCTGTCCGCGCAGAAAATACCCCCGACAGAGCACGGAACGCCCCCACGGAGCACGGAACGCCCCCCGACGGAGCTCGGAGCGCCCCCACGGAGCACGGAACGCCCCCGCCCGCGCATCCCTGCGCGGGCGGGGGCGTTCGGGCCAAACGGCGCACGGCTGCAAAAGGGCGATCGCGACGCGACGCAGAAAAAAAAGAAGCCCGCAGGCATTGCCTGCGGGCGATCGCGCTCAGAAATCGTCGTCCTCGTCCTCTTCTTCCTCCTCGTCTTCGTCGTCCTCGTCCGAGAAGTCGTAGTCGGCGCCGTACTCGAAGTCCTCCTCCGTCGTGCTGTCCGCGTTCTCGTCCTCGACGTATCCGTCCGCGAATTCCTCGTCGTCAAAGTCGGCGTCAAAGTCCTCGCCGATGTCGATGGAGTCGCTCTCCAGCGAGAGATCGTCGGTATCCTCGTCGAGGTAGGTGCGCCACTCTTCGTCCTTTTCGGGGTCGATGTCCTCTTCCTCTTCGTAGGCGGAGTTCTTCTTGCACTCCTCGCACATCTTCTCGCCCGGGCGCATGTAGTTTTCCCCGCAGACAGGGCAGAGTTCCGTCTTTTCCGCTTCGTCGTCGTCGTCGAGGTCGGCAAATTTCAGTTTGCTCCCCTGCATCTCCGCGAGGCAGACGTCGCAGTAGTCGCGGTCCTCCTGGATGTAGTTGAGTTCGCATCTCGGGCACTTTTTATACTTCGGCATTTTTTTGCTCCCATTGTTTTTTCGGCAAAGGCGGCGCCCCCGCCGCTGTTTTCCCATTAAAAGTATATTGCGTCGGGAAGTACTATGTGCAGTCGCGCGGAAAAATACGCGCCACACACGTTTTTTTTCGCAAACAATTATACTAATAAAAGGTGCTTTTGTAAAGGGTTTTTCGCAGAAAAAAGCTAATTTTTTGCATTATTTTGGCAAATATATGCGCTCTCTGCAAAAAAAGGAGGGCGGAAACCGCATTTCCGTCCTCCGTATTTTTTATTTATGCGCGTTTTCTGCGTTTGAGCAGCACCACGAGCACCACGATGCCCGCGATGACCACGACGCCGATGGGAACGAACAGAGCCGCCCACTGCCAGGTCCAGCCCGCTTCGGTCTCCTCTTCTTCGTCGAGAGCAGGCAGGAGCGAGGTCTTCAGATCTTCCTCTCTCGCCTCTTCGTCCGCCTCGGAGCGCTCGCCCACGAAGTTGTAGAAGGTCGCCTGCGTGCACGCCTTTTCGCCGTCGAGCACCTCGGAGAAGTCGAGGTTGTGCGCACTGCCGCCTTTGAGGAATGCCTCGAGGACTTCGAGGTCTTCCTCTTCGTATTTCTCAAAGTAAGGCTCGCTCTCGTCGTAGATCAGGTCGGTGTTGCCCGTGTAGTAATAGTATCTCGCCGCGTTCGCCGCATCGAAGAAGGACGCCGCGATGTCGCTGAACGCATCCTGCACCGCGTCGTAGCGGTCGTTGATCTCTTTGAGCGCGTTGTTGTCGGCAGGGTTTGCCATCACATAGATGTAGTTTTCGCCGTACTCCTCCGCGTTGGAGAAGAACAGGTAACCGTCCACGATCTCGGGAGGATACCAGGAGCTGTTGTAGTCGATCTCAAGGTATCTGGTCGCGATGTATGCGTTGCCTTCCTCCTCGTCGCCTGCCGTGCCCGTGAAGACGTTGTAGTCCTCTTCCGTGCCCGTGTAGTCGATGCGGTAGAGCGAGTTGCCGTTGGCGCCCGCCATCGAGAAGTAGACGTAATCCCCTTCGATGTAGAGAAGGGTCGCGCCCGAGAGGTTGCGCGCAAGCGTCAGCGCGGAACCGCCCTCGATGTAGTCGCCCGAGGTCTTGTCCTCGGAGACGGTCACGCGGTTGAGCACGTTGTTGGTGGAATCGACGTACAGATAGCACAGTTTGCCCGCGTCGTCCGTATAATAGAGTGCGGAGGAAGTCGCATAGGAGGTGCTGACCGCAACGGGGGTCAGGCCGCCCGCATCCTCGCCGCTCGGGTTCGCCGTGATCGAGTTCCAGCCGTCCGCGACGTCCGCGCAGTCGAGCGCGTAGACAAAAGTCTGCGAGTTGCGCGTCACGTTGAGGATGAGCTTCTCACCCGTGTACTTGACAAAGGCATAGGTGTAGCCCTCGAGCGTCTTGGGAGAAGTTTTTTCATCCCAGTCGTGGTTGAAGGGAGAGGGCGTCTTGTTGTTGCCCACGCCGTCCAGCACGATGGTGCCGAGGTTGGTGTATTCGTAGTCCTCGCCCTTCGAGGTCTTGTATTCGCTCAGGTCCATGTAATAGGGGCACTCGGTCGCATCCGCGCGCACCTTGTAGATCTGCTGGTAGCCCTCGGTGCCCGAGCCGTCCTTCTTGTCCACGTTCATCGTGTAATAGATGACGGGGTCGGACAGATCCTCCACGTTCATGGTGTAGGAAGTATAGCCCTTGACCAGGACGGTCTCCTCGCGCGTGGAAGTGTTGAGCGAGCGGATCTCGGAATTCTCCGAATCCACATACACGAGATAGACGGTGCCGTCCACTTCGACGAAGCGATAGACATAGTCGTTGGAATCCAGGCGCAGGTAATAGTCCTTCATCGCCGTTCCGTCGAGCTTGGCGCTCTTGAACTCGAGATAGGAGGTGTCCACCTTGCCGTCCATGTCCTTGGTGGTGTTCGGGGTCGCGTAATAGACGTAGTCGCCGTAGACGTAGATGCCGGAGGTGTAATCCGCCGCCACCATCAGCGAGGGAACGACGATCTCCGCCGTCGAATAGTCACCCTTGCCGAGATCGGTCTTGGAGATGCGCATGAGCGAGCCCTCGACGACGTCGCCGAAGGTGTTGTCGTCCTCCGCCGCGGCCACGCCGTTGATGAAATAGAAATAATCCCCCTTCTCGACGACAAAGCCGCCGTTGGAGACTGCCGCCGCTTCCGTCGGGGTATAGTCGACGGTCGGAGCGGTGCTGTTCGAGCAGGCGCCGAGCACGCCCACGACGAGCGCGAGCACGAGCGACAGCACGATGAATTTTTTGCCCTTTTTCAGCATAAAATATAGACTCCTTATCGGTCTGTAAATTTATGATACGAGCGCGCACGGCGGGAAGATTCCCGCAAAAAAGACGGCGCGTTTTCCCGTTTCGGTGGCATTTTGCCACTATACCTTTTCTATTATATACTAATTCGCCTGTTTAGGCAATTAAAAAATATTAAAAAACGATGAAAATTTTGCGCATTTTGCGCGTCGGCGCGCAAAATGCCGTCCCGCACGGAGGTGTTTTATGGAAAAATTCGGGATCTTTGACCTGCTCTCGGCGCTCGGCACATCCTTCGGCGAGGGCGAAGCCGCACCCGAAGCGAGGGAGCAGGCGCAGGCGCCCGCGAAAAAGGAGCCGTCCGACGCACGCCGACAGACGACGGCGGACCTTCCCCGAAACGCGGCGCAGCCTACGGAAGCCGCGCGCTCCTGCGAGGGGTTTTTGCGGCGGCACGAGGAGATCTCCAAACGCATCGACCGAAACAACCGCGGATAAGGGAAATGCCGCCAGCCCGCGCCTGCGCGGGTTGGCGGCATTTTGTCTGCTTCTCGGATGAGAAAAAATTATCTCTTGGAGAACTGCGGCGCACGGCGCGCTTTCTTCAAGCCGTACTTCTTTCTCTCTTTGCTTCTCGGGTCGCGCGTGAGGAAGCCCTCTTTTTTGAGCGCGGGACGCAGCTCGGGCTGTGCCTGGATGAGCGCGCGGGAAATGCCGTGGCGGATCGCGCCCGCCTGACCGGTGTAGCCGCCGCCGCACACGTTGACGATGATGTCATATGCGGATTCCGTCTGCGTCAGCACGATGGGCTGTTTGACGATGTACTGCAGCGTGCCCTGCGGGAAGTAGTCTTCCAGCGAGCGGTCGTTGATGACGATGCTGCCGGTGCCGCCGGGAATGAGACGGACGCGGGCGATCGCTTTTTTTCTTCTGCCTGTTCCCCAGAACTGCAACTTTTTCTTCAAATTCGCTTTTGCCATACTTCCACCTCAATTAAAATAATTTGAGCGCTTCGGGTTTCTGCGCTTCGTGGTTGTGCTCCGCACCCTTGTACACTCTCAGCTTCTTGATCATCTTTCTGCCGAGAGAGTTCTTGGGCAACATGCCGCGCACCGCTTCATAGACGGCGACGTCGCTCTTCTCCGCGATCATCTTGCGGTAAGAGACCTCTTTCAGCCCGCCGATGTAACCGGTGTGGTATCTGTAAAATTTGTCGTCCAGCTTCTTGCCCGTGAGCAGAACTTTGTCGCTGTTGATGACGATCACGAAATCGCCCGTATCGACGTTCGGAGTGAACGTGGGCTTGTTTTTGCCGCGCAGAACCGCCGCCACCTTGGATGCAAGTCTCCCCAAAGGCACGCCCGCCGCGTCTACAACATACCACTTTCTCTCTACCGTTTGGGCGTTTGCCATGTAGGTCTTCATGATGTTGTTCTCCTTGTCCTTGTTTTCTATGATATAAAGAGGAGAATGCGTACCATAGACGCTCTCCGTTGTTTACTCAATAAATTTTATCTTATATCCAAAATACTGTCAAGCGGTTTTGCTCTCGGTTTTGCGACTTTTTTTAAAAAAAATCCGACACTTTGCAAAATGCGCATTTTTCGGCGCGCAAAATGTCTTTTTTCCGAAAAGGGGTTGACAGATCGCGCCGCAGGGTGTATATATGCTCCTGTAAAGACTTTTCGGAGGAAAAACATGGACGCATTCAAAGATCTTCGCATCGTGGACAACTTCTACCAGACGTCGGCGTTCTTTCCGATGCCCACCGTGCTCGCGGGCACGGTGGCGGAAAACGGCATGACCAACCTCGGCGCCTACTCGCTGTGCTTCCCCTATTACATAGCGGGCAAGGACTACTACGCCATGCTGCTCGAATGCCGCAACAGCTCCAACACCGCGCAGAACATCCTGCGCGGCAGGCGCGTATCCCTCAACTTCATCCCCGACGACAAAAAGTACTTCCGCGAGGCGGTGCGCCTCGGCTTCCCCGGCGACACCACCGAGGAGAAGATGAAAAATTGCCTGTTTACCCTCATCGAAAGCCCGCTCGGGAAAGACAGGCCCAAGCTGGTCGCCGAGGCGTTTCAGGTGTTCGAGTGCACCTGGGACGACTCGCTCGAGGACGCCTATCTCGACAAGGCGGGCAACCTCGAGGGATACGACCCGCCCTACCGCAATTTCAACGGCATCACGAGCAAGTTCGGCGCGCACTTCATCCTGAAAATAGACAAGATACGCATGAAGGAGCGCTATTACGACGCGATCGTCGGCGGCATGAAGGCGTCCGCTTTCCCGCCCGTGCCCGTCGACTACGGCTACCGCGACAGCACGAATTTCTGGTGCTCCCGCTTCAAAAAGCCCTATCCCGAGAAGATCCAGGCAAAGGAAGGCGACGTCACCTCCGTCATCTATGCCGCCGAGCGCATCGACCCCGAGGTCAAGTTCACGCGGGAAGCGTGTGCGAAGCTGACCAAGATCCCGCGCATCTTCCTCAAAGCCGCGCTGACGCAGATGGTCTCCATCGCCAAGGAAGAGGGCATCTCCCTCATCGACGAGGCGGCATTGCAGATCATCAACGACAAGCGCCGCTCGGAAAAGAAAAAGAAATAAGTCCCGCCGCGAAGCGGCAAGGAAGAAGAATAAGAACGCCGCGCAGGGCAAAAAATCGAAAAAAACGTGCGCCGCAGGAGATTCCCTGCGGCGCTTTTTGCGCGTTGCGGAATGTTTTTGCGTTTTGCGGCATTCTATATTCTATGGATAAAAAAGAAAAGAAAAAAATTTTTTGGTTCTGCCTCGCGGGCTTTCTGTTCGTCGGCGCGTTCGGGGCGGTGTCGCATTTCTTCTACGAATGGAGCGGCAAAGAGCCGCTCGTGGGCGTGTTTTTCGCCGCGAACGAGAGCGTGTGGGAACATCTGAAACTCGCGATCTTTCCCACGCTCGTCTTTTTCCTGATCGGGTCCGTCTTTTTAGACGCGCCCAACGTCCTGCCCGCCTTTTTCGCGACGCTCATCCTGCCCATGCTGCTCATCCCCGCGATCTTCTACGGGTACACGGCGTTCACGGGCGAGCCGATCGTCGCCGTCGACATCGCGACCTATTTCGTCAGCGTTGCCGCGGCGTTCGCGCTCTGCTTTTTCGTGCTCACCCGCCCGCCCCTGCCAAAATGGGTCTCCGCGCTCGCCGTCCCGGGCATTGCGGCGGTGTCCGTCTGCTATCTCGCCTTTACGCTGTTCCCGCCGCACGCGCCACTCTTCCTCGACCCCGTGACGGGCGGCTACGGATTCGTCTGAGCCGAAAAGGCAAAAAAAGAGCGCCGCCCTTGCGGGTTGCGCTCTTTTGAAATTACTTGTCGAGGTTTGCCTTGAGGGTCGCAAGCTCGTCGGAGAGCTCCTTGGGCAGACGGTCGCCGAACTGCTTGTAGAACTCCTCGATGCCCGCCGCTTCCTGTTTCCAGGTCTCTTTGTCGACGGTGAGGATCTCTTCCAGCGTCTCCTTGGAGACATCGGTGCCCTCGAGGTTGATGTCCTCCGTCTTGGGAACGTAGCCGATGGGCGTCTCCACCGCGTCGACAGTGCCCTCGCAGCGCTTGAGGATCCACTCGAGCACGCGCATGTTGTCGCCGAAGCCGGGCCACAGGAAGTGACCTTCGTCGTCCAGACGGAACCAGTTCACGTTGAAGATCTTGGGCTGGTTGGCGATCTTCTTGCCCATCTCGATCCAGTGCTTGAAGTAGTCGCCCATGTGGTAGCCGCAGAAGGGACGCATCGCCATGGGATCGCGGCGCACGACGCCGACGGCACCCGTCGCCGCAGCGGTCGTCTCGCTCGCCATGATGGAGCCGACGAACACGCCGTTGTTCCAGTCTCTGCTCTGGTACACCAGCGGAGCGGTCTTCGCGCGGCGGCCGCCGAACACGATCGCCGACAGAGGAACGCCCTTCGGGTTGTCAAATTCCTTGCTGATGCAGGGGCAGTTCTTCGCGGGAGCGGTGAAGCGGGAGTTGGGGTGTGCGCCCTTCACGCCCGCAGCTTTCGCCGCGTCGTCCCAAGGGTTGCCCTTCCAGTCGATCGCGTTCTTGGGAGGGTTCTTGTCCAGGCCTTCCCACCACACGGTGTTGTTGTCGAGGTTGTGCACGACGTTGGTGAAGATGGTGCCCCTCTGCGTGGTGTGCAGCGCGTTGGGGTTGGATTTCTCGTTGGTGCCGGGCGCGACGCCGAAGAATCCGTTTTCGGGGTTCATCGCCCACAGCCTGCCGTCCGCACCGACGCGGATCCAGGCGATGTCGTCGCCGACGCACCAGACTTTATAGCCCTTTTTGCGGTACTCTTCGGGGGGAATGAGCATCGCGAGGTTGGTCTTGCCGCAGGCTGAAGGGAATGCCGCCGCGATGTATTTGACGTCGCCGTCCGGCTTCTCGAAGCCGAGGATGAGCATGTGCTCCGCCATCCAGCCCTCGTTCTTGCCGAGGTAGGAAGCGATGCGCAGCGCAAAGCATTTCTTGCCGAGCAGGACGTTGCCGCCGTAGCCGCTGTTGCAGGACCAGATGGTGTTGTCCTCGGGGAAATGCAGGATGTAACGCTTGCTCTCGTCAAGCTGGCACTTGGAGTGCAGGCCCTTGACGAAGTCGCCGTCTTTGCCCAGCGCTTCGAGCACGTCCGTGCCGACGCGGGTCATGATCTCCATGTTGAGCACGACATAGATGCTGTCCGTCAGCTCGATGCCGATCTTGGAGAACTCGCTGCCGACGATGCCCATGGAATAGGGAATGACGTACATCGTGCGGCCCTTCATCGAGCCCTTGAAGATGTCCCCTGCCATCTTGTATGCTTCTTGGGGGTCCATCCAGTTGTTGATGGGGCCTGCGTCGTCCTTGCTGCGGCAGCAGATAAACGTCCTGTCCTCGACGCGCGCGACGTCGTTGACCGCCGTTCTGTGCAGGTAGCACTCGGGCAGAAGGTCCTCGTTGAGTTTGATCATCTCGCCGGAGGCGCAAGCCTCTGCGCGGAGCGCGTCGCGCTGCTCGCGGCTTCCGTCGATCCAGACGATCTTGTCCGGCTGACAGAGCGCAGCGCTCTCGTCGATGAACTTTAAGACTTTTTTGTTTTCGGTCATGCTCATGTATTCGATCTCCTTAAGAAGAATTCTTTACAAATTTTGCGCGTTTTTGCGCGTTTTGCGGCGGCGCCTTCTCCACCGCTACATCATTATACCCCTTTTTTTTGAAAAAGTAAACTTTTTGAAAGCGATTTTTTTTGGCGGCTTTTCGCCCTTTTTATCCGAAAAAGGACAAAACCAGCTGTTTTTTCCGACGTGAAGAAATGTATAGTAGAATAGAGAAGATATCAAGCGTTTCTCGCAAAAAGGTTCACACTTTTTGTTTCAAGCTGATGAAACAAAAAGTCGTGAGTTTGAGGGGAAACCCGAACGGCTTTCCCCTCTGTCCGCGATATAATAAGGGCACGC
>JAHZBZ010000022.1 GCA_019423125.1 Bacillota bacterium | reverse complement strand
ATCATGAGATTGCTGTAAAAAAAGCGGCGCGGCGGGCAAAATGCCCGCCGCGCCGCTTCCGCTTCTTGTGGCAAAAGCGTCCTTTTCTTGTGGCAAAAGCGTCCTTTTCGTCTGCGTGCCGAAGTTCAGCCGCGAACGCCCGCCGCGAAAATTTTGCGCGGCGGGCGTCTTAAAAGCGATGCCCGCGCAAAAACCGCGCGCGCAGGGCGGTTTTTTTCGGCGCGCGCCTTTGCGGGCGCGGCGAATGCTTTTTCAGTCGAGGTCCTGTTTTTCCACGGTCACGACGACGCCGAAATTCTCCCCGAGCAGTTCGACGCGGTCGCGGATCTTCTGCACGATCTCCTCCGCGGTCTGTTTGCAGTCGAAGGGCACGGCGAGGTCGAACACGAGGTTGGAGTGGGTGATCCCGCCGACGAGGCGGAAGTCGTGCAGGCGGAATGCGGGGTCGATGTCCGCGACGATGTGCTCCAGCTCTGTGCGCAGGCGGTTGACCTTGGGGTCGTCCAGCACGAGCGGATCGATGTGCACGGTCAGCAGGATGTCCGTGTTTTCGGCAAACGCCCGTTCGATCTCGTCGGCGAGGTCGTGCGCCTGCATGACGGACATGTGCGCGTCCACTTCTACGTGTGCGGTCGCATACAGCTTGTTCTGCCCGTAGTTGTGCACGGTCAGATCGTGCAGTCCGTGCACCCCTTCAAACGCGAGGATGCGCGCGCGGATGTCCTCGACCACCTCTTTTTCGGGCGCGCGGCCGAGCAGACGGGAGATGGTCTCTTTGAGGATGGACCCGCCCGCAAACGCGATGAACACCGCCACCGCCGCGCCCATGTATCCGTCGAGGTCGATGCAGGGCGTGAACTCGGAGATGAGCAGGGAAGCGAGCACCGCGCTCGTCGCGATGACGTCGGAGACGGAATCGGTCGCCGTCGCGCGCAGGGTGTCCGCGTTCAGCTTTTTCGCGAGCGCGCGGTTGAAAAAGAACATGAACAGCTTGACGAGGATGGACGCGCCCAGAACGCCCACGAGCAGCCAGGAAAACTGCGTGGGGGAGGGCGAAAAGATCTTCTCTGCCGACTGAATGGCGAGCTCCACAGCGACGACGAGAATGATCATCGCGATGAGCAGGGAGGAGATGTACTCGGCGCGCTGGTGCCCGAACGGGTGTTCTTTGTCGGCGGGCTTGCCGCTCATCTTGAACCCGATCACGGAGATCACGTTGCTCCCGCAGTCGGTCAGGTTGTTGAACCCGTCGGCGAGGATGGAGATCGCGCCCGAGATCGCGCCGACGGCGATCTTCCCCGCGGCGAGCAGTACATTGAGCGCGATGCCGAGCACGCCCGCCCGTTTTCCGTATTTTTCCCGAAGCGCCGCGTCGGGCGCGTTTTCCGTCTTCATAAGCATAACCTCACAGGTTTTTGAGTGCGCCGATATCGGTCACCCATTCGTGTCGGCTGCGCTCGGCGTGGATGCGGTTCGCCTCGCCCAGCGCGGCGTGGTACTCCGACTGCGTGCAGCCGTTCACCTTGCAGAAATGTGCCTGCGCCTCGCCCTCCTTCCCGAGCAGGGCGGTGCGCCCGATGTGCACGACCGCATGGCAGGCGGGGCAGAGCGCGACGATGTCTTTGAGCCGCTGGATGTGCTTTTCGTCGTCGTACTCCCACACCTCGTGCGCCTCCAGCCGCCCGCGCGCGCCGCACACCGAGCATTTGCCGCCCGCGCGCGCATACGCCGCGCGGCGCAGCCGCTCCCATACCTCTTTGGGCAGGGCGGTGCGCAGGTTCACCTTCCAGCATCCGTCGGGGATGAGTTCAAAGTTCAGTTTATACATATTATTCGCCTCCGCGTCCGCGCGCGAATGGTTTTCGCAGATCATGCCGCTTTTGTGCTGCAGATCATAACACAGATTATACCACAAAAATCCGCGCAGTCAAAGAAAAAACGCGGGATTTTTCGCAACCCTATTGCCGCGCGAAAAAAACTGTGGTATAATGCGGTCAGAGGGGGAAGAAAAAGGCTTATGGACTACGGAAACGCCGCCAGATTTTTGAAGAGCTACAACAAGATCGAAAACCAGCTCAAGATCCTGTACAACGCCCGCGCGACGGACAGCTTCACCGACCTCGTGCGCCGCTGCAGCGACCGCAACCTCACCGTGCGCCGCTACGAAAACGAGCTCGTGGACTACGGCAAACTTCGAAACGCGATCGTGCACCGCACGGCGGGGGAGGAACTGTTCATCGCCAACCCGAGCGACGAGGTGGTGGACAACATCGAATACATCGAGCGCCAGCTGTGCAACCCGCCGCTGGTCACCAACGTGTTCAAGGTCAAGAAGATCTCCACCGTCTACGCCGACAAGCCGCTTCTCACCGCCGTGCAGGCGTTCGGCGAGAGCGAGAAGAAGACGCTCGTCGTCTACGACTACGGCAAGATGGTGGGCGTCATCAACTCCTATTCGCTCTACCGCCTGATCGCCGAAAAGGCGGAGGCGGGCGAGGACGTCACGGAATACCTGCGTTCGACCTCCTGCCGCGAGGCGGTGGACGAAAAACTTTTGGAAAAGTATCCCATCCTCGACCGCAACGCCACGGTGTTCGACGTGTTCGAGGCGTTCGAGCGCCGCAAGGATATCTACGCGGTCATCGTCACCGAAAACGGGGTCATCGGCGAGAAGGTCCTGCTCCTGCTCACACCCTCCGATTTCCCCACGATCAACCGCTACCTGGAGACCTTCAACGTAAAGGCGTTCTGACGCCGTGAAAGGTTCAAACAAAAAATTTTAAAAATTTTCAAAAAAGGTATTGACAAATCAAAATTCGGTGGTATAATAGAGCTACAAAACAAGGACGACCCGATCGCGAAAGGAGTGGGTCAGACAACAGAACAAGCGGGAACCCTGCCGATTGAGGCAAAAATTTCCGAAAAAAGAGGAGCCGAGCTTGGAGATCAAGTCTGCGCAGAGCTGTCGATCCGATGTAGATCGGGCGGGAGCGGATCGAAGAGGGAAGCGACAAATTTGGAGGGGTTTTTGAGGAGAGAAGCGGGAGGAGCGCCGAAGCTGTTGCCGGACAAATCGGAAAATGCCATTCTGCAGACGCAACGTCGCCGTAAGGCGAAAGAGCGGGCATCGGAAGAGGAGACCGAGTAGGCAGGAGGAACAGACCTTGCTTTGGCGGTGGTTTTTACCAAAGTTTAACTCCGAAAGCGCAGGGATTGCGCTTTGAGGTCAGACGGGGTAAGATCTGCGCAATAAAACGCACAAGAGATACGGGCGCAAAAGGATCGAGAACCTGACAGACTTTCCGAGTTGATAAGGGGAGAAAAAGCGAATCGGTAAAGAAAAAGAAAAATTTCCCGGAATCGTGGATTTAACCGACAAGATGTCACAAAGTGGTTAAAAAGTGTAAGTATCGATTCATCGCGGATAACTTTTTGGAATAGCCGACGGCAATGATGAGTCGTAAAAACCATGAAACGAAAAAAAAGAGCGGCGTTCGCGGATACGGACGCCGCTTGATTTTCCCACTGCGTCGGGAAGGAAATCCCGCGCGAGCGCAGACCGCGCCGCCCGAGGGCGGAACGATCGGGAAAACAACCTTCGCTCCCGCGAAGGCGAAAAAAGAGGGATCGGCAGGAGTCCGATCCCTTTTTTGTATAAGAAAACCCGCGGATAGTCCGCGGGTTCAAGAGAGGCTTTGCCGATGAACAAAAAACGAGCAAAAGAAAAGGGAATAAGCAAAAAGGCAAAAAGAGAAGAAAAAGCAATGATAGAAAGCAAACGGGAAAATTAAAATAAGGAACAAAAAAGAGGAGCAAAGGCATAGGAGAAGAAAGTTAAGCACAGGAAAGGCCCGTTAACGGGCGGCAAGTAACAATCGCATGACTGCCAGGTCGTCATAAGCGCGGCTTGCGCCGCCTTTGCCGCCTTTGCCGCCTTGTTTCCGCCGAAACAGGTTTTGCTCCTCATTGCAAGCGCGTTGATTTGCCCCGCCGCGATTGCGTCGCGGTTGCCTTTGCCCAAGTCGGTTTTTCCGTTCCTGCCGCCTGCGCTTTTGTCTTGTCGGGACTGCTTTTTTCCGTTCCGCGCGGACTGCTTGCATAGTTGCATTGTCTCTGCCGAGAAGCGATTTTATCTTTCTTTCAAACAGCCCGCCCCCGCCGCAAAAGCGGCGGGGGCGGGCTGTTTGCGGAGCATTTCGGCGAAGATCCGTCGAAAAACGGACGGGTTTCCGTGTCGTGGGGCGTCTTTTGTGTGCGCGGCATGGGGGAGAAACGCGCTTCCTCCGCCCGCGTTTTCGCTCGGATCATATGCTCGAACGGCGCCGCACGCTCTTTCACGCCGCGCGAGACTTTGGCCGTGCCCGTCTGTGCCCGCACCTCGTTCAAACCGAAGGCGCTCGCTTGCCTTTTGCTCTTCCCGCCCGCCGCTTAAACATCCCGCAATCCCCGCCCGCGCTTTTTGCGCGGGCGGGGATTGCGGGAGCCAACAGACTCGTGCGGGCGGGGGACGGGTGCGCGAAAAGTGCGTCGGACGGGGGCGCGGGGTGCAAAACAAAGCGGAGCGGGGCAGGAAATCTGCCCCGCTCCGCTTTGTCTGCGGAAAAAAGGTTCATTCGGCGCGCTTTCTCCATTTTGCGAGGACGATCGCCGCAAGCTCCGCCGCGCAGACGAGCACGCCCGCTCCGACAAAGACCAGGATGCACACCGAGCGCGTTGCCCGGGTGGGGAAATAGATGTTGTTGTAGTCGAGAAGCAACTCGGCAAGGGTGAGAAAGAGGTTTTTTACGAGCGAAAAGAGGGTCAGCGCGGCGAAAAAAACCGTGTTTTTTTCTTTCTTTAAAAACAGCGCGGCGGCGAGCGGAGCCGTCAGCAGTAGGAACGCCGCGAGAATGAGCGCGGAGTCGTCGGGCGGCGCAAAGCCTCCGCCCATCGCGACCCACACGGCGATGCCCGCCGCGAGGTACAGCGCATAGCTCAGAAACAGAAAAAAGTGTTCAGGGTGCAGTCTTTTCATGGTTTCTTGTGTCCTGTTCAGATATTTTTTTTGCGCGGAAAGGTGCTCGCCGCAAAGAACGCTCCGAAAAGCGCAAGCGCGAGCTGTGCGCACAAAAGCGCGGCGGAAAGGATGCAGAGCGCGCAGAACGCAGGCAGGAAGGGGGAAGTCTCAAGCGCGCCCGCGAGGCCGTTCCGATAGAAATACAGCACGAGCAGGGGCACTCCCGCCCGCGCAAGAGAAAACGCCGCAAACAGCGCCGTGCCCGATCTCGAAGGTGCGGCATAGAGGAAGGCGTCCGCGGCGGCGCCCAAGGGCAGGGCGAGTGCGCAGGCGGCGAGAAGGGGGAGCGGCCCGACAAATCCCGCGCCGAGCGCGTGCACGGCCAGCGCCGCAAAGAACGCGGCAAACGTGAACGGTGAGACCAGCCGCAGGGCAAGCGCGAGCGGCCGCGGCAGAACGGCGGCAAGCGCGTCGCCGCGCGCGAGCGCGCGGCGCAATGCCGCGTGTTCTGTCACGGCGTTCGCGAACAGGAACAGCACGCAGAAAAAGAGCAGAAAGCTGTGCGCGACGTCCGTTGCCCGTTCCGAATGCACGTTTCCGAAGGCGCCCGGCAGCAGGAACAGGCATAGAAGGGGCGCCGTCTTTACGAGCAGGAGCATTTCGAACGCGAACGTGCCGCCCGCGTGTCCCTTTTCCGCGTCTTTGCGCGCGGCGCCCTGCGCCCACGAGAGCAGCAAAAAGAGCGCATATCCGCCGAGCGGCAGGAAAGCGATGCCGCCCCGTCCCGCGGCAAAGCCGACGACGCCCGCCGCAAGAAACAGCGCGGCGCCGAACATATGCAGGTAAAAAACGGGAGAAATTCTTTTGAGCTTATTTTCTTTCACGGCAGGACCTCCGAAGTCTAAAAATTGCCTTTCGGGCATCCCTCTCGCCGACGCGGGAGGGATTTGTTTCTGTCTATATTGTACGCTCCGCCCGCGCGCAAGTCAACGCCGCTTGTGTTACAAAATGCGCACACATGTGTTACATTCCCCGCATCGGGCGAAAAACGGCGCAAAAAGCGGGGAATTTTTCCCCGCCGAGCATTGACCTCGTGAAGAAAAATATAGTATAATAGACGGGCGGGGCAAGCTGTCCCGTGCATACGGAAAAAAGGGAGAAATACATGGAAAACAGCATCGAAGTGGAGGGGCTGGTCAAGAATTTCGGGCAGGTGCGCGCGGTGAAGGGCATCAGCTTTTCGGTGGAGCGCGGCTCGCTGTTCTCTTTTCTCGGCGTCAACGGCGCGGGAAAGAGCACGACCATCAACATCCTCTGCTCCATTTTGAAAAAGGACGCGGGGCGCATCCGCATCTGCGGCATGGACGCGGACAAGCACGCATCGGACATCCGCGCGCGCATGGGCGTGGTGTTTCAGGGCGGCGTTCTGGACGATCTTCTGACCGTGCGCGAGAACCTCGCGGTGCGCGCGAGCTATTACGGCCTGCGCGGCGAGGCGTGGCGGACGCGCCTTCGCGAACTGAGCGCGCTCCTCTCGCTGGACGAGCTCCTGCCGCGGCCGTACGGCAAGCTCTCGGGCGGGCAGCGCCGCCGCGCGGACATCGCGCGCGGGCTTCTGAACAGGCCCGAGCTGCTCGTCCTCGACGAGCCGACGACGGGCCTCGACCCGCAGACGCGCAAGGCGGTCTGGGAGATCGTGCGCAGATTGCAGAAAGAGCAGGGCATGACCGTCTTTCTGACTACCCATTACATGGAAGAGGCGGACGGCTCCGACCGCGTCGTCATCCTCGACGGCGGCAGGATCGTCGAGCGTGGCACCCCGCTCGAGCTGAAAAACCGCCATTCGAGCGGAAAATTGCGCCTGCACGGCGACGCGCATGCTCTTTCGGCCGCGCTTGCCGCAAAGGGCATCGCCGCGGAAAGGGTGTGCGGCGGGGTCGCGTTCGCCTGTACGGCGGCGCAGGCGCGAGACTTTTTGCGCGGGAATGAAGGCATCTTTTCGGACTTCGAATACACGAAGGGAAGCATGGACGACGTGTTCCTCGCCGTGACGGGCAGGCGCGCGGAAGGAGGCGGGGTATGATGTACATGCTGTGGCGGCAGACCGTCCGCAATCTCAAGATCTATTTCAAGGACAAGGCGAACGTCTTTTTCTCCCTGCTCGCCTCGCTGATCGTGCTGGGACTGTACCTTCTCTTTCTCAAAGACACGCAGGTGGACGCCCTTCTTTCGGCGCTCGAGGCGCAGGGGGCGGAAGGCGGCAAGGACACCGTGCGCGCGTTCGCGGACGCATGGATGCTCTCGGGCGTGCTCTCCTGCGCCTGCATCACGGTGCCGCTGTGCGCGAGCGGGGTCATCGTGCAGGACAAGCGCCGCGGCATCTGCGACGATCTGCGCGCCTCGCCCGTTCCCGAGTGGCTCCCGCCCGCGGCGTATTTCTGTTCGGTCGTCCTGGCGGGCGTACTGCTCGCGCTCGTCGTGCTCGCCGTCTGCCTCGTCTGGCTCGCGGCGGCGGGGAGCTGGTTCCTCACGGCGGCGGACGTGTTCGCGCTTTTGGGCAACGTGCTCTTGTCCGTGCTCTCCTCGTCCATGCTGTTGGTGTTCGTCGTGGGATTTCTGCGCTCGGAGGGCGCGTTTACGGGCCTGAACGTCATCCTCGGCACCGTGATCGGGTTTCTGATCGGCGCGTACATGCCGCTGTCCATGTTTCCGCAGGGGGTGCGTTACTTTACGCTGTTCGTGCCGGGCAGTTATTCGGCGGGGATCTTCCGTCATTTCTTCCTGCGCGGCGCGCTGGAGGAGCTCTCCTCCCTCTCCGCGCCCTTTGCGGACGCGCTTGCAGAGCAGTACGCGACGGAGCTGGACTTCTTCGGCACGACGCTGGGCGCGGGCGCGATGGCGCTCGTGCTCGCGGGCACGGCAGTGCTGTTTGCGGCGGCAAACCTCGCCGCCGCCGCCGTCCGCACCGCGCGGCGCTGAGCGAAAAGTTTTCGGCGGCGGCGCATCGCAGTTTACAAACGCGCAAAAAGGGGATATAATAGAAGTATCCGCGGCAGGGCTTTCCCGCGCGCGGAAGAGGTGAAACATGACGGTAAAGAGCATAACCGAACTCATCGGCAAGACGCCGCTTCTTGAACTTTGCGGCATTGAAAAGAAATACGGCCTGCGCGCGACCCTTCTCGCCAAGCTGGAGTACTTCAACCCGACGGGCAGCGTCAAGGACCGCCCCGCGCTCGAGATGATCGAACAGCTGGAGCGGGAGGGCAGGATAGACGCGGACACCCTTCTTCTGGAACCGACCAGCGGCAACACGGGCATCGGGCTCGCGGCGGTGTGCGCGGTCAAGGGCTACAAGCTCGTGCTCACCATGCCCGAGACAATGAGCGCGGAGCGCCGCAAACTGCTTGCGGCGTTCGGCGCCACCATCGTGCTCACCGACGGCAAAAAGGGGATGCGCGGCGCCATCGAAGAGGCGGAACGCCTGCACCGCGAACACAAAAACAGCGTCATCTGCGGGCAGTTCGTCAATCCCGCGAACCCCGCGGCGCATTATAAGACGACGGGCCCCGAGCTCTGGTCGGACGCCGAGGGCAGGCTGGACGCGTTTGTCGCGGGCGTCGGCACGGGCGGCACGATCACGGGCACGGCGAAATACCTCAAAGAGCAAAACCCCGCGCTCCGCGCGGTCGCCGTCGAGCCGGAAACAAGCGCGGTGCTCTCGGGAAAGGCGGCGGGGCCGCACGGATTGCAGGGCATCGGCGCGGGATTCGTGCCCGACATCCTCGACCGTTCGCTGATCGACGAGGTCATTCCCGTCTCCGACGCGCAGGCGTTCGAGACGGCGCGCGCGCTCGCGAAGTCGGACGGCGTGTTTGCGGGCATCACGGCGGGTGCGGCGGTGTACGCCGCCATCCGCCTTGCCGAGCGGGCGGAGTATGCGGGCAAGCGCATCGCCGTGCTCATCCCCGATACGGGCATGCGGTACCTCTCCACCGCGCTGTTCGAAGCATGAGCGCCTTATCGCGCGAGGAACTTCTCGCGGCGGGCTACGCCGAGCGCGACTGTTCCTTTTCGATGAAGACGGCGAACGTGTGGGGGCTGCTTGCAGGGCTCCTGCTCGCCGCGCTGATCGTCGCTCTCTATTACCTGTGTGCGGATTTTGCCTTTTTGTCGGCGACCGTCTATCCCGATTTTATCGTGCTTGCGGTGCTTCTGATCGCATCGGTGCCGCTGCACGAGCTGTTGCACGCGCTCGGCTGGGGCGCGGCGACCCTCTCTTTCAAGGGCATCCGTTTCGGCATCGCGGGGCTTCTCAATCCCTATTGCCACTGTTCGCGGCCGATGCGCCGCGCGCAATACCTGTTCGGCGTGCTCCTGCCGCTGTTTCTGCTCGGCGTCGTGTTCGCGCTCGTCGGCATTTTGACGGGCTTCTTCGTCTTTCTGGCGGTCGCGCTGTTCAACGCGATCGCGGCGGGCGCTGACATCCTCGTCGCCTTCCGCGCGCTGTTCACGCGGTGCACGTTCGTGCTCGATCACCCCGAGCGCTGCGGCTTTCTCGCCTATACGAAACAGGATACATAAAAAAGACAAAAAGGGGGCGCAAACGCCTCCTTTTTTCGCGGCAGAACGCGCCCCGCAAGCGTTTTTTTACAGGCGCGCGTCGTTCGCGCGGCAGAATGCGCCCCGCGCACCGCGCGCCGCGGTGCGCGGAAGACAAGACAGGGGACGCCCCGCGGCGGAATGCCGCGGGGCGTCCCCTGTGCTTTTTTCGCCTGTTTTTCGGCGTTCGTCTTTGCGGGGGCATTTTCCGCCCCGACGTGGAGCCGTTCCGCCTCTTTGCCCGCCGTCCCGTCGGGACGGCGGGCAAAGAGAAAGCCCTGCGGGGCAGGGCTTCGGCTTTTCGTATGCTTCGGGCAAAGAGAAAGCCCTGCGGGGCAGGACTTCGGATTTTCGTATGCTTCGGGCAGAGAAAAAGCCCTGCGGGGCAGGGCTTCGGCTTTTTGTTCGGCGATAAAACTTTCGCTCAGATGACGACGATGTTCTTTTCCTCGAACCGTTCCTTGACGCTGGGCGGGAAGTTGTCGTCGGTGATGAGCACGTCGATGTTCTCGGGCGAGGCGAAGGTGTAGGGCATGATCTTGCCGATCTTGGAGGTATCCAGCATCATGTACACCATCTTCGCGCGCGCGAGGATGAATTTGAGCAGGTCGGACTCCACCTGCGAGATGCAGGAAAAGCCCTGTTCGAAGGAGAATGCGGACGCCGAGATGATGGCGAGCTCGAAATTCGTGTTTTCGAGGAACACCTTGGTGTAGGGGGAGGCGGTGGAGAGGTTCTCCTTGATGAGTGTGCCGCCCACGAGCACGACTTCGGGCTGCTTCTTGTGCGAGAGCTCCTCCGCGACCGCGAGCCCGTTGGTGAACACGTGGCAGGGACGGTCGGGCAGTTCCTTGGCGAGATAGAGTGCGGTGGTGCCGCCGTCGAGGAAGAGGCTCACCCCTTCGTCGATGAGGGAGACCGCTTTTTTCGCGATCACCTTCTTGGCATCGGTATTGATGGTCGATTTCTGCGCGTACGCCTCGCCCGAGCGCTTTTGTACTTCGAGCACGGACATCGCGCCGCCGCGGATGCGGATGACCTTGTTTTCCTTTTCCAGTTCGAGCAGGTCGCGGCGGAGCGTCATGTCGGACACGTCAGGGAATTGCACCGCGAGCTCTTCGAGGCTCATTTTGCCGTTTTTTTCGATCAGGAGCGCGATCTCCTCGATTCTTGTGCGTTTCGTAATGCCTTCCTCCTTGTGTGAATTTTGCAAGGACTTGTTGTCTTTGAACATTATAACATATTTAACAAGGCTGCGCAACGATTTTATCAATATTTGTGAAAGTTTTTCAATTTTTACAAAAAAATTTTTTACGGGGTCCGAAAAATAAATTGAGTTTTTGAGGAAATCATGTATAATAATAGTGTCGCAGAAAAAGCCGCCGCGCGGGGCGCGGAGGCGGGGGGCCGCCCGCTGTCTTTTGCTGCCGCAAAGTGACCCGCGTCCGCGTCGGCGCATACAATGGTTAGAGCGCAGGATGCGCAAAAACGCCGCACACGGCGGCGGAACAGGAGGGAAACATGTTCTTCAAACGTCTGCGGGAAGACATCAACGCGGCGAAGCGCAACGACCCCGCCGCGCGCAATAAATTCGAGATCTGGCTGACCTATTCGGGCGTGCACGCGCTGAGCTGGCACCGCTTTGCGAACAGGCTGTACAGGATGCACTTAAAACTCCTCGCGCGCATGGTCTCGCAGTTCGCGAAATTTCTGACGGGCATCGAGATCCACCCCGCGGCGAAGATCGCGCCGGGCGTGTTCATCGATCACGGCATGGGCGTTGTCATCGGCGAGACGGCGGAAGTCGCAACGGGCGTCGTCATCTACCAGGGCGTCACGCTGGGCGGCACGGGCAAGGAAAAGGGCAAGCGTCATCCGACCATCGAAAAAGACGTCGTGATCTCCTCGGGCGCGAAGGTTTTGGGCGGGTTCACCGTCGGCGAAGGCGCGCGCATCGGCGCGGGCGCGGTCGTGCTCAAAGAGGTCCCGCCGCACGCGACGGTCGTGGGCGTCCCCGCGCGCGTGGTGCGCATCCGCGGCGAAAAGCCCGACCTTTTGCAGGAGAAGTGCGACCCCAACGCGGAGGAGATCCGCGCGCTCAAATGCCGCCTGCACAAGCTGGAGGCGGCGCTGGAAAAGCTCACGGGCGAAAAATTCGAGTGCACGCAGGAGGAGCTGTTCCCCGTTCCCCCCGAAGAGAACGCGCCCGCACCCGAAGCGGGGAAGGGCGAAGGCACGCCCGCCGCGGAAGGGGAAACAAACTGACGAGAGAAAAATTTTCAGAGGCATAGAGTATCATGATCACATCCAAGGAATTACGCAACAAATGGCTGTCCTTTTACGAGGGCAAAGGTCACGTCAACATCGGCGCGGTTTCGCTGATCGGCGACGGCACGACGGGCGTCATGTTCAACGTGGCGGGGATGCAGCCGCTCATGCCCTATCTTCTGGGCATGCCGCACCCCGCAGGCAAGCGCCTGTGCAACGTGCAGGGATGCGTGCGCACCGTCGACATCGATTCGGTCGGCGATTCCACCCACTTCACCTTCTTCGAGATGATGGGCAACTGGTCGCTGGGCGATTACTTCAAAAAGGAGAAGACGGCGTGGTCCTTCGAACTGCTCACGAAGGTGTTCGGCCTGGACGCGGACAAGATCTGCTCCACCGTCTTTGCGGGCAATGAGAGCGCCCCGCGCGATGACGAGACCGCCGCGCTCCTGCAGCAGCTCGGCATCAAAAAGGAGCACATCTTCTATTTGGACAAGTCCAACAACTGGTGGGAGCTCGAGGGCACCGAAGGCACGCCCTGCGGCCCCGACAACGAGTGGTTCTACCCGCTCACGGACGAGGAGTGCGGCAGAACGCCCTGCGACATCAACTGCCCGTGCGGCAGATACGTCGAGATCGGCAACGACGTGTACATGCAGTACAAGAAGACCAAGGACGGCTACGTCCCGCTGGAAAACAAGAACGTGGACACGGGCTTCGGGCTTGACCGCATGCTCGCCTTCCTCAACGGCCTGACGGACGGCTACAAGACCGACCTGTTCAGCGGCGCGATTGCGCACCTCGAAAAGGCTTCGGGCAAGCGCTACGACGACGGCGGCGAGGCGCGCAAGGCGATGCGCATCATCGCCGACCACACCCGCACGACGGTCATGCTGATCGGCGACGTCAACGGCATCCTGCCCTCCAATACGGGCGCGGGCTACATCCTGCGCAGGCTGATGCGCCGCGCCATCCGCTATTGCAAGGCCCTCGGCGTGGACAGCGCGGAGATGATCGCGGTCGCAAAGATCTTCATCGAAGAGGTGTACGGCGAGGCGTATCCGCTCCTGCCCGAGAAAGAGGAGTACATCCTCTCCGAGATCGGCCGCGAGACGGCGCGCTTCGAGGCGACGCTGGAAAAGGGCATGAAGGAGTTTGAAAAGACGCTCGCGGGCATCGCGCGCAAAAACGAGTTCATGTCCAAACAGAACGCGGACTATGTCCCCGAGACGACCATCGGCGGCAAGGCGGCATTCAAGCTGTACGACACTTACGGCTTCCCGCTCGAGCTGACCGTCGAGATGGCGAACGAGCGCGGCTTCGGCGTGGACGAAGAGGGCTTCCGTGCGGCGTTCAAAGAGCACCAGGAGAAGAGCCATGCGGTGCAGGAAGGGCAGTTCAAGGGCGGCCTTTCGGACACGGGCACGGCGACCACCCGCCTGCACACCGCGACCCACCTTCTCAACGCGGCGCTCAAGGCGGTACTCTCGCCCGACGTCAACCAGAAGGGCAGCAACATCACGCCCGAACGCCTTCGCTTCGACTTCAACTTCGCCCGTCCCATGACGGAAGAGGAGATCCGCGCGGTCGAGGCGCTCGTCAACGAGAAGATTAAAGAGGACATTCCCGTCGTGTTCGAGGAGATGCCCTATGACAGGGCGCGCGCGGAGGGCATCGTCGGCGTGTTCGACAGCAAGTACGGCGACGTCGTCAAGACCTATTCCATCGGCGACTTCTCGCGCGAGATGTGCGGCGGCCCGCACGCTCAGCGCACGGGCGAGCTGGGGCATTTCCGCATCGTCAAGGAGCAGTCCAGCGCGAGCGGCATCCGCAGGATCAAGGCCGTCCTCGAATGAGCGCGGCAGAAAAATAACGCAGGGGCGCAGGGCAAACTGCCCTGCGCCCCTGCGTCTGTACCGTGCCGCACGCGCGGTAAAAAAAGGGGATGCGCGCCCGTTTCACGGCCGCGCATCCTTTCAATTTGCCGAAAAAAGAGTATAAGATACAGGCCGCGCGCGGATCTGCGCGCGGTTTTCTCCCTTCCCGATCTCCCTCCTTCCGGAAGATCAATCCGTCCCCATCCAATAGGAGGCGGGCAGTTCAAATGCGCAGATGATCTGCCGCATCGTGTCGTAACCGGGCTTTGCCTTTCCGCAGAGCCACTCGCTCACCTGGCTCTGCCGCACCCCCACGCGGCGCGCAAATTCCGTCTGTGTCATCGAATGGAGCTGTAAAAATTCTGCCAAGATCTCTCGAAATTCCATAAGCCGATTATATAGAACCTTCTTTTTTTTTGCTTGACATATAGAATTTTCTATAATATAATAAACGTACGAGAAAGAAAGATCATACAGATAAGGACAGGAAAAAACCCCCTGTCCCCCTCGTCCCCCCCGTGCCTTCCCGCGCGGGGGTATTTTTTGCGGGGGCGGGGATGCGCCCGACACAAAGGGTCAGCGGCGGATGCTCTTTCCCGTCACGGCGTCCTGGTACATCATCCAGTAGCCGCGGCCGTCCGGCTCGAACACGGAGAGGGGCAAAAACGAGCACAGTCCGCTCAGGGCGGGCGGGGGCGCGTCGCGCTTTTCGGCGGGAACGCCGTAGCATATGTAGCGCGCGCCCGTCTCGTCGCTGATCACGCCGACGGTGTAGTACTTGTTTCGCGAGAAGGTCACCTTCGCCCAGCGCGAGAGGGGAATGCGCTTTTGCAGTTCCTCCTCGGCGGGGTGCGCCTCGAACAGCGCGTCCAGCTCGCCCTTCACCTGATCGTAGTAGCGCGTTCGCGCATCTTCTCGGACGTCTGCGGTGTCTGTGCCGCCGCGTACGCCTTGAGCATCTTCATCTTGCGGGCAAGTTTCCCGCTCTTTTTCTGCGTCTTTTTCATTTTTTTCCTCCGCTTCCTCCGCGGCGGGCGCAGGGGGCGCCGTCCGCTCGAATTCGTAGTAATTTTCCGTCGCGACGATCTCGTCGTCGTAGACGATGCGCTCCTGTTTCTTTTCCGCCTCGTCGAGGGTGGCGCACAGCCGCTTGACGTCGTACGTCTTTTCTCCGCATTTACCGAACGCGGCGGGCTTTGCGCTCCCGTTCACATGGCAGACGATGGCGCAGAATCCGCCCGAGAGGTCGAAGGCGCATTCGCGTTTGAAGTTCCCGCCCGCGGGGGAGGGCACGTCGAAGACCTGCGTCTCGCCTTTTTCGTCGCACACCAAAAGGCGGTAACGCCCTTGCGTGACGGGCGCGAACCCGATCAGCGAAAGGGAGAGCGAGAGCCTCCCGCCGAACTTCTCCGCGACGAGCAGTGCGGAGACGGTCCGCCCGTCCGAGGCAAAGCCCTGCGCAAGCTGTTTCAGGATGCACAATTTTCTCACATAGTCCATGCCGACCTCCCTATGCCCGCGCGCGGGCAATTTTTAATTTATGATTGAAAAAGAAAAACCGCGCATTTTGCTTTACACCGCAAGACTCATGCGGAAAGAGCGAATTTGCGTGCATCAATGAATAGGAAAACTTTCTGCTTCATAACGCCTTGCACATTGTCTTATCCGCTTTTTGCTTTACGCCGCGAGGCTTATACGGAAAGAGTGAATTTTCGTGCATCAATGAATAGGAAGACTTTCTGCTTCATAACGCCCTGCACATCGTCTTATCCCTTTTTTGCTTTACACCGCAAGGCTTATACGGAAAGAGCGAATTTTCGTGCATCAATGAATAGGAAGACTTTCTGCTTCATAACGCCTTGCACATTGTCTTATTCGCATTTTGCTTTACGCCGCAAGGCTCATGCGGAAAGAGCGAACTTGCGTGCATCAACGAATAGATAGGATTTCTGCTTCATAACGCCCTTGCACATTGTCTTATCCGCTTGTTGCTTTACGCCGCAAGGTTCATGCGGAAAGAGTGAATTTTCGTGCATCAATGAATAGGAAGACTTTCTGCTTCATAACGCCCTGCACATTGTCTTATTCGCTTTTTGCTTTACGCCGCAAGGCTCATGCGGAAAGAGTGAATTTTCGTGCATCAACGAATAGATAGGCTTTCTGCTTCATAACGCCTTGCACATTGTCTTATTCGCAGATATAAAACAGAAATCGAAATAAAAACATTATCGGAACAAGAACTTTAAATTTTATCAATGCCCACAAAGCGCAAAAATATTACACTGTATACTATATATTGTCATATATTGTGCAATATGATGTATATAATGCATATTTATCATAAAAAAATTGCGCCGAATGAAATGACATTTTTCAAATGAACTTGCAAGGTTTGTAAATGTTTCGTTGAAATTTCAATGAGCGGAGTATCCGGTTGTCTATGTTGCAGGCAAAAGAAATAATATCCATAAGCGAATCGCAGCATCTCTTTTGCGAGAAACGCGCGAAGAAAAATAATCATTTGCAAAAACGAAAATCACACTTTTCGTTTTTGCCCCCGATTTGCCGTAAACTTACGGCTTGCGGGAAGAGGGAGAATTTGCGACCGTCAAATAATATGTGTGCCCCTGAAAAGGGCGCAAAGAGGGAGAAAACGCCGCAGAAAACGCCGAAAGGCGTTTGAACG
>JAHZBZ010000021.1 GCA_019423125.1 Bacillota bacterium | reverse complement strand
GAAAGACAAAAGCGTCTTGAAAAGGGAATCTCTTAAAAAACAAAAAGCATGCCCCGAGGCAATGCTTCAAAAACAAAAAGCATGCCCCGAGGCAATGCTTGAAAAGACAGAAGGCGCGATCCGAAAAGGGGAGCGCGTAAAAAACAAAAAGCACATCCCGCAGGGAATGTGCCGATTTTGTCTGTTTGCTTATTTGTCAGGCGCGCTCGACTTTGTCGCTCTTGAGGCAACGGGCGCAGACGTAAGCGGACTCGATTTTGCCGTCCTTTACGATCTTGACCTTCTGAACGTTCGCCTTGAAAGACCTTCTCGTCTTGCGATTGCTGTGGCTAACGTTGTTTCCGCTGCTCTGACCTTTGTTGCAGACACTGCATACTCTCGACATATTGACACCTCCGCGGTTGTAGTCCTTTGGTCGGGCGTGAAAAGCGCCCCGCTCGGAGACGAGCATAGATATGATACCAAAACCGCGAAAAAAAATCAAACGATTTTGTGCCCCTTTCCGCATTTTTTCGGCAAAAATAAAAAAAATCGACGTTATGTAAAAATTTCTCTTGCAAAACGAGGAAAAATAGTATAAAATGATGTTGATACGGGAGTGTTTTAATTATGTCAGTGAACACGAGTAATGCCTATGGCAAAATAACCATTTCGGACATGGCGATCGCAAAGGTCGCGTCGCAGGCGGCGATGGAGTGTTACGGCATCGTCGATACCGTCTCGCGCCGTTTTACCGACAGTCTGTCTGAACTGTTCAAAAAACAGCCGCAGGGCAGAGGTGTCAAGGTCGCGACCAACGGGGACAGGATCTACATCGACGTCTACGTCGTCATAAAATTCGGCGTCTCCATCAACGCGGTCGCGGAATCGCTCAAAGAGAGTGTCAAGTACAGGGTCGAGCGCTTTACGGGCATGATCGTCGACACGGTCAACGTAAACATCATCGGCGTCAAGCTGTAACGTCCCGTCATTCAAGGAGAAATTCATGCCGAAATCGATAGGAAGCACCGAGTTCCGCAAGATGATCGTTGCGGGCGCAAAGGTGCTTGAAATAAACAGAACCAAGGTGGACTCGCTCAATGTCTTCCCCGTTCCTGACGGGGACACGGGCACGAACATGTCCCTCACCATACAGTCGGCGGTGCGCGAGCTGGGGCTTTGCTCCTCCAACCGCCTCGCCGAGATCTGTGACGCCGTCTCCAAGGGCGCGCTCAAGGGCGCGCGCGGCAACTCGGGCGTCATCCTCTCGCAGCTCTTCCGCGGCATCTGCGCGGGCATCAAGGGCAGCGAGGAGATCACCATAAAGACGTTTGCAAAGGCGATGGAAAACGGCACCAAGGTCGCCTATTCCGCCGTCTCCAAGCCCAAAGAGGGCACCATGCTCACCGTCGCACGTATGATGAGCGAATATGCGCGCACGGCGGCGCCCAAATTCCGCGACTTTGCGGAGTTCCTCGACGCGGTCATCAAAAAGGGCGAAGAAGCGCTCGCGCAGACCCCCGAGATGCTGCCCGTGCTTAAAAAAGCGGGCGTTGTGGACTCGGGCGGCATGGGCCTTCTGTGCGTCTACCGCGGATTTCTGAGCGTTCTCAACGGCGAAGAGGTCGCCGAGGACGTCTCCGTCCTTCCCGCCGACCAGAAGAGCGACGAGGAAGTGTTCGGCGACAACTCCGACATCATCAACCTCGACCTCGGCGAGATCGAATTTGCATACTGCACGGAATTTTTCATCATCAACCTCAACAAGCAGACGACGCTTGCGGACATCGACAAGCTCAAGGAAAAACTCATGCAGATCGGCGACTGCGTCATCTGCATCGGCGATCTGGAACTCGTCAAGGTGCACGTGCACACCAACAACCCGGGCAAGGCGCTCTCTTATGCGGTGGAGCTGGGCGAGCTGGACCGCGTCAAGATCGAAAACATGCTCGAACAGAACCGCGCCCTGCGCGCAAAGCAGGAGGCGGAGAAGAAGGAGATGGGCATGCTCGCCATCTGTACGGGCGAGGGCATTGCCGCCATCTTCAAAGACCTGATGGTCGACCGCGTCATCGAGGGCGGCCAGACGATGAACCCGAGCGCGAACGACATCGCGGCGGCGGTCCAGAAGATCAACGCCGAACACGTCTTCGTGTTCCCGAACAACAAGAACATCATTCTCGCCGCAGAACAGGCGAAGGCGCTCGTCAAGGGGCGCACCATCCACGTCATCCCGACCAAGAACGTGCCGCAGGGCTTTGCGGCGGCGCTCGCGTTCAACAGCGAATGCACGGCCGAGGAGAACAAGACGGACATGATCCACTCCATCGACAACGTCCGCGCGGGACAGGTCACGCATGCGGTCCGCAGCACTTCCGTCAACGGTTTCAACCTCAAGGAAGGGGACATCATCGGGCTGGACGACAAGAAGATCCTCGCGAAGGGCGACAACGTGGACGACACGATGATCGACCTCGTGGCGCGGCTCAAAGACAGCTCGCACGAGATCATCACGCTCTACTACGGGCAGGAGATCACGGAGGAACAGGCGGAGGCGCTCGCGGGCAAGCTCGCCGAGAAATTCCCCGACTGCGACGTGGACTTCCATTTCGGAGGTCAGCCCATCTACTACTACATCGTGTCGCTGGAATAAAAGCAAAAATACGCGGCGGGTCATTTCCCGCCGCTTTCTGATTTTTCGGCGTTTTGCGCGGATCCCGTGTCCGGACAGGGGATCTTTACGCGGGCAGAGTGCAAAAGGAGCGGAGAAACTTGAAACTCACACAACTTCGGGGCGTCTCCGAAAAGCGGGAGAAGGAGCTCAACAAACTCAATGTTTTCACTGCGGAGGACCTCGCGCGTTACTTTCCGCGCGCCTATCTTGACCTGACGCACCAGAGCGACCTTGCCGCCGCCTATCACAACGACGTCGTGCTCATCGCCTGCCGCGTGATCTCGCCGCCGCAGACGGTGTACAACGGCAGGCGCTCTTTCGTCAAGGTCTGGTGCGAACAGAACGGCGCCCGCTTTTCTGCGGTGTGGTTCAACGCGCCGTATGTCAAGAACAACCTGAAAGCGGGGGAGGAATACCTCTTTTACGGCAGGGTGAGCAACCGCTACGGCATGGGCGCGCCCTCGATGGTCAATCCCTCTTTCGAACGGCGCGAGGACAACCGCAGGCTCAAGGGCATCGTGCCCGTCTATCCGCTCAAGGGCTCGCTGACCCAGCGCGCCGTGCGCGAAGCTGCGCGCGAGGCGGTGCGGCTGTGCGCGCCGCAGACGGTCATCCCCGCGTCGCTCGTCAGAAAATACGCGCTCTCTTCTCTTCCCGAGGCGTATGCGGCGGTGCATGCGCCCGAGAGCGGCAAGGCGCTGGAAGACGCCTCCGCGCGCATCGCATTGGAGGAGTATTTCGTGCTCATTTCCGCGTTCAAGCTGTTCAAGGGCGACAAGCAGGACGCGCGCACCCGCCGCTATGCCTGCACGGCGGAGGAGACGGCGCAGTTTGCCGCCCGCTTTCCCTTTCCGTTCACCGCGGGGCAGAAGAGCGCGGTCAACGACATCTTCACCGACCTCAACGGCCCGACCCGCATGAACAGGCTTCTGCAGGGGGACGTCGGCTGCGGCAAGACGGCGGTGGCGCTGTGCGCGCTGTACATCGCCGTAAAGAGCGGACATCAGGCGGCGTTCCTCGCGCCGACGGAGGTGCTCGCGTCGCAGAACTTCGCGCTCGCAAAGCGGTATCTCTCCGAGTTCCGCGTCGCCTTTCTCGCGGGCAGTACGCCCGCGAAGGAGAAGCGCGAGATCAAGCGCGCGCTCTCTGCGGGGGAGATCGACCTCGTCTGCGGCACGCATGCGGTGTTGCAGGAGGACGTGCTCTTTTCCGACCTCGCCCTTTGCGTGTGCGACGAACAGCACCGCTTCGGCGTGGCACAGCGCAGCGCGCTGGGAGAAAAGGGCGGCGGGGCGGACATGCTCGTCATGAGTGCGACGCCCATCCCGCGCACCCTTTCGCTCATCTTTTACGGCGATCTGGACATCTCCGAGATCCGCGAAAAGCCAAAGGCGCGCGCGGAAGTGGTCACGGGCATCGTGCCTCTGCGCAAATACGACGACATGCTCGACTACATCGCGGGCGAGGCGAAAAAGTCCAACCAGAGCTACTTCATCTGCCCGACGATCGAGGGCAACGAGGAAGGCACGCTGATGAGCGTCAACGAGCTGTACGAGGAGCTGAAAAACAGGCTCCCGACCGTGCGTTTCGGCCTTTTGCACGGCAGGATGAAGGACCGAGAGAAGTTGCAGGTGATGCAGGACTTCAAGGAAAAACGCTTCGACTGCCTCGTCTCTACGACGGTCGTCGAGGTGGGCGTGGACGTGCCCGACGCGACCATCATGGTCATCTACAACGCCGAGCGGTTCGGCCTTTCCCAGCTGCACCAGCTGCGCGGCAGGGTGGGAAGAGGGGAGCGCAAGAGCTACTGTTTCCTGCTCGTGGGGGCGGACAGCGAGGAAGCGCGGGCGCGGCTGAACGCGCTCAAAAACAACTCCGACGGCTTTAAGATCGCCGAATACGACCTCGAGATGCGCGGCGGCGGCGACTTCATGGGCACCCGCCAGAGCGGGAAAATGCTCACCGAGATCCGCAATCTGCACTATCCCGCAGAGGTCATCTTCACGGCGAAAAAGCTCGCCGACGAGGCGTTTGCCTGCGCGGACACGGGCGAACTGCGCGCGGCGGCGTTCCAAAAGTACGAGAGCCTGCGCGAAGTGGTGCTCAACTGATTTTTGCAAGTTCTGCGCGAATCATTGACAGAGCGCAAAACAATATGATAAAATTATACAAATAAAGAAGCGCCTCTAAATAGGGTGCGCGCGCGGAGCGCGGTCGCACACGGGCGCACGGGAGTGCAAATGGCACATTTCAAACTTCCCGCGGGGGTGCGGGACATCCTTCCCGAGGAATGCCGCAAGCTCGGGGCGGCGGAGGAGAAACTCCGCGCAAAGTTCGAGGGCGCGGGCTTCAATTTTGTCCGCACGGCAGGGCTGGAATACTACGACACCTTTGCCTGCGTCGAGAGCCCCATCGAACAGACCAAGATGTTCAAGATGACGGACAGGGACGGCAATCTCATCGTCCTGCGTCCCGACATGACGCTCGCTTGCGCGCGCATCGCGGCGACCAAACTGCGGCGCGACCGCGCAAAACTCTGTTATTTTTCGCACGTCTACGACTTTTCGGGCGGCGGCAACAGCGACCGCGAGGTCTGTCAGGCGGGCGTGGAGATCTTCGGCGAGCCGGGCGCGTTTGCGGACGCATATGCGATCGCCTTCGCGGCGGACTGCCTGCGCGCGATCGGGCTGGAAAATTTCATCATCGACGTCGGGCACGTCGGGTTTTATAAGGGCCTTCTCGAAGAGAGCGGGCTGGACGGCGCGGCGTCCGAAGAGATCCGCGGCTACATCAACGCAAAGGACTCCGTCAACACCGAGATCGCGCTCAAAAAATACGGCGCGAGCGCGCGCGCACAGGCGGCGATCCTCGCCCTTCCCGCGCTGTTCGGCGGCGCGGACATCCTGCGCGAGGCGGAAAAACTCACGGACAACGCCCTGGCGCTCTCGGCGCTTTCGCACCTGCAGAAGGTGTACGGCTATCTGTGCGAGATGGGAATGGAGAAATACGTCTCCTTCGACCTCGGCACCGTCAAGAGCCTCGCATATTATTCGGGCATCGTGTTCACGGGGCTTGCGGAAGGGGTGGGCTCTCCCGTCCTTTCGGGCGGCAGGTACGACGGGCTGTGCGCACGTTTCGGGAAGGAGCTCTCCGCGGTCGGGTTTGCGATCGGCATGATGCGCGCGCTCGCCGCGATCGAAGGGCAGCCCGCGGCCTTGCCCTGCGCCGCGATCGTCTGCGAGGCGGGCGGCGAAAAGAACGGCTATGCCGCGTATGCGGAGATGACAAAGCAGGGCAGGCGCTGTGACCTGTTTGCGGGAGAGAACGCCGCAATGCCTGCGGCGGGATACGCGGAAGTGTACCGCGCGACCGCGAAGGGGGTGGAAAAATGCTGAACGTAGCGCTTGCAAAGGGACGTCTCGCCGATTCGTGTGCGGACGTGTTCCTCAAATGCGGCATCCGCGCGGAGATCCTCAAGGAAGAGACGCGCAAGCTGGTGCTCGAGACGCCGGACGGCGCCTTCCGCTTCTTCTTCGTCAAGCCCGCGGACGTGCCCACCTATGTGGAATACGGCATCGCGGACATCGGCATCGTCGGGAAGGACACCCTTCTCGAGGCGGGCGCGGACCTGTACGAGATGCTCGATCTGAAATTTGAAAAATGCAAACTCTGCGTCGCGGGCTTTCCCGACAAAAAGGACTTTGCGGACGCGGCGCATCTGCGCGTCGCGACCAAATACGTCAACACGGCGAAAAAGCTCTTCTTCTCGCGCGGCGAGGACGTGGAGATCATCAAACTCAACGGCTCCATCGAGCTCGCGCCGCTGACGGGGCTCGCGGACGTCATCTTCGACATCGTGCAGTCGGGCGGCACGCTGCGCGCCAACGGGCTCGCCGTGCTCGAAGAGGTGTTCGACATCTCCGCGCGGCTGGTCGCGAACAAAGTCAGCCTCAAGACGAAGGCCTCGGAGATCCTGCCGCTGATCGCGCAGATGAAAAAATTTTTGTGACACATCGCCCCTTGCGGGGCGCAAGCGAGGAAAGAATGAAGATTTACGAAAACGCCGCGGCGGCGAAAGACATCCTGCGCCGCGGAAAATTTGACGACGAGGCGAAAGCCGCCGCCGTCCGCGAGATCGTGGACAGCGTGCGCGACGGCGGGGACGAGGCGCTCTTTTCGTGGTGCGAAAAGCTGGACGGCTCCGTCCTGAATGCGCAGACGCTCTGCGTGAGCGACGAGGAGATCGCCGCCGCCTATGCACAGACGGACGCGGCGTTCCTCGCCTCCCTGCGCAAGGCGATCCGCAACGTGTACGACTATCACGCGCGCTCTCTGCTCAAAGAGGACATCCGCACGCAGGACGGCCGCACGACGGGCTATCTCGTGCGCCCCGTCGAGCGCGCGGGCATCTATGTCCCGGGCGGCACGGCGCCGCTCTCCAGCTCGGTGCTGATGGGCGTTCTGCCCGCAAAGGCGGCGGGCGTGGAGCACATCTATGTCTGCACCCCCGCAAAGAACGGCGCGGTCAATCCCGCCGTCATCGTCGCCGCCAAGGAATGCGGCGCGGAAAAGGTTTTCAAGGCGGGCGGCGCACAGGCGATCGCCGCGCTCGCATACGGCACCGAGAGCATTCCGAAGGCGGACGTCATCGCGGGGCCTGGTAATATCTACGTCACCCTCGCAAAGAAACAGGTCTACGGCGAAGTGGGCATTGACATGCTTGCGGGCCCGTCCGAGATCCTGATCATCGCCGACGGGAGCCGGAACGCGCGCTTCGTCGCGGCGGACATCCTCTCGCAGGCGGAGCACGACAAGCTCGCGCGCTCTATCCTGCTCACCGATGACGCGACGTTCGCAAAAGAGGTGCAGGCGGAAGTGGAACGCCAGCTCGCGCTCCTTCCCCGCCGCGAGATCGCCGAGTATTCCACGCGAACGGCGGGCGGCATCATCCTGGTGCGCGACCTCAAAGAGGCGTGCGCGCTCGCGAACGAGATCGCGCCCGAACACCTCGAGATCGCGGCGAAGAACGCGAGAGAGCTGCTCAAGGACATCCGCTGTGCGGGCGCGGTGTTCCTCGGCAGTTACACCCCCGAGCCGGTCGGCGACTATTTCGCGGGTCCCGACCACATCCTGCCCACGGGCGGGACGGCGCGGTTTTTCCAGGTCCTGAACGCGGACATCTTCCTGCGGAAGATGAGCGTCATCGAATACACAAAAGAGGCGATCGCGGCGGACGGGGAGGACATCATCCGCCTCGCCGAGAGCGAATGCCTGGGCGCGCACGCCAATGCGGTGCGCGTGCGGCTGGAGGACATGAAATGAGAAAGGCGGAGATAAAGCGCAAGACGCGCGAGACGCAGATCGAGCTTTCCCTCGATCTGGACGGGACGGGCAAAAACGAGATCGACACGGGCGTCGGGTTCTTCAATCACATGCTCGAACTTTTAAGCGTGCATTCCGGCGCCGACCTTTTCGTGCGCTGCAAGGGTGATACGGACGTCGACTACCACCACAGCGTGGAGGACGTCGGCATCTGCCTGGGCAAGGCGATCGCGGAGGCGCTGGGCGAGCGCCGCGGCATCGCGCGCTTTGCCGACCGCGTCCTGCCCATGGACGAATGCGCGGCGCAGGTCGCGATCGATCTGGGCGGCAGGGCATACCTCAACTTCGAGGACAAACTCTCGGGCAAGATCGGCACCTTCGACGGCGAACTGGTAGAGGAGTTCTTCCGCGCGCTCTCGTTCAACGCGGGCATGAATATCTACGTCCGCCTGCTGCACAGGGGCAACGCGCACCACGAGGCGGAGGCGATCTTCAAGGCATTCGCAAAGTGCCTGCAGGATGCCGTCCGCATCGTGTCCGACCGCGTTCCCTCCTCCAAGGGCGTGTTATGATCGGCATCCTCGATTACGGCGCGGGCAATCTGCGCTCGGTACAGAAGGCGCTGGAGGCGATCGGCGAACGCGCCGTCGTCTCGGGAGAGGCGAAGGTGCTGGACGGCTGCGAGAGGCTGATCCTGCCCGGCGTCGGCTCTTTCGGCGCGGGGATGGCGCAGCTGGACGCCGCGCATCTCTCCGATTACGTCCGCGCGCGGGCAGAGGACACGCCCGTGCTCGGCATCTGCCTCGGCATGCAGTTCCTGTTGGAAAAGAGCTTCGAAGACGGAGAGTTTTCGGGTTTGGGCTTCGTGAAAGGGCAGGTGGTGCGCTTTGCGGAGGGCAAGATCCCGCAGATCGGCTGGAACCGCGTGTTCGACCTTCGCACGCCGCTGTTCGACGGCATTCCCGAGGGCACGAACTTTTACTTCGTGCACAGCTACCGCGCCGACTGTCCCGACGAGTTCGCCGCGGCAAAGACGGATTATTTTGTCACCTATCCCTCCGCGGTATATTGCAAGAACGTGTACGGGGTGCAGTTCCACCCCGAAAAGAGCGGGGGCGCGGGACTGAAACTGTTAAAGAATTTCTGCCGCATGGGCAGAGCATAAAAATAATTCGGAGGAAGAGTCATGATTTTATTTCCGGCGATAGACATTCTCGGCGGAAAGGCAGTGCGCCTTTACAAGGGGGACAAGACGCAGGTCACTGAATACGGGGATCCCGTCGATTTCGCGCTCAGATGGGCGGACGCAGGCGCCGAATGGCTGCACGTCGTCGATCTTTCGGGCGCGTTCTCGGGCGAGAGCGGCATCGATTCGGTGATCTTCGAGATCAAGAAGCGCACGGGACTGTACATCCAGAGCGGCGGCGGACTCCGCCGCATCGTGGACATCCGCAAGCGCCTGGATGCAGGCGCGGACCGCGTGGTCATCGGCACGATGGCGGCATGCGATCCCGACGAATTTGCGCTTGCGACCTATCAGTTTCCCGAAAAGATCGTGGCGGGCATCGACGCGATGAACGGCATGTTCGCGGTCAAGGGCTGGACGCAGACGACGGACATCTCCGCCATTGAGTTTGGCAAGAAATGCCGCCGCATGGGCATCCGCTGTGCGCTGTTCACGGACATCGCAAAGGACGGCGCGATGCAGGGCGCGAACGTCACCGGCACCATTCAGATGCAGAAGGAGACGGGACTGCAGATCATCGCCTCGGGCGGCATCTCGACGATGGAGGATCTGCGCGCGCTCAAACAGTCGGATGTGTACGGCGCCGTGCTTGGCAAGGCGCTATATACGGGTGCGATCGACCTGAAAGAGGCGCTCGCGCTCGCGAAAGAATGACAAGGAAGGACCATGTTAGCAAAGAGAATCATCCCCTGTCTGGACATCGACAAGGGCAGGGTGGTCAAAGGGGTCAACTTCGTCAACCTGATCGACGCGGGCGACCCCGTCGAGATCGCGAAGGCGTATGACAAGATCGGCGCCGACGAGATCGTGTTCCTCGACATCACGGCGTCCAGCGACGGCAGAGCGACCGCGCTGGACGTCCTCAGCCGCGCGAGCGAGCAGGTGTTCCTCCCGCTGACGGTGGGGGGCGGCATCCGCACCTGCGAGGATTTCCGCAGGCTTCTTTCGGCGGGCGCGGACAAGATCGCCGTCAATTCGGCGGCGGTGCGCAACCCCGAACTAATCACGGAGGCGGCGCTGCGCTTCGGCTCGCAGTGCGTCGTCCTCGCCGTGGACGCAAAGCGCAGCGACGGGCATTGGGAGGTCTATCTCAACGGCGGGCGCGTGAACACGCACATCGATGCGGTCGAGTGGATCGCGCGGGCGGAAAAGCTGGGCGCGGGCGAGGTGCTTCTGACGAGCATGGACCGCGACGGCACGAAGGCGGGCTACGACGTGGAACTTACGCGGCGCGCGGCGGAGGCGGTCAACATCCCCGTCATCGCTTCGGGCGGTGCGGGAAAGCCCGAGCACTTTGCGCAGGTGCTCACCGAGGGAAAGGCGGACGCGGCGCTCGCGGCGTCCCTCTTCCATTTCGCGGAGATCGACATGCGCGAACTCAAAAACTATCTGGCGGAGCAAGGCATCGCCGTGAGGAAGACAGAATGGAACAGCTGAAATTTGACGAAAAGGGACTTGTCTGCGCGATCGCGCAGGACTACGAGAGCGGCGAAGTGCTCATGCAGGCGTACATGAACGAAGAGGCGTACCGCAAGACGCTGGAGACGGGCTATGCGCACTATTGGAGCCGTTCGCGCAAAAAGCTCTGGAAGAAAGGGGAGGAGAGCGGCCATCTGCAAAAGGTGCGCGCGGTCTCGCTCGACTGCGACCGCGACTGCGTGCTCCTAAAAGTGGAGCAGACGGGCGCCGCCTGCCATACGGGCAATTACTCCTGTTTTTATACCCCCGTCGTCGAGGCGGGCGCGGGCGCCGAGATGCTCGGAGCGCTCCAGCGCATCGTCGAGGACAGAAAGGCGAACCCCGAAGAGGGCAGCTATACCGCATACCTCTTTGAGAAAGGGGTGGACAAGATCGCCAAAAAGACGGGCGAAGAGGCGGTGGAACTGGTCATCGCGGCGAAGAACGGCGACAAAGAGGAGATCGTCGGCGAGTGCGCGGATCTGTTTTATCATGCGCTCGTCCTGCTGTGCAACGCGGGCGTGAAGCTCTCCGACGTGTGCACCGAACTCAAAAACAGACACTGACGCGGGGCTTTTTCCGCGGTTCTCGGTCGCCCGCCGCGGCGCGGGCAGGAGGTGAAAGAGGTAAAAATGGCAAACGTACAGAGAAAGGGCTCGCTGCTCTCCTTCCGTCCCGACATCAAGGTGCTGGACGCGACGCTCAGGGACGGCGGCCTGTGCAACAACTTTGAATTTTCCCTGGATTTTGCGCGCTCGCTGTATGCGATGAACGTCGCGGCGGGCGTGGACTACATGGAGATGGGTTACAAGGCGTCCAAGGCGCTGTTTGACCCCGCAAAATTCGGCAAATATAAATTCTGCGACGAAAAGGACCTGCGCGCCGTCGTCGGCGACAACAAGACGGACATGAAGCTGTCCGTGATGGCGGACGTGGGCAGGACGGATTTCCGCAAGGACATCGGCCCCAAAAAAGAGAGCGTGGTGGACATGGTCCGCGTCGCCTGCTACATCAACGAGATCCCCGCGGCGATCGAGATGATCGAGCACTGCAAGAAGATGGGCTACGAGACGTGCGCCAACGTGATGGCGGTCTCCAAGGCGAAGGACGAGGAGATCGACGACGCGCTCGCGATGCTGGGCGAAAGCCCCGTGGATGTCATCTATCTCGTGGACAGCTACGGCTCGCTCTATCCCGAACAGGTCGCGCGGCTGACGCTTCGCTATCTCGAGGCGGGCGAAAAGCACAAAAAGATCATCGGCGTGCACGCGCACAACAACCAGCAGCTCGCGTTCGGCAACACGATCGAAGCGGCGAGCTGGGGCGCGTCCTATCTCGACATGACGGTCAACGGCATGGGCCGCGGCGCGGGCAACTGCCCGAGCGAGCTCTTGCTCGGCTTTCTGAAAAACCCCAAATTCCATCTCGAGCCCGTGCTCGCATTTCTCACCGAGCACATGCTCCCGCTCCGCGCGCAGGGCGTCGTGTGGGGGTACGACGTCGCTTATCTGCTCACGGGCAGGCTGAACATGCATCCCTCGTCCGCGATCCGCTTCGTGCGGGAAGGGCGCGAGGACTACGCCGCTTTCCAGGGCGAACTGCTCGAGCGGGATTGAATCTGGCGGAATTTGCCGCACAAATTCGCGCATGACTCTGCACATACTCATTGCGGAGGGCGAATATGGCGAGATTTGTGCGGGATGACGACATGGCGGAAGTCGCGTGGAAGCTCTTTGAGCAGACGGGCAGCCTGTCGTATTACATGCTGTACCGACAGCTCAAAAAGTGAGGACGGATGGAGATCAAGGTGGACGCCCTTGTCCTGCGCACGGCGGACTTCGGCGAAAGTGACAAAATGCTGACCCTTTTCACGCTGCAGCGGGGCAAGCTCTCCGCGGCGGCGAAGGGGGTGCGGAAGGCGGGGGCGAAGCTGCGCTTTGCCGCCCAGCCTTTTTGTTTTGCGGAGTACGTCCTCGCGGAAAAGGGAGATCGGCGCACCGTCATCCAGGCTTCCAACACGGACGGGTTTTACGCCCTGCGCGAGGACATCGGCAAGTTCTACGCGGCGGCGTCGCTCGTCGGGCTGTGCGACGCGCTCCTCTTCGACGGCATCGTCAACGAAGAGCTGTTTCTTCGCGCGGTGACAAACCTGCGCGGCATGTGCGAAGGGGACGAGGCGCTCTCGCTCATCCATTTTTTCATAAAGGCGCTGGAGCTTTCGGGTTACAGCCTTCAGCTGACGGCGTGCGCCGACTGCGGCGCGGTGCTTTCCGGCCGCTGTCATTTCGACATCGGCGGCGGCTGTTTCACCTGCCCCGAGTGCGGAAGGGGCGCGGGCGTGAGCGAAAGCACGATGCACGTCCTTCGCAAGTGCGCGGGACTGGAGGCGGACGAAGGGCAGCTGAGCGCGGAGGGAAAAAAGCGTGCGCTCAAGCTGTTGTATGCGTATTTCCGCGCCAAGACGGACGCCGAGGTGCGCGCGCTCGGCGAATACATAGCGCTTCTTTAAAGGGGTGCGGGCGGAGTGCTTCCGCCCGTTTTTGCGTTCTTTTGGCGGAGGGAAGAGAGAAAAAGGGCGCTCGGGCGCGAAAAAACAAAAACCTTGCAAAAAATTTCAAAAAGATCGGGTTTTCACTTGAAATTTAGCGCAAAGTATATTAAAATAGAAGTGTTAGAAAGGTCGAAACTCTAATTCCAATCTTAATCAGGAGGAGAAGTATTTATGGCAAAAAAGTATTGCTACCTTTTCTCGGAAGGTAATGCAAAGATGCGCGAGCTTCTCGGCGGCAAGGGCGCAAACCTCGCGGAGATGACGGGTATGGGACTTCCCGTTCCGCAGGGCTTCACCATTTCCACCGAGGCCTGCACGCAGTACTATGAAGACGGCAGACAGATCAATCCCGAGATCCAGGCAGAGATCATGGAGTACATCTCGAAGATGGAGGCCATCTGCGGCAAGAAATTCGGCGATCAGGAGAACCCTCTGCTCGTTTCCGTCCGCTCCGGCGCACGCGCTTCCATGCCGGGCATGATGGACACCATCCTCAACCTCGGTCTCAACGAAGACGTCGTCAACGTCATCGCCAAGAAATCGGGCAATCCCCGCTGGGCTTGGGACTGCTACAGAAGATTCATCCAGATGTATTCCGACGTCGTCATGGAGGTCGGCAAAAAATACTTCGAGCAGCTCATCGATCAGATGAAAGAGAAGAAAGGGGTCACGCAGGACGTCGAGCTCACGGCGGACGACCTCAAAGAGCTGGCTAACCAGTTCAAGGCCGAGTACAAAGAGAAGATCGGCACGGATTTCCCGAACGACCCGAAGGAACAGCTCTTCGGCGCGATCAAGGCGGTCTTCCGCTCCTGGGACAACCCTCGCGCGAACTACTATCGCATGCAGAACGACATCCCTTACAGCTGGGGCACCGCGGTCAACGTGCAGATGATGGCGTTCGGCAACATGGGCGACACCTCCGGTACGGGCGTTGCGTTCACGCGTAACCCTGCAACGGGCGAAAAGAAGCTGATGGGCGAGTTCCTGATGAACGCGCAGGGCGAAGACGTCGTCGCAGGCGTCCGCACCCCGATGCCCATCGACAAGATGAAAGAGATCATGCCCGAAGTGTACGAGCAGTTCCAGGGCATCTGCAACACGCTTGAAAATCACTATCGCGACATGCAGGACATGGAGTTCACGATCGAGGACAAGCACCTCTACATGCTCCAGACCCGTAACGGCAAGCGCACGGCTACTGCTGCGATCAAGATCGCTTGCGACCTGATCGACGAGGGAATGATCACCGAGCAGGAAGCTCTCATGCAGATCGATCCCAAAACGCTGGACGCGCTCCTGCACCCGCAGTTCGACGCGGCGGCGCTCAAAAAGGCCGTTCCCGTCGCAAAGGCTCTTCCCGCATCCCCCGGCGCGGCGACCGGTTCCATCGTCTTCACGGCTGAAGATGCGGTCGCAGAAGGCAAGAAGGGCAAGAAAGTCATCCTGGTCAGATTGGAGACCTCTCCCGAGGACATCGAGGGCATGCACTATGCACAGGGTATCCTCACCGTCCGCGGCGGTATGACCTCCCACGCGGCTGTCGTCGCGCGCGGCATGGGCACCTGCTGCGTCTCCGGTTGCGGCGACATCAAGATGGACGAGGAGAACAAGCAGTTCACCCTCAAGGGCAAAGTTTATAAAGAAGGGGACGTCATCTCCCTCGACGGTTCCACCGGCAACATCTACGGCGAAGGCATCAAGACCGTTCCCGCAGACACCTCCTCCGGTTATTTCGGCCGCATCATGGAACTGTCCGACAAATACAAGGCAATGGCAGTCCGCACCAACGCGGATACGCCTGCTGACGCAAAACAGGCGGCAACGTTCGGCGCACAGGGCATCGGCCTTTGCCGTACCGAGCACATGTTCTTCGAGCCCGACAGGATCGCTGCGTTCCGCGAGATGATCTGCTCGGATACCGTCGAAGAGCGTGAAGCTGCGCTCGCGAAGATCGAGCCCATGCAGCAGGGTGACTTCGAGAAGCTGTACGAGGCACTGGGCGGCTATCCCGTGACCATCCGCTTCCTCGATCCTCCTCTGCACGAGTTCGTTCCCACCGAAGAGGCGGACATCAAGGCTCTCGCAAAGGCGCAGAAGAAGACGGTCGCACAGATCAAGCAGATCATCGCAGACCTGCACGAGTTCAACCCGATGATGGGTCACCGCGGCTGCCGTCTGGCTGTCACCTATCCCGAGATCGCGAAGATGCAGACCGCTGCGGTCATCAAGGCTGCGATCAACGTCAAGAAGAGACATTCCGACTGGAACATCGTTCCCGAGATCATGATCCCTCTGACCGGCGAAGTCAAAGAGCTCGCGTTTGTCAGAAAGATCGTCGTGGACGTTGCGGACAAGCTGATCAAGGAGAGCGGCGTCGATCTCAAGTACGAAGTCGGCACGATGATCGAGATCCCCCGCGCGGCGCTCACCGCCGACGAGATGGCGAAAGAGGCGGAGTTCTTCTGCTTCGGCACCAACGATCTGACGCAGATGACCTTCGGCTTCTCGCGTGACGATGCGGGCAAGTTCCTGCCTTCTTACTACGAGAACAAGATCTACGAATCCGATCCGTTCGCGAAGCTCGACCAGATCGGCGTGGGCAAGCTGATGGACATGGCGGTCAAGATGGGCAAAGCGACCAGACCTACCATGCACTTCGGTATCTGCGGCGAGCACGGCGGCGATCCTTCGTCCATCGAGTTCTGCCACAAGATCGGCCTGAACTATGTTTCCTGCTCGCCTTACCGCGTTCCCATCGCACGTCTCGCGGCTGCGCAAGCAAATATTAAACGGCCGAGGTAAACATATATAGTGGTTTAATTTGGTCGTACCACAATATATTGTGTTTTGAGGGCTTATCCTAATAATAGGGTAAGCCCTTTTTGCATGTCAAAAACGCCTTGAAACAGGCTCGAAAAAGGGTATTTCCATATAAGTTGAACACTTGATTTTTTTCTCCGTATGTGGTATAGTATGGACAAGGATGGTGCCGAAATGACTGATTATAAGTCAATACTTTTATATTATAGCAAAGGGAATACCAATACGCAGATTGCAACGATTTGCGGCTGTTCGCGTACAACCGTCATCAAGACGATAAAAAGAGCAAAGGAGTTGAATCTGAAACTGCCTTTGCCGGCAACATTACGGGATGCTGATCTGTATTTAATGTTATATCCAAAAAGAGGAAAGAAACAGGGGTATTATGTTCCCGATATTCACAGTATAGAAAAAGATCGCAGGAAACGCAGTTTTTCTAAATATCGCGCATGGCAGAAATACTGCCGTGTTGCCCAAAGGGAAGGGTATAAAGCATACAGCAAATCAAGATTTTATAGTCTTTATAATGAATATGGTTCTATGGGAGCGAGATTTCATATAAAAAGGAGCAACAATATAGGAGATATTCTGGGGTTCACTATACTTCAGAGCAGATATTCAAACGACGCGGAATCATATGAATTTGTTCAAAAGCAGATAGACGATTGGTGTAAAGAGCGACGATTGGATAAATATAAAATCTGGGATTTGAGAGTAGCAGGATTTTAGTACAAATTTTTTAAGTAGGCTTCAATATGGTTGACATAAGGCTCCACTTATCATATAATTCATATAAATATGAAAAGTATGGAATATATGAGGAGGTAAAACAAAAGTGGAAATTCCCAAAGGGCATTATATCTTCGGTACTGTAAAAGTAGGAGAGCGCGGGCAGATCGTCATTCCGCGCGAGGCGCGCGATAAATTCGATATAAAGGCGGGTGACACGCTTCTTGTACTCGGCGACGAAAAGTGGGGTATTGCCGTGACCAAATCGGATGTGTTGCAGAAATTCGCGTCGGACGTCTTTCAGAAAATGGAGGACGGCAGCGATGAGTGAGTTTGAAAATACGAACCTGCCTTTTTTAGAGAAAGACTGTATTGAAACTTTCGGTGAAGAGCAAGGGAAAAAAGTATTTGATAAGACCATTGAAATTTACAGAGAACTTACCCGTAAAGCCGACTACCGCAATAACGATGCAATCAAGTATCATATGACGGTAAAACTCTTTCCGGCAATGAGTTATTATAAGGCATTGCAGGCTTTGGAAATTGACGACGCCATAGAATGCTCATGTGCGGTAAAGTAACACAATAATTTGATAGGCAACCGCCCCTATT
>JAHZBZ010000020.1 GCA_019423125.1 Bacillota bacterium | reverse complement strand
GGTTTCTAATTCTGACATAAACGCAGAGTGTGCGTATACGTCGCGTTTGGTGGAGATGATCAGACTCGAACTGACTACCTATACGTTGCGAACGTATCGCTCTACCGGGTGAGCTACATCCCCATCTGTCAGATGCTCATTTATTATATACGATTTTTCGGATTATTTCAATCGTTTTGACCCCATTTTGTCAAAAAAAATAAAAAAATTTTGCGGACACAGAAGGTTTGCCTCGGTTTTCAGCAAAGGCAATTTTAACGCCCTGTTCTCTGCCTGCTTGACAGCAAAATCCGATTGCGCTATAATATTTCCGTAAAAAGGCAAAAGGGGGCCGGGAATGGACAGAGTCAACAACGTCGCGGTGCTTATCGACGCGGAAAACGTAGGGGCAGCGAGCGCCAAACAGATCTTCGACGAGGCGTCCAACTACGGGAACATCATGGTCAAACGCATCTTCGCGGATTGGTCCAAGGCATCGGTCAAGGGCTGGAAAGAGGAGGTCAACCGCTATTCCATGACTGCGGTCCAGCAGTTCGAGGTGACGCCGCGCAAGAACACCATCGACATTGCACTCATCATCCAGGCGCTCGTCATCCTCTTTGAAAAGGACGTGGACGTCTTCTTCATTGCGGCAGGGGACTCCGATTACACGCGGCTCGTGCGCGAATTGCGCGAGCGGGACAAGACGGTCATAGGTCTCGGCGGCAGAAACGTAAACCAGAGCTTTGTCAATGCGTTCAACGAGTTCATCTATCTTGACGGCGGCGCAGAAAAGCCCGCGGAGAAGCAGAACGGCCGCAAGGCCAAGGCTCCCGCACAACAGCCCGCGCCCGTCCCGCAGGAGACGGAGATCCTCGACAACAAGCGCAAGAGCGATCTGCACAACATCATCGACCGCATGATCGACAACAACGGCAAGGCGTTCTACTCGCAGATCTCTTCCGAAATGAAACTGAAATATTCCGACTTCCTTCCCAAGAACTTCGGCTGCAACTCCTTTAAAAAGCTCATGGAGAAGCTAATGCCGTATCTGAAAAAATATTCCATCGGCACCGAGGCGGACGGCACCAGCCTTTACCTCTACCGCAGTAAAAAATAGGAGGCGCGACCGTGGCGGAATCTGATCTTTATAAGCTCTTTTCCTCCTTCGACGGCGAAGCGGATCTCTCCGATTTTTCGCCGAGCGAGCTCGAGGAGCTTCTCGCACGCGACAAAAAGAAGGACTATAAGCAGAGTTATTTCGAATATTACGACGACGTCAAGAGCAAATCTCTTAAAAAACAGGATTGGTAAACTCCCGCCCCCTTTTTCGCGGGAGTTTTTTTCGTTTATGAGAATATGATGAAATTCTTATTTTCCATGGATCAGTCCGTTGACTTTCCGCCTCGATTGCGATATTATTATCATTGATTAAGAACTTAACAGAAGGTGCATGGATGTGGAAGCAAGCGAACTTTTAAAAGAGATCTACAGCATCGCGCACAGGCTGGAAGGGGTGAGCGTTTTCAACCGCGCACTGCCGTTCAACGACACGGAGATGCAGATGATGAAGGAGATTGTGCGCGTGAATGAGTCGGGCGGACGCATTATTTCGAGCAAACTCGCAAAGTCACTGTGTATCACGCGCTCGGCTGTCTCGCAGATGGTCACAAAGCTTGAGGCGCGCGGGGTCGTGCGCAGGGTGCCCGACGAGACGGACAAAAAGATCGCCTACATCGAGCTTTCAGACAGCGCGCGCTGCGTCTACGAGAAGATGAAAGAGGACGTAAACGCCTTTCTCACGCGGCTGATCGAACGGCTGGGCGAGCGAAAAGTAAGCAATTTCGTGAAGAGCTCGAACGAGTTCATGGACGCCTTTGACAAGGTGTTCGAGGAATACAGGCAAAAGGGCTGCCCGATCTTCAAGTCGGAATAAGTGCGGGCGGCAAAAGGAGCGACGAGATATGTCATATGCAATGCTGAAACTGGAAAACATCACAAAAGACTACAAGGTCGCGGACACACAGGTCCATGCCCTTCGCGGCGTGAGCCTGAATTTTCGTAGCAAGGAATTTGTCTCCGTGCTGGGCCATTCGGGCTGCGGAAAGACCACGCTTTTGAACATCATCGGCGGGCTCGATCATTATACCTCGGGCGATCTCGTGATCAAGGGCAAGTCCACGCGCGACTTCAAAGACGGCGATTGGGACGCCTACCGCAATCACAGCATCGGGTTCGTCTTTCAGTCGTACAACCTCATCCCGCACCAGACGGTGCTGGGCAACGTTGAACTTGCGCTCACCCTCTCGGGCGTTTCGCCGCAGGAGCGGAAAGAACGCGCGAAGCGCGCACTCGAGCGCGTGGGGCTGGGCGAGCACCTTGACAAAAAGCCCAACCAGCTCTCGGGCGGGCAGATGCAGCGCGTTGCGATCGCGCGCGCGCTCGTCAATAACCCCGAGATCCTGCTTGCGGACGAGCCGACGGGCGCGCTGGATACCGAGACGAGCATCCAGATCATGGAGCTGATCAAGGAGATCGCGGGCGAACGGCTGGTCATCATGGTCACGCACAACCCCGAGCTCGCAAAAAAATACTCCACGCGTATCGTGGAGCTTCGCGACGGGGAGATCGTCGGCGATTCGAATCCCTTTGACGGCGGCGAGTCCTCCGAAGAGGCACCCGCGGCGGCGCAGAAAGGGGCAAAAAAAAGGGAAAAGAAAGGGAAACGCGAAAAGACGAGCATGTCTCCGCTCACCGCTTTTCTTCTCAGCGGGCGCAACCTTTTGACCAAAAAGGGCCGCACGGCGGTCACGTCCATCGCGGGGAGCATCGGCATCATCAGCGTCTGTCTCGTGCTCGCGCTGTCCAACGGTTTTTCCGGCTACATCAACAAGACGGAAGAGGATATGCTTTCCTATTATCCGCTCGAGATCACCGAGACAAGTCTCGATCCCACCGCGATCATGGCGGGCTTTGCCTCCGCAAAAGACATGCCCGATCTGAGTGAACTGAAAAACAAGGTTTACGTCAATTCCTTCCTCACGCAGATCGCAAAGGGCCTCACCGTCTCCAACGATATCGCGCAGGAGGGCTACCTCGACTATATCTACGACATGGACGAGTCCTACTATTATGCGATCCGCGAGGACACGGGTGTCGTGCTCAACGACAACATCTATACCACCGTCACGACGACGAATGCGAACGACGAAAAACAGGTCGAGGTGCGTTCTCTCTCTTCGCTCAAACAGTACTTCATCGACGTGCTCGAAGAGCAGGACGAACAGTACGCACAGCTGGCTTATCTCGTCGATTATCTCGGGAACGTCGTCCATGAAATGCCGGGTACTTCGCAGTTCGACAGAGACCGCGACGCCTATTCCGAATATGTGGCCTCGCAGTACGACGTGCTTGCGGGCACATTCCCCGAATCGTCTGACGAGGCGGTCCTCGTCATCGGTGGCAACAACGATTTGACCGACCTTCTGCTCGCGCAGCTCGGCTACATCGACGAAGAGACCTTCCTCGGTCTGTTCGAGCTGGGCGGCGGCGACACGGACGGCTACGATCCCGACGTAGAGATAGAGGATTACCTGACGTTCTCTTTCGACGAGCTCATGGGAAAGCAGTTCACGCTCTACTTCAACGACGCAGTGTATGCACAGAGCTCCGATGCGCAGTATCCCTTTGAATACCGCGGCAATTTCGGCACCGATCTTTCGACGCTCACGCCGCAGGAAGGGGAGGGCATCTCCCTAAAAATTACCGGCATCCTCCGCCTTAAAGAGGGGCTGACCTACGGCTGTCTGTCCAGCGGGCTCAATCTCACCGAACAGCTCGTTGACGAGTACATCGAAGCGAACATGCAGTCTCAGATCGTGCAGTGGATGCAGCGCGACTATGACTTTGCGCAGGGCATTTCGAGCGGCGCGCGCCTCTCGCTGTTCGGGCAGAACATCGCGCTGTGTCCCGCAAGCCATCTGAGCGAAGGGTATTATTCACGCATCAGCGACGACATAATCTCCGTTCTTCCCGACGAGTTTGCCTTCCTGAAAAATTTGTTCGTGACCAACGACACGGGTTCGACGATGGTCCTTCGCACCCTCGGCGGGACGGACGTGCCCAACGCGATCTCCGTCTATCCGCGCGACTTTGAGACCAAAGACAAGGTTACGAAATACCTTGACGACTGGAACGACGTCATCGTCGCCGAGGCGCAGGCGAAATACGCCGCCGAGCATGACGGTTCCCTGGACGGTTACGACGGCCCGACCGAAGTGACCTACACGGACACGGTCGGATTGCTGATGGGCATGGTCAAGACCATCCTCGACGCGATCACATACGTCCTCATCGCGTTTACCGCCATCTCGCTTGTCGTCTCCACCGTCATGATCGGGGTCATCACCTATGTCTCCGTCGTGGAGCGGACCAAGGAGATCGGCATCCTGCGCGCGATCGGTGCGCGGAAGAAGGACATCAAACGGGTGTTCAACGCCGAGACCTTCATCATCGGGCTGTGTGCGGGCTTGTTCGGCGTTGCGGTCGCCTATCTGTTGCAGACGATCGCGAATCTGATCCTGTACCCGCTCACGGGCATCGCGGGGCTGGCGGCGCTTCCGCCGCTGGGCGCGCTGATCATGATCGTCATCAGCGTCGCGCTCACCCTTCTTTCGGGGCTTGTGCCCGCCTCCGCCGCCGCAAAGCGTGACCCCGTCGTCGCCCTGCGCAGCGAATGAGTGTGATTTTCAGAAAAAGCGAGAGCGCCTCTGCCGTCGGGCAGGGGCGCTCTTTTGCGCAAAATTGAAAATGTCTCAGAGGATGTCTATCTGGCAGGCGCGCATCGCATCCAGCGCGGTCTCATGCCTCTCGGGCGTCACGCCCGCACAGCAGTCGGCGCGGACGATTACGTCCGCCTCGGGACAGCGAGCTTTGAGCAGGAGCGCGTTGGAGAGCACGCAGATGTCCGTGCAGACGCCGATCAGCTCGACCGATGCAAAATTTTCGGCGGCGGCAAAGTCTCCGAGCGCGAGGCTTGCAAAGGTCGGTTTGTCGAAGATGCGCTCTCCCTCTTCGGCGAGCCCGTCGGCGAGCGCGTGCCCGAAGCTTCCTTCGATGCAGTGGGGGACGGGCAGGCGCTTTCCCTCGTTGGTTTTAAGGTAGTTTGCGGTGTGCGTGTCGCGGGTGAATACGACTGTTTCGCCCTCGCGCCGCGCGCGCTCGATGCGCGCACGCACCTTGCCGAGCACGGCGGCGGCTTCGGGGGTGCCGAGCGCGCCGTCTATGAAGTCGTTTTGCATGTCCACGACGACGAGAAGTTTTTTCCTCTCCATTGTTTGCGTTCCTTTATTTGTCGCCGAATACGCGCTGGTAGCGCGCGATGCAACTTTCCACGATCTCGACGGCGGCATCGCGCGCCTGGATCTCCTTGACGGAAGTGGTCTTGTGTTCGAGCACCTTGTACACCTCAAAGAAGTGCATCATCTCCTCGAAGATGTGTTTGGGCAGCTGGGAGATGTCGGTGTAAATGTTGTAGGTGGGTTCGCGCAGGGGGATGGCGATGATCTTTTCGTCCATCTTCCCGTCGTCGATCATGTTGATGACGCCGATAGGGTAGCACTGCACCATGGTTGCGGGCAGGATGGGTTCGCTGCACAGCACGAGCACGTCGAGCGGGTCGCCGTCGTCTGCGAGCGTGCGAGGGATAAAGCCGTAGCTCGCGGGGTACACGGTGGAGGTGTAGAGCACGCGGTCGAGTTTGAGCACGCCCGTCTCCTTGTCCAGTTCGTATTTGCTTTTCGAGCCTTTCTGGATCTCGATGTAGCACATGAAGTTGTCTTTTTGGATGCGGTCTTTGGAAATGTCATGCCAGATGTTCATAGGATTACCTCCCTTTTTTCTATTTTACCATAAAAGACGGCGGCGCGCAACCCTTCTTTAAAATTTATCGCCGCGGAAGGGGAGCAATTTTTTTGGGCGGTGCGAATAAAAAAAGATAAAAAAATGTGCAAGAAACTTTGACAATTTCAGCAAGATATGGTATGATAAATAAGCGCATCAAAAGAGAGGCGCAGCCACAGACGCAGAAGTACCCAAGTGGCTCAAGGGGCTCCCCTGCTAAGGGAGTAGTACGGGAAACCGTAGCGCGGGTTCAAATCCCGCCTTCTGCGCCACATCGTCGCCGCAAGGCGGACGTAGCAACGGGTCAGGTGAAAACCTGACCCGTTTGCTTTATCGCCTGCGGCTCCTTTTTCCCAAAAATCTCACGTCGCTTCGCTCGTTGCGATTTTCGGGAGCCCTGAAGAGCCCGTCGCCGGATATGGCAGACGGGCTTTTTTCGTGCGCGGCGAGAGCGCGCACTGTAAAACCCCGTCCGCTTTCGGCGTCGGGCTTATTATGCTTCGAAGGCGGGATTTTCGAAATGACGTGACGCGATCGGCGCAAGGCGCAGCGATCGCTGCTCCGTCGCGGCTGTGCCGCTCCTTACAAATCCCGCCTTCTGCGCCACGTCGTCGGCACAAGACGAAATTTGCAAGAAGTCGGATTTTTCCGACTTCTTTGCTTTTACGTCTGTGCCTCCTCTTCCCAAAAATCTCGGGCTTCGCCCTGCGATTTTCGGGATCCCTGAATTTTAAAAGGCGGACGTAGCAACGGGTCAGGTGAAAACCTGACCCGTTTGCTTTATCGCCTGCGGCTCCTTTTTCCCAAAAATCTCACGTCGCTTCGCTCGTTGCGATTTTCGGGAGCCCTGAAGAGCCCGTCGCCGGATATGGCAGACGGGCTTTTTTGTATAAAGAAAACCCGCGGATAGTCCGCGGGTTCAAGAAAGGCTTTGCCGATGAACAAAAAAGAGCAGAAGAGAAGGCAATAACAATAAGGCAAAAAAGAGGAGGGAAAGCAAGGATAGAAAAACAAGCAGAAAATTAAAAAATAATGCACAATAATGAAAGAAGAGCGAAGTCATGGGGAAAAAATTAAGCAAAGGAAAAGCCCGTTTACGGGTAGTAAGTAACCAATGCATGGCTGGCAGGCCAACTAAAAAACGCATTTGCGTTACGCCAGTGAACAAGGGCTATGCCCGAAAAATAAAAACCACGTGCTTTGCACGTGGATGATTATTCGGTATTTAAAAGTTTGACCTTATTCGCGTTTTTTTACTTCCTATTGACAAACGCCCCTTATTATAGTAAAATATTTATTGATAAGGGACCGTTTCGGGAGGATCCATATGAAGAACATCGCCGTTGTGGAGGACCAGGACAGCGCCGCGGAGCGCCTGATCTCCTACATACATAAATATGCCGAGGAGACGGGGCAGGAGTTCAACGTCGTGCGCTTCGGTTCGGGCTCCGAGTTTCTCCAAAATTATAAAGCCGTCTATGCCGTCGCCTTCATGGACATCCAGATGCCGGGCATGAACGGAATGGAAGCGGCGATGCAGCTTCGCAGGGCGGACAAGACCGTCTCCATCGTCTTCATCACGAAGATGGTCCAGTTCGCGCAGAAGGGCTACGAAGTGGACGCGGTCGGCTTTCTCGTAAAGCCCGTCAATTACTTCGACTTTTCCATGAAATTCCGCAAGGCGCTCGACATCTATGTGATGAATGAGGACCGCGGCGTCACTGTCACGCTTTCGGGCGGGATGTGCCGCATTTCCACCGACAAGCTCATGTTCGTCGAGATCATCAACCACCGCCTTTACTATCACCTCGTCGACGACGTCATCGAAATGACGGGCGTCCTTTCGACCGCGGAAGAGGAGCTTCGCGAATTCGGCTTTCTGCGCTGCAACAAGTGCTATCTCGTCAATCCGAAATTCATCGTCAGCGTCAAGAACAACAACGTGCAGGTGGGCAACCGCGTCCTTCAGATCAGCAGGCCGCGCCGCGCGGCGTTCATGGCAGAGCTCGCCAACTGGTTTGCGGGCGCAGGGGGCGCAGGCAGAGGCGGCACAAAATGAGCCTGTCAGAAGTCCTCTCCGTCTATGCGCGCGTCATTCTCGAATTTTTGTTCGAGCTGTACGTCTTCTGCGTTCTCGTCACGCGCAAGCTCGAGCGCTCCCGCCTGTTTTGGCTGAGGGCGTTTGGCGGGCTTGCCGTCGTTGCGGGACTTGCATTCGGCGTCGCGTGGTTTTACGCTCTCTTCGGCTTTACCGTGTGGGGCAGGGTCCTTGTCTACATCGTGCTGTTTCTCGCCGTGTGCCTGCACCTTCGGCTGTGTTTCGAGGAATCCTTTTCCGTCATCCTGTTCTGCGGTTCGCTTGCGTACGCGGCGCAGAACCTCACCTACAAGCTCTTTCTCTTTTTGTGGGGGATGGGCGAACAGGCACGGCTGTACGACAATTGGAACGACCTGTTCGAGCTATACTACCGCCTCATCTACTACGGTTTCTTCGTGCTCGCGGCGGCGGCGGCGTATTTTCTTTTCATCCGCCCGCTCATCAGCCGCCTGCCCAACCGACAGCTCAATTTTCGCATGCTCACCATCTCCGTCGTGGTGCTTGCCGTCACCGTTCTCCTGTGTTCGGTGGAGGACATCTTTTTCTCCTTCCTGAGCGATTTTCGCGAGGGCAGGTTCGAGGAGTTCACCTACTTTGTGCTCTGGCAGACGGGAAACCTGTTTTCGGTCGTGTGCTGCGGCGTCGTCCTTCTTCTCATCTCGCGCACGCTCGAACAGAGCGATCTGCAGCGCGAAGTGGATTACCTTCAATACGCGATCCGTCAGAGCAAACAGCAGTACGAGATCTCAAAGGACACGATCGAGCTGATCAACGTCAAGTGTCACGACATCAAATACAAGATCAACGAGCTTCTCGCCCGCCATGCGAACATCTCGGAGGACGCGGTCAGCGATCTGAACGAGAGCATCTCCATCTACGACACGAAAGTGGAGACGGGCAACGAGCTTCTGGACGTCCTTCTCACGGAAAAGAGTCTTTACTGCGAGCAAAACGGCATCACCTTTTCCTGCATGGCGCACGGGGAGAAGCTCTCTTTTTTGGAGAGCGGCGATCTCTATTGCCTGTTCGGCAACATCGTCGACAACGCGCTGGAGGCGGTCAAGGCGCTGCCCGAGCGGGAAAAGCGCATCATCAATCTCGTCGTCAAGACGAAAAACGACCTTCTCATCGTGCAGGAGGACAACTATTTCGGCGGAGAGATCTCCTTCCGCGACGGGCTTCCCGTCACGACAAAGGCGGATTCCGACTACCACGGCTTCGGCACGCGCAGCATCCGCATGATCGCGCGGAAGTACGGCGGCGAACTCACGACGTCGGTCACGGGGGATATCTTTCACCTGAACATCATTTTCAGCATAGAAAAAGCGGAAAACAGACAGATTAAGTAAAAAAAGTGCAATTCGAGAAACGCTCGTTGACAACGGGCGTTTTTTTGTTATACTGGAGGTGCTTATGAAAGTACAAAACATTTTCGGATCTCTTTTTACAAAAGCGACGGCTCTTCTTTGCGTCGGCGTCCTGTTCGGCGCGGCGGCCTTTTCTGGCTGTGAGATCACGCAGCCGGGCGGGCAGGACACCGTCAAGCCCGGAACGCCGCACGAGTCTGTGGCGGGGATCCCCGACCGCTATACGGCGGAAGAGGACAAGATCCTGCGCTTTTCGCAGGCGGGGGACCAGGGTTTTTATTCTGCGAACGGCTATGAGAACGGCTTTCCCTTCAACTGTTACTGGACGGATGACTGCACGGTGGTGGAGAACGGCGTGATGAACATGACCGTCAAAAAACAGGGAGATCGCTATCTGGGTGCCGAACATCGTTCCTATGCGCGCTTTTCTTACGGCTATTATTCGGTCAGCATGAAGGCGGCAAAGTGTTCGGGCGTGATCTCTTCCTTCTTCACCTATACGAACAACCCCTGGTGGGACGAGATCGACATCGAGTTCCTCGGCAAGGACACGACCGCCATCCAGCTCAACTACTACACGAAGGGCGAGGGCGGGCACGAATTTCTCTATTATCTGGGTTTTGACGGGTCGGAGGACTTTCACGAATACGGTTTCGACTGGCAGCCCGATTCGATCACATGGTATGTGGACGGAAAGGCTGTGTACCGCGCGACGGAGAACATCCCGACGGCGGCCACGCAGATCATGATGAACGTCTGGAACGGCGAGGGTGAAAAATTTGAAGAGTGGTGCGGTGCGTTGGATGAATCCGCGCTCCCCGCTACGGCGCAATACGAGTGGGTCGGCTACAAAGCCGCGCAATAGATCGGAAATTCATTTAAGGAGGAAAATATGAAAAGAAAGACTTTTGCTTTGGGAACGGTCGTTCTGGCGCTCGCGATGGCGGTATCTATGGCATTCGCCGGCTGCGCGCCGAAGGGCCCCGTTCTCACGGACGAATCGCTCAAGGGCGAGACGCTCGCGGATTTCACGCAGGGCGAGGCGGATGCGTTCATCGCGTCCGACGGCTGGACGAACGGCTCGGTGTTCAACACCTACTGGGCGGCGGACAGCGTCACGTATGCGGACGGCGCGGCGCACCTTCGCATCAGCGAGAACCCGAACGGCTCTGTCACGACAAACGACCAGTACTTCGGCGGCGAGCTGCGCAGCACGCAGTTCTACGGCTACGGCGACTATGAAGTGCGCATGAAGCCCTCCGACAAGATGGGCACCGCGAGCACTTTCTTCGTCTGCACGGGCGACTACGACTACGACGCGGAGGGGAACCCGAATCCCTGGGACGAGATCGACATCGAGTTCCTCGGCGGAAAGCGTCCCACCGAAGTGCAGTTCAACTACTACGTCAACGGCGAGGGCGGGCACGAATATTGGTACGACCTCGGCTTTGACGCGACGAAGGAATTCCACAACTACGGTTTCCGTTGGACGGAGGACTCCATCACCTGGTTTGTGGACGGAAAGCCCGTCTACAAGGTGACGGCGGACGGGGATACCGTTCTTCCCTCCACGGAGGGCAGGATCCTGATGAACTACTGGTGCGGCACGCCCGAAGCGGAAGGCTGGATGGGCGAATACAGCGATCCCGGCGACGAGAGCGCACAGTATCAGTGGGTCAAGACGACGGCGCAGGGCCGCGATCCCTATCCCGCACCCGGCGAGGGCGACGAGGAAAAACCCGAGGACGTTGAGCTCTTTGAGGGCGACTGGAGCAAGTTCGCGGCGGTCGAGCCCGAGTTCGGCGCCAGCGAAGGCAGCGTCTATCAGGTCACGAACAGCGGCACCTCTTCGAGAGTGACGTATGAGGGCGTGAGCGGCAACTCCTGGCACAACGTAAAGGCGGTGCTCAAAGAGGAAGCGGCGGACACCAACTGGGTGCATCTCACCCTCAAAAACGACGGCGAAGAGTCTGCAAACATCCGCGTCAACGTGCGCAGTGCGACGGCGGCGATCAACTCCTACGGCCTGAGCGGCGGCGAACTGCTCAAGACGCAGGACGGCACCTTCATCGACGTCCCCGCGGGCGAGACCGTGGAGATGGAGATAAAGTTTGAAGGCGTGCTCGACAACATCGAGCTGATGATCGACTCCGCGCGCCAGACCGCGACCACCCATTCGGGCGACATCACGGTCAGCGACATCAAGTTTGCAAAACAGGGCGAGATCGTCCTTCCCGAAGAGCCGGAAAGCAACAACGACGGCGTGACGATCAACGGCGAGAAGGTCGTCTTCGTCGGCGACACGGGCGGAAAGCTGTACATCATCAACACGGATGCGGAGACCAACTCCATGAACGTGACCTATTCGGGGATCGCGGGCGGCGGCATCGACGGCGGCTATAAGAACATCAACGCGCCGATCGCGACGATCGCGGGCACGCACAGCGAGTTTACGATGGAGGTCACAAACAACGGAACGGAGGCGATCACTCTCCGCGTGGACATCATCTCTCAGACGCAGATGACGGAATACACCAAGGCGTGCAACGTCTCCGCGACGCAGGACGGAAACGCGGTTAACACCGATCTTGTGTATGGCGGCTCTGCATTTACCGTTGCGGCAGGCGCGACCAGCGAGATCAAAGTGATCTATGACACTTCCAAAGGTCCGCAGACGCTGCAGTTCATGATCGATTCCAACATCTACAACGACACCGCCACGCACAGCGGCGACGTGACTTTCTCCGAGCTCGCGTTCGGCGGCGAGGCGTACGTGCCTGACGAGCCCGGAACGGAGGAACCCGGTACGGAAGAGCCTTCGGGAGAGGGGACTTCCCTCGCGTTCACCTGCGAAGCGGGAACATATACCATCACCCCCAACAACACTCCCACGAAAAGCCTGAACGTCAAGTACACCGATCTGGGCGCATCTTCTTATAAGACCGTCTATGCCGATGCGGCTTCTCTCGCCGCAGGCAACGACACCTTTACCATCAAGATCAAAAACAACGGCACCGAGTCCGTCATTATCCGCGTGGATGTGCTTGGCACCAATACGGTCGCGGGCGAGAACGGCGCGAGCACGGCGGCGTGCAACGTCTCGGCGGTGAGCGTCGGCGGCACGGAAGTTTACACCGATACGGCATGGGGCGGTTCCTTTGTCACGGTCGCGGCGGACGAAGAGGTCACGTTTACCGTCACCTATAACGGCGAGGGCGCACACGGCGCAGTCAAGGGCATCAGCGTGTTCATCGATTCCTGCAAGGGCGAAGGTACCCGCAGCGGCGACGTCACCCTGAGCGGATTTGCCTTCTCGAAGGCGGAAGCGTAAAACAAACGGACGGAGGGCGGCAACGCCCTCCGCAAAAAAAATACGGGAGTGTTTTATCGGAAATGAGTAAAAAGAAATTTGCGATCGTCACATCGATCATCGCCGTCGGGATGGCGCTCATCCTCGCCTTCGCGATCACGGTCAACGTCCTTTCGCTGACCATGTTCGACAACATCTTCGAGCAGGCGCTCGGCAAGACGGAAGACAGCCTGAAAGGGGACACGCTGGGTGCGGATACGCAGTACAACAAGAGCGCGTTCGACGGCCCCGCGGAGCTTTACGCGTATGAAGAGGCGCTGTGCGCCGAGATCGCGCAGGAGGGCATCACCCTCCTCAAAAACGAGGACAATGCTCTCCCGCTCGCAAAGAACACGACGCTGAGCCTGTTCAGCCATTCTTCGGTCGATTTGGTCAGCGGCGGTTCGGGTTCGGGTTCGGGCAGCTTCGAGCTGACCAAGGACCTCAAAGCGGGTCTGGAGCACGCGGGCCTCAAGGTCAACGAAAAGCTGTGGAACTTCTACAAGACGGGCGCGGGTTCCTCCTCCTCCTATTCGCGCGGCGACGGCGTCATCAATTACGGAGAGGATCTCGACTGGCGCATCAACGAGTGCCCGCTGGAGAAGATCACGGCGGACTCCTCGCTCGTGAGCAGTTTTAACGGCACCGTTGCGATGTTTGTGCTTTCCCGCACGGGCGGCGAAGGCGGCGACGAGGCGCGCGACATGGCGGCGTTCGGCGGAGAATCGGGTCAGCACTACCTCGAGCCTGACAAGACAGAGCTTGAGATCATCGACTACCTCAACAAGAACTTCGACACGGTCATCCTTCTCGTCAACTGCAACAACGCGATGGAGCTGGGCTGGGTGGAAGATTACGCCAACATCAAGGCGGTCGTCAACATGCCCGGCGCGGGCAGAACGGGCGTCTACGGCCTGGGCAATATCCTCACGGGCCTCGACGAGGAGGGCAACGAGATCTCTCCTTCGGGCCATCTCGTGGACACCTTTGTCTATGACAACTTCTCTTCGCCTGCGATGCAGAACATGGGCGACTTCCGCTACGGCAACACCGATTACTATTACGTGAACTACGCCGAGGGCATCTACGTCGGCTACAAATACTACGAGACGCGCTACGAAGACGTGGTCACCGACCGCGAAAACGCGGGCAATTACAGCTATACGGATACCGTTCTGTATCCCTTCGGCTACGGGCTTTCGTACACGAGTTTTGTGTGGAGCAATTTCGAGATGTCCGCACCCGATGAAAACGGCGACATCACCGTGACGCTGGACGTCACCAACAACGGCGATCGCAGGGGCATGGATGTCGTGCAGGTCTACGTGCAGTCTCCCTACACCGAAGACTACGACGAGGTGTACGGCGTGGAGAAGGCGTCTGTGTCTTTGGTCGGCTTTGCTAAGACGAATTACATAGAGCCGGGCAAGACGCAGGAAGACGTGACGATCACGATCAACCTCAAGGACTTCACCTCTTACGATGCGAACAACGCAAAGACGTACATCCTCGAGGCGGGCAATTACTATGTGACGGCGGCTTCGGACGCGCACAAGGCGGTCAACAACGTCCTCGCAAAGAGGGGGTATTCGACGGCAAACGGCATGGATGCGGAAGGGGACGAAGATCTTGTCGCGACCTATTCGCAGGCGGTGACGGACACGGAGACCTACTCGGTCACGGCGACGGGGGACGGCAAGATCACCAACCTCTTTGACGATGCGAAACTGGACGATGCGGTGTACCTGTCCCGTTCCGACTGGAGCAAGATGGACAACAACGGTTTGCGCTACGGCACCGCGTCCACGGCGGCAAGCGAGGCGGAGATCGGCGGCAAGCAGTTCAACCATGCGATCGACGCGGATCTCAAGGCTGCGCTCGATTCCAAGAGCTCCAAAAATCCCTCCGAGGACAAGGCGCCCGAAAAGACGTACACCTTCGGCGCGGACAACGGCGTCGACCTCATCGACCTGCGCGGCCTCGACTATAACGATCCGCTCTGGGAAGACCTGCTCGACGAGATCACGTTGAGCGAGCTTGCAAAACTGATCGCCGAGTGCGGCTACTGCTCGCCCGCGGTCGATTCCATCAACAAACCCAAGGTCACCGACCTCGACGGCCCTGCGGGTCTGAACAAGGTGGTCGGGCACGGCTCGGTCGAGCTGGGCGACGGCTACTATTCGATGACCTGGCCTACCGAATACATGATCGCGTGCACCTGGAATACACAGCTCGCCTATGAAATGGGCGAGGGCGTCGGCGAAGACGGGCTTTACAGCGGTGTCGTCGGCTGGTACGGTCCCGCGGTGAACATCCACAGAACGCCGTTTGCGGGGCGCAACTTCGAGTACTATTCGGAGGATGCGTTCATCAGCGGCATGATGGGCAAAGAGGCGATCCGCGGCGCGGCGTCCAAGGGCATGTACGCATTCCTCAAACACTTCGCGGTCAACGATCAGGAGACGCACCGCGACGATCTCGGCCTCGTCACCTGGGCGGGCGAACAGGCGATCCGCGAGATCTACTTAAAGCCCTTCGAGATGTGCATCGAGGACAACTACGTCACCATCAACTACAACGAGGCGATCAAGGATGCGGACGGCAAGATCACGGGCTACACGATGAAGCAGACGCAGATGCCTGCGGCGACGGCGATCATGAGCTCGTTCAACCGCATCGGCGCGACGTGGGCGGGCGGCAACTACGCGCTTCTCACGGGAGTTTTGCGCGAAGAATGGGGCTTCAACGGATTTGTCCTGACCGACTATGAGGTCAACGACTATATGTTCACCGATCAGTCCATCGCGGCGGGCGGCGACGCAAAGCTGACCACCGTCGACTGGACCAAATACTCGCTGGAAGGGCGTCCCGAGTACCAGGCATATGCGCGCGAAGCGGCGCACCACATTCTGTACACGGTCGTTAATTCGGCGGGTATGAACGGGTATGTGCACGGCGTTCAGTTCGTGCCGGGGTTTGCGTATTACAAATTCATCCTGATCGCGCTGGATGTCGTGGCGGCGGCGGGCATCGCGGTGCTGGGCGTCGTGCTCTTCCGCAAGGTCCGCGCTTTCCGCAGACAGGCAAAGGATGAGACAGTCTGAACAAGTTAGGCAAAAGGCGGGCCCGGGATATGGCCCGCCTTTTCAAAATGTCCTAAACTTACAAAAAAATGACACAAACTTTGAGAGAATAGCCCAAACGGACAGGAAGCATCATTTGTGAGATAGGAGGTGTATTTGCTTGACACTACATAAAGTTCTATGATAAACTTCCTTTATCCGAAGGAAAAGAAAAAGTTAGGAACAGGTTATTATGAATTACTTAGAGATCGTCTTGTGCGTGTTTGCAGGGATCTGGGGCATCTTTTTCCTCATGCTTCTGCATTATGCCGTTTTCATGATCGCAGGCATCTTCAAGAGAAAGACGTATCCCGAGACGGATGAGAAGAAAAAGTATGGGATCATTATTTCCGCGCGCAACGAAGAGCGCGTCATCGGCAGACTGCTGGACAGCATTGCCGCAAGCGACTACCCGCAGGACAAGCTGCAGGTCTTTGTCGTTGCGCACAACTGCGATGACGATACGGCGCGCATCGCGCGCGAAAAGGGCGCTACCGTCTATGAGTACAACAATCCCAACGAGTGCACGCTCGGCTATGCCTATCGCTATCTGATCGGGCGCATCAATGAGGAGTGGGGCTGGCAGAACTACGACGGTTTTCTGGTGCTGAATGCGGACAATCGTCTCCCGCCTGAGTACATATCGAAAATGAACAACGCGTTCGTCGCGACGGGCGGCAAGCAGGTCATCACTTCTTACCGCAATTCCGTCAATTTCGGCGCCAACTACATGTCCTGTCTGTACGGCATTTTCTTTATCTCCGCCTGCCGCTACGAAATGCGCGGCCGCACCGTCTGCGGCTGTTCGACGCGCATATCCGGAACGGGGTATCTCTACAATTCCGAGATCATCAAAGACGGCTGGGAATACGTCACGCTCACGGAGGACTGGGAGTTCACCGCCGATCAGATCGCGGAGGGCAAAAAGATCGTGTACTGTGACGACGCGGAGTTCTTCGACGAACAGCCGACCACCGTCAAGATCATGTTCCGCCAGCGCCTGCGCTGGGCGCGCGGTCACCTGATCGTATTTTTCACGCGCTTTACCAAACTCGTGCGCGCCCTCTTCTCCCGCAAGAAAAAGAAGGAAGGGGAGGAAAAGACCGAGAGCAACAAGTTCTCCGTCTACGACATTGCGGTCTCCATCCTGCCGCTCGGCCTGATCGGCGTGGTCCTGTGGATCGTGCAGCTTGTCCTCATCGCGCTCTGTCCGCTGTTCGGGCACGATCCCGCAAGAGTGTGGGCGATCTACGGAATTCTGTCTGCGGCGGGGTTTGTGTTTTCCTATATCTGCACCACGCTCGTGGGATTGCTGCTCCTCTTGCTTGAACGCAGGCGCATCCCGAAGGTGAAGACCTCCGTCATGGTCAGCGCGGTCCTGCTCTGGCCCTTCTTCCTGCTGCTCAATGTCTTGCTCAACATTCTCGCGTTCTTCAATAAGAACATGAAGTGGAAGCCCATCCCGCATGGTCTCCCCGCTTCCGCACCTCGCGTGAAGTGCCGTGAAAAGTGATTATTTTCCCGCTCTGTGAGCGGGAATTTTTTGTATTTAGAAAACCCCCAGATAGTCTGGGGGTTCAGTAGAGGCTTATGCCGATGAACAAAAAAGAGCAAAAGAAAAGGCAATAAGAAATAAGGCAAAAAAGAAGAAAAAGAAGAAAAAGCAAGGATAGAAAAGTAAACGGGAAAATAAGGAACAAAAAAGAGGCGCAAAGGCATAGGAGAAGAAAGTTAAGCATAGGAAAGGCCCGTTAACGGGCGGCAAGTAACAATCGCATGACTGCCAGGTCGTCATAAGCGCGGCTTGCGCGCCGCTGGTAGTATTAGGGCTAACTGCCCGAAACTGAAAAACCACCGGCTATGCCGGTGGATATTTATTGCGCGCCTGTTCGACATCTCGTCCCGCAAATCGTGTTGTGCGGGCGGTTTTTTTATAAAAAGCGATTGCGATCGCGGCAGGGGTATTGAAAAAGCGGCGCGGATGTGTTACAATGTCCGAAAGGAGAAAATCGGATGCGGAAGGAAATGGAAGAAAAAGACACGGGCGTGTGTCTTGACGGCTGGACAGAACCCGACGCTCCCGCAGGAAAGCGGAGCGGGCGCGGGCTTTTTGCGCGCCTTCGTGCGGCGCTCATCCGCCTGTTCGAGCCGTCCGAGGATCTCGGCCTTCTGCATTTCCGCGAACGGATGTATGCGTGCGCGGCGCTCGAACTTCACCGATTCGGCTTTCTGCCCGCCTCCGAACTGCTCCCGTGCGAAACCTCGGAAGCGGTCTCGCTCGCCCTTCTCTCCCGCTGTCTTCGCTGTCGTTCCCTCGTCCGCTCGGGCGAGGCGCGCTTTCTCGGCACGTTGGGCGCGTATGCGCTGGGCGCGGGCGTCTTTGTCTCGCGGGAAGAGCCCAAAGCGTCCCTTTGCGGCCGCCGCGCCGCGAGCGCGTTTGTCCGCTCTCTATGGAAAGAACGCGGCAGCCTGTATGACGAGGCGCTCTCGTCGCTCGGCATCCTCGCGGACGTGCAGAGGTGGTCGGATTTTCGCCTCTTCCATGTGAGCATGGTCGAACATATGCGCAGCCTTGCAGGGGAGGATCTCTTCTGCCGTGACCGTCTCTTCGGCTTTGCCGACGCGATGTTTCTCGCGGGATACACGCTCGCCGAACGCCTGCGCGAAGAGAGCGCGCCGCAAAGAAAGAAAAACTCTTAGCGCACGGCACGCGTCCCGCCTTGCCGCAAAACCCCTCCAAAAAATGGCGCCTTTGTGCAACGTCCGAACGTTTGCCGAGGCGTTTTTTTCTGTTATAAGACTGTGCTGAACGTGAAAAACGGAGGCAACATGAAAAAGATACTTTCCGCGGCACTCGCCGCCTATCCGCTCCTGTCGGCGGAGAGCGCGCTCCTCGTGCGCAAAGGGGAAACGCCCGACTATGCAAGCATCGTGCACAGCGCCGCGGCGGGTGCGCCCGTCACGTCTGTGATCCCTTCCGTGCAGGTGGATACCGACAAGACGGGCGTCCGTTCGGTGACGCTGACGGCGAAAAACAGTCTGGGCAACGAGCTCGTGAAAAAGGTGGACGTCATCGTCTACGAGGGTGCGGAGCCGCTTTCGGCGCTCGAACCCGTCGCGGAGGGGAGCTCCTCGTTTGCGAAGCGGGAGGTCTCGCTCTGCATGGGCGGGGAGGAGAGGGCGTTTGCGGACGGCATCTACATCGAGGCGAACGGCACCATCTCCCTGCATTTCGACATTTCGGGCACGGGCGCGCGCTACTTCTCCGCGAAGTACGGCATCGACAAGAGCATCCGCGACAATCAGCCGTGGGGCATGTATGCGAACGCGACCTTCCGCGTCTATGCGGACGGCGTCCTGCTCTTTGAGCGGTCGGGCGTGGGCTGGAAGACGGACTACGGCGCAATCGCGGTCCTCCTTCCCGAGGGGACGCGCACGCTCACGCTCGAGGTGACGGACACGAGCGGGCAGGGCGGCACGGGCTGGGGCGACTGCACGCTCTACGCCTGAGCGGCAGGACGTCATGTGAAAAAAGGGCCCGTAAGGGCCCTTTTTTCGCACTTCGCGTCTCCGAATTTTGAAAAAACTGTTTTCAAACGCGCGCTCGTATGTTATAATTGAAGAAAAAACGGGAGGACGCCATGATCAACATCGCAGTCGTGGAGGACAACGAGCAGGACGCGGCACAGCTGTGCGCGTTCATAGACGAATATGCGGAAAAGAACGGCCTTGCCGTCAAGGTGTCGCGCTTTTCGGACGCGGTGTCCTTTCTGGACGGCACGCGCGGCGCGTTCGATCTCATCTTCATGGACATCCTCATGCCGGGCATGGACGGGATGCGCGCGGCACAGCGCCTGCGCGCGAGTGACCGTTGGGCAAAGCTCATCTTCGTCACCAACATGGCACAGTTTGCGGTCAAGGGCTATTCGGTGGACGCGCTGGACTTCATGGTCAAGCCCGTCGTGTACCGCGACTTCGAGATGAAGATGCGCAAGGCGGTGGGGCTCATCCGCGCGGAGGAGGGACAGCAGGTCGCGATCTGCAGCGGGGCGTCTTTTCTGAAAGTTCCCGCGCGCGAGATCACCTACGTCGAGATCAGCGGGCACAAACTCTGTTACCATATGGCGGACGGGCAGACCGTGCGCGCCGTCGGCACGCTCAGCAAGGTGGAAGAACAGCTCAAAGCCTGCCGTTTTCTGCGCTGCAACAGCTGTTATCTCGTCAACCCGAGGAGCATCGCCTCGGTGGACGGCTACGAGATCAAGTTATATGACGGGGACGTCCTGCAGATCAGCCATCCCCGCAAAAAGAAATTCATGAGCGAGCTCGCCGCGTGGATCGGCGAGGGAAATTTTGTGTGATGGGCGCCTTTCTTTCCTTTTTCTACGAACACGGCTATGTCGTCGAGCTTGTGCTCAGCTGTGTCATCTTCACCCTGTATTTTTGCCGCCGCAGCTGGTTTGCCGCGCGCGCCGTGCTTTGCGTAGGCGCGCTGTTCGCGCTCTCCTTTCTCTGGAGCTTTCTCGACTCGAAGTTCTCGCTCGTCATCGGCAGTTTCGACGTCCTGCGCGTCGGGCGGTACATCACGCTGTACGCCGCTTCCGTCGCCGCCATCTTTTTCTGTTTCGACACGCCTTTTCACGTCGGCGTGTTTGCCTCCATCGCGGCATACGGGATCCAGCACGGCGCCTATAAATTAGGCGAGCTCCTGTGTTTTTTCATCGACCGCGAGATGGACGCCGCGACGCGTCCCTTCGTCTATGTGCCGGTGGTCGTCGCGCTCTACGTCGCCGCCTTCTTTCTGTTCCGCCCGCTCTTTCGCAAGCTCGAAAAGGAATACATCGGCAAGCGGCAGACCTACCTTCTGACCATCCCGCTCATCCTCTTTACCATGCTCTTCCAATATCCGCCCGAGATGTCTTCCGACTATTACGTCGTCTACACCTGTTTTGACATCCTGTGCTGTTTCTTCATTCTCTATATCGTCGCGAACATGATCCGCACGGGCAGGATCGAGCAGGAATACCGCGTGCGCGAGCACCTGCATTATCTCGAAAAACAGCAGTACGACCTCTCGCGCGAGAAATTTGAGATGCTCGGCATCAAGTTCCACGACGTCAAGCACCAGCTCCTCGCGCTCAAAAACCGCCTCTCGGGAGAGGAACTCTACGAGCTGGAGCGCGCCGTCACCCTCTACGACATGACCGTGCGTTCGGGCAACGAGGTGCTGGACGTGATCTTCACCGAAAAGAGCCTCGTCTGCGAGCAGAAGAATATTCGCTTCGAGCGCATAGCGGACGGCGAGATCCTGAACTTTCTGAGCGCCTCCGACGCCTATTCTCTGCTCGGTAACATGATCGACAACGCGATCGAGGCGGTCTCGAAGGTCGCGGAGCCCGCCGGGCGCGTCATTTCGATGATGCTTCGCGAATCCAAGGGGATGGCGTTTTTGCAGGTGGAGAACCGCTACACGGGCGAGGTCGTGTTCGAGGACGGGCTGCCTGTCACGACGAAGTCCAACACGCTCTATCACGGTTACGGCATGAAGAGCATCCGCAGCATCGTGGAAAAATACGGCGGCACGCTCAACATCCGCGCCGAGGACGGGGTCTTCCGCGTGACGGTGCTGTTGCCGCTTCCCAAGCCGCAGGACTGAAAGAACTCCCTTCGGGGAGTTTTTTTGTGCGCTTTTTGTGCATTTTTCGGGGCGGGCGAACAACGGCGGGAAATTTTATCATCCGCCGTCGCGCGTTTGACAGGCGCGCCCGCGCGGTGCTATAATACACGGCGAAAAGAGGAGGGGCGTATGAAAGAGTCATTCGATCGCGCCGCAGAGGCGCCGCAGGTGCGCGCGGGGCAGGCTTACGAGCGCGCGGCGGAAAAGCTGGATGCGGAGTATTCCGTCCGCATCGCGCGCGAGCTGGAGCGCTTCCGCTCCGATCCCGTGCTCGGCTACCGCACGGCGGGCAGCCGCGCGGAATTTGAGGCGGGCGAGTTTCTGCTCGCGGAGATGCGCCGCATCGGGCTGGACGCGGAAAAACACCCCGTCCGTCTGGACGGCTGGGAATTTCGCGGCGCAACGCTGACCTATTCGGACGAGGAGGGCGAACACACCGTCCGCCTGGGCGGGTATCAGACCGATCTCGTCGCGGACGGTCTCGAGACGGAGCTGGTCGACGCGGGCAGGGGCACCGAAAAGGACTTTGCGAAGGTGGACGTGCGCGGCAAGCTCGCGCTCATCCGCATCAACCAGCGCGACGAGTGGTGGATCAACTATCCCGCCTACCAGGCGCACCTCGCGGGCGCGCTCGCGGTGGTCGCGGTGCAGGACAAGGGGTACGGCGAGGCGGACCCCTCCGCGCTCAACGCGCAGGACATCTGCGGCATCCCCGAAGCCGCCGCCCTGTCCATGTCCAAGACGGACATGCGCGGGGTACTCGGCGCGATGCGGCGGGGCAGGCTCCCCGTCCGTCTGACCGCGGATTCGCGCGTCACGCAGGACACCGTCTCTTACAACATCGTCGGAAAGATCCCCGGCAGGACCTCGCAGATGATCGCGGTCTCGGCGCACTACGACGCCTATTTTTCAGGCTTCGAGGACGACAACACGGGCGTTTCCATGATGCTCTGCCTCGCGAAGTCCCTGCTCGAGTCGGGATACGTCCCCGAAAAGACGCTCGTGTTCGTCGCGTTCGCGAGCGAGGAGTGGGGAAGAGTGGATTCGCGCTACGACTGGTCGGCGGGCGCCTTTGCCGAGATGACGCAGGGCGGCAACGACTGGTGCGGCAGGATGGTCGCGGACATCAACCTCGAGCTTCCCGCGCTCGCGCACGGCAAAAAGCACCTCATCCGCAGCGTATTCGAGTACAAGCGCTTTTTGCGCGAGTTCTTGCGCGAGGGGCAGGAGCTGGGCGACTTTTATGCCGAGGGCGCAGACGTCGTATGCCCCGTGCAGACGTGGTCTGACGACTTCTCCATGGCGGTGAACGGCGTTCCCTCGCTCGTCAACGAGTTCTCCTCGGGTTCTTTCATGGAGACGCATTATCATTCGCAGTTCGACAACGACGATTCCTGCGATGCGCCCGTCTACGAATTTCACCACAAACTGTATCTGCGGCTTCTGCTCGCGTTCGACGCCCTCGCGCTCCCGCCGCTCGATTTTTCGGCGCGCGTGCGCAAACTTCACAAGAGCCTGTGGGAAGAATACGCGGACGCGGACACCTGCGCCGCATTTTCCCGCGCCGCGGACGAGGCGGAGGAGAGCGCGGAGGAGCTGTACGATCGCGTGCACGCCTTCAACGCCTCCCGTCTGCCGCAGGAGCGGGCGAGCGTCGCCGCTTCTGCGCTTCTGGACGCCTTCCGCCTGTGCGAGGGGCGCTTCGTCGCGCTCGACTGGTACGAAAAATCCGTCTTTCCGCACGAGAACGTCCAGCGCAACATCGATTACATGGAGCGCGCGCTCGCCTGTCTGAAAGAGGGGGATGCGGACGGCGCAAAGGCGGCGATCGTGGAGGTGGACGACAACAGCTATGCCGAGGCGTTCGGCCGCGGCGTGACCTCGTACTTCACGGCGCGCGCGCTGACCGACACCGGCACGTGGGGGAGCGGCCGCCTGACGGGGCACATCGACCTGTTCGACACCCTGCGTTCGGTGATGTCCAAGCGCAAAGAGGAAAATCCCGACTTTGCCGCCGAGCGCAACGTGCTCGTCGCGGCGATCGCCGTCCAGAAAAAAGAACTCTGCCGCATCGTGCGCGCGGAGACGGTGCATCTGCAGGAACTCAACGAAAAACTCAAAGGAGCGATCGCCGTCATGCAGGCGCTCGAGAGATGAAACGCTCATGGAAATAGCAAACTTATACCGATTGCAGAGGGAGGACTTCGACGCGGTGGTCGACACGCTCACCGAGTGCTTTTTTGCCGACCCGCTCTACCGCGTGCTCATCCCTTCGGAAGCGCAGCGGCAGGAGATCCTGCCCGACGTGTTCGACTGCGACGCGAACGAGATCGCGCAGTATTGCGACATGTATGCCGATTCGCCCGAAGTGCGCGGGCTCATCCTGCTCGAGGATCCCGCCGAGCACAAAGGGGTGCGCAAATACCTCGCCGAGCGCTACTTCGCATATCTCACGCAACAGCGCCTTCTCGAGGACGACGAGTCGGGCGGGGTCGCGGAGAAATTCCGCACGTACAAAGAATTTCTCTCCTCCGACTGGGTGCGCCGCGCGGGGGAGAACTGCATCCACATCGTCTATTTTGCGGTGCGGACGCGCTACCACGGCATGGGCATTGCGCACGCGCTGATCACGCCCGTGCTCGAACATGCCGACCGCGAAGGGGTGCGCGTCGCGCTCGAGACGCACAACGCCGCCAACCTCGACATGTACCGCCATTACGGATTCCGCCTGTTCGACACCCTCGATTCGGGTTCGGGGCTGAAAGAATACTGCCTCGTGCGCGATCCGAAGCCCTCCGAAGAACGCTGACCCCGCTCCCTGCGGGGCCTTTTTCGTTCCCGCCCGCGCAGGCGTGAAAAATAGATTGACGGCGGGGCAAAAAAAGTTTAAAATAGTCTAAGAGAAGAAGAGGAGGTGCCGATGAGAGCAAGGGAAAGAGAGGAGGAGGACGAGGTCCTCTGTGCCATGCGCCGCAAAGAAGGCGCAGGCAAAAACGGCGCCGCGGGAGACGGAGGGAGAAGAGGAGAGAGAAACATCGCAGGACACTGAGGAGGAATCATGAAATTCATCGAGTTTACCGTGCATACCACGACGGAGGGGAGCGAGCTCATCTCCGACATTTTCTGGAATTACACCAATTACGGCGTGACCATCTGCGACGTCAACGACGTGATCGCGCTGCAGCGCGACAAGCGCACCTTCTGGGATTACATGGAGGACGGGCTCGCGGAGGAGCGGAGCGACGTGCTCGTCAAGTGCTTTCTGCCTCTTGACATCGCGGACGAAAACATCCGCTCTATCCTCGCGGACATTGAACAGCTCCGCGCGCGCAGCGAACTGCCGCTGGGCACGCTGGAGACTTCCCGCCGCGAGATCGAGGGGGACGACTGGATCGACGTGTGGAAAAAACACTTCCGTCCCATCGAGATCGGGGAGCGCCTCGTGGTCTGTCCCGAGTGGATCGAGTATGCGCCAAAGGCGGGACAGGAGGTGATCCGCCTCGACTCCAACATGGCGTTCGGCACGGGTGAACACGAGACGACTTCGATGTGCCTGGAATTTTTGCAGCGCTATCTCAAAGAAGGGGACACGGTCGTGGACGTCGGGTGCGGGAGCGGCATCCTCGGCATCGGCGCGCTCAAACTGGGCGCGAAGTTCGCCTATCTTACCGACATCGACTACGTCGCCGTGCGCAGTGCGGAGCACAACCTCGCGCTCAACGGCGTCGCGGACAGGGCGAAAGTCGCCCTCTCCGACCTTCTGGACAACGCCGAGATCGCGGGCGAGGTGATGACGGCGAACATCACGGCGGACATTCTCTGCCGTCTCGCGCCGAGCATCCCCAAAAATCTGAAACAGGGCGGCACGCTCATCCTCTCGGGCATCATCGACAGCAAGCTCGCGCAGGTCGTCGGCGTCTATGAGGGGCTGGGGCTCCGCCTCGTCGAACAGAATAAAAAGGGAGAGTGGTACGCTCTCGCCTTCAAAAAGGGCTGACACATGGGCATACACAGATTTTTTGCGGACAACATCGGAGACGAAGCGCTGCTGACGGGCGACGAATACGCGCACGCGAAGAACGTATTGCGCCTGCGCGAGGGGGACGAGATCGTCCTTCTCGACGGGAGCGGGCGGGAATACGACGCCGTCGTCAACGCGGTGACGAAGGGCGGGATGCTCTGCCGCGTCCTGCGCGGCCGCCCCTCCGACAAGGAGAGCGCGGTGCCCGTGCGCCTGCTCGTCGGCGCGCTCAAAGGGGACAAGACGGAGCTCGTCGTGCAGAAGGCGACCGAGCTCGGCGTGCATTCGGTCGGCGTTTTTTCCAGCCGTTATTGCAGCGCGTACATGAACGAAAACAAGCTGGAACGCCTGCGCAAGGTCGCGCGCGAGGCGGCAAAACAGTGCCTGCGCGCGCGCGTGCCCGATGTGGATTATTTCGATTCTCTCGCGGCGGCGCTCGCCTCCGCGGAGGGGTATGAAAACAAGCTCTTCGCCTGTGAATTTGCGGACGGGTCGGATGCGGATCTCGCCGCGCTCTCGGGCAGCTGCGCGCTGGTCGTGGGCAGCGAGGGCGGATTCTCGCAGGAGGAGTTCGACGCCGCGCGCGCGGCGGGCTTTGCGGGGATCTCGCTGGGCAGGCGCATCCTGCGCGCCGAGACGGCGGCGATCGCCTTTCTGTCCGTCGCGATGTTCTCGCTCGGAGAGCTGGGAGGGCGCAGATGAAGGCGGTCGTATTCACTCTCGGCTGTAAGGTCAACGACTGCGAGAGCGCCTCGCTCCTGCGCGGTCTGGAGGAGTGCGGATACGAGGTCTCCGACGAGCTCGGTCCCGCCGATCTGTTCATCCTCAACACCTGCGCGGTGACGGGGGAGGCGGAAAAGAAATCCCGCCAGGCGATCGCGCGCATCCGCGCCGTCGCGCCCCGCGCGCGCATCCTCGTCTGCGGCTGTGCCGCAGAGCGCTGTCCGCAGACGTTTTCGGAGAAGGAGAACGTCTTTCTCGTGACGGGCGCGCGGCAGAAGAGCCGCATCCTCGCGCTTCTCGACGAACAGGGCGTGCGGCTGGACGAGGAGGACGGCGCCTACGACGAACTGCTTCCGCCCCGCAATTTCAAGGCGCGCGCCTTCGTCAAGATCCAGGACGGGTGCAACAACTTCTGTTCCTACTGCATCATCCCGTATCTGCGCGGCAGGAGCCGTTCCCGCTCTCTGGAGAGCGCGGCGGCGGAGATCCTGTCCTGCGGCGCCGAAGAGGCGGTAATCACGGGCATCGACATCTCTTCCTATTCGGACAAGGGCCGCGACCTTTCCGACCTTTTGCTCGCGGTGCGCGACGCGCCCTGCCGCATCCGCCTCGGCTCCCTCGAGGCGGGGGTGATCGGCGAGCGCCTGCTCGGTGCGGCAAAGCAGGTGCGCGATTTTGCGCCGCACTTTCATCTGTCCTTGCAGAGCGGCTCGGACGCCGTCCTGCGCGCGATGAACCGTCATTACACGCGCGAACAGTTCCTCGCCTGCGTCGGGCTCGTGCGCTCGTATTTCCCCGACGCCGCGATCACGACGGACATCATCGCGGGCTTTCCCGGCGAGACGGAAGAGGACTTCGAGGCGACGCTCGACCTCGCGCGCCGCGCGGCATTCTCGCAGATACACTGTTTCAATTACAGCCGCCGCACGGGCACCGTCGCGGCGAAGAAAAAGGACCTTCCCGCGCAGGTGAAAAAGGAGCGCCTGCATCGCCTGCTTGCGCTCGCAAAGCAGCTGCGCGAAGAATACGAGGGAAGGTTCATCGGCAAGGCGCTCGAACTCGTGCCTGAGGAGCGCAAGGACGGCTATACCGTCGGCTATTCGGAAAATTATATCCGCCTGTACGCGAAGGAGGACCTCCGCCGCCGCACGCGCGTTCTCGCGCTGGAAAGGCACGCGGACGGACTGCTCGTGCGCCCCGCGGACGAAGAGACAAAATCGAGATAAAAAAGGAGAAAGACCATGGACAAGAACTGCATTTTCTGCAAGATCATTGCGGGGGAGATCCCCTCGAAAAAGGTGTACGAAGACGACGACATGCTCGCCTTTCTGGACATCGCGCCGCAGGCGAAGGTGCATTGCCTCGTCGTGCCCAAATCGCACTTTGCCACCCTCGCCGAGATGGATGCGGCGCAGGCGGAGCTGGTCAAAAAGTGCATGCAGAAGATCCCTTCCATCGCGGCGTCGCTGGGGCTTGAGAGCGGCTACCGCCTGATCGTGAACCAGGGCGAGGACGCGGGCCAGACGGTGCATCATCTGCACATCCACATCCTCGGCGGACAGAAGATGGGCGAGAGGATGCTGTGACGCGCGCCGAACGCGCGCTCGCCTTCGGCTTCGGCGCGGCGGCGGAGTTTTCGGCCATTCTTAATTTTCGCGAAGAGGTGCGGCAGATGTGCCGCAAAGACACCTGCGGGCGGTACGGCAGGTGCTGGCAGTGCCCGCCCGCCTGCGGCTCGCTCGACGCGCTGTCCCGCCGCGCGGCGGCGTTTCCGCACGGCTTGCTCGTGCAGACGTTCGGCGCGCTCTCCGACCCGTTCGACCTTCCCGCGGCGCTCGCGCTGGAGCGGGAGCACTGCCTGCGCTTTTCCCGCTTTGTCGCGCAGCTGGAAGAGCGGGTGTTTGCGATGGGCGCGGGCGGGTGCCGTCTCTGCGAGCGCTGTACCTATCCGGACGCGCCCTGTCTCTTTCCCGATCTCGCGATGCCCTCGATGGAGGCGTGCGGTCTTGACGTAGGCGAAGTGTGCCGCACGGCGCGCCTTCCGTACAGCCGCGGCGAGGGCACGGTCACTTTTACCTCCCTCATCCTGTTCGAGGGGAGAGGGGAATGAACAAAAAAGCGCGCGCCCGCGCGG